>NZ_MLBF01000070.1 GCF_001936615.1 Desulfosporosinus metallidurans
GAATACGTGATGATTAGGGAAATTGCCAGAAACGGGATGCCTAAACCCAGTGAATAAACGAAAAGCATAACCATTCCACTATAAACCGTAGTTGAAGATCCGGCCAGCAGTAGAATTGAAGAAAGCGCCAAACCGACACAGGGTGTCCAGCCAGCTCCAAATGACATACCCAGAATGAAGGATCGCCAAACATTCTTTTCCCCTGTTTGTTTAGCTTCCCAACGTTTTTCCATCATCAGAAAACGCAGTTTTAGTATTCCCGCCATCTGTAAACCAAAGATTATGATCAAGAGTCCGCTTATTTTTTGGACGATATCTCGGTTATGGGTGAAAATCTGTCCCAATACGCTGGCCGATGCCCCCATCATCACAAAGATTAAACTAAAACCCATAATAAAGCTGAGAGAACGGGCCAGTAACAATCGTTTGGAAACCTCTATCCTATTGTTTCCAAGCGTTGAACCTGTAAGAGTGGCAACATAAGCCGGAATTAACGGAAATACACACGGCGACAAAAACGATAACATCCCTGCCGTAAAGGCAAATAGAACTGAGACATTCTCCAACCGAACTTCACCCCTGTTCAATTTTTAATCTTTAAGATGAGCTACCTTAATCCACAAATTAAGCTCAGATATTAAAAAATGAGCCGTTTAATAATGTTTAGCCTTATTAAGTCTTTTCTTCTCCGCAAACAAATCTATGGCAAGACAAAGTGTGGCAAGGATTAAATAGAGAATTTGTTCTTGGGAAAACCCCCACCAATAATTCTGTTTGAGCGGGTTCAAAAACGCAATGCCCACTTGACCCAGGCTAAACCATAACAAAATCTGATTCAAGTTATTAGGCTTGGCGATCCCTTGACTTCTAGAAAGCATTACCCGGAAAATAAGTAAAGCTATGAGAATTTCACTTAAATCAGCCCATAAAGCCTGTTTATCCCCAAACAGGTCAATTAAATGATACGCTGCTATAGCAGCCAAAAAACCTGCAGCTAATAAATCCCCATAAACCCAAACTGAAACTTGATCCTTTTGCGCACGATGATAAAAATAAAAGAGTACAACTACCGCAGCCAGCCAGACCCCACGCTCGCCACCCGAAAAATAGAGTAGAGCTAAAGGATTGGTAACAACACTTACCGGATCGAAAAGAATCAAGCTAAATTTCCATACCATAAGAGCAATAATTAAGCTGTTTTCGATCGTCTCGATAATCCGTTTATCTGGATATCCAGCTGCTTTCAAGCGGTATCTCATACCGAAATAACCCACCAGAGCGGAAAGAGTAATAACCAACCATTGCGTCTTGAGCAGAAAAGGACCAACCTGTAGGGCATCTTGCATCTTTTTCCCTCCTTTTTAGTTGTATCCTTTAGACTATAACATTCAATTGTAAAGATTCTTTAAAGATGTAAAAGAAAAGCCAGGATAAGCAGTTAATCAGCGGCAAGATTAACTAAGAATCGATAACTGTATTAGTGACTGAAAAAGCTTGCTGACAATACCAGCAAGCTTTTTTCTTAGTGGATGTAGATTAAGGTTCCACCCATAATACCCAACCTATCCATTTTTTTATCCTTTGCTAACGTTTCTTTGGAGCTACTTCTTGCCCCCCTTAGTCCTTTTCAGCGTATCAACCCTCTGTCCGCTATCACCAGCCAAAACCTCGTATTTCTCACCGTTGAGTTAAAAGCTCTCTATGGAGTACCCTGGGAACCTGGGAACTAGATTAATGTCACTACTTTGTGAATCAGATGATCGAGAGAGTTAGAAATCTTAAGCTTTTGCGAGTTAATTAGATTTTGATATGTCGAAAATTATTTAACCCATTATTTTAGCTGGAAACTCGAAATTTCGGTTAAGCAACTAGCAAATAATTGGATCGTTTTAGTTTGCCATTCTATTGGCAAATAAACATATGAAAACGACCTTGTCAATGATAAACTTTCTGGATTGACTAACTTTAAGGTGTTCAAAGAAAGCTCTTTACGAACAGTCCAATTGGAAAGAACCGAAATGCCCAATCCGGCTTCAACCGCTCCTTTAATAATTTGAATACTCCCCAATTCCAGAACATGGGCAGGAGTAATGTCAAGATCTTCAAGGGCCTTTTCTGCTACTTCTCTGGTTCCCGATCCCTTTTCCCGTAAAATCCATGTTTGCGTTGCCAGTTCCTCTACAGTAGGTACCTCTCCTGCATAAAAATCGTGATTTGAAGCAGCTATAAAGCTAACAGTATCTTGGGCAAAAGGAACCACCTTTAAATTTTCACTAGAAAATTCAGTTTCAATAATACCAATATCCGCCTCACGACTCTGCACCTGATGCATGACTTCATCACTATTTACGATATTGACCATAAAGGTAATTTGTGGATATAATTTCTGAAATCGTCGAAGAACGTACGGCAAAATATATTCACCAAAAGTAAAACTGGCACTAATCACTATACTGCCACTGTCCCCGTAAAGCAATTCATCAAGCAAGCGTTTAGTCTCTTTATAGTGAGCCAAAATTTGCTTAGCCTGGTGAAAAGCAAGTTCACCTGCTTGCGTTAGGCTAACCGAACGTTTGCCCCGTTCTAATAAACTGACATTAAATTCACACTCTAAATTCTGAATATGCTGTGTAACTGCTGGTTGAGTAATATGCAGAACAGTGGCTGCCCGGGTAAAACTTTTTTCTTCTGCTACCGTTACAAACGTTAGGAGACGATGGTCCAAATTTATCACCTTCTTTAAAAGATATGACTCCCTTAATTTTTACAGTATTTTGGGACACACACGCTATTGATAAGATATCCTTATTTATCAGATAATAACTAATGATTTTACTTATACTATTTTAAGTCTTATGCTTTGGATAGTCAAATAATTAAGAGGTGATTTAATCGTGTCATTTACAAAAAACTTTGGTACCAACTGGTTTGCGACCGTTATGGGGATTGGGATTGTCTCGGTTTTAACTTATACATCCCCTTTGGCCCTACCTTGGCAACATCAAATTGGCAGCATACTTTTTATTCTGGTTAATGCTGTTTTCCTTATTTCCCTGTTACTTTGGTTTATGCGCTGGATTTTGCATACTGATTGTGCGCTTGATGATTTCCGCCATCCATCACGCGCCATATTTTATGGTGCTCTAGCTATGGCTTTCAATGTAGTCGGAAATGCTTACTTTCTTGTTGGAACCCATCTTTTGCCTTTCGATCAGGCCTTGGTCATCAGCAAATCTCTATGGTTAATTGGAGTTGCTGTTTCTTGTTTTTCTGTCATTACCATTCCATTTTTGTTATTTGTTAAGCACGAGGTAAAACCAGAGGATGCTTTAGCCAGTTGGTTGATTCCCGTCGTTCCGCCCATTGTTGCTGCAGCAAGTGGTGTAAATTTGCTGCCTTATGCCGGTTCTCTGCAAACACCCATGACTTTTTTCATTATTGCCCTGTTTGGAGTTACTTTCTTTTTATTTATTATGGTGAGCGGTCTGGTCTATTTCCGTCTTGTCTATCATAGCCGCTTATCTGGGCAAACAGTACCGAGTTTATGGGTAGAAATCGGCCCGATCGGTATGGCCATGTCTACCGTTTGTGGTTTAACATTTCAGACTGGGAGTTTGGGACAGTTAGCCCCTCTCCTACGCCCTACTGCACTGCTTTTTGCCGGATCTTTATGGGGAGTGGGCTGGTGGTGGATCATAATGTCTGCCTTGCATACCATGCTTCACTTGCGCAAGTCCGGCGAAGGAATTCCATTCGATTTAGGTTGGTGGAGTTATGTGTTTCCTATTGGAAGCTTTACTAATGGAACTTATGCTTTAGAGAAACTTACTGGAAGCAATTTTTTTGTAGTTGCAAGTACAGTACAATTAAGCATTTTGTGGGTATGCTTTATCATTGTCATTTGGAATACCGCTTCAGGAATTGCAAATGGAAGACTTTTGAAAAGCAAAATCCCACTTTCCGAGACTCCCTATTTATCTTTAATAAATAAAGAATTATAAGATTTGAAGACATGTGGGCAGGACACCCCCTACAAGATCGTTGAAGCTATGCGAACCTACCTGTCCACTCACCGCCCCCTGCACGCTGAATGGAGCGGAACGTTTACAGCCGTCTAAAACCTTACCGTACCAGCGACCATGCCATAATGTCACGTTGTGCCAAAATGTCACTCTCCCTAAGCATGACATTTTGGCACAAATCCCAGTGCCGATTCTGCCCAATATCGTCCAAGACCCCGATTTTTCGGGTTTTTCTATTTTTTTACTCGCTTTTCTTCCCCTTTTCATCTTTGGCACCACTTTTGCAATATAATTTCTCGACACAGAAAATTTCAATCTCACCTTTTCAAGATTCATCCTTTAATTTCATCTTTTAATTGTATTCTTCTTTTAAATTAGGTGTAATCCGTTAACACGCAGAAAGGAGCAGCACAATGAACAGACGCGATTTCATTAAGTCAGTCGTGACCGTCGGAACCATTTCCGCGCTCGGCCTCGGTCTTGATTCAATCATTCCCGCCGCTCTGGCTGACGAGAAAATGACCAGCTCCACGCCCTATGACCATGACGCACTTCCCGTGGAGATGCGCATCGACCCGAAAACGGGCAAAGTGGAGTTGAACCCAGACATTATTTTACGCAACAGTGTTTGCTTAGGATGTTGGAGCAACTGCGGCAACCGCGTGAAAATCAACAAGAAGACCGGAAAAATCATGCGGGTTCTTGGTAATCCTTACCACCCCAGCAACGCCGAACCGCACCTTCCTTACAACACTCCGCTTGCGGAATCCTTTAAATCCCTAGGACAGTACCAGGAGCTCGGACATATCGAACGGGCCACCGTCTGCCAGCGGGGTAATTCTGCTTTCCAAATCGTTTATGACCCGAACCGCATCCTCACCCCCTTGAAACGGGCTGGGAAGCGCGGCGAAGGAAAATGGAAGCCCATTACCTGGGAGCAGGTTGTTCAGGAAACCGTCGAAGGCGGCCAGCTCTTCCAAGAAATCGGAGAGACCCAGGTAATCGAAGGGCTGCGCCAGGTGCGCGACTTAAAAACCCCACTTAACCCAGAAGAACCGGAATGGGGCCCGAAAGCCAACCAATTCGTCTTTATCGGCGGTCGGGATGACGGGCGTACAGAATTTGCCACCCGCTTTGTCACCAAATCCTTCGGCTCGCCCAATTTTTACGGCCATGGCGGGATCTGTGGCGGCAGCCGCCGCATCGCCTTCCTATCCTTCCTGGATAGCTGGGATAAAAAGCCGCACATGAAAGCGGACTACATGGGCTCTGAGTTCGTCATGTTCTTCGGCAACGCCCCCGGCCAAGCGGGAGCGCCTTTCCAGCCGATGGCCCGTAAATCTGCCCTGGCCCAAGCCAACAACGGCATGAAAGCGGTGCTCATCGACCCGGTGCTGCAAAACGGGATGTACACCTCCCCGGACAGCGCCGAATCCTCCTGGGTGCCCATCCGCCCCGGCTCAGACGGTGCCATGGCCATGGCCATGGTGCGCTGGGCTTTTGAGCAGAAGAAAATCAATGAAGCCTACCTTTCCGCGCCCAGCAAAGAAGCAGCTGCCAAGCGCAAAAACCCGTCCTGGACGAATGCCACTTATCTCGTCATCCAAGAACCAGACCACCCGGACTTCGGCAAATTCCTGCGGGCCGAGCAGATCGGCTTAAGCTCCTCCTCAGCCCCGGCAGCCCAAGCCCCTGCAGGCGGTGGTCCGGCCCCCGTGCCTACGCCCGACTATGTCGTCATCGATACGGCAAGCGGCAAGCCCATGCTCTACAGCCAAAGCGAGGAAGGCACGATCCTTTACAGCGGGAAGCTCAATGTGGGCGGCACGGATGTCCTAGTGAAAACCTCCCTCCAACTCCTTATGGAAGAAGCCAACCGCTATACCTTTAACCAGTACGCGGAAGCCACCGGGCTTGCTGAAACCAAACTCCTCTCCTTAGCTAAGGAGTTTTTCAACCATGGGACCAAAGCGGCCACCGACCACCATGGCGGAGTGGCCATGCATGCCAACGGCTTCTATAGCTCCCTGGCTGTTATAATGCTGAACGCCCTCGTGGGCAACATCAACCGCAAAGGCGGTTCCACCAAGAGCGGCGGCGGGTACCTGGCCATTGACAAAGGCGCCCGCTACGACCTGGTCTCCTTCCCCGGCATGGTCAAGCCCCAGGGCTTCAAGCTCAGTCGGGAAGGACGCCGCTACGAAGACACGCCGGAATTCAAAAAGAAAAAGGCAAGCGGCCAGAACCCCTACCCGGCGACTCTCCCCTGGAGCCCCCTCGCTGACTCTATGGTGGGCAATGTCATCCCCTCCATGATGGCAGGTTATCCTTATACCGCCAAAATCCTTATGATGTGGATGGCCAACCCCTTTTATTCCACACCCGGTCTCTTTCAAAAGGATGTGGAAAACTACGTCCAAGACCCGAAGAACATCCCACTCATCATCTCCGTGGATGTCCTGATGGGCGACTCCAGCATGTATGCGGACTATATCATCCCGGATACGACCTTCTATGAAAGCTGGGGTGTCCCCACGGTCTGGAACCTGATCCTCACGAAAGTGAACGGCGCCCGCCGCCCAGTCGTCGAGCCCCTCGTCGGCAAGACCACGGACGGAGTGCCCATGTCCTTTGAGGCTTATTGTATCGAAGTGGGCAAGCGCTTAAACCTCCCCGGCGTGGGCCCTAAAGCCATCCCCAATACCCAAGGAGAACCCACCCCCATGAACAGCCGGGAGGATTTTTTCCTCAAAGCACTGGCCAACTTGGCCTTCGACGAAACCCCGCTTCCGAATATCTCCGCCGAAGAACTGCAGCTGACCGGACTGGATCAAGAACTAAACTATGCCGTTTCTTCCCTGACGCCGGAAGAATGGCAAAAAGTCTACTATATCCTGGCCCGTGGCGGCCGCTTTGAGGACTATGACAAGTGCTATGACGGAGAAGTCCTGCACAACAAATTCTCTAAAATCATCAACATCTACAATGAAAAACTCGGCACCACCCGCAACAGCTTTACCGGCGAACATCTCCCCGGCACAGCAGTCTGGCAGCCTCCAGCCCTGGCGGACGGGCGGACCCTTGATCAGGTGTACCCGGACAGTCAATGGCCGTTCCATATCGTTTCCTACAAACCGCGTTACCGTAACGGCGGCTATCTCTCCAATGTCCCGCTCTTGCAGGACATGGCTAAAACCAACTATATCGAAATCAACCTCGCCGATGCCGCGAAACTGGACATCCATGACGGAGACCAGGTAAAACTCATCACCCCGGCCGGGGAAGCTACCGGCACGGCCAAGATCCGGCGCGGTGTGCGCCAGGGGACACTCGCCGTAGAGTACGGCTTCGGACACTGGGCAGCCGGGGCAAAAAGCTACCAAATCGGCAGCAAAAACGTATCCGGGGATCCCACCCTGGGTCAAGGGGTGCTCCTGAACCTTATCACCCTGCGCGACCCCAGCCTGAAGACTTCTCACCCGCTGACCGATTGGGTCGGCGGCTCGACCGACCGCAACTCCACCAAGGCCCGCCTGGTGAAGCTCAGCTAATGGATCCTTATGGTGCTCTGCGACGCCCTGGTGAGCAAATGGGTACCATTGGAATCAGAAAGGAGCAAGACAATGCTTTCAAGCAAAACTCTGAACACAGGAGCAACGCTTCCTACGAATACCGTTACGGTGAATTCTGAAAGCATGCCGGATGCAAACGGTCGTGCTCAAGCCTACGAATTCCTGGCCGGGATTTTTCTCAAGGAGCCTTCTCAGGAAATCCTGAGGAACCTGCAAGCTTGGGCCGCAGTCAGCCGGGATGAGTCAGCCCAGGCGCTTCTGGATAGGATTGCCCCTGATGACCCGGAGTTAGGCAGCCTCACCCAGGAATATTACGACCTTTTCTTCGTCCCCGTCTCCGGCCGCTTTATCCCGCCCTTTGAGTCGTCCATCCTGGGGGCTTTGCGACAGGAAGGCAAGAAAACCAAGTTCGGGTCCTTCTGGGGAAACGAAACCGTAGAGGTAGGTACCCTCTACGAGCGAACAGAGTTTCAGCCGGAAAGCCTGGCCATTTTTGAACCCCTGCGCCAGCTGAACCTGCCAGATCACATTGGTTTCGAGCTTTCATTTATAGCTTACCTTTGCCGTCTGGAAGAAAAGCAGCGCCAACACGGCCTATCCACCAACGGAGTGTTCCGCTTGGAACAAGAATTCCTGGATAAGCACCTCAACCGCTGGCTCCCTCTTCTCTGCTCTGACCTCAGCCGAATTGAGCAATCCGGATACTACCTCTATTTCGCTCAGCTGGCCCAAGACGTCTGCCGGGAAGACGCCGTGTTCCTGAGTGAAAGCGGCAGCATTACTAAAGAGAACTAAGGGGAGCCAAGCTTCAGAAAATTAGGGGGCTTCCCTTGAACCTCAAACCATTTTGAGAAATACCAAATTTGAACATGAAGCTTGAACCTCGAACTTCGACTGAAAGGAGTGGCAACTATGGCTGAAAAGAAGAAACGCTGGGCGATGGTCATTGACCTTCGCCGATGCGTTGGGTGCAATGCCTGCACCGTCTCCTGCAAGATTGAGAACAACGTGCCCGAAGGCGTTTTCCGCAGTTGGGTAAAAGAAATCGAAAAAGGCGATTACCCTGAAGTGACCCGTTTCCGCCTGCCTCGCCTGTGCAACCACTGTGACAATGCCCCCTGTTTGGCCGCCTGCCCAGTCCAGGCGACGTACCGCACGGAGGACGGCGCGATCCTTATCGACTATGACCATTGCATCGGCTGCAAATACTGTATGACCGCTTGTCCCTACGATGCCCGCTTTTTGAACCCGATTCGCAAGACCGCAGAGAAATGCACCTTTTGCTATCACCGCATCCAGGAAGGACTGCTTCCTGCCTGTGTAACCACCTGCGTAGGCGGAGCCAGGGTCTTCGGAGACATCAACGACCCGGAAAGCCTGGTGGCCAAGCTCGTCGCCAATAACCCTGTGCAGGTCTTAAAGCCCGAAATGAACACCGAACCCTATGTCTTCTACATCGGCGCCGACCAGAATATCATGGGCGCACGCTATGACAAACTGGAGAAAGGAGAGAAATAGGATGGTCAGCAATGTTACCTATATCGCCAATATAGTCCACCCGGTGCAACTCGGCGTTCTGATTGCCATTTATTTCTTTTACACGGGCTTGAGTGCCGGTTCCTTTGTCCTCTCCAGTTTAGGAACGGTATTCGGCATCCAAAAATATAAGCCGATCGCCAAAGCCGGGGTTGTCATGGCCGTATCTCTATTAGCCATCGCCCCCCTGCACCTCATCGCCGACCTTGAGCAGCCCCAGCGGTTCTACACCCTCTTTTTCCGGCTGAACCTCCACTCGGCGATCTCTTATGGAACTTTCCTCTTGACCCTGTACCCTTTAAACAGCCTGATCTACGGCTGGTTCCTCTTCCGTAAAGATCTGGCTAAAGGAGCCAAAGAACTAACCGGCTTCCGCCAGAGCCTGTATAAGCTGCTCACGTTTGGTAAAACGGATCTCTCCGAGGCCGCTTTGGCCAAAGACACCAAAATTGCCAAATTCCTGGGGACCCTGGGCGTGCCGCTGGCTTTGATGGTACACGGCTACACCGGGTTTATCCTCGCGGATATTCAGTCCCGGGCCCTTTGGCACACTGGCCTTATGCCCCTCATCTTCCTTATGTCCGCTATGGTTTCCGGAACTGGCCTTTTAATTCTAGTCCTCATGTTTACTCAACGCTTCCTGTCTCCGGAGCGCTCGCTCACGCCGGAGCGAAAGGCTTTAATCCTAGACATCGCCCAACTCATGATGTGGTTCATCGTGGTCGATGCCACCCTCATGGTTATCGACTTTATCATGCTTTACTTTACCAGTGCGGCCGGCCACTTTGCGGCTCAACTTTTCCTCTACGGCAGCCACCGCACGATGTTCCTCGGCGTGGAAGTGGGCCTCGGATTGCTCATTCCCTTTGTGCTCATGCTCCTGCCGAGGACCCAGCGTTCTTTGGGCTGGATCTCCATCGCCTCTTTCTTGACCTTAATCGGGGTTATCGCCATGCGCATCAACTTCGTCATTGGCGGCCAGCAGGTCCCGTTAAGTGGAGACACCTTGAACCCTTATACCGTGGATCCCAAGCACCTTGTCTTTATCACCCTATTTGCCATCGCAGAATTGACGATTCTTTACCTGGCCTTCCGGATCCTGCCGGTCTACGGCCTGCTCAAGGCCAAATCCGCGCCAGACCTTTACCAGAAGGAGGCCCTCTCCAAGTAAAAGGGCTCATGGTCTTGTTATAGATAGGAAAAGACGGCTCTTTTCGGGAAAGAGCCGTCTTTGTCGTTAAGA
The DNA here is from genome assembly GCF_001936615.1 of Desulfosporosinus metallidurans. Classification (GTDB taxonomy): domain Bacteria; phylum Bacillota; class Desulfitobacteriia; order Desulfitobacteriales; family Desulfitobacteriaceae; genus Desulfosporosinus; species Desulfosporosinus metallidurans. The sequence goes on from NZ_MLBF01000070.1 coordinate 10,374, forward strand.
AGCTGTTTGTCTTTTTTCCTTTTTCTGTGATAAACTCATGAATAGCACTGTATTATCCGCACGTGATAGAGCCAGGAGGTGGATGGAATGAAAAAAACGGTCTGGGTCGTTGGGAGCATCTTGCTGGTTTCCCTTTTGCTTCTCACCCTTCTCTCCTCAACCCCGGTTAAAAAGCCCCCTCTCACCAAAATCGGCATCCTCCTAGCCAATGACTTGCGCCAGGCGAAAATTGAAGGTCTGGAGTCAGGTCTTAAAACGCTGGGCTATGAGAACGAGGAAGATATCACCTATCAAGTCCTCAATGCCCAAAACGATCTGGCTAAACTGCCGGTACTGGCCGCCAACCTGATTGAGGCCCGGCCAAACGTCCTTGTGGCCGCCGGAGCAGTTGAAGCGCAATCCCTTAAAACCCTGACGGCCAAAATGTCTTCCCCCTTACCCGTGGTTTTTCTGGGGGCGCTTTCCCCGACCGAGCTGGGCTTGGTTGGCAGTACCGCCCATCCGGGCGGAAACATTACAGGACTGAATAACTACCACCTGGAACTAACCCCTAAACGCCTGGAACTTCTCCACCGCCTCCTCCCGTCTGTACACAAGGTAGCCGTTTTAGGGGATACCCGGGTGCCTTTTTTCGTCGAGACACAAAAGAGCATTCATGACGTAGCCGAAAAATTCGCCCTGACCATTAACACGTATACTGTATCCACCCCGGAAGAAGGCGCACAGGTGATCGGACAAATGTCCCAGGACCGGATCGAAGCCGCTCTCCTTTTGCCAGGCTTTTTTTTTAGAGACCAGCACGAAGCAGATTGTTGATCTCGCCATACAAAAAAACATCCCCGTCTTTGGCGTCTACCCTGGGGATGTGGAGCAAGGTTGCCTAGCTTCTTACGGCGTCTCCTATAAAGATCAAGGCGAGCAATCCGCTCACCTGATCACCAAGATACTACAAGGCGAATCCCCTGGAGACATTCCTGTGGAAACCCCGGACAAACTAGTCTTTGCCGTGAACCTGCAGACAGCCCGACGCTTAGGCATCCGCCCCGCCCCGAGCATCCTCAGCTTTGCGGATAAAGTCATTCAGCCTTGATTTCTGATTTAAGGAGGGAAAGACATGCAGATACCGTTTCCCTGGTGGGCACGTATCAAAGGGCGAGTCCTAGTTTTCGGCGTCGCCATGTCCATTTTTCCCCTGCTCTTTCTGGGGCTTGCCAGTTTCAATGCAGCCAAGCTTAACCTAGAGCGGAACATTCAGGAAGAAAACTACGAGCGGGCTACTGCTTTCGCAAATCAGATCCACGAGTTTGTTGATAATATGGCGGACAGCCTGACCCATGTTGCTTCGACCAATTCAACCGTCCTCACGGGTTCCGAACCTGAGGCCCGCCTAATGGTTTTGGGAACCCTCCTGAGGGAAGAACCGTACCTTGATGCGGTCAAAGTCGCCGACTCCCGCTATCGTGTTTTAAGCGAGGTCGCCCGGCGGGAGGTCGTTCTTCCTGCTAAGGGACCGGAGCATCTGGAAAATCTAAGCTTTGATGAAACCAATCGTTATTCCATTAGTACTGTCTTTTTTTCTCCTGACGGGCGCCCAGAATTTTATTTAACAGTCGCCATTCGAGACACGCAAACCCGCCGAGCCATCGGATATCTCCAGGCCAAAATCGACCTTAAAGGAATGATCACCAAACTGGCCAACCGACGTATCGGCCAGGCCGGGTACTTTTTCTTGACGGATGAACAGGGTAACATGATCGGACACACCGACTTCAGTCATGTCCTACGACGGGAACACATCCGACAGAATCCTTCCGTTGCCGCTTTTCTGGCGGGCCGCCCCCCCACACATGAGGGAAGCGAATACGCTAATCCTGCAGGCCTCAAAGTCATGGGTTTATATGCCCCTGTAGGGAATCCCAATTGGGCGGTCTTCATTGAACAGCCCCTCCAGGAGGCCTATGAACCCATCTATGAGTTCGCACGTAAGCTCAGCCTCATCGTGTTGGCAGCGACCTTCAGTGTCACCTTGATCAGCATTGTCTTCGGCCTTAAACTGACCCGTCCCATTGAAAACTTAGACGCTGAAGTACGGAACATTATTGCAACAGGCGAGCTGACCCGTGTCATCCCCCGGCAAAACCAGGACGAAGTAGGACGACTAATTCTGTCTTTCAATCGGCTTTTATCCATGCTGGACGAAAAAAACCGCAATCTCAAAGCAGAAAAGGAACTGCTCACGACCGTAGTCGGCGGGATCGGGGCCGGCATGGCCCTGCTCGATGCTGACAAGCGTGTCCTCTGGTGGAATTCTATTTTTGCCGAGTTGTTCGGTACGGACGACCTACAGAATCTTCCCTGTGAACAAATCCTGATAGGAGAGGGGTTTGACTGCCTCCTTGAGGAGAAAGACCGCGTCATCTCCCTAGACGTCCATGGAAAGCCTCGCTTCATCCGCCAGATGCACTATGAGTTGGCCCCCGGTAATCCGGACAATGCAGCCTATCTTCTTATTTTAGAAGATGTCACCCAGCGGGTGGAAATGGATGCTCGCATGATCGAGACGGATAAAATGGCCGCCGTGGGGCTCCTGGCTTCCGGAATCGCGCATGAGATCAATAATCCCCTGGCCGTGGTCTCTGCCCACAGCGAAGACCTGCTCGATCGTTTAAATGAGACCGGAAATGACACTCCCGACCTCGCGGAAGTCCAAAATGTCTTGCACATCGTCTCAGAACAGATCCTACGCTGCAAGACCATCACTAACCGTCTGTTGCACTTCGCCCGCAAGGGCAAAAAAGGCCGCGATTTATTTGATATCGGGGTCGCCACCGCCCAAACCACGGCCCTACTGGGACACCATGCCAAACAAAAACAGATCCGCTTGGAAAGCCGCCTGGAAGAGGGACTGTGGGTCTGGGGGAATGAAAACGAATGGCAACAGGTCATCCTCAATCTCATGAATAACGCCTTGGACGCCTCCTCTGCCGGAGGGGCCATTGAAGTGCGGGCCTGGCGCGACCGTGCAGCCGCCGAAATTAATCTAGAAATGCAGGATCAAGGCCACGGCATTCCACCCAGCCAAATCAAGAAAGTCTTTGACCCTTTCTTTACCACCAAACCTCCAGGACAGGGCACTGGACTTGGCCTCTTTGTGAGCTACGGAATCATCCAGAAAATGAACGGACATTTGGCCATGGAAAGCACTCCGGGACATGGCACCACGGTGAAAATCACCCTGCCGACGCCGGACGGTTCGCCCAAAAAGGCCCTTGACTCCCCTCTAGCCTAAAGACTCACGGTTTTTTAGAAATCCAGCCTTAAGGAGAGGAATTATGAAATACCATCAACGCATTCTAATCTTGGACGATGAAGAGGCGCTGCGCTCCATTATCGCCCAGCGCCTAAAACGCAAAGGTTATGAAGTTCTGGAAGCCGGCACTGCTAGGGAAGGTCTACAATTCCTGCACGATACCTTACTCGACGGGGTGCTCCTGGATTTGCGCTTACCGGACGGAGACGGCTTGGAGGTTTTGCACAGGCTTAAAGATGTCCAGCCGGATCTCCAGGTTGTAATGCTCACGGGGCACGGCACCTTAGAATCCGCTATCGAGGCCATGAAAGCCGGGGCTTTTGATTATTTGACCAAGCCCTGCAACCTGTCCGAACTGGAACTGACCTTACTGAAGGCCCTAGAACAGCGCAAACTCCTGGTCGAAAATACGGGCTTGCGGCAGGTCGTAAGTCGCCAGACCCCTGAGCTCAAAATTATCGGGGAAAGCCCGAAACTGCTTGCTCTCCTAGAGTTGACCCGCAAGATCGCGCTAAGCGATGCTCCGGTGCTCATCCAGGGGGAAAGCGGGGTAGGCAAAGAGCTCATTGCCCGGGCAGTCCACCTCTGGAGCCCCAGGGAGCATCAGGCTTATGTCCCGGTCAACGCCGGAGCTATCCCCGAGTCCCTAATGGAAAGCGAACTCTTCGGACATGAAAAAGGAGCGTTTACCGGCGCCGGGGGACAAAAAATCGGGCTTGTAGAAATCGCCGATCATGGCACACTCTTTTTAGATGAAATCGGGGAGATGCCTCTTGCGCTGCAGGTCAAGCTCTTGCGCTTCCTGGAGGCCGGGGAATTTCGCCGGGTCGGGGACAGCCGCCTGCGTCGGGTCGATGTCCGGATCGTTACGGCCACAAACCGCAGCTTGGCCGAAGAGGTTGAACAAGGGCGTTTCCGCAAAGACTTGTATTACCGTCTCAACGGCCTGACCCTTCACGTCCCTCCCTTGCGCGAACGCAAGGAAGATATTCTCCCCCTCGCCGAGTACTTTCTCTATTGTAAAACCAAGATGCACACCTCCGAAGCAGCCTGCGTCCTAGCCCCCGAAACCCGTTCTCTGCTAATCCACTACGATTATCCAGGTAACGTACGGGAATTAATTCATCTTATGGAACGGGGAATGATTCTCGCCGGCGAAGGAATCATTCAACCCTGGGACATCTGGCCCGAAAATGCTTTCGCCCCTGACCTACACCCCCGTCCCGCCGGAGAAAAACCCTCTCAGTATTCCTGTCAAAACCCAGAATCTTCCGCCTTATCACCTGCTTCCGAGCACTACCCCACTCTCGAACAAGTAGAAAGGCAGCATATTCTCTCTACGCTGCAAAGGGTGAACGGCAACCGGGCCCGGGCCGCAAAACTTCTAGACATCAGCGTACGTAACCTGTATCGCAAGGTCGAAGGGTACAGCCTGGCTGAGAAGTAAATCCCTGGTGTTGTACCTTCCCTGATCGCCCGTAAGGGCATTGAGGTTTCTCGACAAAATAATATTCTAAGAATCAATTACTGTATTAGAGACTGAAAAAACTTGCTGACAATGCCAGCAAGCTTTTTTCTTATTGGATAATATCTTGACTTTTAAAGATGATACGTTGATTTCATCCTTTGAGTTACACGATCTTCGTCGTCCACTCCTCCAGATTCCACACATCCGTCACCCAATCTTCGTAGAATTCCGGTTCGTGCGAAACGACAATGACAGTCCCCTTATACTCAGTAATTGCTTTCTTAAGCTCTGCCTTGGCCTCCACATCCAAATGATTGGTCGGCTCGTCTAAGACCAACCAGTTTACATCCTTCAGCATCAACTTACACAGCCGAACTTTAGCGTTCTCTCCGCCACTTAACACCATCATCTTACTCGAAATGTGTTCACTGGTCAGGCCACACCTCGCCAGAGCGGATCTCACTTCGGAATTCGTGAGTCCGGGGAATTCATCCCAGACTTCCTCTAATGCAGTCTTCCCATTCCCCCGACTGGATTCTTGCTCAAAATAACCGGGATAGAGATAATCTCCAAGTTCCACTTCTCCAGAAACGGGCGGTAAATAACCGAGCAAAGTCTTCAATAAGGTGGATTTGCCCAACCCGTTTACCCCGCGAATCGCTACCTTCTGTCCTCGTTCCAAGGATAAGTCTAAGGGGCGAGTCAAAGGTTCGTCATAACCTAAGACGATATCCTTGGCCTCAAAAACCATCTTTCCTGACGCTCGAGCTTCCCTAAATTTAAACGATGGTTTAATTTTCTCCCTCGGTCGCTCAATCAGATCCATCTTTTCCAACTGTTTCTGCCGGCTCTTAGCTCGCCCCGTCGTGGAAATCCGGGCTTTATTCCTGGCTATGAAATCTTCTAGCCGGTCCACTTCTTTTTGCTGCTTATCGTAAGCTTTAAGCTCCTGAGCTTTTCGGAGTTCCGCAAGGGCCATAAATTGCTCAAAATTTCCCGTATAGCGTGTCAGCACCGCGTTTTCCACGTGATAAATAACATTGACAACATCATTCATAAACGGAACATCATGGGATACCAAGATAAACGCATTTTCATACTGGATAAGGTAACGTTTTAACCACTCAATATGATCCGCATCTAAAAAGTTCGTGGGTTCGTCCAGAATCAAAATGCTCGGATTTTGAAGCAGTAGTTTGGTGAGTAAGACCTTCGTTCTTTGCCCTCCGCTTAAATCCGCGACATCCTTCTCCAGACCGACTTCTCCGAGTCCCAGTCCATTGGCGATTTCCTCAATTTTTGCATCAATCATGTAAAATCCGTTGTGTTCGAGGATGCTCTGAATTTCTCCCACATCCTCCAAAAGCTTGGTCATTTCTTCTTCCGAGACGCTACCACTGCCCATTTTGTCATACATCTCTAGCGTCTCCGCTTCCAAATCAAACATCCCTTGAAAGGCCTCTTTCAGAACGTCCCTAATCGTTTTTCCTTTGGTCAAAACGGCATGCTGATCCAAGTACCCGACTGTCACTCGATTTGACCATTCAACTTTTCCCTTATCCGGCATGAGCTTTCCTATAATGATATCAAGAAACGTCGTTTTGCCTTCTCCGTTAGCCCCTACCAGGCCCACGTGCTCTCCTTTTAATAAGCGAAAGCTGACCTCCTCTAAAATCTTGCGTCCCCCAAACCCATGGCTGACATTTTCTACATTTAATACGCTCATATGACTCGACTTCTCTCCTTGCAAGCTAGATATTAGATTTTATTTATCAAACATTCCACCGACTTTACGCCGTTTAATTCCTTTCCTTCGCTCCCCGATCTTCTGCGTGGGCTTCAACGGCCCTCCCTGTTGCGAACTCTTAAGTTTCTTCTCTTCAACTAGTTTTTTCATTTGTTCAAGAGTCTTGTCATCCATCGTTATAAATCCTCCAATAATTTTATTGATTAGAGACCCTACCCCTTATTCTGGGCAATTTTCTCTGCTAATTCATTCAAATAAGTCCAACGTTCCAGCATGTCATCCAGTTTCCGTTCGAGGGTTTGTTGCAAGGCTACTAACTCCGTTAGCTTGCCAAAATCACTACCCACATCATTCATATGTTGATTATTTTTTTGAAGTTCCTCTTCCACCTGAGCAATTTGAGCGTCAATTTGGGCAAAATCCTGCTGTTCTTTAAAGGTCATCTTCAGCGGACGTTCTTTCTTCCTCTCAGATTCAACCTTTTCCGACTGGACGTCGCAGCGTTTCGCTTTTGTTAAAGTAGCTAATAAAGCCGCCTGCTGAGCAGCCTGCACCACCTCTTGCTCAGCCGCATACACCTGCTCCCGATAGTCCGAGTAATTTCCCACATACGACCGAATTACCCCCTCTCCTTCAAAGGAGAAAATCTTATCCGTCACTCGGTCGAGAAAATACCGATCATGGGAAACAGCGATCACCGCACCTGGAAATTCATCGAGATAGCCTTCTAAAATAGTTAGGGTTTGAATGTCCAAATCATTGGTGGGTTCGTCCAAAAGAAGGACATTCGGAGCAGACATCAAGATCCGCAAAAGATAGAGCCTTCGTTTTTCCCCTCCGGAAAGTTTACCAATCTGCGTCCATTGAATAGCTGGTGGAAACAAGAAGCGTTCCAACATTTGAGAGGCTGTTAAAAAACCGCCATCGGACGTAGGAATCACCTCTGCCACCGCTTTAATCTCATCGATCACACGAATGTCCGGATTCAGATACGTGTTTTCTTGCGCAAAATACCCCATATTGACCGTTGAGCCCCGTTCTATGCTACCGTCCTCCGGTGTCAATCGACCGGCGATCAAGTTCAACAAGGTCGACTTGCCACTTCCATTGGGTCCAATAATCCCAATCCGATCATCCCTCAAGAGAACATAATTGAAATCTTTGATCACGGTCCCTCGGTCTGAAAACCCTTTACTTACATGGGAACATTCCAAGATTTTCTTTCCTAAGCGAGAGGCCCCTGTCGGCATTTCAATCCGATCCGTAGAATCCGAAGGTTTATCTGCCTGCAGCTTTTCAAAACGATCAATCCTCGCCTTTTGCTTGGTTGTCCTGGCCCTAGCTCCCCGCCGCATCCAGGCCAGTTCATTGCGAAAGAGATTTTGGCGTTTTCTCTCAGTTGCCTCATCTTGCTCTTCTCTCTCTGCCTTCAATTCTAAGAATCGGCTATAATTCCCAGGATAAGGGTAGAGTTTTCCTTGATCCAACTCCAATACCCGACTAACGACGCGATCTAAAAAGTACCGATCATGTGTAATCATAACCAGTGCACCTTTGCGTTTATTTAAGTACTGTTCCAGCCAGTCCACCGTATCATTGTCAATGTGGTTCGTCGGCTCATCTAAGGTGAGTATATCCGTTGGGTTAATGAGCGCACTCGCCAAAGCGACCCGTTTTCTCTGTCCACCAGACAAAGTCCCCACTAAGGTATCAAATTTGGATATTCCCAGTTTCGTTAAGATAGCCTTAGCCTCATTTTCCAATTGCCAGGCATCTAGTTCATCCATCTGTTGCCCAAGAGCGATCAAGGCTTGTTGAAGTCTTGGCTCATCCGGATGATCATTCAGCTTTTCCAAGGCCATTTCATAGTCCCGCAACAATCTCATAACTGGGGAATTCCCTTTGAAAACCTGTTGCAAAACCGTCGCCCCATCTTCGAAGTCCGGATTCTGAGGAAGATACTCTAAGCGCACACTATTTCCCATCGTAACGTTGCCGCGATCCGGTCTCTCAACACCGGCCAAGATTTTGAGCAAAGTGGACTTGCCTGTCCCATTAACCCCAATGACCCCTATTTTTTCTCCTTCGTCAATCCCAAAGGAAATATCAGCAAACAGTACTTTTTCACCATAACTTTTCGTCAAATTCTCAGCAGTTAAGACGTTCATGTTTTGTTCCTCTTCCCTTTACCAAAAGCTGTAGAACGGCTTATTATATCACATTTTGTCAAACAACACCCAAACAAAAGTCCCATAGCCGTGCGTGTTGGCACAGTTATGGGACGAACATGCTTATAACTGATCAGGTACTAGGAAACCTCTTCATTGTCTAATCCGTTTAAAATTTCATGAGCCCCACGGCGAAGAGCACCCACTATTTTAGCCGACTCCATTTTCAATTGATCTCTCTCTATGGCTGAAACGGAGCTTTTCTCTTCCAAAGCCTTCATCCGTAAACGACTTTCTTCCGAGCCTTTAAGCATAAGATACATCTCATCTTGACGAGCACCCATAGCAAACATTGCTTGTTTCAATAAATCCATTTCTGTCTTTAATGTAGATCCATCTGTCTTTAACGTAGATACGT
>NZ_MLBF01000071.1 GCF_001936615.1 Desulfosporosinus metallidurans
GCGCGGGAATAGTTACCGGACAAACTACCCAGAAAACAGAGATAACGACACCAAGTACGGCGTTCGAAGAGTAGAGCGGTGACCATAACCCCACCTAAGATGAGTAAGAGGAGGGTTCCAGATCCTCGGGGAGATTCAACGATTCCCCAAACGTGATCAGACCAGGTGATGAAGATGAAGGTAATATCGATGATCCAGAGACCGTTCTTGCGGATAAAATTTGGAACCTTGAGGTTTGCTCCGAATAACTTTTGTGTCAAATCACTCACCCAGGCAAATGGGCAAATTCCACACCAAAACCGACCAAGGAGAAAGAAGAAAAAAGGGATTAGTGGCCACCAAAGAACCCAAGTGGCGGCAGTACCGAAGTTATCATGGGCGAGTGTGGGTCCTGCTAACGTTTCAACCATGATAACGGCAAAGACCAAAACAGTGATCCATTGGAATATTCGAGGGAATAATGAACTTTTAAGAAAACGTTTGAGCCAAGGGTAATCAAGGAAGTTTATCGGTTGCTTTTTAGCAGACATACTGAGGGCCTCTACTTTCTTAGTTTTTCTTACGTTTCAACATTGCTGCAAGTAGTCCAACAATCACGACGACACCAGCGACACTACCAATTAAGACTAGATTGGGTCCGGATTTACCGACAGTTATGGGGAAATTTACAGTACTATCACCTAAAGGGGAAGAAATGGTAATCGCTTGATTCCATTGCCCAGGTTGGTTGAAGGTCATACCTTCCATCATGTAGGAACCAGAGTTCATAGTCATGCCACCCATGTTAGATTGTTCCTGCATGGCCGTACCACCTTGCGTGTCCATACTGGAAGACATAGTCATGCCATCCATGTTACCGCTGTTGCTTCCCGCGTTACTGGACATCATCGTAGATTTGCTCATCATGACTTTGGCACCAGTCACAGGTTGTCCAGTTGCCTTGTTTGTAATGATCATCGTCATAGTTCCTGCTTGGTTGGCCATAAAGTTTTCCGGGTTGGTTTGCATAATCACATGATAAGGTCCATCGTCTTGTTCTAGCTTTCCAGATGCAGCTAGTGTATTTGTGGCAAACAAGAGAGTTAAGAGTAATAGAGATAGGGAAAGAAGAATCTTCTTCATTGGTTTTCTTGGATAATTCATTAAACACACTCCTCTAAAAATATTGACGGCCAATCTAATTGCAAAAGCGATGCCAAGTTGCGCTTGGTTTGTGATTATGATGTAATAGTAACTGGGTCCAGAAACGACTCCAGTAAGGATTTGATAGCACATTCGACTTTTCGAAAAATTATTTGATACTCACAAATGACTTTCAAAGCGTATTTTGAAGTCTTCTAAGAGGTGGATAATTGGCTGTAGTGTGGGATAAAACACAGTGTAGTGTGTCTTATCCTACATCGACTTCTTACTCCACAAGCTAACCATAGAAACGAAGTAAGATTAAATTTATCCATGGCTAACCGCCCCTGGATAAGTTCAACTAAACTTCAGAAGGAGTAAAAACTCCACCTGAAGTAAGTTTTCTTTATGTGGGATATTGCACCGATGACATTGAGTATGCTCTCTCAATGGTCGTTTCATGGCTGAAAAGTAATATCCTTAACATTGTAATAATTTTAAGGGAAGTGGAGAGAGTGCGCCGGATTTTAGTCGCGGATGACGAGGCCAATATGCGCTGGGTTCTAGAACGGGCCTTAACAAAAGCTGGTTACGAAGTGGAAACGGTGGAGGATGGGCAACTCGCCTTAGATCGAGCTCTGGCAGAGCGTCCGGATCTTGTCCTTGTGGATTTAAAAATGCCGAAGATGGACGGCTTAAGTGTCCTGCACATATTGAAAGAGCGTTATCCAGATTTACTGATAGTCATGATGACTGCACACGGAAGCACCACCACTGCAGTTGAAGCCATGAAGGCTGGAGCCCAGGATTATTTGATGAAACCTTTTGATATAGACGAACTGTTGATCACAGTGGCCAAGGCCTTTGAAGTAGAGAGCTTGCGCGAGCAGGTGGATTATTTGAAAGGAGGGGCTCAGCACGGTGGTTGGCAGTTGGTGGGGGACAGTGAGGAGATACAAGCCGTCAAACATCTAGCCGAACGGGTTGCCCCAACGCCAGCAACGGTACTTATTCAAGGGGAGTCGGGCACGGGAAAGGAACTGGTGGCCCAGGCCATTCATACCTTAAGTCCGCGCGTTGATGGACCTTTTATCCGGGTGAATTGTGCAGCATTGACAGAGAACCTCCTGGAAAGCGAATTGTTTGGACACGAGAAAGGGGCTTTTACAGGGGCCCACGCTCGCAAAACAGGGCGGTTTGAATTAGCCGATAGTGGGACGCTTTTTCTCGATGAGATCGCTGAGCTGTCGTTTAATGTTCAAGCCAAGTTGTTGCGGGTACTCCAGGAGCGGACGTTCGAGCGAGTTGGCGGAGAGAAAACCATCAAGGTTGACGTGCGGATTATTGCTGCGACGAACCGAGATTTACTTAAAGAGGCTCAAGAAGGACGCTTCCGAGAGGATTTATATTACAGACTTAATGTCTTTCCAATTTCTGTGCCTCCATTAAGGGAACGTAGGGAGGATATTTCTTTGCTGACCGAACATTTCTTGGGAAAATTCAGGACCTATGGGGGAAGCAAGACTCTTGGTCCAGGAGTCCTGTCTCACCTTATGGCCTATACCTGGCCGGGAAATGTGCGCGAACTGGAAAATGTCGTGGAACGCATGGTGATTATTTCCCAAGGGGTAGTGATCGGGATGGATAGTTTGCCCCTCTTTGATACATCTTCAAAGTTGGCGAAGAACCCAGGATCCTTTGTACTACCGCCCGAGGGAGTTTCCCTCGAAGAGATCGAGAAATCCTTTCTTCATCAGGCCATGGAACAAACGGGAGGAAACCAGAGTCAGGCGGCAAAACGGTTAGGACTTTCCAGGCATGCCTTTTTATACCGTTTAGAAAAATACGGAATAGATCCTCACTGGGGTATTTAGATGAAGGAATAAAGTTTAGAGAATACGTTTGGTTCAAGGAAACAAGGAAAGGGTGGAGATTTTGTTTTGCTGAATCTCAAACACGAACCCTCTGATCAAAATCAATCCCGAACGCTCTTTGACCTCATCGCGATCGGGATTGTTATGGCGATTCTGACGGCCATTCATTATACAAATTACCAATACGAAATGAATTATCACATTTTATTGCAGTTCGCGTACTATCTTCCGGTAATTTATGCAGCCATGCGTTTTGGTCCTGCTGGGGGAATCCTATCTGGCTTGGTCATTACGCTCCTCATCTTACCGTTTATGACGCATTTCCATGCCATGAACCCATCCGCCATTTATACACAATGGGTGGAAATTGGCCTGATTAACGTCATTGGCTGGTTGACAGGATTTCTGACTGGACAGGAACGGAGGGCAAAACGCAAATATCAAATTGCCTTAACTGTTCAAAAGGAATTGGTGAAGAAGTTAAAGCAAGAAGGTCTGGAACGTGAACGATTAGAAGAGGAAATCCGACAAACGGAACGGTTAACCGCCCTGGGGCATATGAGTGCCGGGTTGGCCCATGAAATACGCAATCCCTTGGGAATTATGAAGGTGAGTATCCAACTCTTAGCGCAGGAAAAAGTCGACGATGGAGTCGTTTCGGAATACTGTCGGGTACTTCTGGAAGAGTGCGAACGGCTAAATCGCTTGGTGAGCGTGTTTCTAAGCTTTGCCCGTCCTAAGGAACCGGTACGCGGAAGGATTCCGCTGGGGAAAATCTTAGACGAAGGCGTTACCTTGATCCAGCCCGCCCTACGGCAACACCATATTGAGTTAAAGCAAGCACGAAGCCAGGTTGATGAGCAAGAGGTTGAGGTAGACTCGGATCAGATGAAGCAAGTGATCCTGAATATTTTACTTAATGCCATCGATGCCCAGGGGGAAGGTGGTGTGATCCAGCTAGAAGGGGCTCAGCAGGATGGATTTGTTGGCTTCGCCGTCAGTGACGAGGGACCCGGTATTTCGCCAGACGCCATGCCCTATATTTATGACCCGTTTTTTACGACGAAGGAAAAAGGGACCGGGTTAGGGTTATCCGTTGTGCACCGCATCCTTGATCAGCATGGGGGGAAGATATCCGCTGCGAATCGGAGGGAACGAGGGGTTCGGGTGGAGATACTGTTGCCCTTAAGTTAAACGAGGAATGTAAAAGAGCCACATGTGTGGCTCTTTTACGAATAAATGATGCTGACCAAAATGGGTGTCCGCTTTTGCTTGCGAGATTGAATATCGTGACGTTGTACCCATAAAATGGTATAATGACTACAGATAAGATAAAAAGACAAGTACAATTAAGGTAAATCCATATCGTTCCAGTATCGCGGGAACAAAACAATCGATTTGGCCTATTAAAGTATTTGAAAATTAAGGGAGAGAGTTAATTATGCCCTTATCACAAGAAACAAAAAAATACACGTTTGCAGACTACTTGACATATCCGGAAGATGAACGATGGGAAATCATTGACGGCGTACCTTATATGCAAGCGGCACCAGCACCTGTACACCAAGAAGTACTTACAGAATTAGTGAGACAAATGGCTAATTATTTAACAGGCAAACCCTGCAAAGTTTATCCCGCTCCTTTTTGTGTAAGATTGCCATTAGGTAATGAAAAAAATGAGAGGGAAGTTAAAAACATTGTTGAACCTGATATATCCATTATCTGTGATAGATCCAAAATTGATGATAAAGGCTGCAATGGGGCACCAGATATGATCATTGAAATCATTTCTCCTTCATCAATAAAAATGGATAGGGTTGTAAAGTTTAACAAATATGAAAAAGCCGGTGTTAAAGAATATTGGATTGTCGAACCTGATCAAAAACTCGTTAGCGTAGTTGTATTGCAAAGTAATCAAAGATATGGCAGAACTGAACTATATACAGAAGATGATAAAATAACGGTATCCATATTTCCAGACTTAATAATCGATTTGAGTGTAGTTTTTACTTCATAATAGATTATTTCAGACGAAAACTATTCATTCTGAATGGTGCCAGCCACACGTGATGTGTGGCTATTTTGTATTCTGCTATCTGTAATGATTGGACAGTTGAGGGAAGCAAGAGAACCGTCCCGTTGCTTCCCTGTTGTTATTTGATAAAGCCCTGAGACTTGAGCCACTCACTAGCAACGTCTTTGGGATCCTGTTTGTCGACATCTACTTTAGCATTTAGTTGTTGCATTGTCTCATCACTCAATTTGCCGGCAAGAAGATTCAGAGCATCAGCAATTTCTGGATGTTTTTTCAAGGTATCGTCGCGAACTACAGGGGCGGCATAATATGGTGGAAAGAAGTGCTTATCATCAGTAAGTGATACTAGATTGAAAGCAGCAATTCGTCCATCGGTAGCAAATGCATCATTTACATCGGCATTACCTGTTTTTACGGCATTATAAGTTAATCCTGCGTCCATACCCTTTGTGGATTTGAAGTGAAGTCCATAGGCTGTTTCAAGTCCTTTATAACCATCTGCTCGTTCTAGAAATTCCGGTTCACAGACTAAAGTCATGTTAGGAGCTTGTTTAACCAAATCAGTAAATGTTTTAATTCCATTTTTTTCGGCTGCAGCCTTGGTCATAGCTAAGGTATAAGTATTATTAAACCCAAATGGTTTAAGCCAAGTTATTTTTTTCTGGGCTTCATATTCTTGTTTAACTTTCTGGTAGACTGCATCCGGATCAGTCATCGGTGCGTCTTTGAGTTGCACCGTCAAAGCTGTTCCGGTATATTCGGCATACAGGTCAAGATCGCCACGGTCAAGAGCCTCTGAGACAACCAGCGTACCGCCTAAATTAGGTTTAGTCACAACCTTTAAATTAGTTTTGGCTTTGATAAGATCTGTCATCATGTAAACTAGGATGTTTTGCTCCGTAAAATTCTTTCCCCCGATGGTAATCGTATCCTTGCTTGCACCACACCCGACGACACTGAACACCAGAAGCACGGATGTTAAAAGAACACCTGCCAATTTACTTTTAGATCCTTTTTTCATCCAATTTCGTTTCAAGATAAATTCTCCTCCTTCTTATTAACATTTTTGCGTATTAGCCTTTTTTCCTTTGGGAGTAACCTTTGGGAGTAACCAGATCTTCAATCCTTTTAAGCACGAAATCAAAGACCAAGGCCAAAATGGCTGCGGGTATAGCGCCGGCAAGAATTAACTCAGTACTGGCCATGGCAATTCCGCGATAAATCAAATCCCCTAAACCGCCGGATCCAATTAGCGTTGCAATGGTAGCTACGCCGATAATCAGAACCGTTGATGTCCTGATTCCAGCCATGATAATTGGAAGTGCGAGTGGAATCTCCACCATGAGTAAAACCTGTCGCGGTGTCATTCCCATTCCTTTACCGGCTTCAATCGCTGCCTGGTCAACACCGGTAATCCCCGTATAAGTGTTTCGCAGAATCGGTAATAATCCATAGATGGTCAAGGCGATAACCGCCGGCAAAAAGCCAATTCCAAAGAGGGGAATCATAATCCCCAACAGCGCAAGGCTCGGGATAGTCTGAAATACTGCAGTTACTCCTATGATAGGTTCCGCCAACTCGCGATGCCGAGTTAGAAAGATTCCCAGCGGAACAGATATTAAAGTAGCAATAAACATGGACAGGGCTGTCATCTCGATATGCTGTCCGGTTCCAATGAGAATATCAGGTAGGCGTTCCTGAAGAACATTGAATAACGGCATCTATCTCGCCCCCCCTGGTATTTCATTCTTGACATGTCTATGAGCCATCACATCGACCAAACTAGCCCGAGTCACAACGCCCAAAAGGTTATCATCAGAAGTAACTACCGGCAGATAAGCCACACTGTGCTTGCTCATTAATTCGATAGCCTCTGCCAGAGATTTTCCCTGCTCAATGCGTGGCGTATCTTTAAGAATAATATCCTTCAAAACCAGATTCTCCTCTTGGAAATTCTGCTGTATTTCCCAAATTCGAACAGTGCCAAGAAATTTAGGACCATCTACAACCAGCAAGCTATCGACCCTATGGGTCTGCATGACTTTAACTGCAGCAGCAAGCCCTCGGTTTGGTCCCGCGGTCACGGCCTTTACCATAACTTCTTCCAACTCAGGTAAAATACCCACCTGATCTAGACGTTTCTCACCTATAAACGATTGTACAAATTCATTGGCGGGATGTCTTAATATTTGTTCTGGTGCTGCTATCTGAACGATCTTGCCGGTATGCATCATACAGATTTTGTCGGCAATTTTCAGGGCTTCATCCATATCATGAGTGACAAACACGATTGTTTTTCTGAGTTCTTGTTGTAGTCTGATCAGTTCATCTTGCAATTGTTCACGACTGATTGGATCTAAGGCGCTGAAGGGCTCATCCATTAAAATTATTGGTGGTTCAGCAGCCATCGCCCGGATAACACCAACACGCTGTTGTTGCCCCCCACTAAGTTCGGTTGGGAATCGATCCCGATATACCTTCGGATCCAGACCCACTAATTGAAGTAGCTCATCAACTCGCCTGAGATACTTTGCTTTTTCCCATTTTTTCAGTTTGGGGACCAGCGCGACATTCTCTCCAATTGTCAAATGAGGTAAAAGACCAATATGTTGAATGACATAACCGATATTACGGCGTAATTCGACCGGGTCCTGGGTATAGATGTTTTGACTATTAACCCAAATTTCACCCTTAGTTGGCTCGATCAAGCGGTTGATCATTTTCATGGTCGTAGTTTTACCACATCCACTGGGCCCGATCAGAACAAACAATTCTCCTTCCTCAATCTTAAAGCTTAGGTCATTTACGGCCTGGAACCCATCCGCGAAGACCTTGGAAATATTTTTAAATTCAATCAAAGGCTTCTCTCCTCCTTCCAGCTTTTATAGAGTCTTACAAGATAGACCAGACAACTCGCAACATAGCACAAAGTTGTGAGTTGTCTATATAAGCATACTATATCATCTCAGATTCATCAACCCCTAAAAACCATGGTTTTTTTGTTAACAAGTTAGAATGGCAGTAAACAGCTTCCTTTTCAGGAAATTGTTCTTTTGTAATGTATTGTCTAAACATGAAACGAGAGGAACTCCATCCGGTAAAACGGCGAATTGTCGGGTCCCGATGTGCAGATTGCTTTTTTCGTATTGGGATTTCTTCTAGCCTCGTAATGGTAATAGAATATTGTTGTCCATGTAAGTACTTTAATTTATCACTTCAGTGCAATCTAATAACAGAAATAGGGATTGACAGTGCATTCTGAAAAAGCTAAAATCGTATTAGAAAATGTAACCGTTTACATGAGGGAATACCTGTCATAATATCAAAGTGGAAAACTCTATGAAGAAGCCAAAATAGCCTATACAGAGCCTTATTTCAGCGGAATTCGCAACGAAAGTATAGACAATCAGGTATTTACAAGCAAGATATTAAACACAGTGTTGTAACAAAAATGTAACCGATTACAGAGAACGAATAGAGGGTGGGGCTCGTGGCGACGATTAGAGATGTTGCTCGTTTAGCGGGGGTGTCTGTTGCTACAGTCTCCCGAGTGATTAACCAAAAGGACTCCGTGAATTCCGAGACCGCAGGACAAGTACTGAAAGCGATTGAGCAACTTCAATACGAGCCAAATGCTGTAGCTCGGGGCTTGGCGGGCAAGAAGATGGGGATCATTGCCTTAATCTTGCCGGATATTTTGAATCCTTTTTTTCCTGCTTTGGCCCGCGGGGTCGAAGATGTGGCCCATAAGAAAGGTCTAACGGTTATCTTAGGCAACTCAGACGATCTTGGTTTAAAAGAAAGTTCTTATATCAAGGTCCTTAAGAAAAAGTATGTGGATGGCTTCATTATCGCTTCGAATACCATCCGTGAAGAGGATGTCGAATCGTTAAAAAGAGAAGGAATTCCGGTTGTGCTGTTGGATAGAGGCCTGAATACTGCAACCTGCCCAGTTATCCGCTCTAACAATCGAGAGGGGGCAAAACTCGCCCTTCACCATCTAATGGAGCAGGGCTGTCAGAGAATCGCTCATATTTATGGACCACAGGAATTTTTCACGGCTCGAGAGCGGTTACTTGGATATGAGGAAGTTGTCGGAGAATTAGAGGGGTATTCGCCCAGTCTGATGGTCTCGGGAAACTTTGATATCGAGAGTGGCCGAAAAGCTGTGGAACAGCTTCTTGCTCGTCATCCTGATGTTGATGGAATTTTTGCCGGAAATGATCTCATGGCGGTAGGGGCTCTCAAAGCCTTACATGAACGAGGAATCCGGGTCCCGGAAGAGGTCAAAGTCTGCGGATTCGATGGGATTGGCTTAACTGAGATTACCGAGCCGGAATTGACGACCGTGGCCCAGCCGATTTATGAGATGGGAGGATTAGCTGCTCGGATTTTGCTGGACGAAATCGAGAGGGGAATCCGTGAGAATACAATCATTGAACTGGACGTTACTTTAATTCCCAGAAAATCAACCCAAAAGGAGGAGACCTAAATGGACTTACGGCCTAAGATTGTTGTCATCGGTAGTTTAAATATGGATTTGGTCGTCAAAGCCGTGCGTGCTCCGAAACGTGGAGAAACGGTGATGGGGGAAGAAATTCATTTCATTCCCGGTGGCAAAGGCGCAAACCAGGCGGTGGGTTTAGCCCGTTTAGGCGCTGAGACCACAATGATCGGAGCGGTTGGGTCAGATGCTTTTGGAGAGAAACTTAAGAAGGCCCTGCAAAAGGATGGCGTAAATACTTCGAGCATTAAGGTACTCGATTCAGAAGCCACAGGTGTTGCCTCGATTCTCCTAGCTGAAGGGGATAACAGTATTGTGGTCGTTCCAGGGGCAAATGCCCAGTGTTTACCTGAGGATTTGGATCGGTATGAGGAAAAAATCACCGAAGCGGATCTTGTTCTCCTACAATTAGAAATTCCACTGGAGACCGTGGAGTACGCGATCAAGCTGGCACGAAAGCATGGGAAGACCGTGATGCTCAATCCAGCCCCAGCCCAAAACCTGTCTCAGGATCTACTCAGCAAGGTGGATTATTTAACCCCCAATCGTTCTGAACTTGCCTTGCTTACTGGGATGTCCGAAGAGTCTACGATCGCTAAAGGAATTGAGCAATTATTGGAGGTTGGAGTTTCCTGTTGTGTCACGACTCTGGGAGCAGAGGGAGTTGCTTTTAGGGAAAAAGGCGGCAGCTTGGTTAAAGTTTCAGGTAATAAGGTCCCCGTGGTGGATACTACGGGAGCGGGAGATGCCTTTAATGCTGGCTTGGCGTATGCTCTAGCCCAGAAAGAGTCCATTCGGGAAGCCGTTGAATTTGCAGTACAGGTTTCGGCCCTTGCCGTTACAAAATTTGGAGCTCAGGGCGGGATGCCAACGTTAGCCGAAGTTGAAAAATTTCAGGAGGGATGAAGATTGAAGAAAATTGGAATCTTAAACAGTGAAATTTCCCGTGTGATTAGCGAGCTCGGGCATATGGATATGATCGTGATTGCTGATGCAGGGTTACCGATTCCTCTTCATGTCAAAAGGATTGATTTGGCTTTGAAAGAAGGAATTCCGTCGTTCATTGAGACCGTTGAGACCGTCCTTCAGGAAATGTGTGTGGAAAATGCTTATTTGGCTCAAGAAATGGAATCGGCGAGCCCTACCAAAAAGGGTGAGCTGATTGCGGTTCTACCCGGTGTTCCGATCAAGGTCATCACGCACGAAGAGTTGAAAGCCTTAACTCATCAGGCCAAGGCTGTGATCCGCACGGGTGAGTTTACTTCCTTCGCGAATGTCGTCTTAGAGGCGGGCGTAATTTTCTAAAAATTCAAAGGAGGGATTTGGGTATGACGGATCTCTTGACGATGGAGGGCATCAACAAGAGTTTCAGTGGAGTAAAGGTGTTAGAAGATGTTCAATTTTCACTCCGCCAAGGGGAAGTCCATGCCTTGATGGGAGAGAATGGAGCGGGTAAATCAACCCTGATGAAAATCCTTTCTGGAATATATAGTAAGGATGCTGGCTCTATTCAGATTCACGGAACAGAATCCATGGCTTCTTCGCCTAAAACTGCGCAAGCTTTGGGAGTGGCGATCATCCATCAGGAACTTAACATGATCCCCGATCTATCCATCTTAGAAAATATGTTTCTAGGGCGCGAATTTAAATGGGGTCGGACGGGATTTGTTAACTGGCCCAAAATGCGCTCAGAAGCGAAGAACTATTTACAGCAACTCGGGATGGATTTGAACCCAGATCGTCGAGTGGGGGAACTTTCCGTTGGACAGCAGCAAATGGTGGAAATTGCTAAAGCACTTTCCATGCACGCGAAAATTCTCGTTCTCGACGAACCGACGGCGGCTTTGACCAAACGAGAAATCGAAAAACTCTTCCAGCTCATTGCGACCTTGAAAACCCAAGGGGTGGGAATGATCTACATTTCCCATCGTATGGAGGAAATCTTCCAAATCAGTGATCGTATTACTGTGTTGCGGGATGGGCGCTATATAGGCACTCGGGATACGAACGTCACAACGATGGACGAGTTAGTGCAGATGATGGTTGGGCGGGAGATCAAAGAACGTTTCCCTAAGGTAGAAACGGAAATTGGGGAAGAGCGTCTTCGTGTGGAAGCGCTATCTCAAGAAGGAAAACTCTATGATATCAACTTGAGTGTGCGGGCTGGAGAAATCCTAGGAATTTCGGGTTTAATGGGAGCCGGTCGGTCAGAATTGGTCAAAGCTCTGTTTGGCGTAGGGAAGTATCAAGGGAAGATCTTCTTGAATGGTCAACCTGTGACGATCAAGAATCCTACGGATGCAATTAGAGTTGGTATGGCGTTGATTACGGAGGATCGGAAAGGGGAAGGTCTTGTCCCCGACCTCTCGGTTCGAGAAAACTTAGCGTTGCCTAATTTGCGCTCCCTGTCGCGCTTTGGATTTATCAGCCATCGGATGGAACAGGATTTTGTGGACGACAGTATTCAGAAGCTGAAAGTCAAAGTCCATCATTCCGGGCAATGGGTGAGTTCTTTAAGTGGAGGAAATCAGCAGAAAGTCGTGATTGGGAAGTGGCTGGCGACTCAGCCTAAAGTTTTAATCCTAGATGAACCGACACGGGGTGTGGATATAGGGGCGAAACGGGAAATTTATGACTTGATGAATCAACTCGTTCAAAAAGGGGTTGCCATCGTCATGATTTCCTCAGAACTTCCGGAGGTCCTCGGAATGAGCGATCGAGTCTTGGTCATGCATGAAGGACGAATCACTGGGGAATTCTCACGCGAAAACGCAACTCAGGAAACGATTATGATTGCTGCTACAGGAGGGAAAAGTCATGGGTAAAGTGCGGGGAAAAAGTGGGATTTTGCAGCGCATGGGACCCCTTGTGGGTTTGATTCTTATCGTCTTCATCTTATCAATTATCAATTCAGACTTTCTGACCGTGGGTAATATTTTTAACGTCCTCCGTCAGGTTTCAATTAATGCCTTGATTGCCTTTGGGATGACGTTTGTCATTCTGACGGGAGGAATCGACCTGTCTGTCGGTTCAATCATTGCACTTTCGAGTGCCTTTGCTGCAGGAATGATGGCCACAGGAATGAACGCCTGGCTCGCGATCGGGGTAGGCGTGTTGTCTGGGACTTTGATGGGAACCGTGAACGGAGTCGTCATTGCTCGAGGAAAAGTCGCACCGTTTATTGCCACTCTAGCGACCATGACGATATTTCGTGGCTTAACCTTGGTTTACACGGAAGGGAAACCGATTACCGGACTTCCAGACGCTTTTGGCATGATCGGACGGGGGTATCTCTTCCAAATCCCGATGCCCGTGATTTGGATGCTGGTAGCCTTTGGGGCACTCTATGTCATTTTGAAATTTACGTCCTTTGGCCGCCACGTTTTTGCCCTGGGAGGAAACGAAGAAGCGACCCGACTTTCCGGAATCAATACGAGTCGAGTCAAAGTCCTTGTTTATAGTATTAGTGGTCTGATGGCTTCTCTGAGCGGGATTATCCTGACTTCGCGCTTGAATTCTGCTCAACCAACAGCAGGGACGTCCTATGAACTCGATGCGATTGCGGCCGTAGTATTGGGAGGCACGAGTCTTTCAGGAGGTAAAGGTTGGATTGCAGGAACCTTAGTTGGGGCCATGATCATTGGGATTCTAGATAATGGCTTGAATCTCATGAATGTTTCATCTTTTTACCAACAAGTCGTCAAAGGCGGGGTCATTCTGCTGGCGGTCCTGCTGGATCGGTCGAAAGGGAAGTAATCAAGTCCTGAGTAGAATGGGTAAATTTGATGTTCTCCAACTGAATGGAATGACGGTTTCTTCAGTTGTGGACATATAGGTTCTCTAAGAGGGGAGGATGCGATGGCTCAGTAACGATTGTACACTCATAAGTTTGCTGGTGCTCATCTAAAGGAATACTTGGTGGCACGTGCCACCCTATAAGGAAGGAAGAGAAAGAATGAAAAGAAAACATAGTGTATGGATGATGATCCTCGTAGCTCTTATGGCGGTTAGTCTCATTGGTTGTGGAACGACCCAATCTAATTTAGAAAACAAAGACACGGCTAAACCTGCGGGTAAAATAACCATCGGTTTTTCGGTCTCAACTTTAAATAACCCCTTCTTTGTGACCCTCAAGGATGGTGCTGACAAAGCAGCTAAAGCCGCTGGTGCCGATCTAGTGGTCGTGGATGCGGGCGATAATACCGCCAAGCAAATCAGCGATATTGAAGACTTAATTCAGAAAAAAGTCAGTGTCCTTCTTATTAACCCAACGGACAGTGCAGCGGTTGTTTCAGCCGTGGAATCGGCTAACAAAGCTAACATTCCGGTCATCACAGTTGACCGGGCTTCTAACGGGGGTAAAGTAGTTTCTCATATCGCATCCGATAACGTAAAAGGTGGCAGCATGGCTGCTGACTATATTTTGAAAACCTTGGGTGACAAAGGGAACATTGTTGAGTTGCAAGGAATTGCTGGAACGTCCGCAGCACGTGATCGGGGTCAAGGTTTCCATAATGTCGTCGATGGCAAAGCTGGCGTGAAAGTTGTAGCTTCTCAACCAGCCGATTTTGATCGCGCTAAGGGATTAAAAGTTATGGAAAACATCCTTCAAGGAAATAAAAACATCCAAGCAGTGTTTGCCCACAACGATGAAATGGCTTTAGGAGCTCTCAGCGCTATTCAAGCAGCGGGCAAGAACAACATCTTGGTGGTTGGTTTCGATGCTACCGATGACGCTGTGAAAGCAGTCAAAGACGGAAAAATGGCAGCTACAGTCGCTCAAAAACCCGATCTAATTGGTAAAACTGCGTTAGAGACTGCCCTGAAAGTGGCTAAAGGGGAGAAAGTTGCCGCGAGTATCCCAGTTGAGTTGCAACTGATTACGAAGTAATAGAGATCAAGAAGAGAGGTCGGAGCAAGTGCTTCGGCCTCTTTTTTATACCAGTCAGAAAGCAAAGGGATGCAAAGGGACGGTTCTCTTGCTTCAAAAATGAAGCAAGAGAACCGTCCCTTTGCATCGAAAAAAACAATTTAGTATAGTATTGACTACTTGAATAATCAATACTATACTAAAAATACTATACTTAGGATACTTAATTTTAGAAAGGTTATCACAATGACACGAAAATACAACCATTATTGTCCTGTGGCATTTTCACTAGAGGTAATCGGCGGCAAATGGTCGTTTCCCATCATTCGAGATCTTCTGACTAAACCACAACGGTTCAGTGACTTGTTGCAATACTCAAGTAACATCACGCCAAAGTGGCTTACGCTCACATTGCGACAGCTCGAGGAGGCGGGCATTGTTGCACGGGAGGAACAGCTAGGCCACCGCGAAGTCTGGTACAGGCTAACTCCGGCAGGAGAAGACCTTCGTCCTGTGGTTGAAGCAATGAAGGAGTGGGGATTAAGGCACGCAATGCGGCCGCCGTTGCCTGGAGAAGTGGTTCGCCCAGATCTTGCAATAGGTACCCTAACAGATTCCCTCAATAAACGTGGCCGTAAGTTGCCACAGCCTGCAACTTGGCTGATGTGTTTCACGCACGGTGGGACCCATGTCTTGTCTTTTGACGGTGACCGATGGTCAACACGTAAAGGAGAGGAAGCAGACACTGATGTCAAGGTGACAGTATCCCCTGAAGCGTGGGCGACATTCCTTGCTGTCAAACGGAGCGAGCGAGATCAGTTTGTTCAGTCTATGCAGCTCGTTGGTACACCCGAACGTGTCGAGGAGTTTTTGCGGACCTTCGTCGCGAGGAAATAAGAGGAGGGTTAAAATTGAGCGAATGGAAAAAGACCGGTTGCGTACTTTGTGGTCAAAATTGTGGTCTCGAGGCGTTGGTGGAAAACAACCGAATTGTTAAGGTCAAACCAGACAAAGATAATCCCCGCAGCCAGGGATATGCTTGCCGGAAAGGGCTCAATATCGCTTATCACCAGCATCACAACCAGCGACTTACGCACCCGTTAAAAAAAGTGGGGCATGATTTCGTTCCCATCTCCTGGGACCAGGCACTGACGGAGATAGCGGAGAAACTTCGCTCTATCGTTGATGAGCATGGGCCCCGTTCGCTGGCCTTTATGGGTCTGGGCGGCCTTGGTGGTCATTCTGAAGCGGTTTTCGGACTTCGTCTTTTACGTTCTCTGGGCTCCCAGTATTACTACAATGCTTTGGCGGGTGAACTAACTGGTTTGTACTGGGGTTATGGACGAACCATAGGGAGACAATACAATTTTACCATACCTGATCACCACCAGACCGATATGCTGGTTGCAATTGGTTGGAACGGTTGGATGAGCCATCAAATGCCCCAGGCCAGACGGTTTCTTGACCAAATGTCCAAAGACCCCGACAAACTGTTGGTGGTCATAGATCCGCGACGTTCGGAGACGGCGGAAAAAGCGGATATTCATCTTGCTTTGCGTCCTGGTACCGATGCACTGCTAACCCGCGCTTTGATTGCCATCATTTTACAAGAAGGATGGCAAAACCAAGAGTATATTGACTGCCATGTCAGTCAGTTTGAGCAGATCAACGCCTGGTTTAGGGAATTTGATGCTCGGGAGGCCTGCCAGGTATGTGAACTGGACTTTGATCAGGTCAAAGAAGTGGCCCAGCTTTTTGCCACACGTAAATCATCGCTCCATGCGGACCTTGGGGTATTGATGGGCAGGCATAGCACGGCGACTACATATTTAGAGATCATTCTACTCGCCATCTGTGGGCGGCTTTTCGTACCGGGAGGGAACGTTGTTCCAGGTTATTTAATGACCATGGGAGCGCACACGGATGATCGGAATCCCAAATATTGGAGAACTGTGGCGACTGGATTCCCTGCTCTTCTCGGCATGCATCCGCCCAACGTAATGCCAGAAGAAATTAATAATGACCACCAGGAACGGCTGCGCGCAGTGCTCATCTCTTCCAGCAACCCCTTGCGCTCTTTTGCCGATACCACGGCCTATGAACAAGCCTTCTCGAAGCTGGATCTATTGGTCACGATTGACATAGCCATGACGGAGACAGCCATGATGTCGGATTACGTTCTGCCTGATCGCTCGGTTTATGAGCGTTGGGATACCACTTACTTTCAGATGAATTATCCCGAGATTTACTGCCAGATGCGCAGGCCGATCGTGGAACCGGAGGGTGAACCCCTTGAGGGAAGTGAGATCTTCACTCGTCTGGCGGACAAACTGGGCTTTATTCCGAGTATCCCGGAATCATTGTATCAAGCAGCAGGAAAATCCCGACTGGAATATGGTCAGGCACTAATCGACTATATGCAATCCGACCCCAAGGCAGCAGCGACGATGCCCTTTGTGGTGGCCAAGACCCTGGGCAAAGAAATGGGCTCAGTTAACTTAGCCTGGATGTGGGCATTGCTGCAGACAGTTCCCAAGGGCTTTAGGGAAAATGCAGCCCGGGTCGGCTTCAAACCCGGTCTCACTATGGGCGATGACATCTTCCAGGCTATCATCAATCACCCTGAAGGGTTGTGGATCGGTAAGGTGGACCCGGAAAATAACTTTGCCAGCCTGCGTACAGAGGATAAACGTATAAATCTGTATATCCCAGAAGTTGAAGAATGGGTTAAAAGCATAACCCCAGAGGCTGAAGAAGAGCAATTGCAGTCTGATGGGGAGTATCCGTTTATTCTCCTGGCCGGAAGGCACACGGACATGAATGCCAATAACCTAATGCGCAATCCGGAATGGAACCGTGGGCGAAGAGCTTGTACCCTTGCCATGCATCCGGATGACGCCGAGCGGTTAGGTCTTAGCGACCAACAAATCGTGAAGGTTACCACTGAGGCAGGGACGGTAAACATCGAACTGGAAACAACCGCGGACACTCGCCCAGGAATGGTGATCATTCCGCATGGATTTGGGCTGGAATATAACGGGGAGACATTCGGTGTTGGCGTCAATCGGTTGACCAGGAACACTCACCGTGACCGCATCGCGGGTACCCCCTTACACCGTTATGTCCTATGTCGGGTGGAATCGTAAAGAGCATTCGGAATAAGGCTTTCTGCTTTGTCAGCTAGTACTTTAGCTTATCAACTTAAAGCGCCAATTATCCTTGTTAGCCCGGGGCACAAAGACTCGATGATTTTACAAAACGGTGGAGAAACGACAACAACACCTTCGGAAACGTTTACAGTGACAGAACCGTCGACTACAGGTTTCACCGTGGCGGTGAACCCGTCATTGAATGGTTTGAACGCAAATGATTTCATACTCCTAGATGGCTTCTATGATAATTGTAGTGTTACTATATGCCATATTTTTTCAGGCGATAAAGTAGAGTTGGACGAGAAATTCCCAGATATTTAGCGACCTTTGTCTGGTTATAATTATGCTTTTCCAATGCCTTGATGATAAGGTGTTTCTCCATCTCTTCCAAAGAGAAACCGTCCTCGGTAAGATTTATTGCAGGAGGTGTAGTTTCCTCTGTACTATTTAGTAATTCCTTGGGAAGATGTACCGGCTGAATTTCAGAACCCTGACAAACAATAAGTGCTCGTTCGATCGAGTTTTGGAGCTCCCTTATGTTACCAGGCCAGCTGTAACGGGTTAGAATCTTTATCGCTGCAGAAGAGATTTTTTTACTGTGGGAGGGATCAAATTTCTCGAGGAAATGATTAACCAGAAGGGGGATATCTTCCTTCCGTGATCTAAGCGGTGGCATGATGATGCGCATGACATTTAATCGATAATAAAGGTCTTCTCTGAAGGTTCCGTTAGAAATGGCCAGGGCAAGGTCTACATTAGTGGTGGCAATGACCCGTACATCGACATGGATCGTTTCAGTTCCCCCCACTCTTTCAAAACACCTTTCCTGTAGTACCCGCAGTAACTTCACCTGCATACTGATGGGCATTTCTCCGATCTCATCCAGAAAAATCGTACCTTTCTCTGCAATTTCAAAGCGGCCCTTCTTTTTACTGGTTGCCCCTGTATAGGCGCCTTTTTCATGGCCAAATAGCTCGCTTTCTAGCAGTTGTTCAGGAAGGGCCGCACAGTTTACCGCTACAAAGGGCTTATCAACTCGGTTGCTGGCTTTGTGTATTTCCACAGCAGCTACTTCTTTACCGGTTCCACTTTCACCTGTGATTAGAACTGTTGTATCAGTTTTTGCAACCTGTCGAATCAACAGGGCAACCTCTTTAATAGCATCGCTTTGGCCTACTAGTTTCCCATAGTTCTTACCTAATTCCTGACGCAAAAAATTAACCTGGTTTTCTAAATTAGAGAGATGTAAGGCCTGCTCAACCTGAACCTTTATTTCTTCGAGCTTAAAAGGCTTTGTAATATAATCCGTAGCCCCAATTTTCATAGCTACTATTGCAGTATCAATGGTCCCGTGGGCAGTAATCATAATTACAGGAATACTGGGGTTTATTTTTTTTAGTTCCTTTAATACCTCAATACCATCGATGTCTGGCATCTTCAAATCCAATATTACCATCGAGGGTTCGGTTTTCTGAGCCAAGGCAATACCTTGTAAACCCCTCGTGGCGGTAACCACCTGATAGCCTTCGTTACTTAGTGCCCTATCGAGGGCCCAGCACATTCGTTCTTCATCGTCAATTACCAGAATTCTTGGTGTCAAGAAGATCACTCCTGTCGCAAGATTGTGGTATTACAGGGAGATGGATAATAAAGGTTGATCCTTTGCCCAGTTCGCTTATCACATCAATCGTTCCGCCGTGCAATGTAATACTTTGATAGGATATCGATAGTCCAAG
>NZ_MLBF01000072.1 GCF_001936615.1 Desulfosporosinus metallidurans
TACAGTCTGATGTGGCAGAACGTTGTATATGTGCATCATTAAAACCATTTATAGAAAAAGAAATACAAAAAAATAAGAAGTATCAAAATTATCATGTTGATGTTGAATATAATAGAAATGCTGGTCACGTATAGACAATTATTAATGATAAAGAAGAAATCATTAATATTACTTGTGATCTCATAGTCCATAGTAGAGGAGAAAATGAAAATTACGATAATTTATTAGCTTTAGAAATGAAAAAATCCTACCGATCAAATGAAGAAAAAAATCAAGATAGAAATAGATTGATCGCGTTAACTAAATCTACAAGTACAAATGAAATTTGGTCTTATGGTGAAAAAACTTACCCAAGACATGTTTGTGGATATTCATTGGGTATATATTATGAAATTGATTTACCTAATGAGATAATAATAATTGAATATTATATACAGGGAAAGTTAGTAGAAAAGTTTGAGAAAAAGTTTATAAATGTAAACAAGAAAAAAAGAAGATTATCCGAATAGTTTCTATAGTCTGTTAAGCTAAACATCATTGACAAGTTTATATTTGTCAACGGAAAATTTTAATTATCTATTGTTACGTTAACTAGGGAAAAGGTGATCATGAATACGGATTAGGCTAATAATGGGAAGTACCAATAAATAAACTACGGTAAAGAGTAGGATACAGGGATTAAGATGGAACTCTGGCTTTGTATCCAAGCATTTGAATCTCGGCTTATTCCGTATACAGCAATCCTCCCCCCGCCGCCCGCGCCCAGCTAAGCTCAAGAAGAAATAGCCGCATTGCTAAAGCTTAGCTGGTGGTCGAGTGGGGAGTCCTTTTAAAGAAAGGTCAGTTTCGAAGGTTAGTTGTCCTTCGTGACTTAGTGGTTTGGGTTAAATGAAGTATGATTTGAAAACCATTTTATAATAGACGAAAGGTATTATAGATTGCTAGACTATACGGTCTGGCCTTTTTGTTTTTTTATGAAATATTTCCACGATATTAGGAGGAAATCAAGGAAAGATGTGGAAAGTTTTATATGATAATCCAAGATAAAACATTAAGTCGAGGCGCTATATTCAGATTATTCAAATTTAATTACCAGATTATGTTTTAAGGAGAAAGAAAATGGCACTAATTCAACCAGAACAATTTAATAAGATTGAAAAGTATAGAAATACTGTTCATAAACCTACTGTTGCAACATTTACTGTATTTGAAGAGAGCGGGCAAAAATATTTTCAGATTGATACATATGGAACTGCAGAGCGTGCGATGCCAGAAAAAGTGAGCCAATCAATTCAGCTGGATAAATCGATGGCAAAAATCCTTCTTGATATTTTGAAACGTGAATTTTCATTAGGTTAAGAGGCGGCGAATCATGAAAAGTATAATCCTGCCGCCGCATGCATCGACGCTTATTGAGTCTACTCGCGCTATCGGCTATACATTAGAATCGGCAATTGCCGACATTGTGGATAACTGTATCACGGCATCGGCTTCGTGCGCAGAAATCTTCTTCTTCCCGATAGGGGATTCATACATAGCAATACTGGACAACGGTTACGGAATGAATGCTGGTGAGCTTGAGACTGCAATGCGCTATGGCAGCCAAAATCCGAATGACAAACGAGCGGCTACAGATTTAGGTCGTTTCGGGCTGGGGTTAAAAACAGCTTCTTTGTCACAGTGCCGTACATTGACAGTTGCCAGCAAAAAAGACGGCAGCATTGAAGTCTGCCGCTGGGATATTGACCATGTAATCAAAACTGGAGATTGGTCGCTCATTGTGTTGGAAACTGAAGAAGAAATTAACGGAATACCTCGCATTGATAATCTGCGTGAATTTGAAAGCGGCACACTGGTTGTGTGGCAGAATCTTGACAGGCTCAAAGTCGGCGAATTGAATTTTGACCGCTCTATGGGCAGAAAGATGGATGAAGTCCGTGCCCACCTCTCTCTGGTGTTCCATCGATACCTCAGCGGAGAAACCGGGCTGAAAAAGCTTCAGATTAAAATGAACGGTACCCCGATTAACTATTCCGACCCTTTCCTGATACGCAGAAACACACAGGTAATGGCTGATGAGGAGTTATTTATCGAAGGTGCAAAAGTAGTTGTCCGTCCATACATACTCCCTCACATTTCAAACTTATCTGCCGATGAGATAGAGGAACTTGGGGGTAAAGAGGGTTTGCGTAAAAGCCAAGGGTTTTATATATACAGGAATAAACGCCTTTTGGTTTGGGGGACATGGTTTCGCATGATGCGCCAGAGCGAGCTTTCAAAGCTGGCTCGTATTCAGGTTGATATACCAAATGATTTGGATAGTTTCTGGACGATAGATATTAAAAAATCAACGGCAATTCCCCCTGAGATTGTCAGGAACAATCTGGAATCCATTATTGAGCGGATGGCGGAACGCAGCAAGCAGACGTGGGTATTCAGGGGGAAAAAAGAAACAAATGATTCTGTCTTTCATATTTGGCAGCGGTTCAAGGGAACACAAGGAGGCTTTTTCTACGGCATTAACCGTGACCACCCTTTAGTAGAGATGTTCTTAGAGGCACCGCTGCAAATAAAGCGGAATGTCGAAGTATTATTAAAGGCTATTGAAAACGGTATTCCGCTTAATCAGCTATACCTCGACTTAACATCAGAAAAACCGTTTGAGAATGAAACTGAAGTCACGGCGAATGAAGTAGAAAGCATGCTGAAATTGCTTCTTGACCAGATGCCTTCAGTTGCAGCTAAAAAAGAGTTGCTGGACAGACTGTCCGTGTCCGATCCATTTGTAAATTATCCTAAAATCATTGAGAGGTATCAAAAGGGAGGTGCTATATAATGACTGTGACTAATGCAGAACAATTGGAGGGAATGATTTCCTCAAACATAAATACGCAATTCAAGGAAGTCCCGCCCAGTGAAGCGGAATTTGACAAGATAGCTGACACGCTCAGACAGTCACTTGCCTCATTTTGTCCTGTGACGGATCACGAATTTGAGGACTTGAAGCGAAGGCTCAAAGCCAACATAGTTGTTGTCATGGATATTGGTGTGGTGATTAAGGATGACAAACGCCCGCATCAATCTTGGCTCCCGTCACGGCG
The DNA here is from genome assembly GCF_001936615.1 of Desulfosporosinus metallidurans. Taxonomy (GTDB): domain Bacteria; phylum Bacillota; class Desulfitobacteriia; order Desulfitobacteriales; family Desulfitobacteriaceae; genus Desulfosporosinus; species Desulfosporosinus metallidurans. The sequence continues at coordinate 3,102 of NZ_MLBF01000072.1, forward strand.
TTCTGAGCTCGACTTCTTCTTTTGGAACAGATATAAAAAGTATCTTGAAGAGATAAAACACTGGAATCCAAGGGTAACTGGAAATCTTGGGCGTGTTTCTGATGAGATTGTCGACCTTCTGGGTGACCCGAAAGCGAAAAACGATTTTCAGCGGCGCGGCCTTGTACTGGGTGATGTGCAATCAGGAAAAACCGCAAACTACACAGCCATCTGCAACAAGGCGGCAGACACGGGCTACCGGGTTATCATTGTGCTTGCGGGTATGATGGAAAATCTGCGTCAGCAAACGCAGGAACGGCTGGATGCAGAATTTTCTGGCAGGAAGAGCGAATATTTCCTTGACCCAACTAAGAAGGAAATCAGGAATGAACCCGTCGGCGTTGGAAGATACGGAACGAATAAACGCATTGCTTCTTTCACATCTGTAGTCAAGGATTTTGATATAAATATACTGAAGAGTAACGACCTGTCGCTGCTCAGTGTCAGCGATCCTGTCGTATTTGTTGTTAAGAAGAATAAGAGTATCCTCAATAATCTCATTCGGTGGCTGCGCAATAACAACGCAGTTACGGGGCAAAAAATCGATTTGCCTATGCTCCTGATTGACGACGAGGCTGATAACGCTTCTGTCAACACCAAAAAAGAGGACGAAGACCCGACGGCTATCAACCAAGCTGTTCGGACACTTTTGGCGTTGTTTCGGCAAGCGTCATATTTAGGTATAACCGCGACACCATATGCGAATATTTTCATTAATCCTGATACCACTGACGACATGCGTGGAGATGATCTGTTCCCGCGGGATTTCATATACTCTCTGGCACCGCCGTCGAACTATATTGGGGCAGATAGTATCTTTGGCGTAGAAGCACCTTTCAGAGATGCGCTTGAAGAATTACACCCGCAAGAAATGAATGCCTTTTTTCCGTTCAGCCATAAAAAAGGGCATCCGGTCACCGAGTTGCCTCCGAGCATGAAAGAAGCTATGGCGTATTTCCTGCTTATAAACGGTATTCGTGATGTGAGCGGAGATTTCAAGGCTCATCGCTCCATGATGATTCATGTCAGCAGATTTACGAATGTTCAAAATCAAATCCGTGATCTGGCAACTGAGTGGATTTTGCAAATGCGTTCTGATTTGCAAAACTACTCGCGTTTGTCTGAAACAGAAAGCAGTAAAATACCAGGCATAGCCTACTTGAAAGCTGTCTGGGACAAGTATTTACTAAGCAGAAAAGCTGGTTTGCCGGGTAATCCAATGCCGTGGCACAAGTTTCTTTCGGAGTATTTGTTTAAGGCTGCAGCACCGATAGATGTACGGGCAGTCAACCAGGAGAGCGGAGCTACAAGTCTTGATTACTTCAATCATCGAGAGGATGGCCTGCGTGTTATCGCAGTTGGCGGCAACAGCCTGTCCAGAGGGTTAACACTTGAAGGGCTTTGCGTCAGTTATTTCTACCGGAGATCACAAATGTATGACACATTGCTGCAAATGGGGCGTTGGTTCGGTTATCGTCTCGGATACGATGACCTGTTTAAGATTTGGATAAGCGTGGAGGCCATCGACTGGTACGGATACATAACAGCAGCAGCGGAGGAACTCAAGCTCGAAATAGCGAGGATGAAGAACGCCAACCTCACGCCGTTGGAGTTCGGGTTGAAGGTTCGTCAGGACCCTGCTTCCCTAATCGTCACTGCAAGAAACAAGATGCGGGCAGGGACGATGGTCAAACGCCCTGTCACTGTTTCCGGGCGCTTGCTGGAAACTCCGCGGCTAAAATCCGATGATGCATCTCTGAAAGCTAATGAGGATGTATTCATGGATTTTGTCCGTCGGCTGGATATTATAGGGCAACGAACAACTCGTGAAGACGCACGTTATTTCTGGGAGGGTGTTAACAAAGACGAAGTCGAGCAGCTTCTCCGTGATTTCAAAACTCACCCATGGCACCTCTCGTTCCAAGGGCAGGCACTTGCAGACTTTATCAGAGATAAAATGGGTAATTCCAAATGGGATGTTGTTATTGCCGAAGGCTCTGTAAAAGACGAATATACAGAATTGTATTGCGGTTCTGAGCAACTGATGATAAGACCAGAAAAGCGCACCATTATTGCGACTCGAGAACAAATCAGTATCAGCGGAACCAAGGTTCGTGTAGGCTCTGGCGGTGCAACAAAGCTGGGGTTGACGAAAAAGCAGCGGGAAGATGCTGAAGCGGCTTTCATACGGGAGCACCCTGGCAAAACTAATGTTTCCGACAGTACTTACCTAATCGAAGGACGTGCTCCTATTTTAATGTTGCACGTAATAGCCGTTGACAGAATCAGCATCGATAAAAATGGCAAGGTGCGGACACAAATCGAAGAAGGCTGCCAAGTGCCGGATTTTCTTTTCGCACTTGGTGCAGGCTTCCCATTTACAGGGTTACCCGAAGAAACAGCAAGTTATATGGTTAATATGGTTGAACTGAGCAGTTACTATGATTCGGAGGAGGATAATGATGAATGAGAACAACACCTGAAATCCTCCAAAGGCAATGGAACAGAATAGGCTACAAGGACGGCGGATTTTTGCAGATTGATACCCAGCATCCGCTTGAATGGCACATTGGATACCAGTCAATAAGCCAAAAGACCCTGTTGCTTGTTTGTGCCACGGATATTGGAACAATAGAATCCTCGAAATCTATGGCAGTAATTCTCCGCAAGAGAGAGACCGATAACCGTTGGACGCTTTCGTTTGAACTTCTGCGAAACGAGCAAGAAGGCGTATTTGCCATTCTTTGTTCTGATATTATTGAGCATTCGCGCTCGGCGTCAAATGAAAAAGAAGCATTGGCACTGGTTATCAGCCGCTACAAGCAATGGAGCCGGTTGCTGGAATCACAAAGAAGCGGGCTGATGGATGAGACTAGCCGCAAAGGATTACTGGGTGAACTCCTGTTTTTACAGGAACGCATTAAAGAAGGCGATCCCGCATTGACAGCGATACAGGGGTGGGTAGGTGCAGATGGTGCAGATCAAGACTTTGTATATGAAGATTGCTGGCACGAAGTAAAAAGCGTTGGTGCCTCTGCAGCGAGCGTGACTATTTCTTCACTTGAGCAGCTTGACTGCACCGGTGAAGGTGAGCTTGTGATAATGCGTATTGATAAGACCGCCCCCGATAAGGCGGGAGCATTGTCCCTTAACGATGCAGTAAGGCAGATCAGCAGCAATTTAACTGATGCCTCAGATGAACTGGACTTATTTCGCTCAAAACTGAGTACATACGGCTACATCGATTTACAGGAATATTCCGAACAGAAATATTACTGCTCCGGTTCGCAGCGGTACGGCGTGAACGACACGTTCCCAAGGCTTATAAGACAAAACGTTCCATCACAAGTTGAAACTTTGCATTACGAATTAAGCTTGTCCTCGTTGGCAGACTGGCTGAAAGGGTGAACAATATGGACGCACTGGAATTCCGAAAAGATTTCATAGAAGGAGTTAAAGCCGAGGCGCAAGCTACCGGCGAGGGTTCCAGCGCGTCATTCGTAAGCGCTTTTGCTCAGTATCTGCAGGAAGCAGAATTTCTGATGGACTTCACCGCTGCCTACTTTGAGGGAACAGGAAAGCGCAGCCGAAAGTTGCGAGTTGACGGATATGCATACGATGAGTTTGACAAAACTATGAGCCTGATAATCGCCGACTATGATGCTTCTGAAAGCGAGCGGGTGCTTACCAGAACTCAGGCCGGACAATTGCAGGATCGGCTAAGAGCTTTCGTAGACCATATGCTGAACTCCGCCCTTCACCGTGAAGTTGAGATGAGCAGACCCTGCTCCGATTTAGTTGACTTACTGCGAGAAAAGCGCAAGGAAATTCGCAAATACCAGCTTTTGATTTTCACGACTGCTTCTATCAGCACAGCAATAACCATACTCGAGTCTGCTGATATCGACGGGGTCCCGTCTGAGTGTCAAATATGGGACATTAACCGTTTATTCAAGGTTTGCGGTTCAGAAACGGGAAGGCACATTATTGAGATTGACTTCAAAGAGTATTCCGAGCAAGGCATTCCTTGCATGGAGGCAAGCGGTACTGAGACAAAAGATTTTAAGAGTTATCTGTGCATTATTCCTGGTGCTCTCTTGGCAGATATTTATGATAAATATGGAAGCGGTTTGCTGGAAGGCAACGTACGGTCGTTTCTATCCACAAAAGTAGCAGTAAACAAAAAAATCCGTGCTACTATTCTGCAATGCCCTGAAAGGTTCTTTGCATACAATAACGGTATTTCTGCTACCGCAATGGATATTCAAATTGAATCCAACTCACAGTGGCAATTTCTTGTTTCTGCGAGAGACTTTCAGATAATTAACGGCGGGCAGACTACTGCGTCGCTTTCAAACGCGAGGTTCCGCGATAAAGTTGATTTAAGCACCGTCTTTGTTCAAATGAAGCTGACAGTAATTGAGAGGACACTGGAAGAGGAAGCAACCGAGCTTGTTCAGAGCATTTCACGTTCCTCTAACAGTCAGAACAAAGTCAGTGATGCTGATTTCTTCTCAACCCATCCGTTCCATGTACGTATGGAGAGATTCTCTCAGCGCCTGTACGCAAGAGCAGTAGGCGGTCTTCAGCACGAAACGAAATGGTTTTATGAGCGGGCACGCGGGCAGTATCTGCAGAAGCAGATGCGAATGACTGCTGGTGAGAAAAAGAAGTTCCTTCTCCAGCATCCGAAGAATCAGCTCATAACGAAAACTGACCTTGCAAAGGTTCGGAACACATGGAAGGGTTTGCCTTATACTGTAAGCCGGGGTGCGCAAACGAACTTTGCCGAGTTTGCGAAAATGACAAGTGAAGAGTGGGAAGCGTCTGATGACGGACTTGTTTTCAACGAAAAGTATTTTCAAGAAAGCGTTGCTTTAGTCATGATATTTAGGTATAGTGAACTGATGGTGACACGTCAGCCATGGTATTCCCAAGGCTATCGTGCCAATATTGTAACCTATACAATTGCTCTATTACATAAGCTTATACAGAAACAGTTTCCGGGAATGGATTTGGATTTGATGAATATCTGGACACGTCAAAACGTCCCGGATGCTGTTGCCAGTGCTCTGACCGAGTTATCAGAACTTGTTTATGATAAGCTGACGAATCCGAAAAGAGGAGTTGAAAACGTCACCCAGTGGTGTAAACAAGAAGGGTGTTGGAAAAGCATTCAAAGTGTTGAGTACAGATTATCATCTGCAATTAAGGCATGCCTTATCGGGCGAGAAGAGCTAAAAGTCGCTGAAAGGGAAGCTAAGTATGACCAGCGGATAGATTCGGATACAGAAATTATGACTAAGATTATAGAACTTCCTCAAAGGCAATGGCAAAACGCTCTGAGTTTTGCCACGAGCAGGCGGCTTATTACGCCAGATGAACACACTGCCTTACGAATTGCATGTCAGATACCTCAAAAGATACCAACCTCGATCCAATGCAAAAGACTTCTTGCTGTGCTGGAACGGTTACAGGAGGAGGGATTCAAGCTATGAATTCTAACACAGAATCAAAGTACAGCGTTGTGGATTTGTTTGCCGGCGCAGGCGGGCTTAGCTATGGATTTCTTCAAACAGGCAGATTCTCCATAAAGGCGGCCTTTGAGAACAGCCAAAATGCACAGAAAACTTATAAGCGTAACCATGGAAATACTGCGGTTTATAATGACGTTGCCGAAGCCCTTGGCGATGACGTAAAAGTGAAACTAGGCAAAGTAGACGTTGTCATCGGAGGACCACCGTGCCAAGGGTTTTCCAATGTAAATCGGCAGAAAAATCATGCCATCAGCCAAAATAATTCACTCGTAAAGAAGTTCGTCCAGGTCGTCCTTCATCTGAATCCGAAAGCTTTCGTGATGGAGAACGTGAGCATGCTGCAGTCGGATATTCACCGTTTTTATGTGGATGAAACCGATGCGGAAACTATAAAAAAATACAGCATTAAAACCACCCCCTCAGAGATTCGGCTTCTTGAGTCAGAGTTCATATTTCCGGGTATTGCTGATATTGCAAAAAACATGGCACGGATTTCAAGTTATCTATGGAAAGAGAACGACTATTTATCGCTCAATGTAGTATTCAAAACACTTAATAATCCTAAAAAGCTTTGCGCTTCGTTGGAAACACACAAAAAAAGGCTTCTTGCTCTCGCGAACAACCTTATTGCGGCATTTGATGAAAACGACTCTATTTTGAAACACTCATATGATGCAGGTGTGGCAATACAAAGTTATTTTACCGTTTCCGCAACCTACGAGGCCGCCGAAAGAGTTTGCAGGGCGATCATGCCAGCAATTATGCTCCAGAGAATGCTCTCAAAGGCAAAGGAAATATTGGATAACCGTATCGTGGTTGACCACTATTCAACAGAGGATGGTCTTGTTGCCCATGTCACTTCTATGGCGGTGATTGACTATATTGAATCCATTCTGGGAGCCACAAGCACAAGATACTGCATAAATTATGGCGTTTTACCGGCCGTTTCCTTTGGTGCGCCTCAAAAGCGGATGCGCTTTGTTCTTATCGGTGTAAAAAAATCCATATGTGCTGATGTTAAGCTTCCAACCGGTACGTTCACTGAAGCAAACTACCGTACGGTTAAAGATGCGATTAAGGACTTAGAGGAAATTGAAACGGCAACTGAGGTGTCTGACGGTGATCAAGGAATACAGGTGCCTGACGCTCTGAAAGACATAAGTGAGCTTGGAAAACAACTGCGTGACTCAAAAAATCTCTGCAATCACGTTTCTACTGCAACAACCCCAGACGCACTGAAGCGTTTTATGGCGATTAAGCAAGGAGAGAATTTTCACAGCTTGCCGCCAGAACTTAAAACCACTTACTCTGATACGGAGCGCACTCAGAATACTATTTATCTGCGTTTAAAGTACGATGAACCATCTGGAACAGTTGTCAATGTCCGAAAATCTATGTGGATTCATCCGGTAAAACACCGCGCCCTCAGTATTCGGGAAGCAGCGCGCTTACAGACGTTCCCTGACAGTTTCGTATTCTGCGGAACTAAGGATTCACAATATCAGCAGGTAGGCAATGCAGTGCCGCCAATTTTGGCAAAGGCGATAGCAGAGCATCTGTGCGGATATCTGGATTGTGAAAGTAAATAGCTTGACCGGAGAGGAGCCATTTCGGAGGCGGTCATATGGCAGATACGCATTCTAAAGAAACCAGAAGTTATAATATGTCGCAAATCAGAAGCCGGAACACAAAACCGGAGACCATGGTGCGGAAATTTCTTTTTTCCAAAGGACTGAGGTTCAGAAAAAATGACAAGAGGTATCCTGGTCATCCTGATATTCTTCTTCCGAAATACAAAGCAGCTGTGTTCATAAACGGCTGTTTCTGGCATTGTCACGAAGGATGTCCTGATTTTATACTTCCAAAGTCCAATCAGGACTACTGGGAACCGAAGCTTGAGAAAAACCGCAATCGTGATAAGGAAAACTACATGGCTCTCAGAAAAGATGGGTGGGATGTGCTTATCGTCTGGGAATGTGAACTGAAAAAGGCTGTCAGAGATGAGCGGCTTGAGCATTTGTATCTTCAGATAACCAAAAGTTTCGAAAAGCTCCGCCACGAAGGATTTTAAATTTTTATTTATTAAATTCTCCACCACGGGATTACGACGGGATGGAGCGGGGTGCTACTTCAAGATAAGTAATATTGTTTGCTTAACAGAGGTGCTGAAAATGGATGAAGCTGATAACTTCAACTTCAACAAATATTGGGGTCCTGACGACTATCGGCCAAGAGTCGTTTTCAAGCGCGGTTCGGATATGCAATGTGTATATTGCGGTGAGCCAGCCAACACAAGAGAGCATTGTCCTTCGAAAGTTTTTCTTACCAAGCCATACCCATCCGATTTGCCTGTAGTCCCTGCGTGTGAAAGATGCAATAACGGATTTTCTTCTGACGAACTGTACACAAAAGCGTTTGTCGAGGCGTATGAACATCATTGCTCGTATAAATCGAAGACAAAACTGTCAGAAAGAAAAGAGGTTATGGAGGCGCAACGGAAATTTGAAGAATGCGTCAGTTCTGGTGAAATTCATTTTGACGATAAAATTGCCAGAATCCTGATAAAGCTTGCAGTATGCCACATAACATATGAACTTACTACTGGTTTCCATACTGACTCTTGGGAAGGCATTCCTGAATATGTTTCCTATACATTTCGACCAAACATGACAACTGAAGAAATTGATTCTTGGGATGACTTCATTCCTATGAATGATAACATCCTGCCTGTCATAGGCTCTCGAGCATTTAATCAAATCTATGTTCTCGAGCCAGTAATGTCTGCTACAGAAGGTACAGGAGAAATTACAAGGCCTTTCGCTGTAATGGACTGGATCGATGTTCAAAATGACAACTACAGATATGTTTGTTGGCTTGACGGCATCTATATACACGTTAAGGTTGCCATTGATGAATTTATGTATGCTAAGGCTGTTTTTAAGCATAAAGATAATTGAATAAAGATTTAAACGAAAGTGGTAAAGAGACAGTTAAAGAGAGGCGAATATCCCTTGCAGGACAACGCCTCTCCTTTGCTTTTCCGTATAGGTTTGGGGTATGGTTCAACAAGTTTTCCTATTAAACCCGCCTTTTGCTTCTTCATTTACCTGTCTGGGCTTTGACGATTTTCAAAGCCAATATGGTTCATCGCATTTCAGTAGTACTCGAGGAAAGGCTTCCCTGTGGTCAACCTTCCCATGGGGTATCCCCTGGGGTACGAACTCAACACAATGGGTAACTAATCTGAAATTATAAAAGCCTAGAAAGTCATACTTGGCAGCATGTTAGTGAGCTCTTCCTAACGTGCGCCTGGTGAAAAATAGCGGGAAATGAGGAGTATCCAGCTAGTGAAATTGAGCCAGAAGAGACTCTTCATGAAGCAGAAGAGAATGGGGACTGATAATTCAAAAATGCGTTTTAGGTCTGCTTGGCGGGAAAGCCAACCAAAACAAAAAGCATTTAAGGTTAAAGATTTCGGGAGATGCAGCGTTAATATTGGAGATTCACGTGAGTTCTTGTTCTAAATTGCTAAAGACATCCGTGTTAAAAAAGTCCGACAGTGAGATTTCTAAACCATCACACAACTTTTTAATGGTTACAATACCAGGGTTCAGGCTCTCATCATTTAGGATGCTTTTTATAGTCGATTGCGGTACGGCGGCACGATAGCTCAAAGCATTGGGCGTTATATTCCTTGCTTTGCATAGTTCAACAATTCTATTCGCTACTGCTTTTCTCGTATCCATGAATACACCTCCTAGTGAGTTATCACTAATTAAAGCATACAGAAGAAGAATAAGTTTTGTTAGTGATATAGCACTAAGGTATATTATGTGTCATAATTAGTTATATAACACTAATTATGCAGAGAGGTGTATTTCACGTGCCAGATTATAAGGAAATGTATTTTCAACTTGCCGCCAAAGTGGCAAATGCTGTTGATATTCTTGTAGAAGCGCAGCAGCAAGGAGAACACGATTATTCTAAAGAAGAAAGCCCGGTTATTTTGCTTAAAAATTCTAGTCCAGAAGAGAAGGGTAGTGATCAAGCATGATGATCATTTTTAAACAATCATAAAGAATTTTATGAGGAGCGTAAAATGTGCGGATCAAGATAGTGTCTATGGCGTTAAGGTTTTAAAAGGGGCGAAATTTTCAACGGAATTAATCTACGGGGCTCGCAAAAAGATCTCTTAAGGTTCCTAACAACTCACTTTCAAGATGATGAAGAGTTAAAGGAGTTTCTCAATTATAGGATTGATTTACGGCCAAGAGTGATTGGGGTTTAATTTGACGTGTAGACTAGAATTTGCTTGGCATAGGTTTCAATTGTGTCATGAAGACTCAGCGCTAAAAGTATCATAATTTTCTTTATGTCTAGTAAGCGAAACGAAAATTTTCAGGAGTAGTGAGACTTGACGATTAGAGAATAGGACAATTTATTTCTCACATAACCTTTCCTTAGGAGGATTGGGGGTGTGTTCCTATGCCCGGGCATATTAATTGGATTAGATTGTCCCAAATATTTCTGGACCCTTTATTTGCATGTAAAGAGGATACGCGATTAACAGCCGATATTAGAATAAACAAATTGGACAATCCATTAATCGTCGAGGGGCTAATCAACGATCACTATATTCTTGTAGACGGCTATAAGAGGTATATAAGTCTGGTTCACCTCGGATGGGAAAGTGTCCAATGTACTATCGAACCAGTTTCGGACCCTGCTTACCGCATCGCAAAGCGGTTGCGTCGGGACTACAATAAGCAAAAAATGCGCAGTTCAGAACGGATCCGTTACGTCCATTGGTTGTTAGGTCTGCAGTGGGATATCAACATGATTAGAAAGGAAACTGGCATTGCCCGGGCAGTAGTTCGTAAATACGAAAAGATTCGTGATATACCTCAGGAGTATAAGGACATTATTAAGTCCTTAAAGCTTGGCCACGAGGCACTTTTAGCTTTAGATAGAATGCAAACCCGTGTTCCCGGTAGAATTTTTTATCAGATAGTCGATGAGCTCAACCGGAATAGTTCAGAAATTTTTGGTTATCATGTGGGGGCAATTGAATACTTAACGAAGGTCGTCGAATTTAGTAGGCTGCCAGAAAGAGCCGTCAAGCGTGCAGTTCACAAAACCATCATTTATAATACCTTTAAGCAGAAAGAAGCAAAAAGATTGTTGATATTGAGGCTGTAGTTTCTGGAATTACGCAGGATGACTCATTAATTGAGCAATGCACGGATTTTATTATTAAAGAGGCTAACGAATTAGCTAATATTGTTTCACATAATCTAATGAAAAACGCCACTCCACTGCAACGGAAACAGATTGTGGCAGTATTTGAGAAGTGTCTGGAAAAAGCAAGATCAAATACGAACAGGTGGGATTGGTCACGCCGTTAATAATTAAATTTGAAGCTATGATTAAGTGAATATCAAAAGACATGGACAAATTCGTCCATGCCTTTTGACCTTTTAAGCACATTTCGAGACTGGATTTGGTTACCATTAACCAAATCCCAGCCTCAATAAGGCCTTTTCAACAATGCTGGCTGTGATGTATTTCGGATTAATCCTATTAATATCTAGTATAATCTCTCTAGCATGTGTGGCAGGGAGCCCGCCAGATTCCACTAACATACAAATAAGTTCAATGCCCCAAATTAGCGTTACGCCTTCAGATTCACACATTTGCCTTAATGGTTTATCATTAGTCACACAAGTCCAACCAAAACTTTTGGCGAGAATTAAACATAAGTTATCTTGAAATGATAATGATCCTTTTTTCTCTGCGGCTAACATAACCTGGTCTAGTTCAGGTTCGACAAGTTTAATTCCCAGTTCAGCGCAATCACTATCGTTAATTTCGCTAATTTCATCTAAAACAGGAGTTGCTAAATATACTTGACCAACGTTAGTAGAAATCAATTTAATAATCGTTCTGTCACATTTTAAGAAATCAATAAGAATATTAGCATCTAATATCAAAAATCGACTCTTTGTAATTGCCGCCATTCATTATACCCACGAAGAAACTATTTCTCGCATGGCTTCAAGATCAAGGCCGAGGATCTCAGCTCCACGGCTCATGGTAATTTCATCCCTTTCAATAGCTTTGCGGACCAATCTGGATAAACGATCTTCTACAAAGTGAGACGATGATAAGGAGTCTGGTTCAAGGGAACGCAATACTTCTGGAGTTTGTTGGAATTTGTCTGGGGACAAAGCTTCAGGTTCGTCAGTAATGCTTAGGGTTTTGCCAGTTTTTAATTTATAGGCATGTTGAAATTTTCCCCATATAGATTTTTCTAAACTTTCAGAAAGGCGATACAGGACTGTCTTGTAACTAACCTGAAATATTCGCTTTACTTTGAGAACACGACTAATAAAAGGCAAGCCATAAGCGTCGGCCCATTCTGATTCAAAAGCAGCATCGGGCATTAAGAAATGGGACGCAAAAACATTAGCCTCTACTTCCTGATCAGGTTCTTCTGCGCTTAATCCCACATCATAAGCGTCAAAATGCAAAAGTAAATGTCCAAGCTCGTGGGCAGCGCTGAAAATCCATCGCTCAACAGAAATCCGTTCCCAAACGTTAACGATAATAGCAGGCCCCCCATCTTCTTCTGAAACGGATAAGCCAAAGAAGCCATCGGATGCAAGACTTAGGGGGTATACTTTTATCCCACTTGAATCAAGTAAACCGGCGATATCGCGGATTGGTTCTTTCACTTTGAGTCCAAATAATTCTCTAGCCTGCTCAGCTGCGTATTTAGCTCTATTAGTTCTGTCATGCATTAAAGATAGTTTGTTGGCTAGGTCATGAAATTGATAATCTTCACGATCATTTAATAAATTTTCCAGATAATTATAATCGTCAAGCCATTGTGCTACTTCGTTCAATATATTGTCCCGACTATTCATTCTCTTCAACGCTCGAAATCGCACCTTATTTAAGGTTCGAATCGGGACGAACAAATCTTGGAGTTTTACTCCAATGCCAGAAGCAATATTTTGTAAGGTCGATACTTTTGGGGTTGAGATGCCATTTTCGATATTCCGATAGGCAACTCTAGAAATTCCGGCAGAATCGGCAACTTGTGCTTGACTTAAACCTTTGGCTTCACGAATTCGGCGGAGGTTCACGCCAATATTTTTTTGGTCCATTTACACCACCCTTTTATTCTATTATATACAAAAAAACAATACTTGAATACATGATAACCAAACTTGTCAAAGAAATATTTGGGTTGTATAATGATATTGCGAAACTGATTTTCCTACTAACGAAGAGAGGGGGTGTCAAATTGGCCAAGAATTCAGGTGATAACCATAGACACGGTGCAGTGTGCAACCGTTCTCAAGCTTACAACCCCAAAAACGATTCGTGGGTGAAACGTGATAGTAAGACTGGTAGAGTTATGGATGTTAAGTTGGGCGGGAACCCGTTTAAAGGAGTTACTAAAGAAAAGTAACTTTGAAAGAGGTGGTTTACTATGCAAGTGTTAGAAATGTAAGAAGAACATCCTGGCCGATGCTCTTCTTAGAGTGACTTTCTTGTGTTTTAAAGCAACAAAGCGGATAGTTAAGGTCTTGGCAACCTTACTAACTCGCCAAGTCCAGGGAAAACGAATTCTCCTTTGGGACTTGATTAAATATACTATATGTTTGTTCGCCACACTTTATGAAGTTTCTGCTGGACTTGTGCTAAGTTACGGAGATTTTAGTTAATTTCCTAACTCAAAGTCTAAATTTGAAAGGATAGGGTAACTTAATATGAGTGGAAATGAAATCAAACTTAATATTACGATTATTGTTGATGGTCTTCCTAAATCTGAAGATTATCCCAAAGCAATGAAAGTTGAAGAGATAATCAAAAAGAACATTCCAGCCGGCGAAAAGAAGAATTGGAGTAATTACCAGTTGAGCGACCGTAACCGAGTCTTGGGCCCTTTAATGTCACTTGAGGGAAATAACGTTAGCGAAAATGATACTTTGGCCCTGACCAAAAAGGACGGCGGGGGCGGTGCTTTGTGATTACTGATCGGACGTTATCCAATGACATTACCAAGAAATCAACTAAAGTTGGAAAGAACCAATTAAGCGCTTACCTTTTAATCAATAATACATTCTTATGATTAGATAAAGGCCTTATATGTTTTCTATATTTGAGCAGTGTAGGCCATGTCTTTTTTTATTGGTTATGCATTTATTGCAACTTATGCAGTCTGCCACTGACTTACTTCCTGACTTGAACAAATAGGGAAGGTCTGGTTCTCGAATCAGTGGACGGCTCAAGGAAACAAAATCTGCATCTTTACGAGAGACTATTTCTTCCATCACATCCGCCGAGCGAAGGCCACCGACCAAGATAATAGAGCAGTTTTCGATTTTCTCTTTGAATAATTGGGTATATGCGCGATTATAAGCCTCCTTTTCCTTAGTGACTATATTTGTGCGTGACTCCGGTAATACTGCTGGTTGCCACCCTATTTCTTCTGGTCTTCTTACTATCGTTTCCCACATACAGCAACTCACTTCAAGGGCTGCGAAGCCTACCTCAGACAGTATTTTTCCAAGGCGTAGCGATTCATTCGGATCAATTCCTCCCTCAACAAAATCGTTGCCGTTAATTTTAGCGAAAATCGGAAAATCTGAACCGACTTGTTTTACAGAATGCTTGTATATCTCCGAAAGTACCCTGACCCTGTTTTCGGTACTACCCCCGTACATATCTTGGCGCCGGTTGGTATGGGGGGAAAGAAATGAACTTAATAGCCATCCATGCGCAGCATGAAACTGCACAGCATCGAATCCAGCATCCCTGGCCCGTCTGACAGCAGCGGAACAGGCTTTAATAAATTTATCCACCTCTTCAAAGGACATTTCACGTGGTATCCTGCCAGTTGAAGGGTCTATAACGGCAGATGGAGCCACGGTCTCTTTTTGAAGTCGACGCGGGAATTGTCTCCCACAATGCCCTATCTGAAGTGCGATCTTGCAGCCGTCTCCTGAGTTGTGCACTGCTTCTACAACTTTCCTAAGTCCTTTAATGCAGTCATCACTTTCCACTCCGATCATGTGGGGAAGACCGCCATTTTTTATTGGATGGGCATAGCCTGTAATGATAAGACCTACTCCGCCTGAAGCAAGGCGGCGGTGAAGTTCAATATAACCATCGGTAACATTTCCGTGCTCATCGGCAAGTTCTTCGAAGGTGGCTGAACGTATAAGGCGGTTTTTAACAATCATATTTCCAATGGACGCTTCTGAAAATAAATTCGGATAGGGAATAGACATTTTATACACCTCTCTTTAAATGATTCAGATTCTCGGAAAATCATAGCCTAGCATACTAAATGGTTATCCGACTAAATATCTATAAAGAATATAATATATATTCAGTCCATAGGCAATGGTTTTAATATTTTTGCGTAGTCCTGCAGTTTCAGGAGAATACCGAATGAGGGATGCGTTGTCCCTGTCTGTTTTTCATCACCGAATAGTGCTACCTGGTGCTTAAGTGATACACCTACCAATACTACATCGGCAGCGTTTACAGTTGCTGTAACAAACATTTCATCAGGATCAACGACCTCGGCAGCCTTTTCTTTGCCGGTTGACACCGATATAGCTGGCCCTAAATGCCGGTAAAAAACTTAAGATGGACACCCCCAATATCGGTGGTGTTCCCTATAGGGATTATAGCCAGATTACCAGTGACACATATATGCTGACACCGGTGGGCAGTGACGACACGACGGTCGGGTCTTGCTTTCTTCGGAACTGACGGGGATTACTGCTTGGACGATACCACTATTCAGCGTTACATGGGGTTGTGGAGCGAGGGCCAGGCAGTAATTGAATCTGTGATATCCGATATTACTCCGGTTTGGCTCTGATATTGATGACGAACAAAGTAAAGAATCGCAAATAGTTGAATATGAGATATAAAGCAAGCACAAAGTTATTAAACAGCGTGTGCTACATAGTGAAAGAACCCTTCGGGATGATTATATCAATCCGAAGGGTTCTTGAAGTATTTGACAGGATTATTATATTCAAGGAAAAAATTTCAAATATTTTGATTAAAATGCATTGACTAAATATAGAAAAATAATATATTATATGTTCAGTCCTATTGCATTGTACATTGCATAATGGTACTAAAAAGGAAAGACGTAATAAATGAAATTTGAAATATTTTTCTAAACCAAATACAAACATTATTGAACGTGCTTGAATCTCTGTAAGGGATTGTATCATGGTAAAGACCTGAGGGGCACCGGAGTTTTTATTTTAATCAAAAATAGTAATCCTGACCTTGCGCAAGGGGAAGTTCGTGGTACATCTGGACTTTATAAGCAGTCCATCGGTGGTTGTATTTCAATGTGGAGGTGATTTGTGAAATAAGAGTTAAATGGGCATTTATTATCCGTTATGACCTCGCGAGTGATCATTCTCTTCTTGAATTCCAGTTAATAATTATCATTAATACACCCGGCGTTCCCAGTATTGTTTTCTCATTGAGTAAGTACTAAGGTTGATAAATAATAC
>NZ_MLBF01000073.1 GCF_001936615.1 Desulfosporosinus metallidurans
CCCTAGGTTACCATATTATGTCGGTAGCGACATAACTAATCATAAATACCACATTTAACCATTTAGTCATCATTCGATGGCTTATTTGTCGTGCCTATTTACTTCGGTAGTTAGAGTTACTGTCGATTTCAGACTTAAATCCCCCCGATCTTTTTGATTAAAAGATTGAAAAAACCATCTACAGTAATTTCATATTTCGGCGGAACCACTGTAGTTGTAGTTAACTCCTCTATAATTGCCGGACCGAAGAATTTCTGTCCCGGTTTTAACGTGGTTCTATCATAGATGCCAGTATCCCAAGCCTGTTTGTAGAATATTACTCTACTGATCTTTTTGGGTTTGGGAGCAGTGTACTCCATGATTTCGGTTTTCTCTTTTGGAACCCTTTCCAATTTTCCTAATCCGGTTAAACGTACATTAACTACTTCCACTGAATCGCCCGAACTATGGTGACCATAAACCGACTCGTGGAGTTGATCAAAATCCGTTCTCATTTTCTTTAACGAATCTTGGGAAAGAATCGCTTCATCAAAGAGCACATTAAGCGTATGGTCTTGCCCCATGTATCTCAAATCAACACTCCTACGGTATTCAGTTTTATCCGCACCGATATTTTGTTGGTAAAGTATAGCCGACACTTCTTCCGTCATTTCGGCAAAGATGTCGTTCATGGCTTCAGCGGAAAGGTCCTCCACGTTATTTTTATGGGTTCGCACTGCATCCTGCCGGATGTCGGATTGGTGCATACCCCAGGCTGAAAATGTTCCCGGCATTTCCGGTACCAAAATCGTGTTGATGTCCAACTCCTCTGCGGTCAGGCAGGCGTGCATTGGACCGGCGCCGCCGAAAGCTACAAGGACAAATTGTCTTGGGTCAATGCCTTTCCTGACGGTAATCTGCCTGATAGCATCAGCCATTTTAGCATCGGCAATATTGCAAATGCCTTCAGCCGCTTCTTCCACAGAAAGATTAAGCGCATCGGCAATTTTTTTAACTGCCTTCATGGCAGCTTCTTTATCCAAAACCATGTTGCCCCCCAGGAAGCCTTCGGGATCAACCCGACCCAAAACTACATTGGCATCAGTAATCGTGGGTTCCTGTCCCCCATTTCCATAACATGCTGGGCCCGGATCAGAACCGGCACTAATTGGGCCAACCCGCAATCCTCCTCCTTCAATCCAAGCAATACTACCGCCACCAGCTCCAATCGTGTATATATTTACCATCGGAGTTAGGATAGGAAAACCCTCAAGATCTGTTTCTGTTGAGACATCAGGCTTCCCATCAACCACCATACTGACATCATAACTGGTTCCGCCCATATCTACACCAATCAGGTTCATGTAACCAAGGGTTTCGCTCAGAGATTTGTTCCCAATGGCACCGCCCACAGGGCCGGATAACAGTGATTGAATCGGACTTTCCTTGGCAATTTCCGCGGTAATTACCCCGCCACCTGACTGCATAATATATACGGACTCTTTGAACCCCTGAGACTTCATTCTGTCTTCCAGTACTTCCAGATACTTTGCGACATTAGGTGCAATATAGGCATTGAGAACAACGGTACTGGTACGTTCGTATTCCCGCCATTCTCTCGCAATCTTATGGGATAATGAAATAGATTTTCCTGGTAAAGCCTTTTCCAGTATATCCCGAATTTCAACTTCATGTTCCGGATTGCTGTAAGCATTAATTAAACAAACAGCAATGGAATCAAAGCCTCTTTTTTTAATTTCTTCAGCAACCCGCACCACGTTGTCCTTATCTAGAGATACTTCCACAGTCCCGTCAAACAAAACTCTTTCGTTAACCTCAAACACGTCTTTTCTTTCGACAAGAGGTTTGGGTTTTCTGAAATACATACTGTACATCTCGGTCCGGTTACCCCTGCCGATTTCATAAACATCTTTAAATCCTTTGGTAGTGATTATTGCAACCTTTGCACCTCTTCTTTGGAGAAATGCATTTAATCCAGAGGTTGTCCCGTGAACAAAAAAATCAATTTTCGAACAATCCCCTAATTCTTCGGTGATACCCTTAATAATGGCATCAGACAAGTTCTTGGGAGTTGTTAGAGTTTTACCCGCTTTATATTTTCCGGTTGAAGAATCGTAAAAAACAAAATCCGTAAATGTTCCACCTATATCCGCAGAAACCCGATACTGACTCATAATTAGTTCCCTCCCAAAAGTTTAACTCAAAACAACCTGATTACTAAATTTCCAAATTACCCCGCCGATGTTAGACCTTAAATAGCTCTCTCGGGAATAGATTAAATCTCTCGCTTCCGTTTTCCGTTGCCACAACAATGTCTTCGATTCTGATTCCAAATTCACCGGGTAGATAAATCCCAGGTTCAATACTAAATACCATTCCTGTTTCGATTATGAGATCGTTTCCAGTATACACATACGGTTCTTCATGAACCTCGATTCCTAAGCCGTGTCCTGTGCGATGGACAAAGTTTGGTCCGTATCCTCCCTTTACGATAACATCACGTGTCACCCTATCAATCTCGCCAATAGGAATCCCAGGTTTTACGGCCTGAACTCCTGCTTCCTGTGCGTTTCGAACCAGTTCGTACACTTCCAGCATCTTCGGGGTTACCTCCCCAACAGCTATGGTACGGGTCATATCCGAGCAGTAATAGCTTACAATACCACCCATATCAATCACGACCATATCTCCCGCTTTTATGATGGTCTCATCCGATTGATGGTGAGGTTTTGCTCCATTCGGTCCTGCCCCTACAATTGGAAGAAACGCCAGATCATGCACCCCCTCTTTTTTCCATAAAAATTTCAACTCTTCCACAACTTCAATTTCTTTAACACCCGGAACAACCTTCTTCATAATTTCTCGCATAACGCGATCGGCCTTTATTCCGGCCTCGCGCAGCAATTCAATCTCAACTGAATCCTTGATCCGGCGAAGGACACCTAAACTCCCGCTACTATTCACAAATTCCAGGCTAGGCTTATGCTTCATTAGGGATATCAGGTTATAGCTTGACCATAGGTTATCAACCGATATGATACCGTTATCAGGTAAATATTTAGCGAGTAGTTCAATGGCATCCTGTCCATCTTTCCAGAAAATTGTTTCTATGGTACATGAAATCAAGTCTTCCTCATGCATTTGGGGGGCTAGAATAATCGGGTCTTCATTTTTTCTAATTACACATACCAACAGTCTTTCATGTGGATCAATCCACGTTCCCGTAAAATAAAAGAAGTTCGCCGTCGAAACAGCAATTACTGCATCAATCCCTTGTTTTTCCATCAATGATTGAACACGTGTAATTCTTTTTAAATAAGGATTCAATTTTCTGCCTCCTCTAATTAAGTTTCCTTTTCGACCATCATCCCTTACAGATTTGAAGTACCAAATATTCGGTCTTTTTTAAAGCAATTTGAAAAAATTTGACCCATTAGTTTACCAGGAACCTTTGTGGGAATGGATCGTTATCTTGGACACTAAACTGATGGATGCAAGCAGGCTGATCCTGTTATTTCGGGAATAATTCCGCTATATTGTTCAACAGCTTTCTCCTCCAATTGCGATTGTCAAGAAAAAAGTGAGCCCATTCAAAGGCTGTATTTGAACAACATAAAAGCACAAAAGTTACCACCTCACAGATTTTTGCCAGATAGTAACTTTACGCCCAGTTTTATGCGTGAATTATCAACAACAATCTTGTCCCTGCCGTCGGGGCTGTGGATAGTGTGGTCAAGCTCTTTTAAGACAGACCCCAAACACTAAATAGCTTGTCCAAGCAATGTGGTCAACCTGAAGCGGCCAAGCGAAGAGTTGTCCACATTGCGGCACTACCCATAGCCCTATCTAGCAGTTCCATAATGAAGTCTAACACTTCATCCGTCACGACATATTTGTTGAGACCGCTTGTTCCCTCCCTTTCCCAAGGCACATGTGATCAGTTAAAATACCGCTTCACTGTGTTCCTTGATATACCAAGAATCTTCGCTATCGAACGCTGGGACATGTTTTCGTGTTCGTGAAGATACCTGATTTTCTCGTAAATCTCCACTTCTATCGCCACTCCTTTACCTCCGTATCACCAGATTTTCAACTCTCTGATTATACAGGTTTTTTATTGCAAGTAGCTCACTATTTTCCTAGCGTTCCCCTTAATTCTGGCTCACTTTTATTATAGCGTTCATAACAATTTCAGATGCGTTTGCTCTAACCCGTATCCCATAATTATCACCGTTGAACACGCCCCCATCAGCTTTCAACGCATGCAAACAATTCCTGCACCGGGAGTGTTATGACGATAGCACAACCGTCTCCCTGTTATAAGAGAGACAGTTGTCCATTCTACTTAATAACGCTATTAATTCAAATTAATGCAAGATCTCCCCTTCTGTTTCCCGCAGGAACAAAACGGAAATAAACGTAATAACCAAAAAGACCGAGATAAAGGAAACTGTCACCATAAAGCTAAATTGGGCTACCATCATTGCTCCAATTGCGATAGGCGCAATTGTATTTGCAACACGTTGAAGACTAGAACCCAAAGAGTAACTGACCCCACGGATTTCGGTAGGATACAATTCAGCCAGCCAGGTATCCCATACACCCCATGCTCCCAAGCTGAAGAAGGAAAGCACAAAGTTCCAAATATACAGTTCCGTCAATGAATTAGAAGAAGCAAAACCAAAACCACCAACTGCTGACAACAGGACAAACCAGAACATAACCTTCTTACGACCGTATTTTCCTGTCAAATAGGATGCAGCCATATATCCTGGGAACATAAACAGGGCAGAAATCGCCATAAAACCAAAGCCTTGCGGTGAACTAAGACCCTTTTTCGCCAGAAGTAACGGCATCCACGTTGTAAGTCCCCAGTATCCCCATGCAAAACTAAAATTGATGATCATTTGCAAAATCGTTATACGTAAGAATTTTCCCTTGAAAAGCTCAATATAAGAACCTTGCTTCATCTCGTCAACAACAAGTTCGACAGTATCCAATTCTTCATCCATCTTATTTCTCGCAAGCTTCCGAATTACCTCTTTTGCCTCCGCTTGACGGCCTTTTCCAGCCAACCAATAGGGAGATTCCGGTACAAGCGCCAACACAACAAAAGCCCATAACCCAGCCAGGGAACTAATACCAATGGCCCAACGCCAGCTAGCAATGTTTAAAGATAAATAGGCAATGCCAAGCGCAAGCAAATATCCTATCGGCCAACCGGAAGCCAGATACACGCTTGCTCTCCCGCGCACTTTCACCGGCAATAGTTCTCCAAAGTATGGGAACGACGTAATCAGTACTCCGGAGAGACCCAATCCTGCCATAAACTGCATACACCAAAGCATATCATAGCTTACTGCTACAGCGCCGATCAATGAGAAAATCCCAAAAAGCACCAAACTGTAGATCATAGATTTTTTGCGTCCAATCTTATCGGTAATTTTCCCCCATACTAAGCAACCAGGCATCATCCCAAGGAAGATTGCACCAATCAAAGAACCAATTTGAGTTCCATCCAGCTTAAATTCTGCTCCAATTGAACCACTGACTAAGACAACGATCATCATTTCCCATGATTCAATCACAAAGGAGAAAAAGAGCGCCAGTCCGGCTTTCCAATGCGCTCCCGTCACTGGCATGGTATCGAAAAGTTCTCCTACTTGCACAAGCTTTTTTTGCGATTTCAGATTTTCTTCTGACATCGTTGTTACCCCCTTAATGAGATTTTAGAATCAATTTTTTAATGAACTTAAACCACCAAGGCTTGCTCCTAGCATCTGTTACAAAATTGCAAATAGCTTTTCTAAACTAAAACCTTACCCTCCGCATTCTCCTTTCCATAAATCCCCACTACAGCTAATAAGCCTTGCCCGCTCACCTCCCATCATTAATCATGCTAGTATCCCGCATTTCGCAGACAATTTTTACCAGATCATTTATGTCAAAGCATATCTTTGTGCCTCTGGGTGCGTTCATTAGAGTTTTCCGCAGCCAATCTAATTCCTTTTCCATGTAAATCTTCTTTTCCATCATAGTTTTTCCTATGATGCACGGAGCCCCGCCTGTAACAATACGGGTCGGTTCACCCATCGTATGGGAGTCGACCATTTGTATATAACACCTATTGTTTCGCATCCCTGACGGAGCAGTTCTCTCAATCGTTGACCTATCACTTTGTGCCTCATATTCCTGAAAACTCCGGGGGTGATTCCGAATGTTTTAATATGGTAATATTAACAGAGTCATACTCATGAACCATTCCGAATCTCTAAATAGCGAATGATCTTTGCTTGGCTATCGTTTTAGTGGCGTGAGCAATCTCCGTACCGTTTTTTTCAGTTAGAGAATAATTACTTGATATAGGACACTGAAAATATCCTGAGTATCATTAATTGTGTCGGTTGTGTTTTAAGCTTGTCTCCGGTTCCAACGACCGTGTCATTTTCTTCTTTTAAACCTTTTCTTACTACCTGTTCCATGATTGACAGCATCATAATCGTTAAAAGAATGAGATGAAAATCCTATCTTATTGTGTGGAAGGGAATTCACCGCACGAGAACTGAAAGATATTTAGAAACGGTGCGCCTGTTTCTTCTTCTTAGTCGGCAAGATCTGTGTTTAACAATTTGCGAAAACATAAATTGGGTTGCTCCGAATGGTCGGTATAAGATCGATGCTTGCCGACAACTCTTGATTAAATTAGAGGCACAAGTTGCGCTGAGATTGCCAGATTTGCGGAAAACCATTCCAGGTAAGAAAACCGTCATCCCGGGAGTGCTCACCGACGCAGGTAGCACACTGGTAGGCACCGTCTCTCAGTTTGAGCCTATACACCTAGAAGCAGTACGTAAGTCAAAGGAAATTCGCCTCTGGAACGAGTATGTACAGCGCTATCACGTGTTAGGATATAAGCGTCCGTTTGGTGCCCACCAACGGTATTTTATTGTGTTAAAGACCGATTCGGAATACCGCCGTCTGGGTTGCCTGTTGTTTGCTGCTTCAGCATGGGCTTTAGCGGACCGGGATCACTGGATCGAGTGGAGTGAAACCGACCGTAGCCAAAGACTACATCTCATCGTCAAAAATACCCGATTTCTCATTTTCCCAACGTTTACTTGAAACCATCGACGTGGAAAATATCGAGGAAGCGCTTATCCATATTATTCAGAAATTACTGCGCGGGAAAAAACTGCGAGATTTCTTAGTGACCAAAGACTATCTCATCGCCATCGATGGAACTCGAAAAATGAGCCGTCCTTACCGCTGGAGTGAGGAGTGTTTGCAAAAACGGATTCGTGGAACGGAAGACCAATACGAATACTATGTCTATACTTTGGAGGCGAATCTCGTGTTTTCCAACGGGTTGACACTACCCCTGATGACAGAGTTTTTGGATAACACGTCAGAGGTCAATCCTGAAAGTAACAAGACTGTGAAAGTAAAGGTTTTAAGCGACTGGCAGCCCGGTTGAAGGATTACTTTCCCCGTCTAGCCATCAAAGTCTTGCTAGATGGGCTTTATGCTAATGGACCCGTCATAGAACTTTGCAAAAAAACAACTGGGAATTACGATGCCAAAGGTTCTTTAAACTTCTTCATGCTTCAGCTCTGTATCAAGGTAAAGCGAATTGACAAAATGGGGATTTTTTAATTGCTGAAATCGTTTTTCCACACTACTTTGAGTTTTATATTCTAAAAGCATGGCGGGGGATGCTGAAGTTGTAGTAGATCTCAAGATTGAAAACCAGGAGAAAGCGATTGAAGCGGTAATAGAAAAAGCTAAGGACAATGTGCAGGCAGCGGGCGGGATTAGACAGACTGGAATCAGGAATAAAAGAATTAAATTCTCTTTAAAGTCTTCCATCATTTACAAGTGATATTTATTTACGGATTAATTTCTCCACCGGAATGTAGTCCATGTCATAGCCAAAATATCTTGGTCCAAACGTTTCAATGCCTTTTGCGCTTCTCATTCTTTCGTGTGCAGGTATCACCACGATGGAACCTCTATAACCGTATTTAACAATATCAGTTCTGATCGGTTCACCAGTTTCCGGATCCAGAATGGTAATCAAATCCGGAGTCATGCATTTGACCTCATTATCGATAATTAGGTTTAGCCATTCATTTTGAAAGTCTATTTTTGCGGTAGATCCTTTGTATTGTCCGATTCCCTCCATGGTTATCTGTCCTAGGGAAAAACCTTTTGTGGTTTCAGCTCCAAATTCCCTGTTAATATCAACTACTTTGCCGGAAAAACATTCAAACCCATGAGCAATTTTTTCCACCTCTTTAATTGGGTTGGAATGTTCTGTGCGGCACCTGAAAATAGCTTTACCGAGATCCCATGTCATACTTACAGAATTTAAAATCGCCGTTTTTTTGACTTGCAAACCGGTCATTGAGTACCCGGCAATCCAAGCAATACCGCCATAAGCCATTGCTGAACTTCTGATTATTCTCTCTGCAAGGAGGGCATCTTTTGAATCAGCAATAGTGACATAACCTTTTTCGTTTGCAGAAGCCGTTGGGGATGGTGAAACCTCATTAATATAAAATGACGTCATTTGAAGCTCAGGGAAGGCCCTTCCCATCCCATCACCGTCAATTACAGGGATTCCCATCACGCCTGCAACTGCCATGGGTACTGGAGTATTTACACCACCGGCTTCAGGAGGAATAATTGCCTCAACCTTTTTGCCTAAATATTTAAACAGTTTTTCATAACACCAATATAGCTCTTTTCCGCTAGGAGTCTTTTCCGTCAGCACAAGAGCTGATCCCAAACAAGCTGCGATTGTCACAATTATGTCATCCGGTACATATTTCGGATCAACAAGAATAATTTCCTTTCCTTCATTCAAAACATTCAGTGCCCACAAAAGACCAATCTCAGGGTCTCCTCCGCCACCGGTTGCCAAAATTGAAGCACCAAGTGTTATTTCCTTTATCCCCTGTTCGTCGACTTTTCGATATTCCTTGATTCCCCATTTTTCCAAGACATCATAAATACTCACTGTACTTCCTCCCTCCCTCTTTCAAATTAAGATTATCTCTCGTTTTATCTCACTCATTCTCCTATACTAATTAATTAGGTTTCTATCTGTTTTAGTCAGAACTTCACATCCTGTTTCAGTGATTAAGACCATGTCTTCAACCCGGGCTGCCCCGACCCCTTCTACGTATATTCCGGGCTCAATTGTTACAACCATATTGGGCATCAGAATCGTGTTACTGCCAACATCAATAATCGGTTTTTCGTGAATACTCATTCCCAATCCGTGGCCGGTCAGATGAGGAAAGTTGCTTCCGTAGCCAGCAGCAGAAATAATATCTCGTGCCACTTTATCAATTTCCCATGCTTGTTTTCCAGGTTTAAGAGCCTTTATTGCTTCTTGTTGGGCATAATAGGCTAAATAAAAAATTTCTCTTTGATGATCACTTAGGTTTCCTAGCGAAAATGTTCTGGTTAAATCCGAACAATAACCCTTATAAATTGCACCCATGTCAAAAAGAATTAACTCGCTCTTAGAAATCTCCTTATCACTTGAAAACCTCTGTGGCAACCAGGCGTTTTTTCCGGACATTAAAAATGGCGGAAATGAAGTTCTTTCGGCCCCGTTTTTTTCCATAATGTATCTTGCTAAAGCAGAAACATCCGCTTCCCGGACACCCTCCTGAACAATTTTTAAGCTTTCAAACATGGCTTGATCGGCGATCTCAGCTGCTTTTCTTATGAGGGGTATTTCTTCTTCAGTTTTGACTGCTCTGAGATTGGTTAAAATATTATCAACGGATATTAATTCTCCATGAAAAACTTCTTTTAAGAAATTGATTTTGTGATAAGTTAAAACATCTTCTTCTATTCCAACTTTTTGTATTATTTTTTCCTGTAATATTTGTGTCAAGGGCATCAAATAATTGGGATTATCCTCCGGGAAAATTACTATGTTGTTAATCCAACAGTTCAGAATAGCCCTTTTGTAGTCTAAGACGGGGACAATATAAGTAATTTCGGCATCTGCAGTAATAACGAGAATGGATTGAACACCTTCTGTCATTCTCAACTCCGTAAAATATCTAATGTTTGCCGCGTCGAATAAAATGACAGCATCAATCGCATTACTTTGTAACATGTTAGCTATATCCAGAACTCGTTTTTTCAGATCCAAAAAATTCACCCCTTATTAAAAAGATTTTTGTACTCGAGACATGAAAATGTCCCGAGTACAAATTAATTATTAAAACATGGTCTCCAACTCTTCCACGATATCTGGGTTTACCAGGTAAATTTTCTTTGGCACCCGGGATTCAATGTTAGAACTCGCCTGGCTGGTAAGTTCTAACATTATTAGTTCCTTTTCCAGATCGGCCAGCAATTTTTCTCCACTTTCTGTGTCAATGTTTGCCTTTTTAATTACATCTTTTTTTTCAGAATAAGGATTGTCAAAAACCACTTTTACAAGCTCCTTGTATCTACTATCTTTTTGAAAAAGCCTCATCAATGTTTCCATCATGGTTATATCCCTCCTTACCTTTGATTCAACTCTTCAACAGGCACATAATCCAAATCATATCCAAAATACCTCGGTCCAAAAGTCTCAATTCCTTTTGGAGTTCTCATTCTTTCATGGGCAGGCAGTACAACGATGGTTCCCCGATAGCCATATTTCATAATGTCTGTTCTAATCGGTTCACCAGTTTCGCTGTCCAGAACAGCAATGAGATCGGGCGGCAAACATTTGACTACACCATCTACCTTTACTATTAACCATTCATTTTGAAAGTTTAATTCCGCAATACTTCCCTTGTATTCGTTTATCCCCTCCATAATTATTTTTCCGAGAGTAAACCCTTTGGTTGACTCACTTCCAAACTCCCGTCCGATATCAATAATTTTGCCCTTAAATATCTTATATCCTTCAACATTTCGAACCTGTCTTAATGCTTTTAACATTTCCTCAATAAGATCGGCATGTTTTTCCCGGGCAGCAAAAACAGCTTTGCCCACCTCCCAGGCTATACTTTGGGAATTTAAAATAGACGTTTCCTTTAATTCCTTTCCTGACATGGGATATGTGGCAACCCACGAAATTCCACCGTAAGCCATGGCTACCTTCCGGGCAATCATTTCCGCAACATGGTCATTGTCAAGTGTATCAATGACGGTAATATTCTCCCGGTCGTCTACCGAAACCGTGGGAGAGGCGTGAACCCCATGGGTAACCCACGAAGTCATTTGAAGTTCGGGAAAGGCTCTGTTCATTCCATCAACATCTACTACTGGAACTCCATACTCCCCTGCGGCAGCGTATGCCAAAATAGAGTTAACCCCACCGCATTCCAAGGGAATTGTTGCCTTAAGGTTTTTTCCCATGTATTTCTGTAATGCGTCAATAGCGATCGTTAAGACTTTACTACTCGGCGGCTTTTCCGTTAGGCAAAGGGCAGATCCGAGACACGCCGGACTAGCGGCGAGAATGTCGTCAGGAACATCCATCGGATCAACCATGACAATTTCTTTCCCTTCATCTAACACTTTATATGCCCAAAGAAGTCCGATGTCAGGATCTCCACCCCCGCCTGTTGCAAGTATTGAAGCTCCAAGAGTAATCTCTTTTATTGCTTGTCTGTCAATCACCCTGTAGTTTTTTACTCCCCATTCCTTTAAAATATCATAAACTCCCATTTTCGCATCTCCTTCCAGTTAAGATATTTTTGCTTTTACTCTAACTCGGATACTTTCTCTCTTCCCAGGCATATAAGCAAACGGAATTTCTTCGATATCAATTACTTCTGTGGTCTCTCTAATCCCGCCCGCTGCCTGCACATTGTCCTTGGCTTTTTCTATTACCGCTTCAATCGCTTTCTCCCGGTTTTCAATCTCGAGATCTACTACACCTTCAGCATATGCGCCAATTTCTGCGATTGTTGTACCTACAGCGCCACCAACTTCAAAGTGTTCCGGTTTAATTACACCCGTAGTACCTTTAATATTTTTGTTAGGCACAACCATTGCCCCGCCTCCGATGAAGATAGCAGGAATTGGTTCCGCCGTGGTCTTCATTTGATCAATGACGTCTTCAACAGTCTTCTTAATTTCCGCCCAAGCATTTTCTACCAACTCTGGGCTTAATTTAGCGACATTTTCCGGATGAGTGACAAATTGGGTTTCAAAGATATCTAATCGCTCATTAAGATGTCCTACAGCAACCGCAATGTCATGTGTGGTTGTGATCGGTCCTCCAAAAGATCTGCCCAACCGTACCAGATTATGTCCAACACTTTCCGGGCCCAATCCTAATACCGCGTTTCCTTTGTTCTTAATAATCGTTCCGCCACCTAAAGCAATTGATAAAAGGTCTGGACATCGGATATTTGTCTTGACGCCGCCAATATTCACAGTGATTGATGATTCTCTGGGAAATCCATTGACAATATATGCAACGTCTGTAGAAGTACCCCCAACGTCAACCACTACACCGTTTTCAATTTTGGAAAGAAATACTGCTCCCCTGACGCTGGCTGCAGGACCAGAGGCCACCGTGAAAATCGGATAATCAACAGCATAATCTGCCGCCATAACGCTTCCATCGTTTTGTACAATAAAAAGGGGTGCCGCAATACCTCTGTCCTTGGTAGCCGCTTTTAAGGCGCTGACCGCTCGTCTCATCACGTTTATTACAGCCGCATTAAGAATCGTAGAATTTTCTCTCTCTAAAATCGATATCGAAGCAATTTTATGGGAAAGCGTAATATGCACATCTTCGCCTAAAATTTCTTTCGCGATCTCTGCAGCTCGTTCTTCGTGATCCGGCTTCATTGGGGAAAAGACCCCAGTTATGGCAACAGAATTGATTCTTCCTTTCATTTCCTTGCAGGCATCTGCAATTGCTTTTTCATCCAACGGGACAATATCTCTCCCATCATATTCGGATCCACCTCGAAGGATATAAACATTTCGCTCCCCACCGATAGCATCTTTTAATTCTTGAGGCCATCCAGTAAGAGGTGGAATTGCCGTTGTTGCGGGTGCACCCAAGCGCAGTATTCCCACTTGGTTAAGGTTTCTTCTCTCAATAATCGCGTTAGTTGTGTGAGTTGTCCCAAACGATACCATCGCAATTTCAGCTGGATTGATTTTACTTTTGTTTAATAAAATATCCAAAGCATTGATAATACCCGTTGTTACATCTTCAGTGGTTAATGATTTTGTTTTGGCAATTACATTATTCCCTTGCACAAAAACACCGTCTGTAAATGTTCCTCCAACATCAAATCCAACTCTAATGTTTCCCTTCATTATGTTACCTCCTCCACAGTCCATTCATATTGTATTGACTTTCTAAACCCCATGATTCAATTTCACTTTTCGGTGGAGTCTCATATCCGCCTATTTTACTATGACTCCAAGCAAATTTTCCTTGAAGCTCTACCAAAAACTCTGCCCACTTTAACGGAGCTAGAACTGCATCAATTACCGGAACACCAAGGTATTTTTGAAGTTCTTTATAAAAGCCAAACTGGATGGTACAACCCAAAATAATGACTTCCGCCCCATCTTTTTCTACAGCTTCTTTTGCCGCTTCTTTTAAGAGTCTTTCCGTTAGTTTTTCATCCTTGTGGAAATCGTAGACCCCAAGTCCTACCGATTTAAACGAGGCAAACTTATCTTTCAGGCCGCAGTTAACAACGTTTTCCATCATTTGAGGGATCCATTTGTTTCGCCCAACAATAATTGAGAATTTGTGCCCCATTGTCGCGGCAATATGCATGGACGCTTCTGCCGGAGCGGTAACAACCATTTTGTCCAATATCTCTCTTGCTTCCATTAATCCGGGATCGTAGAAACAACCTATGACGGCTGCATCATATCCTTCTTTCTCGGCGCTCTTCACTTTGTTTAACGTATCTAATAAAACAAGAGCCTCATAATAGGAATACTCCAAGTGTAACGGGCCTCTGCTCAGCGAAACTACATCAATAATTGTTTCTGAATCTTTCGCCGTGTCTAAATACTCTTGGATCGGTGCATCGTAAGTGTCTGTTCCCACTGGGTTAATCCACAATATTTTTTTTGGGGTCATAATTTTTTGCTCCTTTTTCATTTAATTTAATCCCTTAGGGTTAAT
Source organism: Desulfosporosinus metallidurans (assembly GCF_001936615.1). Taxonomy (GTDB): domain Bacteria; phylum Bacillota; class Desulfitobacteriia; order Desulfitobacteriales; family Desulfitobacteriaceae; genus Desulfosporosinus; species Desulfosporosinus metallidurans. Next base: position 14,135 of record NZ_MLBF01000073.1, read on the forward strand.
TCCCCGCAGCTTGCTGCGGGGAGTTTCATTTAAGTAAGGGAAAAGCCATCGTGCAATGGATCTTCTAAATTTACCAAGAATTGGTGAATTCCTGTAATGAAAGCGCTTCCAGTTACCTTTGGAATTATTGCAGGATAATCTCCAACTTTTGTTTCCTCAACAACATAACCACAAAAAACCGATCCCATAATACTTTGGAATTTTAACACCTGGTTAATTCTTATTTTCTTTTTTGCATAAAGTACTGCTAGTTTGGCAGAAATACCCGTTCCACAGGGTGACCTATCTACCTGTCCTTTTCCAAATACTACACAGTTTTTATAGTCTGCTTCCAGATTGGTTGTATCATCAAAAATCTCTATAAGATCAATAGAATTAATATGCCTCTGTAAAGGATGCACCACTTTAACGCTTGTGTTTAAAGCATCCATAATTTCCATTCCTAGGTAAACTAATTTGGATTTATTTCCTTTTTCAATCTTTATGCCCAAATCTTTTGCTGGAACAATACCAAAAAAACTCCCACCGAAAGCAATATCAACAGCGATTTCACCTATTTGGGGAAGAGAGACCTTGTGATCATTTTTAAAAACAAAAGATGGAACATTTTGAAATGTTACATCTTTTACCTTATTGCCAATAACCCGTGCCTGTGTCTTTACCAATCCTGCAGGTGTATCTAAAACAATTTCCGTAAAAGGTTCTGTTACCTTGGGAATCATACCCATTTCCACGGCCACCGTCGCTACTCCAATTGTTCCGTGTCCACACATGTTGAGATACCCTTTTGTGTCCATATAAATCACGCCAAAATTTGCTGTTGGATCCACAGGTTGAGTAATTATTGCCCCAAACATATCATCATGCCCTCTGGGTTCCAACATTAAGGTCTTCCTGATGTAATCCATATTACTTTGAAGATTGTCTCTTTTTTCTGCCATACTATTTCCGGGAATATAGGGTATTCCGCCAATGACTACCCTTGTTGGCTCTCCCATGGTGTGGGAATCAACAGTAAAAATTGATTGTGGAGGCATAATCTTTTCTCCTTTTTATTGAATAGAATTTACATTCTTGATTTAACACCGAGTTACGAAATGAAATGCCCGCTATGTTTCGGTAATTTGAAAGAAATTGAATGTTATCACTTTTCACTAGTAAGTTTAACATTAATATTTTCAGAATATATATATTTGTTTAACAAATATATATATTCTATTTTGTCTAATACAGACAAAATAGGGAACCTACCTGGTCCCTGAACTTATAAATTCTGATATAGCAAAAAATGGGGCTGTTATAAAAAAGCAGCCCCATTTCTAAATCGGATACGATCTTTACAAAAAAAATAATGATTTGGAAAAACAATACCACTCCAATCACCCGTGAATTAAAGGAATCAAGCCCTGCAAAACGGTGAATCCCGATGACTAGACCCGAAAAACGACAAGAGAAACGAGCCAAGAGCAAGCACTCCGAATGAAGGAGTTAGAAGCCAAAGGATTCAACTTTGTAGGATCCGAGGAGTATCAAGAGAAACGTTCCATAGCCAATCGAAAGTGTGGCCACGAGACACCGGAAGACGAAAAATTGGACCGACAGCTCAGTACCGAAGCCGCGCTAAAGGTGTATCAAAGGACACTGCCCATCCTCCTCAATCGATTGAGCAAAATCAACGATCCCAGCAGCCTAAGAAGCTAAAACACAGTTTAACCGTCCTCATGATCTATGGAATCCTGATGTTTGTCTACCAACAGCCCTCTTTAAGGAACGCGAATAAAGAAATGAGCACGGCCATATTCTTCAAGAATATGAAAGCGATGTTTCCAGACTTTGAAACGATGCCGCATGCCGATACCTTAAGTCGGCTCTTGGAGAGAATCAAGGTGGAGGAAATCGAAGAAGAAATTCAGGAATTATCTGATCAATAAACGCTACGTCATAGCCATCGATGGGACTCAGAAGTTCATGAGGACCGAACAATGGACCGAAGAACCTCTGGTAAGGCATGTCGGTAAAGATAAACAAGAACAGTATTATGTTTATGTGTTGGAGGCCGTCGTCATTTTCGAGAAGGGGATCACGTTACCTCTCATGAATGAGTTTCTAAACAACGAGGAGTATCGAGAGGTTAGTACTAACAAACAACCTCTAGCTTGTCACATGAGCTGTTGTCCATGGGATACCAGCGAGCATATCTTCAGCCTTCGGCTTCCGGTATCCCTCGGAGCTATGAAACCGATCATTTACTTTCACTGCTGTGAAAACTATGTGTATATAATTTAACCTTGGCAAGGCCTATTTATAAAATAGCTGCCAGACTCTTCATTTCCTATTTGCCAAGCACACGTAAACAATGTTGATGGTATATTTTCTCTATAACTCCCAGTGTATACTGGGAAAAGGCATTTTGATACTGACAGTGGGATTCTCACGCCCACTTGCAAGTATATCAAATGCCTTTTTATGTTTGGGAAAAAGCAGAGAGAGGAGAAAAGAATTAATTGAAAGTTGAAAAGGTCATAACAAAAAAGGTAAGACACGGTATATCTTGCTAAATAATGAGGGGGAACCTATGGATTCAGTTATAAAGTTTTTGAAGTTTAAGGATAATAGCGGATCGGCTAGAGAGACGCTGAGGGCGTATTGTTATCACCTAAAGCTCTATTTTGAGTTCTTAGAGCAAAAGGGTTTAGTTTACCATGATTTAGGGATTAATGAAATGGCTGAATTCACGCGGTGGCTTCAAAACCCTCATGCAAGCGTCAAGGTGTCTTCTATTTCACCCTTTGTACCCGTCAGAAAACCCAACACCGTTAACACCATAATGACGGCCGTCGAAGTGTTTTACGATTACTTGAACCGGCACGTTGATTACTCCATTAAGTTGTCAGACAGGCTCAAACGACAGATGATGGGTTCCCGAAGAGGATTTAAAGATTTTCTATATCACATCAATAAAGACAAACTCTTCAACAAGAAGGTTCTTAAGTTGAAAGCAGCTAAATCTCGTCCGAAAACGCTACCCAAGAAAGACATCTCGTTACTGATTGGGGCATGTACCAATTTACGGGATGAGTTTTTATTACACCTGTTATGGGAATCGGGTATGCGGATCGGTGAGGCCTTAGCGCTAAGGCTTAAGGACTTCGAAATTGACGGTTGAGGATTCACATTAGAGACCGTGGTGAGCTGTCTAACTTAGCCGAGATTAAGACGGTGAGTAGCCCTAGAACTCTTGATGTCAGTGCAGATTTAATGAATATGTATATGGACTATATTACGGAATTCCATACGGACGAGGTGGATACTAATCATGTCTTTATTAAAATCGCAGGTGGAAATAAAAATTATCCCCTAGAGTATGGAGATGTCACTTCTCTATTTAAACGCATAAGTAAAAAAACAAGAATTCGAGTCAATCCACATATGCTTCGTCATAACTTGAGTAGCCTACGAAAACTCGGATGGAAACCTGAACTGGTACAAAAACGTGCCGGTCATGCGCACTACCAGACCACCGTCCAAGAGTATTACCATGTATCGGATGAGGAAGTCCGTGAGGCGTGGGAAGAAGCGACTAAACAAGGTTTTTTCAGAACTAATGAATCAGGTAAGCATACGGAAATTAACATTACATACGTACCCAACGATGACCTCGTTGAGTGGGAATATATTCGTTCGAATCTTGACGCAGTTAGAATGCCTCTGTGTTACTGCATGAAGCCCAAAAAACAGGAATGTCACACACAATTAATCCCTTGTCTGACCTGCCGAAACCTCTGCACTACCTCTGACTTTATTCCTCAATATGAGCTTGAGATTCAGGAAACGAAAGCAATGATTGAGCGTGGTAAGGCTCAAGGGCGTTCTAGCTGGATCTGGATGGAGAAAAACCAAACTTTATTGGAACGTTACGAGTCCATCCTAGCTGTTTTAAAAGAGTGCAAAATTCATCACAAAGCAAGCGAGAAAGGTCGTGAGTATGCAGTGGAGGAACTGAACAGTGCTAACTAATTATCCTCGTAACGCCGACGGCTTGAAGGCCTACTCCAAACAGAAACAACTTGAAACGGCTAAGAATGTTGATGAAGCAATTAAGCTTCTAAATAAAAGAAAAAGGCTCCATCAATTTTAGTAGTGTGTCTGAACAGTCCGGAGTTTCGAAAGCTTATTTGTATCAGCATCAGAATCTTCGTGAACGTATTGAGACTCTTCGCAAGCAACAGCAAGGCTTACCTTCTCGAAAACACATTAAAAACGAAATGACCGATTCTAGTAAAGACGTTCTCTTAGCCGCTAAGAACAAACGCATCAAAGTCTTGGAAGACGAGATAAGACACCTCAAAGACCAGTTAATGCGTCTCGGTGGAGAATTGTACGATAGCCTTTAACAACACGGGTGCATATTGGTGTTGCCGTGGTGTATAAATTGTAGTCAATTACACCATAGTGAGGAGGAAAAAAGTTGCCTAGACAGTCGATTGAACTACCTGAAATAACAATCACTTTGACGATCACTTATCGAAATAAGGGGTAAATGAAAAACTCCTA
>NZ_MLBF01000074.1 GCF_001936615.1 Desulfosporosinus metallidurans
TATACAGCTTTTCATCCTCCATAAAACCCTCCTTTTCCAATAATCGTCATTATGCCGTTACTCTGCATAATGCGTCATGGGGTATAGTAATACAGCACCAGGTCCTTAATCTGCCAGATAGACTCTGCCAGGACATAGAAAATGACGGTGTTTTTCGCCCGCTTCTTATACTGCGTCTGTTCTTCCTCTGCACCGGAGAGCCTGATCATGCAGTAAATAAACCTTGCGACGGCGCCCAGGCGGACAAGGATGATAATCGCCTTGGAAATATCGTCCATCGTAACCAATATCCATCCACCGCCTTTACTTCGTTAATTTTTGCGCCATGCCGATCAACCTCACGGAATGGTATACATTGTTGATAACCCCGCCACCACCGCCGCCCGTCGTGATGAGGAAGTCCTGCAAGAAGCGCGGCGTCCGGATGGCAAGCATCATGCAGGCCAGGCCCCAAAAGACGTGCATGTTGAGCATCAGCCCCACGCCGAGCTTGGAGAGGACAATCTGCACCACCACGGCCAGCATGGACTGGAAAAACTTGTTGAGATAGGCCTTGAAAACGCCTTTGTCGTTGTCCAGGAGTCCCACGCAGGCAAGGGGAACGCCCACCCGCAGGATAAAGATTTCAAGACCCCGCATGAGAAACTGGAAGTACAGCATGAAATAGCAGATGATAAAAATCAGCCCGAAGATGGCTGTCACAAGCCCCATCGTGGAAATACCATTCACCCATGCCTGCCAGCCGTAATTCGTTGTTACTCCGATGGCTGTCAGCAGTTGGTTGGTCATATCCTCCACAATGTCTGCCATCCACTTATACAGAGTGGGAAAACAGACGGCCACCGCCAGCGCCTTAAAAAAGTTGGTCAGCAGGGAAAGGGGTTCTTCGTCCGCGTCTCCGTCGCTCCAAAGTATATAGGTTTCAAAGCCTTTTTTAAGAAACTTCAATACGATGAGAGACACGCCGAAGCCGAACAGGATGTTAAAAAGCGTAGCCGCGATATTGGTGCCGGACACGGTGGTCATGTACTGCTCCGCATACAGGGTCATGGGCACAATCCCGGTCAAAAGGTCGTTGATATAGGCAATGGCACCGTTTAACAGCGCGACGATAAGCAATACCAGAAGCACTTCCAAATTGATTCTCCTCCCTCATGATTTTGCTCCTATCATTTGAGATAGGAGCCAGTATATCCAGCTGGAATGAACGGCAGAGAAACCAATGCGGAAGGGACGCTTTCTCTGACTTAGCCTTGGTAGTTGAATATGGCCTTTATTTTTTCAGAAAGCAGCGGAAGTATAGTCGAGCCAAAGAGCAGATACAATCCTGCAAGGACTAAAGCTCCCAAAACTACGCTGATCATTACGTTGATAGCAAGGTCAATCATTCCTGACCCACTTCTGTCTGTCAGGATGCCTCTGGCAGAAACCATTCCCTTCATCATATTTACTCTTGCCTTCATAATTAAGTTTTTCATACTTGAATCTCACCTTTCATATTTTTCTTATTGAATGACTGTTGGCAATGAGAGAGTGAAGCCTTTTGAAAGTTAAGATAGTGGTTAAAATAAAAAACAGTGTACGAAACACTACCTTTGGTCAGATTGGTTGCCGCAGTTACTTATAGTAACCGATAATCAGATTCAAAGTTGCCGAGCCGAGTACGGCACCGATACAGGACACAATGGCAACCACAATACGGTTGTTCCACTTTTTCGTGTCCATCTCGTCGGCGGCGCTGCGGCGGATGAAGAAATAGATGATCAGCAGGCCCGCCACCACCGGAGCCAGCACCATCAGCCAGGTGGTGACATCGCCGATCAGCTTTTCCGTCCCCGTGACAATCTTGCTGCCCTGAACGCCGTCAGCGGCGTAAGCCGGCACCGCCATCATTGCTGCTGCCGCCATAACAGCGGCAGCGGCACAGGCTTTCTTTAAAAGCCTTTCGGCCTTTTTTGTTGCGCTTTTCGGTTTCATAAAATCCTCCTTTCCTCAATCCATATCCGCTTCACTGGCTACTGATTGCCCTTTACCCTCCGCGGCCTTTTGCTGGAGCTTGCGCATGATGTCCTTCTGGTAGTAGACCCAGATATTCCACAGGGCGATTTCCTTGCCCACGTCGGTGACGACCGGGCGTTTCTGCTCCCGTTCCTCCCGCAGCTTCCGGTTATGCTCCTTGTCCCCCATGCCCAGCATTTTGTTGAAATACCACTCCGACAGGTCGGGGGAAAACATGATGGCGGGATGGGTCCGGGATGTGACGATCTGATACGGACGGGTAACCCGCCGTACTTCGTCCACATTCAAAAGCTTGCGCTCAATCAGGCTGATGCTGTGGGAGCTTGACGGGGTGGTGTACTTTGCATGATTGGCCGATAGCTGATAGCTGGAAACGGTGTAGGTCCCCAGCTTTTCGCTGATCTCCCGCAGGGTGTCCATGTCATCAGCCTGTAGATAAACCCAGGTCTGGCAATTGGCCTTGATGGTATCCGAGATGTTCTCATCGTACTTTTCTTTCAGTTGGGAGAAGGACTGAATAAACAGGTTGAACCGCATCCCGCGCCCGCCGCCGACTGTGAGTTTGTTCGTGAAATCACTTATGGTGGTGAAATTTCCGAATTCGTCCAGCATGAAGTTGACCCGCTGCTTGAGCCTGCCGCCCCTCATATCGGCTAAATTGGCAAGCTGCTCATACTGCTGCGACACGATGAGGGAGGCCACTGGATAAAAGGTGGTCTTTTCGTCCGGCAATATGATGAACAATGCGTGCTTTTCCTGCCCGATGTCCTGCAATTCAAAGTCGCTGGTATGGGTGATGGAATAGATGGACCTGGAAGTGAACAATCTGAGGGTTGTCAAGGCGGAGGTGTAGAAGCTGCCTCTTGTCCTCGACGGCGCCACATCGGAAATTGAAAGCAGCGCCTTGGCGGGATGGGAGGGTGGAAGTTTTTTGACGTACTCTAAGAGGGGCATTTTGTTCCCGATCATCTTTACCATTTCGGCGATAAACCAGTAGACATTGGTGAGGTTCTGGTAATCGGGCCGGTGTTTATTGTCGCACACCACGCAGAGGATGACAGCAGCAATGATGGAGCATTCGCCATTTGTCCAGATTTTTTCGCCCTCCGGCTTGCCGACAAGGTTGTTGGTCAGATCCCAGGCCAGCATTTCCGCCCTGTCGGTGTCGTCACGGTTGACCGCATTGATGATGGGCTGCAACAGGTTGTAGCGCATACTTTTGGACGGGGTTTTGAAATCCAGCACCAGCACCCTGTAGCCGAGTTTTTTGAGAAACTCCGCGGTGTAGTCGTACAACTCCGCTTTCGGGTCACTGACCACGATAGATTCCCCGGCCAATCCCAGGGTGCAGATGGACTGCACCACCAGGTTGCGGGTTTTGCCGCTGCGGGTGGCGCCGATACACAGCAGATGGCTGTCCTCGCCCACATAATAGATGTGCTCGTTATCGCCCTCCTTTTTCATGCCAATAACAACGCCGCCCTCGCGTAAAGCAAAGGCGGCGTCTTCATCGGGTTCCGGTTTTGGTTTAGGGATTGTCTTGGGATGAAATATCGTCCTCAACCTCCTCCTTCTTGTTTTTCAGGAAGTCTATATTATCATAGCCGCCTTTGATAAGCGCCTTGATAACCTTGTTGTGGGGATTTAAGGCAAAGCTTGCAAAGGCTTTGTCCTTTTCGGCGTCTTTGAGCCATCGCGCCGAGCCGTGCTGGTACTGTCCCACCGCAACGGGCGTCTTGATGTCCGGCGTGATCTCCATTAAATCCGACTGATAGGGCCGCAGGTTGGTGAGAAAGTACATCACCGACAGAATCAGCATGAAGCCCTGCAAGCAAAGATAAAGAAGAAAATGCTGTTTGCTTGAAAAAAGGCTGGTAAGACATTCACCGATGGGCAGCAGCTTCAATACCGTCATCTGCCTTGACAGCAGCCCATGAAGGGCGGTTGAGAAAAAGAGATTGACAAAACCGCCGGTCAAAAATATCAGGGAGCAGATCATCAGTTTAGGTCTTGTTTTCATAGCGTCATCTCCAGGTGCTGCTCCTGTTCGTTTATCAGCGTTTCAGCGATTTCATTTTTTACAGGCGTGTTTTCAAGCCACTGCTTTAAGCTTTCCGGTTTGACGATGCCAAGAAAATCCGCGCGTTCCCAGCGACATTCCTGTCCTGAAAACAGGCTTTTGGCATAAACCGCCTGACCTCTTGCCCCAAAGGTGCAGCCAAAACCGTTATAGGCGATCCATAAGCTGTTTTCAGCCGTGCGGCGGCTGGTCATCAGCGCTTCGGGATTCAGTACCAAAATTTTGTCCTCGTAATCCATTTCATTGCTCCTGGGAATGCAATCCTCTGTATCAAGGGCCTTGTTTTCCTGTCTTATCTTCAACCCTTCCTCCATATGATGATCCAGGACATAAACGATGGGAATATTCAGTTTTGTCGCCAGATCAATCTCACCCTGCATACCTTGTGTAATTTCGTCCCCACAGCACCACATTTCATCGCACCGCCTTAAAAGCGCAAGTCCCATTTCTAAGCCCTTTTCCCGCTGTTTGGGAATGTTATCCTGAAGGTAGGCGGTAAATATGGCATGGGGAGCAAGGGGGACGGTATCGCATCCCGCGGCATATTCGCAGTATCGGTTCGCTTTTTTGATGTTTTCCTCCACCACTCCCCGCAAAGGGGAGCAGATATAAACCAGCTTCAATGAAAATCACCTCACAGTTCCAGTTCAAATTCGATCTCGTTGAAGGTTTCAAAACCCGTATCGTATTCCGCGTCATCAAGCTGCTTCAGGGCTTCCTGCCTTGCAATAAACTCCGGGTCGGTGACCAGTCCCTGCCGGACCAGCTCGTCTCCCACCAGGGAGGTGGAAAGCTCATCGGTAAAGCACAGGTTTTCACCCTCCGGTTCACCCCTGGCGGCAACCGCTTCGGGCAGTATTTTTTCGGCGTCCGCCTTTGACATCATAATGCCCTTGCTTTTGTCGCCCACAATCTCATAAATGCCGAAGGCGATTTCGCCACAGGTGATGATATTGCCCCATAGGTTAGCGTTGGGCCTGCTGTCCGGCATGGATTCCGCCTCCCTCCGCATACGGCATAAAGGCGACAATGCTCAGATAGTCCTCGCCCAGCCGCAAAATCAAATCGTCCTGATGCTTTAACACCGTATCCACCGTACTTTCGGGGCAGTATTTCAACAGATCCTCAACATACTGCCCCACCTCAAGACCGATGGGCTTTTTCATATACTGCTCGTCTGTCATGGCTTCCAGCCGCTTGTTCAAATCGTTCTTATAGGCCAAAAACCGCGCTATGGCAATGGTCTGGTTTCTTTTGCTGCCCATGCTTCACCCTCCAATCTCCGCATCCATGTCCTGCCGGAATTCGCCTTCAAAGTCGAAGTCATAGTCCCTGCCTTTCAGTTCGGGCACAATGTCCTCGATTTTGTCAATCATCTGCCCGACGGAAATCATGTCGTCATTGGCAAGATTGTTATCCAGCAGCGTCAGCTTTACCAGGTTAGAGTGAAGCACCATCAGTTCGGTTTCGGAAAACAGAGCCTTTTCGTCCACCAGGCCGCTTCGGATGGCAAAATCCTGTGTGGTGGCCTCCTTGTTGTAGAAAAACTGCCGTTGAAGGAGCTGGTCGGTTTCCGGCACCGTCCGGTAGGTGGAAAACACATAGCCGAAAAGGTGGTGCTGTTTGCAGGTCATGGTTACGCCGTTATACTCGGCCAGCTTGTAGGAGCCGTTGGGAAGCTTTTCATTGTCCTCGGTATAGGGGCACTCGGAACAGATACCGGCTCTGACCGCCGTGGCTTTCGCAGTATCGTTGATGAGGTTCAAAACCTTGTCCTTGACTGCTACAAAAGGATTTTTCTCGATGGTGTCGGCTTTGGTGTAAAAGGCAATAAGCTGCTTTTTATAGTAGATGTCGGCCAGGTAGTCGGAGGAATCGGAACGCTTCACCTCAAAGCCCCGCCTGGAAAGTTGCTCAAAAAACTGCTTGTAAAAATCAATCTTGCTGCGCATAGTCACACCTCCAATTCGTTTTCGGATTCCTGCTCAAGCTCCGATTCTTGCGGCTGCATGTTAGCAACAAGCGTTCCAAGCTTTTGGGTCATATTTTTCAAGTCGTATAACCCAGCTTCTGCACCCTCCTGAAAAACGCTCTAAAAAGCGGTTCGCTCAATCCTTTCATGGCCAGTATCACTCCTTTCCCAATTGCTCTCGCGTTTTTTCACGTTTTAAAAAAATAAAATACCCCGGCTCAATTTTGCGCCAGGGCATATTCTGTGGTGGTGAAGGCCAGGATCGGGGTACCGTCGTTAAGATGAAAAATGATCACTGGTTCATAATGGTGATCCAAGGAACTTTGTTGACGTACTGACCGTCCACTTTTGTCTCAATTGTCTAAAAATTTATCGTTCCAGTTCTTCTTCATTTGTCTGATCAGCCGTTAGCTCTCTTTGCTCTGTTTTCTGCTATAATCAGGCATTAACTACAACTCCCTCGTTTTGCACGTTTGCATAGAAAGGCAATACATTTTTCCAGTTTTGGAAATGATTATAGTCCTTTACTATGACGGATAGGACAACATCATAGTTTAGTTTTAAATCATTACAGTATTTCCACAGCTCCTGTTTAAAAAGTTTAGTTGTATGATCATCGCCATTGACAAGGACCATGACATCAATGTCCGACCATTCTTCATAATCGCCACGCGCATAGGAACCGTATAGAATAACTTAACAAGTTTATCGCTAGCAATTTCTTTCGCTTTATTTGCCAATAGGGCAACTATTTTATTGATAGTTGTTGGCGTGTGCATTTTTGAGCCCCCATTTCTATCAAATCAGATACTTTCCAAAGCCCGTTTTAAATCCACAATCAATTCCGGAAATTACTCACGGTAATGCTATCTTCTTCAGCATAGAACAACACTTCTTCACCGTGAATTTTTTTAAGAAGCTTTCACTCAAAGCACAGGTTGTCAGCAGACCAACATGGACCTCTCTGGATGAGATAGTCTTGTCGCCACAAGTAGAAGATATTCTTACAGTCATTATACATTGCCATGTTTTTACAGTAAAGATCACGTTCAGATACTCGTGATAGTTATTCCTGCGATCTGTCTTGAAATCATCTCCTTTTTTGTTCTGTCTTTTTGGCGGATTGGCCTTCATCCCAGCTCGGCAGTATCTTCTTCATTTTCGAGCCTGTATTTTATCTTGGAAATCTCATAAATAACCCCTACCCGGAAGTCATATAATTCTCTGAGCTTATTCCCGTTGTGCTGGTTGTACCAGCAGTCCCCATCCGTGTAAACATGGTCAAACATTGGAATTATATCAATTGTTTTTGCTTCAATAAATCCTTTTTTATGCCCAATGCCTGCTGATATAGAGTGAGTGCCGTTGTATGCAAAGCATAGATCTACACCCGTATAATAATACGCTAAATGGTTTCCTTTAATATATTCAAATGAGTTCTTAGCTATAATTTTTATGATATTTCTCATTCTATCCCTATGCCAGGCTAAAACCAAAACGCAGTCATTCGCTAAATCAACCTTTTTCATTTTCTCTTCATCTGGTTTAGCCCAGATTTTGCTTCCTACTTCATCTTCATAATATATGGGAAATGGATGGCTGATTTTCTTATCGAAGTTCTCTTTGTTATAGAGAATTGTCGTCAGTAAATCATTTTTCAAGTCTTCCTTAATGATTCCCAACATATATTCCAAGATGATAATCTGATCCTGTTTGCTCTGCTCATATTGTAGGGTTTGCCGTACAAAGTCCATGGCATAATTGAATTCCCAGCCAGATTGTTCCGGTTTCTGCACATCTTCTTTACCAAGAATCTTCCCCCGAAAGCTTCTTAACATCTATCGTCCTCCTCGATCTGTAAAAAGATTTCTAGGATTTTCACGGTATTATTATAAACTCTTTTCTGGAAAAAAGGTACATAATGCATGAGGGAAAGCAATTCATTACATACTCTCAAATACTTTTCTTCCTCAAATGCTTTTTTAATTTCTACAAAAAAATGCAGATATCGAAAATGCGCTATATTATCTTTTTCATAGTTTGTTGCCGGTTTTCGTTTTAATAAAGTTTTATAAAAATCATGTAGTGCTTCCTTTGCCCGCAGATTCGTTTCTCCATCTACGTCATTATCCCATATGTCATAGGGCTTTAATATCGCCTGAATTTCCATATCCATATCCTCATCTCCATTGATAGAATAATCGAAAAAGAGTGGTTCTTTGTCCGAGTGCTTTAGAATTCCGGTTCTTCTATAGATTTTATCCTGATTACCGTTCCAGGCCCCTATCCTTATGCTGCAAGTACCATTCCTTTTTTGCCGCCTTTGATAGCTCGGTGCTCATGGTTTTCTGCTTGTCGTCATATTCCGTATCAAGGCTTACGATATTCTGTTCCAGCATCTTCAGGATTTCACAGATCATCTGCTCGGTATAGTAATGCTTTTTGGCCTCAGTGTACTCCATATGGGACAATTCATGTTCCTTGTTCAGCATTGCTTTGATCACACCCAGCAGCTTGTTGGCAATCAGCTTTTCCGCTTCCTTGACTGCCTTTTGCCGGTACTTTTCGGTATTCTCAGGGTCGGTGTTGTAGAGCATTGCCAGGGCGCACTTGCTGTCCGCGTATTCGTTGATCAGGTTGCGGATATACTCGTTGCCGTTTTTCAATTCCTCGACAAAGGCGTCAACCTCCGCTTTTACTTCTTCGGGCAGCAGCTTGTAATATAGGCGGCCTTTCTTCGGCATCTTATCTTTCAACTCGAACAATCTGACAATCAGCGGGTTTAAATCGGTGTCTCCCAGGATGCCGTCCAAGGAAGCCGCGCCCAGTTCGTCGGCTTCAATCCGTCCCACCAGCTCCTTTAACTGTTTGTATTCCTTCGGATGGGCCGCCTTGACGTACTCGTCAAATTCGGATACCAATTCATCGGTGACGGCCTTGATGTCGCCTTTGGCTTTGTCCTTCTCCCTGCAATACTGCTCGATCTTGTCCGCAAAGGTTTCCTTGATCAGTTGGATGCGGATGCTGTCGGGGATTTTGGGGTGGACATAGTTTTTCATCAGCCTTTGGTTTTTGTCCCAAAAGGCAACGTGGCTATGGGGATGGCTGCGCTCGTTGTGGTGGGCGCATACCCAGGACAGGTTTTTTACGCTGATGCCGTTTTTTTGTGCCAGGGTTTGGATATGCCTCTCAATATACTGCTCCCATGCCTTGTGGTCGTTTAGCCCCAACTCCGCGGCGGTTTCAGGAGCAAAGGAAATGATGCTGCGGAAGATGTTGACGTTTTTATAGGAAAGCTCCCGGACTTCTCTGGCGACTTCCTGCCAGGTTTCAAACTCCACCAACTCGCCGGGAGAAAGTTTTCCGAACAGTCCATGCCGCATTCCCTCGTTTTTGGAGGCGCCGGGGCGGGTGGCGATATAACCGATATGGGCATAGTTGCATTTGGGGGTTTTTCGGTAATTGGGATTTCTAAACCGCTGCTTATACATCAAAATCGACATAGGCCGGGGTTCCTCCCTTGAGCTCGCTGACTGCCTTTTTCATTTCCTCGTCATCCAGAAAGGCTTTGAGGGCGTCGCCACTTTTCATGTTGGCGTAGGCCAGGGCGCGTTTCCGGGCCAGGCGCTCGATTTTTTCAAAGGAGGAATAGCGGTCGGCGTCGATGAGGTCGGCAATCAGCGCGATATTGGCATAGTAGCCTGCCGCCGATATGATGGTCATGCGGTTGATCATTCCGGCCAAGCGGTTGCCCAGCGCCTTGATGGACACGTCGATTTCCTGGTGGATAATGGCGGTGATGAGGTCGATGTTTTCCTCGTAGCTTTCAATCGCCAGGCCCTTTTCAATATACTTGCGGATTTGCTCGTTGCGAGAGATATGCTCCCGATCCGCTTTTTTATCAATTTCGCCGCACATCTGCTTGGTAAGATAGATGGACGTGGTGATTTTTTCGTCATGCTGTTTACTGGCTTTCGCCATAGGACACGCTCCTTTCCTTATTATTTGTCAATCAAAGCTCCCATTCATCCTCATCCTCCTTGTCGTCCGGTTCTATAAGATTAAACTCATCCAGGTCTGATTCATCAAAAGCCGAAATGTCTGCATGAAAATCTGCTTTATCCTCCCCGAGCGCCTTATTGTTATCCAGGGGAATAGCATCGTAGCTTACATCCCTGGAGGGCTGCGGCATACCCTCCTTCTCTGCCATTGAGTAATATTGGCTATTGGCAACAATAATATGGTCCAATACGCTGATCTGGAGCGGTGAAAAAATGGATATCAGTCTTTCGGTGATATCCCTGTCCTGAATTGAAGGAATCCGACTTCCCCCAGGATGATTGTGTGCCAGGAGGATGGACTTGCAATCGCAATCAAGGGCCGCTTTCAAGATCATTCTCGGATAAACGGCTGCTTCTCCGATGCTTCCCTCGGAGAAGGTCCTGGTCTCGATGAGGTTGTTGCCGGTATCCAGAAAAGCGGCCATAAACTTCTCCCTGTCCTTAATACCGCCCAATAGGGATGCGAAGTATTCTCCCGCCACCTTAGAGGAATCAAATACCAGCTTGGTTTCGTTCTCCTGTAGCTTGAGGAGCCGATAAGCAGAGATAAATTCGTTCAGGACATGAATCTTTTCAAGCTGCTGTTTGTTAGGGTCAATGGTATTGGGATGCTCCAGCACATTAAAGAGATTGTTTTCAGCCGCATATTTTTTCAGCTTGCTTTCGGCAATTCCCGTAAGGCGAGTGATACCTTTTATGAAGTTGGAGGCGTGAGCCTCATCATAGTTTTTCTTCACGGTTTTGCACCCCCTCCCGGCTTTTCAAGCTTTTGTAAATCGGGTACTGCTTCTTCGCCCATTCCAAACAGCACCATTCTGACCGCCTTCAGCTTTTCAAAAACATCTTCTGAAAAATCAAAGCTCTCAAGGTTTCTGAAAAATCCATTGGCTCCGTAATATTGGAGGCATCTGTTGATTTGTTCCGTAATATCCGAATCAACTTCAAAGAGCCTCCCTAAAAGCCGGGAAGCCCTTTCATAGTCTTTTTGCTTGATTGCAGGTTCTTGTTCCATCATCGTGAAAACTCCTTCTTTCTATCCACTCCCAGATTCTTTTCTCTGTTAATATTATCTTTGCTTCAAGCGGGAGACTCTGGCGCTGTACCAACTGCCAGCTTTCCATGAACACCGCCTTTCGCTTTAACAAAAAACTAACAATATATATAGGGTTTTAACAACGTTGCCGACACTGTCGGCAAGCCGTTTTGAGGATTTGTTCAACAAATCTATTCCTGCCTTAACTGAAAAAAACGAGGGTCTTGCGACCTTCGTTTTTTTCGTTTCGGGCTTCCCCGAATGGGGAAGGGGTGTTCCTGTGAAAAGAAAATCAGGGCTCCAGTTCATCCTCCGATTCTTCCTCCGGCTCATCCCGCGCCTCGCTTTCAAATTCGGCTTCCAGGATGGAAACCCGCATGGCGTCCAGTTCCTTCGGGCTTTTGCCTTTACGGGTCTCCGTCAGGTCCGTGTTGAAATCTTTGAGGTGGGGCCGGTGGATAGCACAGGCATAGTCCTGTTCGCCGTATTTTTCGCAGTATTTTTCTGCCGCCACCTGTCCGTAATTGGGAGCCCGTTTTCCGTCCTTGCCCCTGGCGTTATAGTCGTTGTCCAGGGCAAGGACGATTCTTTTAATTTCAAGGTGGTCCTTCAGGTATCTCTCCAGGGCCCCGTCCCAGGTGCAGCCGAGGGATAGGCGGTGATCCTGCTTCCAGTCTAGACCGTGCATTTTGGCAAGGGTGGCATGGCTCATCAGATCGATAGGGCTTTCGGAAACGATGACAGTATCGCTTTTGCCCTCCACATAGAAGGGGTAGCTCTTGTCGGAATTCTCTTTATCCTGCTTAAAATCGCTTTCCGTGCGGGCCGCCCGCATGGAGCAGTATTTCGGGTTTTTGTCCCTGTCATAGCCTACAAACACGCAGTTGCCGTATTTCGCTTCCTGATAGATTTTCCGCTCGTTCATCAGCAGGGAGACAACCTCCGGTGCAATTCCCCGGATGCTCACCAGATACCAATAGGCACGTTTGAAGTTGGCGGCCTTGTCGGGCAGGACAAGGGGACCTTTTTCTGCTTTTACGTAGGGGATACGCTCCCGGACATACGGTTCGTAGCTTTCGCCAATTAACTGTGCCACCGCTTCGGTAAAGGTTTTGCCGTCATACTTCATCAAAAAATCAATGGCACCGCCCTTTGAATTAGAGGTCCAGTGGTAAAAGCGGTTGCTGTCCTTAAAGATGTAGAGACCGCCGGAATTTTGGGCATGGAAAGCTTTGCGCCCTCCCTGTTCCAGCTTGAAGCCGTACTGCTGGGCAAGCTCCACCAGGCTGACCCGGTTGGCCTGTTCGATCTGTTCCTCTGTGAAGCGAAAGGGTTTCGATGCCGTTTGTGCCATAGACTGCATCACACCTCCTGTTCTTCATCTCTCTCCCGCACATTTTCCGCAGGTTCAAGAGGGGCAGGAAGCACCCTGTCCAGCTTATATACGATAGCTTCCAGGGTTTTAAACGCAGTTTTATCCAGGTCGCCCGACTGTCCGGCAGCAATGGCAAGGGTGTAAATCTGATTTAACTCTGTCCAATTAAAAAGCTCTGCCCGATTTTCAGGCAGAGCCAACAGGTATTCCAGCAGCCGTTTGTCTTCCGGCGCCATGCCGAAAATACCCTTGTGAAAGATATGATAGCTGATTTCATCGGTGCTGGTGACAGGTTCCCTGATGTTGTCTTTGGACAGCATGTAAACGGGAACCTTATGCTCCAGTGCTTCAAAAACGTCTCCGGGTGTGGTGAATACCATATCGTCACGGGTGTAGCCGTAGCTGTGGAAGCGTTCCTTTACCATGGCGGCAATGTATTCCTCCAGGCTTCCGGCGGTGGTATTTAATATCCGTACCTGCCTTGCTTTGCACAGAACATCCTGCAGCCGCTGTTCATCACCCACCTCATAGCGCAGGGTTTCAATCTCACCGTAACGCTGGCCAATGCTGTACCAGTTAGTGTTGTACTCGTCGATATCAAACCTGCGGATGTATCCGTTGTTGCTGTCGGGATGCTTGAAAACCGCCTCAACCGATTGTGCGTTGAAGCAGTTTTTCCGCACATCCTCGATATGCGTTTTGTAGTCCAGCTCAAAAACATGGCCGACGACAGCTTTGTCCTGCAAGGCTTCGATCTCTACCGCGAAGGCTTTAACGTTTTCGCTGGAATGATTGTAATAGTCCCAGGTGTTAAAGGCGTGGGTGTTACGGATGTACACATCCCGTTCCTCAAAACACCAGGTGCCGAATCCGCGGGACATCCATAGGAAATTCCGGCTATTGTGACTATCCTCTGCGGCTTTTTGCAGCCTTGCAATGTCATATTCGAAATCTGATTGGTAATGCTCTGTGTTGTGCTGCATGATTTTCCTAAGGGTGTCTATCACATCCACATTCTCAAATCTCATCATCGTACTCCTCCTGTTCCTCTGAAAGCTCGGGATCATCTTCATAAAAACGGTTGTATCCCTTTGAGCCATATTCACTGGCGGCTTCAGCTTTCAAAAGGTCTTTGCCTTTCAGATAATCGAAGCAGGAGAGTATGATTTTCAGCTCATCCTCTGTTGCTTCCCGTCCTTCACCTTTACCATAGGAAAAGGTATGGGACTGAATAAAGAAGTCTTTTCCGCCGTTGTCGCAGTGACGCTCCGCAAAGTCGATGTAATCGTCTGTGTCATAAATCATCGTGTCATGGGGATTTTCAGGCATAAAAAAGGTTACAATCTGACTATCGTTGTTGTTCAGGGTGATTTCAGAAAATACAATTTCACGGTTGTCTGCGATCATCAAATCGTCTAACTTTGCTTTTTGGTACTCGCCGAATTCGTTATCATATTTCCAGCGCCATACAATGTTCATACTGTCAGCTGTAATGCCCTTACTCTCCAGAAACAGGCATTGCTGTTGAATCTTTAAAAGCGAATTTCTGGCGTCAAGTGAATGAATCCACGGGCTTGAATAATGCTCAACTGCTTTCCCTTTGAACAGGATGTATCCCTCATGGTCCTGCGTCATGTGTTCGACGCCGTGAAGAAACGGCTGTTTATATTCGCCGCTTGTAACTTTCTCATACAGCTGGTTAAATGCCTCGATGCCTCTGTCATTCAAAAAACCGTTCACAGCCATTTCGGTAAGCTTTAAATGAGTTGGACAGAGCAGATTGCCGTCTTGCGTGTTGTGTATGATTGCGATTGCTTTATCGGAAATGCTTAGATTTGTTTCAGACATTATATTCCTCCTTCCTTTCATAAAGCTGGAACCTGACACTTGCTGCCATTAGTCCGCCTCCAGTTCTTCTTCAATTTCGGTAGGGGGAAAGAGAGAACTAAATATGTTGGCCTAAATAATAAGAAGGCAGGAGTTCCATGAGCTATGGAGCACCTGCCTTTGATTTATCGCCTTTTTATCCCTTTTTCCCTATCCGCTACGGCCTTTCGCCAACTTTCCCGGCCAATACCTTAGCTAATATTTTATTTATATCTTCTTGTTGGAGCGGTTTGAACAGTATCTCAAGCGGTGAAGCTGCCATAAAAGCATGTTGCATTTGCTTATCGGATGCCGTTACAAAAACGATGTGACACGCTGTGTTGTCGTCCCGAATCCTTAAAGCGGTCTGAAGTCCGGTCAGCTTTTTCATAAAGTTGTCCAGAAAGAAAAGATCGAAAAAATTTGTATTTTCATCAAATTTCTCAATAATTTCTTCTCCACTCTCGAATTCATAAAGATTAAAGCGCACTCCATTTTGTTCCTCATACTCATGAATCAGTAAATTTAGAAGTTTCCGTTGGTTGGGCCTGTCGTCACATATAGCAATATTAAGCATTATATCCACTCCTCTCTAAAATGAATTAATTTTATCTATCGAACTGGCTATTTGGAAAATATTAATATACAGACATTTCCAAACTGCAATACAGCTACAACATTATACCTTGTTATTACGTATGATTGCAATTTTGTTTTAGATAAAATGGTATAAAATATTGTTTTATCTAAAAATGGAGGAATCATGATGCCCCCCAGCAAAAGCAAGTCGTACACAGCGGAAGAAAAGCAATTTCTAAGAAACATCGGGTTCAAAATCCAATTTTTTCGGAAACAACGAGGTCTCAGTCAAAATGAGCTTGCCGAAAAATCAGATTTAAGTTATACCACCATTAGCCACCTCGAAAGCACCTCTGTCTATGGTGTATCTATCATTTCTATATTTAGGATAGCGCAAGCTCTTGACGTTGATCCAAGTCAGCTTCTAACGTTCAAATAAGCGGTAAGTGTTCATTGAGGTGTATTTTGCAGATTCCAAAATTGCAGTATAAATTGAGCATAGATGGCGTTTACTACATAATTATCAGAAGTTCTATTACATGGGAGACTGAGTTGTCTCCCATATTTTTATTATATAAATGAACGGTCGTCTCAGCACATGTCCCTCCTACATTTCCATTTCATCGGTAAGCTCATCTTCCAAGCCGCAATCAAGCTCGTCCTTATCTTCATGTTCCTGAATTTCCTCCAGGATGTCCTCCTCGCTGGCGTTGTCCCAACGTTCTTGCAGAATTTCCACAATATCCTTGCATTCATCGGGCAGGTGCTCTTTGATACTGGCCTGCACGTCACGGAAATCGCCCATAAACCCCCAGCAGCTATCCACTTCCTCGGCATTTTCATACAACTTAAAGCCATAACATTGGCCGGTAAGGTAGTAGTCATAGTCTTTTACTTCACCGTCCAACAGCTTTTCAGCCTTTTTAATGGTTTCAGGCGTGACCTCTCCGAATTCCTCTTTTATCTTATCGTGGGGAGCATAAATCCACCCTAAGAGGCCGCTGTCCCAAGAGCAGCTAAATCCGGTCGTGTTTACCGTCAAGCCGCTATGGTCGTACATATAGACAGGCCGAATACAGTATGCCTTTTCAGACAGTGTTTTCAAGTCCTGCCACTGCATTTGCTCAAGGATCGCTTCGCTCAGTTCCGTTTCGCTGCCTTTTAACGGTGCGGAGAGGGTATATTCGGTATACCACTTCTTGAAAAAATCAGAGTAAGAATTAAGCTCCCATTCATGAGCGGACTTGTTATATTCCAGCTTCAAACCATCCACATTGCCATTCTTAACATAGGAAATAACATCTTGATCCAGGATACTGTCCTGCACCAGTTTTTGAAAGAATTCTTCCGCGCCGTCGTAGTGATGTTCGTCGCCCAGCGTGTACCGCTTGTGGAAGCAAACCATTGTACCGAAATTGTCCCATTCTTCGCGCGGATTTATCGGTTCATCATCGGGTACAACAAACAGGGTGTAGGGCCTTTTTGTTGCCACCATCGGCATGGTATCACATCCTTTCTTTGAATTTCTTAAAACTAAGCCTTGGAAGCGATGTCTGCGTCTTCCGCTTCCAAGGCTTCCTCGTTACAGGCTTCATCAATTGTTTTGCTTTCATCAAATATGACTTCCTCTTGTTTTTGAAGCTCCTTAAACTCCAGCCTGGTGTTGATCTCTGCCTGCCGCGCGGAATACTCGTTCAGGCGCTGTTCAAATTCAAAGGGCTTTTGGACTTCCTTCCTGGCTTCTTCAAGCTGAGTTTGGGTATCCGCCAGCTTTTGCTCCATATTCATCAGCACCGCCGGTATCTTTTCAACCACGTTTTCAAGCCTGGTTATGCCGCCGAGGAATGAATCGCCAAGGGGTGTGCTGTAGGTGTTGTCGCCTTTTACCAGCAGTTCCAGTTGTTTAAAGGCATTCAGGACAAGAAAGAGACGGAAGCCCCTGTATTCACCGACAGGTAAAGGTTCGCCGTTTACTGCAAGGTCATGGAGCTTCATTATCAGCAGGAGCTGCTCTCCGGCCTTGACACGCTCATCATAGGTTTTGCCATCAATCACCGCCGAAAAGTCTTTCCCCTCGGTTTTCTCCCGCAATTCCATGTCTTTGCGGATACTCGCAATCTTCTTTTCACAATAGTCAATGGTATCGGGGTATTGATTATTAATATTTCGTCCCAGGGTCAGACGTTCATTGTTCCAGTTGCCTTTTAACAGCTTCAGCCGTATAACCCCGTTGTCCACTTCCATTTTTTCTGCCAGCAGAGGATTGGAGGTCGCAATCGCCTTGACTTCGGCAGCGGAAAGCACCGTTTCATCCATATCCTCACAGGAGCGGGAAATGCTCTTACCCGTCATCACCTGTGAGATGTACTTCAATTTCTGCTCCTGAATCTGCCAGAGATAGGCGTCAAACGTACCTTTCGTGACATACCGCAGTATTTTGATGATCGGGTTTTGATTGCCCTGGCGAAGTATCCTGCCGTCGCGCTGCTCAATGTCGCTTGGCCGCCACGGGCAGTCAAGGTGATGGACCGCAACCAGTCTGTCCTGTACATTGGTTCCTGTGCCGAGCTTGCTTGTGCTGCCCAGCAGGATTCGGATTTCACCCATGCGTACCTTTTCAAACAGGTTTTCTCTTTGCTCGTCGGTTTTTGCGTCGTGGATAAAGGCGATTTCTTCGTTCGATATACCTTTTTCCATCAGACACCTTTTCATTTCATCGTAGACGTTAAACTGTCCGGGCTTTGGCGTACCGCTGTCGCAGAACACAAGCTGTGTCAATCTTTGCTCAGAGCTTTCCTGCCAGATATCAAAGACGTTTCCAATGGCTATATTCAATTTGCTGTCCAGGTCATTAGGTGCATCTTCGTAGACCAGGCGGGGATCAATGGACATCAGTTTCGCTTCACCGGTGAGTTTGAGCATGTTATCTTCATCTGGCTCAACTTCGCGCTTGCGGATTTTTTCTGCACGCTCCACAAAGCTTTCCATAATCATCCTCTGGAAGGGTGTAGCTTCGGTGGCAATAATGGTTGCCTTGCCGCCCTCGATTTCAGGGATGGGGAGGTTCAACATATCAGCGGTCTGGATATCCGCCACAAGCTGGAAGATGCTCATCAGCTCCGGCAGGTTGTGGAACTTGGCAAAGCGATTGCGCATACGATAGCCGGAGCCTTCGGGTGTAATTTCCAAAGACGATATCACTTCACCAAAGGTGGCCGCCCAGGAATCGAAATAGTTGAGTCCCAATCTTACCAGCATCTGCGGCTGCAAATACCGCTGCAGGACGTACATTTCACTCATGCTGTTGGAGATAGGTGTGCCGGTAGCGAATACCACGCCTTTACCGCTGCCCATTTCCTGCAAATACTGGCATTTCAAAAGCATATCCGTCGCCCGCTGACTTGCGGACCGGCCAATGCCTGCCACGTTGCGCATTTTAGTGTAGGTAAAGCAGTTCTTATAGGCATGGGCCTCGTCCACAAACATATAATCCACGCCAAGTTGCTCAAAATTCAAAAGGTCATCCTTCTTTCCCTCTGCCGCCAGCTTGTCAAGCCGGGCTTTGAGGTTGTTCTGAAA
>NZ_MLBF01000075.1 GCF_001936615.1 Desulfosporosinus metallidurans
TCTGGGTAAAGAGTTCGTCTTGTGCTTGTGTGACTTCTGCCAAAGAGTTCTGCTCTTCCTGTATTTTACTCTCTAGAACACCTTTAGCGGCAAAAGCTTCTTTTCTTGTTTTTTCGGCTAAATCCCGTTTCACTTGAAGCTCTTTAGTTTTTTTAATAACTTTTTCCTTTTCAATTTGAACCGTCTCAAGTAGTTTCTGATCGCTTTGGATCAGCCTTTCGAAATACTCAAGCCGGGTTATTAAGTCACTGAGGTTCGCAGCTTGAAAAAGTATATCTAGGTAACTAAAGTTCCCTTGCTCGTAAATCCCCCGAACCCTATTCCGAAAGGTATCCTGTCTGTTTTCAAGTTCCTCTTGTTTGGCAAGAAGCTCTTTTTCCACTGCTTCCACGCTAGCCTTTGCTTCAAGATAGGCAGAATCTTTTTGGGACAGAGCTATTTTAGCCATGCTAATTTGGGTTGCCAGTTCCTTAAGATTCTTTTTCTTTTGTTCCTCAGTGATTTGCAGACTTTTAATCTGGCTCTTCGCTTTATCCTGGGCCTTTTCTATTTCCGTTTGCTTACCCATAAAATCATTAAGTTCGTTTGCTCTGACAGGTAAAACCATGGAACTGACTAAAGTTACTGTAATACTAAGTGCTATAAACCAAGGATTACGCAACAGCACAAACCTCCAAACATTTGCATAAATACTTATTGTAAATACTACAATTCGACAAAAGACAACTGTATCCTGTTCAAATGATAATTGTAACAAAAATGTTAAAAAGCTTTCTTCATTGTGTCATATAGAATGTGTAATGAAAACTGATTAGCCAAAAAGTGAACAAGGACAAGAATGCGAGTAGAATTGCTATTCAGGAACTTAAGTGGCGAATAAGGGCGAGTCTCCGGTGAAGCCAAAAGGGCTCTCAAAACCTCTTGTTGCACCTTAATTACTCCACGTCTAGAACAAAGACGCCGGTGTAGGAAGACGATCTTCGTACACCGGCGTTTCTATCGTTATTCCTAAATTTTCGCTTGTCAGTCCGTTTGGCCAAAAATTTAGTTGGAGCAGCTAGCTTACAGGAGTTTTCGTTTGAATAAAGGTATTTTGTTGTCATGATAATCATTGAGGCAACTAAATTAATCTCGGCTACATGGGTTGGTGAGTAGTAGTCAATGATCTGTTTCTCCAGTTGTGGCTGGCGGTGTCACTGTTGACGTCCCCGATGGCGTGGTGTATTGAGTAGTATAAGTTTTATGATCTGTTTCTCCAGTTGTGGCTGGCGGTGTCACTGTTGACGTCCCCGATGGCGTGGTGTATTGAGTAGTATAAGTTTTATGATCTGTTTCTCCAGTTGTGGCTGGCGGTGTCACTGTTGACGTTCCCGATGGCGTGGTGTATTGAGTAGTATCAGTTTCATGACCTGTTTCTCCCGTTGGGGCTGTCGGTGTCACTGTTGGCGTCACCGATGGGGTGGTGTGTTGAGTAGTATCAGTTTCATGATCTGTTTCTCCAGTTGGGGCTGGCTGCGTCACCGGCGGCGTTGTGGGAGGGTTCGTATAACTATGGTCCTCTGTAGTGTTCGATTCCATATTTGAAGGATGTTCGTATTCTGGACCCTGTTTAATATTTGGTTCTCTCATGCTATCAGTAGAGTTATTTTTCAAGTCTTGTGCCCTTACCTCGAAACTTTCCTCAGGAAAAAGGTTCGATACACTAACCTGCGCATCGAGCAGAGCTTTTTGTGCATCATTACGGAGGGTGTCAGGTTTAATCGCTATACCTTTCGATTCACACCGATCATAAATCAAATAACTGTTAACCGTCATTCCCTGTTGCTTGGCTTCCTGTTGGATTTTCTCGTTCGCTTGACTGACAACCACACTTCCAGACATGTTCCGGCGAGTCATTTCATCCCGGATTGAGTTTCGAAGTTTTTCTGTATCAATTAGGTCGGTACCCCACTTATTTATCGGCACCACGCTGACTAAGATCAGGTTGTGAGTTTCTAGCGTTCCTTTAGGATTGGCGTTTCCTAAGATTAAATCAACGGCTTGATAGATGTCAAGCCCTTTGATGGATAGTCCTTCCATAAAACTTGTTCCACCATTGACATCTTGCACTTCGATAACCTTACCCTCTTTGTTAATCAATAACTCGACCCCTTGATTGATATCTAAAGCGACCGAAGCGACGGCCATATTTGGAATAAATAGCGAATAGACACTGATGCTTAGAACAAGGAATAAAACTGCTGCAACGGATGCATACTTCAAGGCGGAATTATGAAACACAGATAAACGCTGAGGGTTTGTATTAACTTCAATCGTCTGGCCGACTACGGGTGGTTCTTTGGGAGTAGGTATTTCTAAAAAGTCACCTTCTTCCGTGAAGACGGCTGTAACCTTTGAAGAGGTACGCATCACAAGCCCTTTAGTTTTCTTCATTTTCACTACACCCTCTCTCCCGGTTCTTCTGGAATCTGCATGAAAGTCTTAAGCGGATAAAAATCTGGTTTGGATAGAATGAGGGCCAAGGCGATAAGATATTTTCGCCCTTTTTCCAGAGCTTTGCGTTTTATGCCGGTCAGTAATTCTAGTTCTTTGATGGGTAAAAGTCTTTGTCTTTGAAGATGGGCCATAAGCTCAGGGTTGTTACTTAAGGCCAAGGCCGCCCTTGTGAGAGTTTCCTTTCTCTCTCTGTGTTTTGGGGAGACTTTAATCAAATCATCTAGCGTTACGCTATAGTCACATAGCACGCGGACAAAGTGTTCAAGGACTCGTGCAAAGAACTCTTGGTTCTCGCTTTCTTGATATTGCTCTAGAGAAGTATCAAGTTCGTAGCGGCTCAGCTCTTCATCTTCTGAGTTCATTGGCGAGAGGTAAAGATGTTGATGTTTGCCCTCTTTGCGAAAATAGTCCACTAATCTTCGACGGATCACCATTTGAACAAAGCTTTCAAACGAAACTCCTCCATGAAGGTCGAAGGTGTCAATTGCTTCATTGAAAGCTAAAAGAGCAATACTGAGCTCATCGTCATTATCCCAGGTTAAATATCTACCGCAGGCTTTGGAGCTTACTCTAGCTATAAATGCTTTATGGGCGCTGATAAGATCCTCTCGTACAAGAGGATCACCGCCCTTGGCTAATTTTAAGGTATCTCTCAAAACCTCTTCTTGCACCTTAATCACTCCACACTCCACTTAATAGTTTTTCGTAAAACTGAAGCCGTTTTTGGGGGTAGCAAAAACAATCTATTCCTATTATAGAGTTAGAATGTTACAGGATTGTCACAATTGAAAGATTTGCACATCGCAATAAGTTTACAGATAAGAACTGAAGATAACAAATGGACTACCCCCAATAAACAATCTCAGTTAACGAATAACTGAGTGAAAAATGGGGGGTGAGCAAAAGAATTAGCGGACATAACAAATCTGCAAGCTAAGGAATGATACTTAAGAGAAGTAATCAAAGGTTTAAAATGAAAGGATGATTATTTATGAAAAACATTAAAAACACATTTATGGTAACTGCCTTATCTCTTGGTTTAGTGGTCGGTGCAGTTGGTGTAGCTGGTGCTGCTACTTCCACGAACTATCAGAAAGAAATAGCCGACTGGTTTGAAAAAGATCCTAATCCAGTGGTCATGCACACGAATACAGTTGCTACCCCAGCTGTTACCCCAGCTGTTACCCCGGTGGTTACCCCAGTTGTTACTCCAGTTGCTACCCACAGTACTAACAAAGCCACTCATCAAACTGCCCCCGCTCCAGCACCCGTCACCCCTCCACAAACCAATTATCACTACAATGATGGACATTCAAATATGAATCCTGAACAACACCAGCAAATGCATGTCACGCAACCGAGCGGAAATCATATGTCTGGTAGCGAATCCGGTCATGAATACGGTCACGAATGATAAGAATAAATTAAACAGGGCTGCAACAAGTTGATAAGGGGTTCTTTTTTGGGGTGCAAAGGTGCTGT
Source organism: Desulfosporosinus metallidurans (assembly GCF_001936615.1). Lineage (GTDB taxonomy): Bacteria > Bacillota > Desulfitobacteriia > Desulfitobacteriales > Desulfitobacteriaceae > Desulfosporosinus > Desulfosporosinus metallidurans. The sequence goes on from NZ_MLBF01000075.1 coordinate 3,979, forward strand.
TTAGCGCTGCGATCTGTAGTTAAGATGGTAACTCGATAATTGACTTCCAATGGCAAAATAGCAATTTGGTGGGCCATTTCAAGTTGTTTCTCAAATACAAGACCAAAAGAAAGAGAGTAACCAGGACTTGTTTAATAAGTTCTGGTTACTCTTTCTTCTTCTTTAACCAAACTAAGTCATAAAAAGATGCTCCAGCAGCCAATCCAAAGGCAATAGGTAACGTTCTTTCGAGTGACATTTCAGATCTCCTAAATAAATAGTCTAATCCAATTGGCAATATACTAAACAGTATGACTAGTTTAATGAACCTTAGTAGTCTTTTCCTTAAGTCAAGCCACCTTATGTTTCTAGCGTTTAAAACCACTTTGAAAAGGCCAAAAAGAGCCGATAAAAGAAGAAAAATTACATATCCTATAACAATTACTATTGAGAGTTTATTGACATTTACAATATCATTTACGATAAAGATAGTAATTACAGTCCATATAACAAATATGAAAGAATAGATTGTAGATTTATTAATTTTAATCACCTTCATGTATTTTGTGTAGGCCAATAAGGGATATTCTCCTTCAAATTTGCGCGTTAAGTTATCTGTTGGCACCTTAGATAATCTAAAGTTATGCTTAACTAGAAACATGTAAGCCCACTTCCTTATAGACCGAATCCTTTACTGATCGATTCCCCAGTGAACACCGTAAATCAATTTCATTAGGCCTATGAAAATCAATAATAGACCAAATAATAACAATCCCAAAGCGGTAGAATCAAATATTCCCATGATAAGTGAAAGGATAAAATCGCCGATATTTTCGAAAACAGAGTTTTTTCTCCATATTTTTACTCCCCAAATAACGAACCCTATTCCAAAGATTAACATGAAAACGAAGAGAAGTATCATAGCTAATTCCTCTAGTGATTATATTGAATATTACTTTAACCACTTATCTTCAAGTTTGCGTATAAAGACTGTCGCAATGAATAAAGCAAGATAGCCCAGCCAGTTATTCAATCTCTCCAAGGTGCTTACAACTATAACGAGAATAATCACGATCAGAATTAACTTAATATGTCTCACTGCTTCACCTATTTCATTGCAAAATCTGTTTAAAATATTGTGTCTCTCAGTGTAAAAACTTTGTTGGTAATCCCAAGACGCTGAGCGGGCGTTTCAACTACACCATTCTTAGTCTTTACTGTTAGACAGAAATTATAAAAGGTCCTTAGGATTAGAAACCGTCTGTCCTGCAGCAGCAATAAGCTTCGAGAAATGGGCATAATAAAATGGACTGTTCTAACAGATAGATGATATGTAGAGAGCGAACACGGGGAACCCGTCTAAGGTTTCCTGTGTTTTATGTTATAGTATTTATAGATCATTGTTCCGATTCCTACCGAATTGAGTGGGATATCAACTTCTGTAGGAAGAGTTTGATTATTAAATATAGTGATTCACCAGAATTTTACGGGTGGAGTAAAAAAATGAGCAGAGCAATGGTTTTGGTAATTGTTGAACTGATACTTATAATAGAAAGTGTATAAAATATCACTATGAATAGGAGTTGAATTATGTCTAGTACAATATTTCTATTTCTTCTAGCCGGGTTGGCAGAAATCGGTGGGGGATATTTAGTTTGGCTTTGGTTGCGTGAGGCCAAGCCAGTGTGGTATGGGCTTGTTGGTGGACTCATTCTTGTGTTGTACGGGATAATCCCTACCTTGCAAAAATTCCCTAGTTTTGGTAGAGTTTATGCTGCTTACGGCGGTGTTTTTATCATTCTCTCAGTGCTTTGGGGATGGGGCATAGATCGTAAACCACCTGACATCTACGATTGGATTGGGGCTATAATCTGTATGATTGGTGTCTCTGTAATGCTTTGGGCACCCAGGCATTAGTAACCATAATATGCAAGAGGATAAGACCTGAATCGTATCAGTGAAGAAATAACTTCATGGTCACGTGCAAGCACTCGGCAGTCCGTGTCCACATTAAAGAGCGCATTGGAAAGGGGACAAAAGGTGGAAGACAGGTTAAAGATCCTCGTTGTGGATGACGATCCCTCAATCAGGGAATTAATGCAGGTTTATTTGGAAGAAGAATTCATGGTTATTCACGCTGAAAATGGTCTTCAGGCAATAGAGAAAGTCCAAACGGATAAACCCTCTTTAGTGTTGTTAGATATAATGCTGCCAGTACTAAATGGTTGGGAAGTTTGCAAGCAGATAAGGACCTTCTGTCAAGTGCCTATTATCATGGTTTCTGCAAAAGGGGAAGAAATTGATAAAATTCTTGGCCTTGAATTAGGAGCGGAAGATTATATAACGAAGCCCTTTAGTCCCAGAGAACTCTTGGCTAGGGTTAAAGCGCAAATTAGAAGAAGCTTAATAGGTAAGGAAGCAAAAAAAGGATTTGCGGAGTCCACCGATACAGGGAATAGTATTTCCGATGATTTTCTTAACTTACCAGGGCTTCAAATTAATTTTAAAAAGTATCAAGTTCTCTTAAACGGGCTGGAGGTTGACTTAACAGCTAAAGAATTTGATTTATTGGCTTTTTTAACCCGAAATAGGGGGCAAGTCTTTACTAGGGAACAATTATTGAATATGGTTTGGGGCTTTGACTATGGAGGCGATACTAGGGCAGTAGATTCAGCCATAAAACGGCTAAGGAAAAAGATAAATAATGAAGAGAAAAACCTCATTTTCATCCATACAATGCGGGGAATTGGGTATAAATTTGAGGTGCCAAATCAATGAAAACTATCTTTGCGAGGCTGATTGGCTCCTATATCCTTATTGTCGTCATAAGTTTGGTCGTTATAGGGGTAAGCTTATCTTTCATGTTTAATAACTACCTTTTTGAGCAGAAAGAAAGAGAGCTAATTATAAAAGGGCAGGATATGGCCCAGGTGGTTAAGCCCTTTCTCGTTGAAAAAGTGGACCCCCATGATTTTGTCAATATGGCTAACCGATTGGACTTAAACTTAGGGACTGAGGTCTGGGTAGTCGATAAAAAAGGAGCGGTTATCGCCACTGCCGCAAATCATGAATACTGTGAAGGGAATTATTTAGAGACTTCAGAACTAAAAAAAATGCAATCAGGGAGCATATCTGTATATAAAGGGAAATCCCAATATTTTCAGGAACCAGTTATTCGGGTTATAATTCCAATTATTCAAGAAGAAAGGGTAATTGGGGCCATAGTTCTTTACTCTCCAATTGAAGGAATTAATAAAGCATTAGCCAGCCTTTCTCAATTGGTATTGACAGCAGGAATTATTTCTTTAGCCATTGCTTTTCTAATAGGGATAATACTATCGAGGCGTCTTTCGAGGCCAATTTTGACCATTACCGAAGCTTCAACATTAATTGCAAAAGGACAAAAGCAGGTCACTGTTCCGACGGATACCAGCATTGAAGAAATTAACCAACTCGGAAGAACCTTTAACGATATGTCGAGTAAGGTTGAAGCCAACGAGGAAAGGATGAAAGAATTTGTAGCAAATGTATCGCACGAATTAAGAAGCCCCTTAACATCGATCAAAGGATTTGTTGAAGCACTAATTGATAACAAGGGCAAAACCCCTGAGGCGCAGCGAAGATTTCTAACTATTATTAATAACGAGACCGATCGATTAACCCATTTAGTGAATGACCTTCTGATTTTATCTAGATCAGAAGAGGAAATTGTTTTGGAAGCCGAAGATATCGAACTTAAAGACTTTATTGAAAATGTGTTAGCCGGCTTTCAATCGAGAGCTGAAGAAAATTCTATTAATACGGAAGTCATATCTAAAGATAATTTTATTTCCCTAAAAATAGATTTAAATTCCCTCCACCAAATCATAGCAAATTTAGTAGATAATGCTCTTAAGTATTCACCACAGGGTGGAAATGTTTCGATATCTTTAGTAGAGTCTGAGGAAATGATTAGCATCTCAGTAAGGGACTCAGGGCTAGGAATTCCGGAAAGAGATCTGCCCCATATTTGGGACAGGTTTTACCGGGTAGATAAGGATCGAAGCCGTGAGACAGGTGGTACAGGTCTAGGATTAGCCATCGTTAAACAGTTAACCGAAAAAAATGGTGGTCAAGTAGAAGCAGAAAGCGTCCTAGGCAAAGGTTCTATTTTCAGCGTGAGATTTCCAAAACAATAATGGAAAAACTCACTAGCTCAGTAACAATATACTCATCAAACCACGTGATCATGATCATCTGGTTTTTTCTTTTCTTTTTGGCTATGTTTTAGAACAGTGTTGATAATATGACAATTTTTAAGGGAAGCCATTTTTGACTTCCCTTAATTCACATTTTATTAAGGATGTGAACTACTTTTCCTAAAGATACTGCTTAATTTACGAAAAAAAACATGAGTGTAGTTATAGTTCATTTTTTCTATTTCGAATTTTCTGCAACCGTTTATTCAGCCTTTTGGATAATATTTTCCCAAACAAAAATTGTTTTAAAGGTGAGGGTGTATTGTTGTATTTTTCGAAAAAAAGCTCTGGCGAATCAAAAATGCCAACGTCGTCGGTAATTGCAAGGCTTTGGCTGTAGGTATCTTTGCCTACAAAGCAAAAGTTATCCGCACGGATGTCTTTTACGGCAATAGCGTAACCGTAGTAGCCGCCATCACGCTTTTGCAGTTTATCTTTAACCGCATTGTAATAGCTCTCATCAGGAATAACACCCTCAAGTGCTATCCAGTTGCTGTTATAGTATACCTCTACCCATGTGTGGCTTACTTTTGCAGGGGCTATCAGGTAGGTTAAGCCCACCAGTGCACCCTTTTGCATGGTTTTATCAATCAAAAAACCATGTATCCTTGTTGGTATGCCAACGCCCCTAAGTAAGGCCATAAGTAAGGTAGACTTGGTGTTGCATTGACCATAGCCCTGCTCTAAAATTTCAGATGCCTTAAATTCGTCCTTTGAGTTGTAGCCAAAAACAATTTCGTTCTTCACATAGTTATAAATTCGTTTAATTATTTCAAACTCGTCGTTTTCAGCCCATTTTCTCTCGGCAATAAGCTGTTGTATCTTTGGATGATTATAATCTAATAAATGCGTTTCCTTTAAATAGTTTTTCACGCTAACGCCTCCTTTTATTAGATTATAAGTCTTTTAGTATGTGGTTACTTTCAAAAAAACGCTATCTTCGCTCAATTCTCTGGCAGACATCCCCAAGGTCTTTTTACATACCGCCGCAAAGTGTGATGAACTGTCAAAGCCTGCCATGTTTGCGGCCTCGGTTATGCTTTTGCCAGAAAATATGTAGAACATCGCTTTTTGTAATTTATGTAACACTATGTACGAACTTAAGCGCATACCTGTTTCCTTTCTAAATAAATGGGATAATCGGCTTTGCGATAAAAACACGCTTTTTGCCATTACTTCAAGATTGTGCTCTGGATTGGTACAGGTTGTAATTAGAGAAAGCAGGCTTGTAATTCTCTCGTCCATAGCTGTGTTGACGTCTGTGCTTATCTGTAATACTTGGAGCAGTAGTGTATAAAACGTAAGGTAATTCTCTTTATCCAGTATAGGATAATACTGCAGCAGTAAGCACCGGATTAAGTTTATTGACTCATCATCAAAAACATAGTACGACTGACCCCTTAAATATTTCTGGTTTAGTTGTTCCTCTATGACAGAGGTGTTATCAATTAAAAAGAAAATTTGTGCATCTTGATTACTATAAAAGGTGTGATTTGTATTTGAACTTATAATGATGCCCTTGCATGCAAACTGCTTTTCAGCAACTGATATATTAAACTCATCGTGAAAGGAAATAGATATTTGAAGCATTAGATGGTTATGAATATCTGCATCAATTTTATCTGTAACTGCAGCAATATGGTCATTGCCAGCATAAACATACATCGTCGTCAACTCCTTTCTCAATAAGCCTAATATAAATAATTCAATTTCGCCTAAAATACAAATGTGGATAAATTACATATCTATAAGAATATATCATTTTTAACATTGAAACATTGCCTTCTTTTTGAAATGTTTCATTTTTGACAAACGTCTGACATGCTTCTGACACATGACTAAGGTAAGTTTATTGAGTGAATTTAAAATCTTGGAGGTATGAACTATGTTGCAATTCAAAGCAAAAAAATGGTTATTTGCACTTATGATCTTTTTTAGTTTAGTAATAGGCACAAAAACCGCCTATGCTGAAACGACTAAACTTGAAATTGTAAGACAGGATATTAATGTCATGCCAGAGTACGATACACCAGATATTTTATTAATTTATTCAGTTGACTTTAAAAATAATTCAGACCAGCCCTACTCAGGTGAGTTTGTCTGGAATCTTCCTAATGGCGCAAAAAAATATACAGTAGTTGATCAGAGTAAAGGAGATAATCATGTCGAACCCACGGTAAAACATGGCGAAAAAAACGATCAAATTGTCTGGAAGTTTCCTACCCCATTACAGCCGGGTGAAACAAAGCCCGTTCAAATAGAGTATTATTACAACACTTTGCAAGGCAACCCTGATAAAACGTTTGTTTATGAATATATTCCTGAATATCCTATCGCCCAGGCCGAACTTATCGTATACCAGCCTAAAAAAGCCTCGAACATGGTTGTTACCCCTGATTTTGGGCAAGCACAACCTGGTAACGATGGTTTTAGCGTTTACAAGAAAGAATTTAAGAACCTTAAACCGGGAGATAATGTCCAAGTTAAGGTTGGTTACACTAAGTCAGATCCTAACCCCTCGGTTGCCCCCCCGAGCCAGCAGCAAGGACAAAGCGAACAGTCGACTGGACAACCAGAACAGAGTAAGAGGACTAGTGCTGCTATAGTATTGTTGTTCTTAGCCGCTTTTGTTGCAGTTTTAGGGCTTATCATCTATAAAGCGATGAATAGTAAGCCTATTTCTAGCAATCAAGACGGTGAAGAGTTTGATGATGAAGATGAAGTGATGATAAATCCTCAGGAGAAACCCAAAAAACGGAATTTGAGCACACAACAACAAAGCAAAGGTAATAGTAAACTTCAGGCGGACAAAAAGAAATTAAGAGATGCCTTGATAAGTTGCAGGATTAGCGAGGAAACCTATTACCAATTATTAGCTGAACTGAACGAAGAGGAAGATCATTAGGAGGAGCAGTTTATGAACAAAAAGTTAAAGTTCATATTAGTCATATCGATTATGCTAGGTGCTTTTGGCTACCTAATGATCAGTGGTTTTAATAATTCCAAGACGTATTATATGACCATTAATGAAGTGACGGCTAGCGCAGATAAAGGAAAACTAGGGAAACAAAATCTTAAAGTAAGTGGTAAATTGGTAGGCCAAAGTGTTAAATGGGACCCCTCAAAGACAGAACTGAAGTTTGAAATGATCTCGAAAGATCAAAACGAAATTATGCCTGTTTTATATAAAGGGGTTAAGCCGGATAATTTTAATGATGGAATTGATGTCATTGTGGATGGAAAATACACGGTTGAACAAGTTTTATTGGCAGACAAAGTTATGACCAAATGTCCTTCAAAATATGAAGAACAAAAATAAAGAAACGGGAGGATAAAAGTGTGTCTAGTATAGGTACAATAGGGTTGTTAATAGCCTTAGGGTTAAGTCTATATTCTCTAGTTGCTTTCTACTTGTTTAATAGTAATAAAGGACTGAAATATCTCCTAAGTGCTAAAAATGCAGTCTATGGAACGGCACTTTTTACGACGATTAGTGTAGTTGCCATGCTCTATGCTTTGATAGCCGGCGATTTTTCCATTGAATATGTAACCCAGTATACAAGTCTGGACCTGCCCATTATCTATAAACTATCGGCCCTGTGGGCAGGAAATGCTGGTTCACTATTATTTTGGGCTTGGATACTTGTTTTATTAGCAGCCGTTGTAACTGCTTCGAAAGAAAATAAAGAGTTTATCCCCTACGCCAGCCCTATCATGATGGTGGTCAGTGTCTTCTTCTTGTTTATGATAAATTTTGTTTCTCAGCCTTTTATACAGTTGTCCAACGTGCCACTTGATGGAATGGGTATGAACCCTATGCTTCAGAACGCAGGGATGGTAATCCATCCAGTGACGTTATATCTAGGTTATGTCGGTTTCACAGTCCCGTTTGCTTTCGCTATAGCAGCCCTGATTATGAAAAATCCAGGTGACCAATGGATTAAGTTGACAAGAAAATGGACACTCATTTCTTGGTTATTTCTAACACTTGGTAATTTATTTGGAGCCCAGTGGGCTTATGTAGAATTGGGCTGGGGTGGCTACTGGGCCTGGGACCCCGTAGAAAATGCTTCGTTAATGCCTTGGCTCACCGCTTCTGCTTTCCTTCATTCGGTCATGGTCCAAGAACGTAAAAACATGCTCAAGATATGGAACATGGTCCTAATTATCGTTACCTTCGGCTTAACACTCTTTGGAACGTTCTTAGTACGAAGTGGAGTTGTCGCTTCAGTTCATGCCTTTGGTAGTTCTAGTTTGGGAGCTTACTTCCTGATATTTACTTCTTTAATAATCTTAGCGTCCTTATACCTGGTCGCTGACAGAATCAACATGCTTCGACAAGGAAATCAGTTTGAATCCTATATCTCGAAGGAAAGTAGCTTCTTGTTAAATAATTTACTGCTCGTGGGCTCAGCCTTTAGTATCTTTTGGGGAACTGTTTTCCCCATTGTTTCAGAAGCGGTTGTGGGTCAAAAAATCGCCGTGGGAATCCCCTTCTTTAATCAGGTCAATGCTCCCATAGGGTTAGCATTTACCTTGCTCATGGGAATTTGCCCCTTGATTGCTTGGCGGAAGGCTAATTTTGAAAATATAGCTAAAAATTTCATGTGGCCATGGATTATTGCGATAATAGGTCTGTTAGTGATCGTTTTTATAGGCGGAATTACCAAGCCTTATGCTTTAACTGCCTACACTATCTGCGTTTTTGTGATTTCTTCAACACTCCAGGATATACTAAAAGGAGTCAGGGTAAGGAAAAAACTTACAGGAGAAAACCTCATAGTATCTTTAATTAGGCTTTTAAGTAAAAACAGACGGCGCTATGGTGGCTATCTGATTCATATGGGAGTTGTGATGATGATTATTGGGATCACAGGCTCAAATGTATTTAACAGTGAAGCTATCAAAACGTTCAAGCCAGGAGAAACTGCTGTCGTTGGAGGCTATACTATCTCTTTTAAGGGACTCCAGCAAACTACAAGGGATAATATGGAGGTTGTTTACGCAGATTTGAGCGTGATCAACAATAATAAATATATGGGAAATTTACAAGTGGAGAAGGTTTTTTACTCAAAATCAGAACAACCCATGACGGAACCTGCGATTATTTCAACCTTTAAAGAAGACTTATACGTTCTCTTAACAGGATGGGAGGAGAACGGATCAGCGGTGTTTAAAATTCATATTAACCCTCAGATAAAATGGCTGTGGACCGGGGGATGGGTGATTGTCGTAGGAGTTATATTTGCCCTATGGCCTGGAAAGGGTAGTGGAGTTGGAAGCCGATATATTGGGAGAGGAGAGGTGTTCAATGGCAAGAAGGTTAGTTAGAAAGATAAGCCTAACCGGTTTAGTCCTTGTGGGCCTTCTACTTCTTAACATTTCTCCGGTTTTGGCAAGTACTCAAAGTGATATTGAAAACAGCTTAATTTGCCCAGCTTGTTTTGCCGAAGCTATGTCTGTAGCAGCTTGTCAAGATTCTACAGCCCAGCAAATAAAAGAAGAAATACGCCAAAAACTTGCAATGGGGCAGACAAAAGAACAAATCATTAAAATTTATGTAGATAAGTATGGAGAAAAAATCTTAACCAACCCTCCCAAAAAAGGTTTTAATTTAATGGCTTGGGTTATTCCTTTCTTGGGGATCATGATGGGGGGGGCCTTAATATATCTAGCACTTGGCAGATGGGTTAAAGTTCCCAGAACCAAAAAGGGTCGTGAAAAAACTAAACCGGGGGTTCTGGATGATTATTATAATGCCAGAGTAGATGAAGAATATAAGAAGTATCTATAAAGGAGGGGTCGGATTGGAAGCGGTTATTGGGTTAGTAATGCTTGCAGGCGCTATCGTAATTGTCGGATACCCTTTGATTCAAAAGGATATCCAAAACCATAAGGTTAAGACTGCAAAAAATAAAATCCTTGGCTATGAACAGCAAAAAGAAATTGTTATGTCATCCATCGGGGAAATTGAATTCGACTTTAATATGAATAAGTTATCTGTCGATGATTATCAGGAATTGAAAGCTTTGTATAAAGAAAAGGCTGTACAGCTACTCAAAGAGAATGACAAAGTTTCTGGGGTAAACGAAACGGATCTCGTTAGAAAATTAGAAGAAGAAATCGAAGCTGACTTAAAAAGTCTGAAGGAATCAGATGCCGATGAAAAAGGTTAAAATGCTTCTGGTTTTAGGTGGACTTATAGTTTTCTCCCTTCTTCCTGCTTTGGGGGTTCAGGCAACCCCCAGCCTTTCCTCAGGATACCAGGATAAAGTAGTGTTTCATACGCCGAGTCATATAGCAAAGTGGAATAAAAGCACGTTAAAGGGTCTTGATCCTCACGTCTTGGTAGCTTTTATTGGCTTAATGCTCTTAATTATTCCTGGCACCTTCCTATATAGAGTCCGTAAAAACCAACCAAAGGGTAAAGAAAATGAAGTGAACGTTGATGTGGCGAATGAAGGGATCAAAAAACAGATAATCTTAAACAAAATTCGTCAACTTGAAGAACAATTTTCACAAGGGAAGATTAATCAGGAAAGATATACTGAGACATTAACTAGTTACAAGTCTCTTCTTAAAAAAATGGAAGAAGAGAGGGGATGAACCATTGATCGAAGGGATTAATATATCTAAAACCTATGGTAGTAAAAATGTACTCAGAGACATTTCAGTAAGGATTCCTAGGGGAGAGTTCGTAGCAGTTTTAGGACCGAATGGGGCAGGAAAATCGACCCTTCTTAAAATCCTAGCCTTGATTTCCAAACCGGATTCAGGACAAGTAATAATCGGGGATCAATCAATAGTTAATACTCCCAGTGATTTAAAACGTAAAATTGGCATTATCTCACATAGCTCTTTCTTGTATCCAGAGCTTACAGCCTATGAAAATCTTCAGTTTTACGGACGTTTGTATGGTTTGGATAATTTAGAAGCGCAGATAATTGCTGTTATTAAAAAGGTAGGTCTCTTATTGGCCTTGAATGAGCAGGTCTATACCTTTTCGCGAGGTATGCTTCAGCGACTTTCCATAGCAAGGGCGTTAATTCATAATCCTGAGGTAATATTGCTGGATGAACCTTTTACAGGATTGGACCAGGACGGTATTAGTTTACTTCAAGGCGTATTAAGAGACTTAAAGTCCAATCATAAAACGATCCTAATGGTTACGCATAGTTTTGAAGATGGTATGAACGACGTGGATCGAATATTAATTCTCAATAAAGGGCAGATTGCTGCTGATTTTCCCACGGAGAATCTTCTATCTGAAGATCTAAAAAGAATTTACCATGAAAAGGTGGCCTGTTAAATGGGTAAAGAGCTGGCTTTAATCACCACCATTTTCAAAAAGGATTTGGTCAGCGAGTTTCGAGCAAAGGAATCTATTGTAACCATGGTCACCTTTTCGGTGCTGATTTTAATCCTATTTAGCATGGCTTTCGAACCGTCAAGACAGACTGTCGAGGAAATTTTGCCCGGACTTATTTGGATGAGTCTTATCTTTTCCGGAATTTTGGGTCTAAACCGTACCTATGCAAAGGAACGATTTAATGACTGTTTAATAGGCATTTTGTCAACTCCCATTGCCCTATACCAGATATATCTCGGAAAAGCTGCAAGCAACTTAGTTCAGCTTCTCTTTGTGGAGATAATAACCTTTCCCTTGTACTTCATCTTTTATGATCTTAATCTAAAGGGATCACTAGGTATGTTGATTATTATAATGTTGATCGGTTCGGTTGGCTTTGTTCTAGTTGGAACTTTTCTAGCAGCCTTAACCAGTAATCTCAGAGCAAATGAAGCGTTGCTGCCCGTTATCTTATTCCCGTTACTAATGCCAGTATTATTGGCTGCGATAGAAGCAACTTCGGCAGTTTTTACTGGATTAACCCTTGATCAATATCTTCCGTGGATCAAACTAATCCTGGTTTACGATCTGGTTTTTCTAATGATGCCGTTCTTGCTGTTTGATTACCTTATGGAGGTGGATTAATGAAATTAATACCTTTGCTGAAAAAGATCCTTTTAGGTTCGACCTTTGTTGCAATGTTAACTGCCTTGTATTTAGTGTTTGAATGGGTCCCAGTAGAGAGGCAAATGGGGCCTGTCCAGAAAATATTTTACTTTCATGTTCCGTCAGCATGGGTAGCTTTTTTAGCGTTTTTTGTAGTGTTTATCGCAAGCATTATGTACTTGAAAACAAAAGCAGAAGTGTATGATATTATTGCCGGAAGCTCAGCCCAGGTAGGGGTCGTTTTTACTGCGATCGTGTTGATTACGGGTCCAATCTGGGGAAGGGCAGCTTGGGGTACGTGGTGGACATGGGACCCTAGGTTGACCACCACGCTGATATTATGGTTTATTTACCTGGCATATTTAATTATTCGTAATTCGGCAAAAGGAAATGAAAAAAATTATAGGCTAGCTGCTGTCTTTGGGATTATTGGCTTCATAGACGTGCCGATCGTGTTCATGGCGGCCCGGTGGTGGCGAACCATTCATCCAGTGGTTTTTGAAGCCGACAACATTGGCCTACCACCCTCTATGCTTATTACCTTAATGGTATGTTTGTTAACGTTTACTTTGCTTTATTTCGTACTACTATTAAAAAGCATGAAGATTGAGCAAGTGGAACGCAAAATACAAAATCTTAAAAATGAGGCTCTAAAAGCTTATTAAGGAGGTTTCTAAATGGATTATTTGTTTTGGGGATATAATGTTATATGGGTATTACTATTTGGCTACGTCATTTACCTAGATTTTAGACAAAGAACTATTCAGGTACAGTTAAAACAGTTAGGAATGGTGTTAGGAGAAAAATAAAAAGGAGCATGTATATCCACCGACAACCACACTTCTGGACAGGTTCCTGAGAGTCATTCATCACGGATGGAGTTTCGAGGTTTTTCCGTATCAATAATTTGGGAAATAGTAAATAGTTATAGCTTTATTTAAAAAAGCGATGCGGAGGTTTGGAAGCTTAAAGTGCAAGTTGAATCTGAAGTTTTGCACCTCTATAAACTCTTGTATCTCTAATTTCCAGGTAACCTAATGCCATTAGTTCCTTTTGATTATTACCGATTAACTGGCATTTTCAAGGGCTTTTAGTTAATTCGTAGAAAGGAATTCCAAATAGCTCTTTTAAATACTCATATTCCATAGAATTCCTAAATTCCAAAATGTCCACTAAACCGGACTTGGCGGTTGATTTG
>NZ_MLBF01000076.1 GCF_001936615.1 Desulfosporosinus metallidurans
TTTATACTGAGTTGCGACTCAAAGGCCATCTGAACGAAAATAAGGTGCTCCGCGTTAAATGCGAAGCACCTTGTTTTTTCATATACTGGTAGCAAGAGTGAATCAAACCTTCACCGTCTTCTTCATCACAAACCCCGGGCACGACTCCTTCATCTTCCAGACAATACTGATCTGTGCCGAACCATAGTGATTCTGAACGTCTGCCAACCCGAGACAGGTATAGGGTGATGTCCGAATTCCTCTGTCCGTTTGATTTTCTGAAAAGGCTGAGTAATAGCCCAAGCAACAGGGATTTCGTCATAAGGTAAGGTTTGGCGATAAAATGTAGAGAATACTGATGACAGAAATTTGTTTTTCAAAATTTCGAACCATATCTTCCAATACAACTATCTCTAATTCTACACATTGACTCCAAGCCCTCTTAAAATAAATCGTGTACTAAAATTTACGCTTTTAGAAGCTAAATTGGTGTTAATTATAAAGGTTGTTTCGGCTGTTCCAAAAAGCAATAATAATTGATTTTCAGAGGTTGATCCAGACTTAGCAATGATTATCATGACACTTTTGTCAGGACGTAGAGCAATGACCAGTAAGTCTCCTTCATTTGCTTCACTCATAGCCATATTTTCCGAATAATAAAGTCTAAATTCAGAGGATTGAGAAGGGTTATTTTCACTTGCATCGTCCCAAGAGATGGTTCCGAAGTCTAATAGCTCCTCTGACTCTTCGTCTGACAAATATAAATACTTTTTGTTGGAACATTAAGCAGCTTTTCGCATCCTAAGATTTGTTTAATGTTAGAGACTTCGCTAAACTCATGCTTGTGCGGATCGGTGGCCAATGGGAAAACTTCCACCGAATAGAGATAAACCTAGTACTTGATCGGAAAGGTGAGCGGAGGTTAACCGTTCCGCCTAGTAGGGACGGGCTGAGGTTTGGTCATGTCGCACTGCAAGACATTATCTTGGATTTTTTCCCATTATGTAGATTTCTCTCTTCATTCTGTGCTAATATAAAAGTACTAAGAAATACTTTTAGGGGTGATACCATGCCTTTAATTTCACACTTTTATGGGATTTTAATAAGGATGTTTTTTAATGATCAAGAACAGCACCATCTACCCCATTTTCATGCGATTTATGGAGAATATTCCGGTTCTTTTTCACTCGATGGTGAAATTATAACAGGAAATATCCCAAAGAAACAACTGAAGCTTATTGCTGCCTGGGCTACAATCCATATGGAGGAACTTGAGGCACTATGGAAGTCCGTTCAGGAGACTGGGGAGTATTTTACCATTAAGGGTTTGGAGTGATTAAGATGGTACCAAGACCAAAAGAAGTTAAGCCATTGAACAACTTCAGCTTGCAAGTGCTTTTTGATAACGGAGAGACGAAGATTTATGATATGTCAAAGCTAATTGAGGAGCCGTTTTATCGGAAATTGAAAAATAAGCATATGTTTAATACAGTTAAAGTGAGTGATATCACTTTAGAATGGGCATCTGGCGAGGATATATGCCCCGATGAGCTATATAATAACAGTAAAAATGCATAAAGTGTCAATGCTTATAGCCGCTAATATTGTCGAACAAGGTGCTCCGCGTCAACCCGCGGAACAACTTGTTCTTTTATGTCTAGCAACCGAAGGAATATGTTGTCTCGTCCATATTTAATGTACCGACTCCATAAAAGTTATCCGGGAAAACAAGATGCCCTACCCAGTTCCATCCCACAAAAAAACCAGCATCTCCCTAATATTTCGTACAACATCTACCTCTGTCTGCAGTGACCAGCCATCTCAAACCTTCACCGTCTTCTTCACCACAAACCCCGGCAACGACTCCTTCATCTTCCAAACAATACTGATCGGTGCTGAGCCATAGTGACTTTGAAAATCTCCCAAGCCGAGACAGGTATAGGGTGATGTAAGCTTCTCCTTTTCTTTGTATTCCCTCACAAAGAACAAAACATTTCCGCCATTAAGCGATTGGTTTCATCAGCGTAAGAGATAGAATTACTACTCCAGCGAATATTCCAAGTCCTGTAAATAATTTCTTTGTGTTCATGATTAATAAACCACCTTTCCATTTTTTTAAACAAAAATAAATACTATACGTGTCTACCTCCTTGTAAATAATCGTTTAAAATCATTTGTAATCTATTTGCATGAAATTGAAGCATGTAAATATTCCTAATACCAATAACTTGAACCCGTGTAAGAAGTTTGCTCTACCAGAGTATCATTCTGATAGACTGCTCCGGTTGAAACTAGCCGGTAATTATAACCGCTCACGACATACCACTTTTGATTCAGATATCCGCTGTTGTTATAAGAAGTACTCGTCCAACTTTTGATTGTCTGCCAACTGCCATTGATGTATTGTTGGATGCTGGCATTAATGACTACTTTGTTTATGTTGCTACGTGCATAGAGGCTTGTATCAAATTGAGCTAGTCCACTGCCGGAAATTTCAAAGGAATTTGTGAATTCAGTGATGCTGACCCATAATGGTCCTAGTTCTGAGTTGGTTACTTGATTTGTCCCAAGGGCAAACGCGTGCATGGGAGCCAGGCAAAGAATTAAAAGTGACAGTACGAGTGCTGCCGTTCTCTTTCTCATAAAAATCACCCCCTTTCATTTATCCTTCATACAAATAAACGAAAGAGGGTGACTTTTTGTAACACTTTTTTTGGAAATATTTTCATTATTTTTTGCTTATACTTTTAGCCATTTTAATCATCTCTGCTTTATCTACTTCTCCTATAAGGGAAAACAGAAATTCTTCCTTCCAGACAATACTGACAAGTCCTTGTTTCTCGGCTAAAAGTCCATCGCGGTTGTGTATTGAAATATTTTCGACAGTGGCACCTTCCGTATCTACTCTTAAGTCTGTATCGCTACTTCGATACTGGGTGAATCGAATTGTTTGGCCTTGCTCATTTGAATAATAAATAACATTTAACATATCTCTTTCTTCTGTTTTAACAACTTTAAAACCATGGGGAATGTAGTTTGGAACATATCCACTCCAGTTCGGCGGGATTTGCTCGATAGCCTGTTTCGTTTGACCGTTATTTTCATCTGTCGTTTTAATGCTAGTGTATTGATTCTGGATATTTAAAATGATATTTAAGGCTTTCACTCTTAAAGCTTGAACACTAGCCACGACTATCGTAAAACTTCCTAACAAGACCAGCAAAAAGATCGCTACTTTTGGCAGGAACCTGACGGTCCTTTTTCTTATCTTCATAAATGTTTCTTTTCTGTCATGCCTAGCAATCAGCTTCTTCATTCTCCGGTCAAATTCCGGCGGAAGGGCAAAATCAGGAGCAGAATCATCCTCAATCGAATTCTCAGCGATTATGGTTTCGACATGACAGGCTGCGGCATATTCGAAGAGTGCTTCCAGCACTTTTTCCTTGGCCTGCACCTTCGCTGGTTCGTGTTCACTCATGATTTGTCGCCTCCTGTTCCTGAGATAATAATCTGATCAGACTCTTTCTGGCCCGGTGAAGCCGTGTTCGGACGTTTTCGGGTGTAATATTTAAAATCCGGGATATTTCCTCATCTTCATAGTAATAAAAAAATTTAAGCGAAAGAATATCGGCATAAGACGAATGCAATTCTCTAATTTTCTCTGCCACTCTGGTAAACGTTTCATTATTCATTAGAATTTCTTCAACACTTGGTCCCGATTCGGATAAATCTTCTTCAATCTCTTCAATAGAAACGCTATATTGCTTTTTCCTCAGTCGATAGATATCAATGGCAACGTTTCTAACAATAATAATGAATAAGGCCCTTATTTTGTTACAGTCAGTTCCAATGACCTTTTCAAGATTATTGGAAATATTGATAAAAGCTTCCTGAACTGCATCCTGAGCCAGATGTTCATCATTTAAAATCCTATATGCTATATGCTACCTTATACATCCGAGAAGCATGTTCTTCATACAAAGCTTCTAGTCTGCTGCGGTTTTCTTTATTTTGTATCGCAGCAAAAATAATCAGCATGCATTTTTCTCCTTTTCATAGTATTTATTATTGAAGGGGTGAACGTATTAAGTTTCTTGTTGTGCTAATATTAGGGTATTCGCTAGCATAATTCATTTACCTTTTTAAATTTGAGTTTGATTAGAGTGTCAAGTTGAGTAAAAGCTCCCCTTGTACGATTTGAACAAGGGGAGCTTTCAATAACATAGGTATGAAAAGGATCTATAATTTTTTTATGAAAGGTCCTGTTGCTATTAGACTAACCGGGGAAGGCCAACCGTAAAGTAATAGGAGGCTTTCGCTTCAACACGCGAAGGCCTCCTATTACTTATTACTTTTATGTCTGGCGTCAATCGCTCGCTGCAGCCAATTAAACTT
The DNA here is from genome assembly GCF_001936615.1 of Desulfosporosinus metallidurans. Lineage (GTDB taxonomy): Bacteria > Bacillota > Desulfitobacteriia > Desulfitobacteriales > Desulfitobacteriaceae > Desulfosporosinus > Desulfosporosinus metallidurans. The sequence goes on from NZ_MLBF01000076.1 coordinate 4,375, forward strand.
CTTCAAGAAATTTAACCTGGATCTTACCCTCTAGCAGGTCTTCAAACTTTTGGGCTGCTTCCTGAAAATAGGCTGAATCCCCATGGGCTTTGAAGGCCTCTTTATCCTTGTACTTTTCAAGAAGACTATTTCAGTTGGGTCATTCTTTACCACATGGGGTATGTACATCAAACAGTCCTTTTCCTTAGCAAGAACTTTTTTGGCCAATTGAGTACAAATTTCGGTCACTTCGACCTCTTTGCCAGGTTTTACTTTTAAGGTTGCCAGTAACGTAAACAATTCCAAACAACTCCTTTGTTTTCCCACTCTGAACGCTGTTCGAGATATTCACTCACTTTCTTACACAGGATCCTTTTCCGACTTATTCAAGGTTACGACGAAAATATCCAACTTTTTTTCGCTCAGGTAGAGAACCGAGGATTGCGAGGTTAGTGCTTAGGAATTATTAATCAATTTTTGTATATAAGATATCACTTGATTTTACCCAAGCATCCCATTCAGAAGGTCCCGAAACCCATATGAACTCACCTTGTCTTTTTTTAAGCCTTACTTGCATTGAGTATTGGACTGTTGTTGGATTAACTGAACTTATCTTGTTAAAATCCAATATTTCATACGCTGGACAGCCAACCCTCAAAAAGCCTTCATTGGGTTCTACTTCTGATGGTAAGGCAAGAAGATTTTCTTTTATCCATGTAACGGAAATGCTGGGGATATCAAACTGAATGATAGAAACTTGTATCCAATCATCCCAACGGAATAACGGTTTTATTAAATTCCCTTTTTCTAATTCCACAATAGTGGGGCCCTCTGGGTAAAGTTGCCCTTGAGTTTTTTCTTTTAGTATCATATAGTCTGTGTTTAATTTTAATAATTTTGCATCACTATTTTCATTAATAATAAACCACTTTAAAATCCAACCACTTTGGCCATTTGCCTCAATTAGTGCCCAATCATCTTCGGTTTTTAAAATTGAAACTAATTCCCCCCCTGGTATCTTTACCTTAGATTCTTCATAAGCTTTTGCTGAAGGTTCCTTAAGAAGACTGTAATTGGAACCTGGCATCAATATTTTAGTAGAATTTCTTTTTAATTGGAAGCTAAAATTATTCCAAGCTAATAAAAGAATGATAAGAAGCATTGCAAAAAAACTTATTTTTTTCAATATTACCACCCTTTACATTTAGAAAAGATTGATGAGGTATGGCTATAACCATACCTCATCGTATATTATATTCTTGATTAATAATACTTATAGGTTCTACACTTATAACCACTTAATGATGACCAATAACGATCATACGCTTTACATTTATCAAGTCCGCTAGTGGTAGCTTCATAAGTAAAGAAATGATCAGAGTTACCATAATCCGCACCCTTCCACAAAACGATATGATCCGTGGGATGAACAACAATATCGCAATTTCCCAGCTGGCTTACATTTATATCATTGAACAATGATGTATTGCTATAAAAGTCTCCCGTTCCCCATTTACTAGTAAAAGCAAAGCAGGCGGAAACATAACCTGAACAATCGAGACCTGCTGTACCTGATTTATAATAACCTGAACAGTAAACATTACCTGCATTTGCACCATAACTCATTGCATTACCGTAATTACTCCAAGAAGATGAGGAGCTAGTATTTAATGAATCAAATCCACCCCAACAATATGGAATACCCGTGGCACTGTAAGGAATATTTACAGTGCTCAACCAATCCGGAAATGTAACACCAGACATACTTTTACGATTATTTGAGTTCAATGTCCAGCTATAATTATTTATATAATACCCATTATTTTCTACCTGAGATCTTGTTAAATAATTTATAGCTAACATTGAAGAATTTTTATTGATATCGGATTCCGGATTTTTATAACTCTTTTCGAACTCTTTTTTTAATTCAGGCATACGGGAAGTGAAATTTGTGATTGTATTTAGTTTAACAACATCGATTGAATACGCTTTAGGTACTAATGCAAAGACTCCATCTTCAGTAACATCTGTATATCGGTCTGGATGAGCTTTATATAATTCTAGTGGAACCCTTGCTGTGCCAATTAATCCCCCTTTTGAATCATATTCCTTAACTGTTTGTTCAACTGTAATAATAGGTACATCAAGCAGTTCCTCAGTTGTTACAAACAAATTACCACTTTTATCAATATGGGTAAGACTCATTGAGCCCAGCAGTTCATTAGAATTAAAGTCAATGTTTAAACCAGTTTCTGATAATAACAAATTCCCCTTATAATTTGAATTCTTATTAAACTTGAAAAAATTTTGTCTTACGCTTCCAATTTTAAGATCTTTATCAAATTTAGTCAATGATCCATTTCCAGTCTTTAAAAGAACATTACCATCCTTATCTAAATCAAGGGTCAGTGTTCCTTTATTACTATAATCGGCTAGATCTATCAAAGCTATTTGTTTACCGTCTTGTTGAAAAGAAGCTAATTTTTTTGTTTCTTTGTCAACAACATAAATAATATCTTTTGATACCCTAATATCAGAAGCAGCTAGTAAACCTTTTACTTGAAAGTCATTTACCTTCTTACCATCTTTAAATATGAATACTTTATTTTTTTCTCCATCAAGAATGTAAATAAAGTTGCCCTGGACTGCAAAACTTGTAGGCCCAGTAGCATAGCCATCTCCATTAACCTCATATTCGAGGCCACTATTTTCCAATGGAATTGAGAGGAATATATTATAATCAGTGGTACCATTTGTCGCATTGGCATAAACTGGCATATTGAAATAAAGTAATAAACTAAGAATAGCTAAGAAAATTCCTATTAATTTTTTGCTGGTTTTCATCAATTTTACCCCCATTCTTAACTTGCAAATTAGCTAAACTTTAAATGGCTTTTTGATTTTTTGAAGAATATGAAATTAAAAGGCTATTTCTTCCTCAAATTTCATTGGAGAGTGTGAACCTTAAATTAATACCAATAACTTGAACCCGTGTAAGAAGTTTGCTCTACCAGAGTATCATTCTGATAGACTGCTCCGTTTGAAACTAGCCGGTAATTATAACCGCTCACGACATACCACTTTTGATTCAGATATCCGCTGTTGCTATAAGAAGTACTCGTCCAACTTTTGATTGTCTGCCAACTGCCATTGATGTATTGTTGGATGCTGGCATTAATGACTACTTTGTTTATGTTGCTTCGCGCATAAAGGCTTGTATCAAATTGAGCTAGTCCGCCGCCGGAAATTCCAAAGGAATTTGTGAATTCCGTGATGCTGACCCATAATGGTCCAATTTCTGAGTTGGTCACTTGATTTGTACCGAGGGCAAACGCCTGCATGGGAGCCACGCAAAGAATTAAAAGTGACAGGACGAGTGCTGCTGCTCTCTTTCTCATAAAAATCACCCCCTTTCATTTATCCCTTCATACAAATAAACGAAAGAAGGTGGCTTTTTGTGACACTTCTTTTGGAAATATCTTCATTTATTTTCGGCATATACTATCGGCCATTTTAATCATCTCTGCTTTATCTGCTTCTCCTATAAGAGGAAACAGAAATTCTTCCTTCCAGACAATACTGACAAGTCCTTGTTTCTCGGCTAAAAGTGCATCGCAGTTGTGTATTTTGGACAGTAGCACCTTCCGTATCTACTTTTAAGTCTGTATTGCTACTTCGATACTGGGTGAATCGAATGGTTTGGCCTTGCTCATTTGAATAATAAATAGCATCTAACATATCTCTTTCTTCTGTTTTACAACTTTAAAACCATGGGGAATGTAGTTGGGAACATATCCACTCCAGTTCGGCGGGATTTGAAAAGCTCCCCTTACAATTTGAACAAGGGGAGCCTCTGATAATGCTAAGTATGAACGGAATCTTAATTTTTTTATGAAAGGCCCTGTTGCTTTTCTTTATATCTTTCAAGTAATGTAATAAATCCAAAAGTCAAACCTTCACCGTCTTCTTCATCACAAACCCCGGCAACGACTCCTTCATCTTCCACACAATGCTGATCGGTGCCGAACCATAGTGACTCTGAAAATCTGCCAAGCCAAGACAGGTATAGGGTGATGTAAGCTTCTCCTCTTCTTTGTATTCCCTCACAAAGAACAACACATTCCCGCCATTGACTGCTTGGTTAAGATACCGCTGACCTGTAACCGATTCCTCCGTCGTTCGACTCTGGGATTGCCAATGAAATAACTCCTCATTAATGGAGTAATCCTGATACATCGTGGAAGGAGAATAATCCTTTTCCGACTTATTCAAAGTCACGAAGAAAACATCCAACTTCTTTTCGCTCAGGTAGAGAACTCCTTCCCGGAAAGAGCTCTTCTTTTGTTCCGTATGTTTCCCAAGAGCCACCAAAATTTGATCCGTGGTATAGGAGCAATATAAATCCAACGGGTTTTCATTTCCCAATTCAGCCAGTGACTTGTGCACGAAATCGATTTTCACATACTGATAATCTAGTAAGCCCGTCAGTTCTCCGTAAAGTAAGGGATCCTCAATCGCCCAGTAAAGGGCTGCTTCAATCGAAGGGAAACGATTGCCCAGATCAGCCAAGCCCTTGGCGAACAGCGTATAGTAAAACATGGCGAGCATGGTTCTTTCCACTGCTGGCAAGGGGTGCGCCAAAACCCCTTTGCTCGATTGTATCTGAGGCAGGATCGTCTGGATGAAACGAATCCAGCGCCTGGAATTTATGAAAGACAATCTACCAAGTGCAAAGGCTAACAAACGCTCCCTTTCTTGATCTACTTTATGTCCCTTGAGCAAATCGGCCTGAGCCGCTAATCCCACCACAGTAACCTTCTTGCTGTACACATCTTGTGGCGTTACATGGTAACCCTCAAAAAACTCCCTGACGTTCAGCTCTCGTTTAATTTCCATGAAGTCATGGAGCTTGCTGATCAAGTTTCGTTTATTATTAACCGCATTGCGGATGTTCTCTAAAATATAGTCCTGGGCCTGCTTTTCTAATTGGATAGAGCATCCTCTAGGTACATTAGCAAAACCATGCTTGATGTCATGCTCAACCGTTTTCCGAGTCCTGGACAACAGCGCTTTGAAGCGATCTTCAAACGAATACTTCTTGTGAGCTTGTCCCACGAAATCCAAGACTGTCAGGGCTTCTTTGCCCTCGCTTAGCCTTAAACCACGACCCAACTGCTGTAAAAAGACGGTTAAGCTTTCCGTAGGGCGTAAGAAAAGTACCGTATTCACCTCGGGAATATCGATTCCTTCATTATATATATCCACCACAAAAACGAACTTAATTTCCATTGTTACTAGACGGCGCTTCACACTATCCCGAACACAGTCCTCGGATTCTGCAATAAGGAATTCCGAAGGGATCCCGGATTTGTTAAAGATCTCGGACATGAATTCAGCATGCTTTTTGGTTAGACAAAACCCAATTCCGATAATGTCCGAACGTTCTAAGCAATACCTTTCAATGGCCTCGATGACATTCCCGACGCGTTTAACCGCGACCGCTCGCTCAAAAACAAAGAGGTTTTCTATTTCCCGCTCATCATACTTTCCAGCAACCCAACGCACGTGACTTAGGTCAACATTATCTGTCACGCCAAAATAATGAAAAGGGCTGAGCAGCTTTCGTTCAATCGCTTCCCATAACCTAATTTCAGCCGCAATCCTGCCTTCAAAATAGGAATAGATACTTCGTCCATCCGCTCTCTCTGGTGTTGCCGTTAGCCCCAGCAAGATCGTAGGCCTGTAGTAATCTAAAAGTTCTTGATAGGACGGGGCCGCTGCATGATGGAATTCGTCAATCACGATATAATCATAGAAATCAGGCGGGGTTATCTCTGTCGGTTCTTTGGAGTTAAAAGATTGGATCGAAACAAACAAATGATCAAAACTATCGGGCTTTAGTCCTCCGACCATCATCGAGCCGAAGTTAAGATCTTTGAGAATCCCTCGAAAACAAGCCAGACTCTGACTTAATATTTCCTTCCGATGGGCGACAAAGAGTAGTTTGTTTGGTTTACCCGGGTTTGCCCTGCAAAAGTCCCGGTAATCAAAGGCGGCAATAACCGTCTTACCGGTACCCGTGGCTGCAACGACCAAGTTTTTGAACGAATTATGGACTTCCCGTTCTGCTTTCAATTTGTCCAGAATCTCCTGCTGATAATAATAGGGTTTAATGTCAAAGTTAAACGCCACGCTACCCGCTTCATCCTGACTGGATCTTCTCTCAGACTTTAAAGCGTTTCTCAAGCGCTCGGAATCAATTGCCGCGATAAAGGGCGTGAACTCGGGATTATTCCAATACCCTTCAAACGTTGCTCGGATTTTCTCTAGAATGTCCCCAGCGTCATATTGAGATAACTTAATATTCCATTCCAGCCCACTGGTCATCGCTGACTCCGAAATATTGGACGATCCAATATAGACGGTACTGAAGCCGGTATCTCTCCAAAAAACATATGTCTTGGCATGAAGGCGAGTTCGTTCCGTATCATAGGAAATATGTATTCCTGTATTGGACAGTTTACTGAGCTGCTCGACCGCTTTAAAATCCGTGGCGCCAAGATAGGAAGTCGTAATAACCCGCAATTTGCCACCATTGGCTGTAAACTGAGTTAGTTCATTTATAATCAACCTTAAGCCGCTCCACTTAATAAACGACACGAGAAAATCTATCCTGTGACTGCTTAAGATTTCCTTTTTAAGCTCTGACACCATGCTTGGCTCATGAACTGCCCCGGTAAAGAGGGAGTTCTCCGAAATGGACGTGTCTGGTCTGACAATCTTTTCAGAACCAAGCAAGGCTGTTTGTCTACTTGGTTTTTTATCCACCAGGGATAACAGTATCTGGGCATCTTGCTGGATGAGGAAACTTTTAATCCGTTTCAAGGTCACTTCATCCTTTTTAAAACTAAAGCTCCCTTTTTGAATACACTCTGTAATGTACTGTAAAATCCCATTACAGAGATTAACTCGGTCTCTGACAATGGTATCCCCTTCGTCGATATAATCAAAAATCTCGCGCAGAATTCTGGTCAGGTAATCCGCCAGGATTTTGGAAGACTCTGCCGAATCCAGCGGGTGGGTATCTTTTATAACGAGTTCTTGATCAACTTTATTTAGGTTTTCGGTAATGATACCGTTAATGATTTGCTCATATAGACCATAGATAATCTCAGACATGTTACACCTCAAACTTGGACTGTCATTGCTTTATGGAGAATTTTTCGGTGATTAGTCCACACTCAACTTCTCTAGGTAAATTAGTTTTAATTACCGAAAGTTAGATTTGATATTAAACAATGTTGTCTTTACGCAGACGATATAATAACGTTTTCTGTAGAGTTTCAAGGCTAGATGCAATTCCGACCATAACTTTATGAACCCTACTAATTTCATTTTTCATGATTCTATTTCGTTCACTGCAACCATGATGGCTGTTTTGCAGGTCTGTTTCAATTTCACGTAATTTACCATGTAGGATCTCACATGCATCGATCTTATACAATGGGTCGTTTAATTGTGCATGCTCAATCTTCCTAATCAGATCACCTAAAGTATCACGTGGTAATGAGGGAACGCTTGCCCACACCAAAATATCCTTTAATTCGTTTTCGCACCACTCACGAGATGAAGCTACATAGTCTCTCCCCTTCTCAATGTCGGATTCATCCGCATGCCATTCCTCCCATTTTCTATCCGATTCTTCCAACCATTTCTCAATTCGAATCACATCTCGGTTGCTAATCCCGTAACAACTATGATATTGAGCGTCAATATTCTGGCTAGTCAATCGTTTTAGTTCCCGTGGCCATCGCAAATCATGGGACGTTACGATATACTGATGAGCCGAATTTGTGTCAAAGACTACAGACGCGAAACTTCTTTGGTGCTCTTGATCTAACGACGTCAGCGGTTCGTCTATTAGGGTAAAATCAAGCCAATCTCCGCTTGAACTTTGGTTTCCAACCTTCGACAAAGCGAATACATAAGACCATAATAGAGCCCTGATTCGAGAGGAGTTTAGAAATGGGGCCGCTTCGACAACAACATTACGATAACCAACCCAAAATGAGAATAAAATATTACGGTTAACCCTCTTTGAAGACACTTTTCGTAAGGGAAAGTCTTCACCGCTATACAATCTGCCATAAAAATGCTGGAGTTCCGCTTCTACGTTCTCAATATCTGCTACTAAAGAACTATCCGAGAGATTTTTTAAGATATCTAAAGGTAATAAAGCACTCCTAACTAATTTCACAATTTCCAATTTCTTCATGGTATCGGAGTGGGCTTTAGCGCACTTTCTAATTTGCTCCAGGTTTTTGATTGCTTCCTGTAGAGGTTTTACCGCCTCTGCTATTTCGTTCGCCTGACTAAGCACTTTCAATAAGGTCAAGGATTCCGATGAAGTAAATCCTAAGGAGATATCTATTTGCTCTTTAACACTTGGAAAATGTTCCTTTGCCCATTCGACAAATTGAACTCTTTCCGACTGCATACTAATTTCCCTAATCAATTCAAGGATCATGTCCCGAACTGAAGGCTCAAACTCGCTCAAATCAATAGGTTCTATCGATGTGTCGTGAGTAATCCAATCAAAAGAACCATTACCATTAATTATATTTTCCAGAGATTTCTTACCTAATTGCACAAGGGGTTCAAGGCTTCCCTTTAGATACGGGCTAATGTGATCATCAAAAGCCTGCAGAACAAATCCTCCTGGAGATGCAGCCTTAATACTGCTGAATGATAGGGGTAATGCCTTCAAGAGTTTGGCTCTTAGGTTATTGAGTACTTCGACAATGTTTCTGACTTCAGCCCCCTTACTCTGTTGATATTCTGGCAATTCTCTGCGCAAATTATGGTCTGGCGGCAAATTTTGTTCGCATAAAGGACACTGATCAGGCTCAATGTCAGGAGCTATCAACTGGCACGCAACAAGTATTAAGCGAAGTTTTGCTGATTCTCTCTGACGCTGGTACCACTCCAAGGCTAGCCTAAAGTTCTGTTTTGTTTCATCTAATTCATTATTCCAATGGTCAGCGGCGTTGCTATCCCAATCGCTAATCGCCTTGGCAAGGTCGGTGAAAGTTCTCCACGTATCAGGAGATTGTTCTCTAACATTTTCAAAGGCAACTAAAATGTTTTTTCCCAACTGACCCAGTTCTTGTGCTGACGGCTGTTGTTCAAGATTAAGAATATTTACTAGATTAGCCAAACGATTTATCGCAGTATTTTCAAGCCAGCTGATCTTCAAATCTGCCCGTGCAACAAGGTTTCTTTCGCTGCTCCCAGCTGACTGGTATCCCTCTGCGACTTCCTGGGGCAAACTGCGAAGAAGTTCGGCTGATACCAACTGTAATTCATTCTGCGAGCTTTTTGCACTATCTTCTAGTTCATTTATGTATTTGGTGAAAGCTGCTCTAAGACCTGTAACGTAAGTACCATATTTATCGAGGGATTCTAACCCACTTATCTGGATCAAGATTTTGCCGATTTCTGATTCCTTATTAAATTGAATGTGATTAACCCTTCCAGGCATCAGTACTGATACATCTATGCTAACGGGATCTATTGATTCTAAACCTGATACAAGGTCTCCTTTAGCAGGTCGTGACTCACGTCGGATTACTATTGGTGTGGAACCATCGTCTGGTCCTAGGTGCAATTCAACCCAACAAGAGGGCTGGGGATTACCGCCTTCCAGCATAGACAAATCTGGAATAGCAATGTGAGATGGCCAATGTGCTTTGATTGTTCCAAGGTTTTGTGTCTGAGTAGAAAAGTACTTTAAGTCTACATCCGTTGGGGCAGCCGGTAGGCTACGATCCCAAAGCAGTTGTCCACTCAAAGCCCAAACGATAGCGTTGAGGAGAGATGATTTACCTGTACCGTTTACTCCCGTTATCAAATAAGAATCCGAGGTGAACTCAAACGAAAATTCAGGGCCTCCGTATCTCTGTAATCCTCTGAAGTTTTGGGCTATCACTTTACTCAATTTCAGTTTCCGTGTACCCTGGTTTTGCTCACCGGATCTACTAACAATAGGTTGCTCGGTCGTAGTGTTGTTTAAGAGGGGGCCAATCAGCTGAATAATATTTAAGATTTTTTCTCTTCCAAGGGGTGGTTCCAGTTCCTTAGAGGTTAACTGACGAACCTGATTTAGGGCAATCAAGGATGGCTGCGAAAAAGGTCCGAACTGCGAGCTACCAATATGTACGGTTTGGCCGTTAGCTAACACGTCGAGAATTTTTTTCTCGCGAGGGGATTCGTTCATTCGACAACACCTCCGCTTTCCATGAATAGCAATCTGTTTGTGATTAGCAAAGTCAAATTTCAATCCTCATAGTGACTAATAGACAATATATTCATACTCTATTCGTCTATAGACAGTGTTCTACAAAAAATTAGCCAATACCTTCCAAACCTTCATAATAAATAGAAATTATATGCAATCGTTTCTATCTTTGCTTTATCTTGATTTTCATACTATAAAGATTATCAAATAG
>NZ_MLBF01000077.1 GCF_001936615.1 Desulfosporosinus metallidurans
CACGGGGGCGAATGGTATTGAATTTCTCATTGTATAGTTTAAGCAGGATATCAGCTCTGTCCTTATCCTTAAACAGCCATGAGGCAAAGGCTTCCTTGATTTGAGTCTGCTTTGCCCGTGCAATCATGGTCTCATTGGCATTGACCACGTACCGCACCTGGTCCTTGCCGTTTTTGTCCACATAGGGGGCCGGATCGCGCACCGTGGTGGATTGGAGATTGAGGCAATCCTCGAAAATCTGATAAGCATTGACCCGCTTTGTGCCGTAGGTGTTGTTGACCTTGACGGAGGTGGGCTCCCTTGTCTTTCCGTTGACGCGCCAGGTGGTGGTGTATTCCATGTAGTCAACCGTAATTGAATCCCTCAGATAATCCGTAGTGCCAAAGGTTTCGTGCATAAAATGCTGGAAATATTCAAGGGGTATCCAAGGACTTCCGATGCGGAAGTCGATGTCGGAGGGTTCCAGCCATTTGGGCTGCACCGCTTCAAGTGCCTGCACGTTTCTCTCCAACAGTTCGGGATATTCTTCGGCCTTCTGTTTGGCATAGAGCAGCTTATCCCGCACCTGTCCGCTCAGGTATTCCTCGTTCAGTTCCCAGCCTTCATAATAATTGCCGTAGTATTTCTGCGGATTGAGATAGATGCGATCCCCAAGCTCATTGATAAGTTCATCTGCCGATTTGCCCGTCAACTTTTCCATATACGGCAAATCAACCTTCATTTTTTGGTTCAACGATATTTCAAGAGCTTCCTTGGCTGTTTCGGCATGGGTGGGACGGCGATAGGACTTGATGGTGGCCTTATGGAAAATGGGGGCCTTGTTCCATGCTTTTTTATCCTTGCTCTGATCCTCAACGGAACGGAGCAGAGGGAACTGGTCGTCATCGGAGAATACGGCGATGTTGGCCTTGTCATTGATGGCGCCGCACTGTCTTACAAAGCGGTCGTACACCCCGTTCAAGGTTTTCTGCGCCTGCTGCAATTCGTCAGGCGCGTAATCATGGGTCTGAATTCGGATGACTTCCAGCAGCGCCTTTCTGATCTCACACAGGCCCTTAATGCGCTCGGCGCGTTTGCCGGTGTAGTCCTGCGGTATCAGCTTAGTACGCTCGCAGTAGTAAATCTTATCATCCTGCACCACATAGGTATAGTTTTTTGTCCCTTCGGGAGCGTCCAGCTCGCCCGTGTTTTCTTCCCCGGCTTCCTCTATTTCCTCAAAGGACGGGTCTGCTTCGGCGGTAAAGGCGGCGTGCAAATTTCCGATGGCTCTGTCAAGCTCCGCATAAAGGTCCTGGCCTTCGGGAGCAATACAGGCCGTACCATCCTCACGCCCATACATAGTTCTGCTAAACTGCATTTCACCCAATACCATCTCCGTATGGTCGATGAAATACTGGTTCATATTCATGTAATCGGGCTTTCTGGAATTGACGAACACCCAATCGGGCAGGAAATATTTATCTACTGTACGCTGAGACTCCAGCTTTTGAAAGAACAGGATGTCCGCCGTAACCTCCGTCCCTGCCAGGGCCTTAAACGCTGTGTTCGGTAGCCGGATGGCGCCGATCAGGTCGGCTCTGCGGGCAATGTATTCACGGACACTGGTATCTTTTTTATCCATCGTACCTTTACTCGTGATAAAGGCAATGATGCCGCCGGGCTTTACAAGGTCAAGGGATTTGGCAATAAAATAATCATGGATCAGGAAATCCTCGTTATCATATCGCTTATCATAGAGCTTGATGTTGTTAAAGGGGATGTTCCCGATGGCAATGTCAAAGGAGTTGTCCTCAAAACGGGTGGTTTCAAAGCCCTGTACCTGGATATTTGCCGTTTGATAAAGTTGCCTTGCGATCCTGCCTGTGATGCTGTCCAATTCCACGCCATATAGAGGCGTATCCGTATAGACTTCAGGAATTACGGAAAAAAAGTTTCCCGTTCCCATCGCGGGGTCAAGTATTTTCCTGCCCTCGCCGCCTGTAAATCCAAAGTTTTCAAAGGCATTGTAGATATGCCTGATTAGCTCCGGTTCTGTGTAGTAGGCGGTGATAACGGAATTCAAGGCATCTGCGTATTCCTTCTCATCCAGCAGGTGCTTCAATTCGTGGTATTCCTTCTCCCAGCCGCTGGCCGTATCGGAAAAGGCATTGGCAAGACCGCCCCAGCCCACATACCGGGCCAGGACAATCTGTTCATCGGTTGTGGCAAGCCGTTTTTCGCTTTCGATTTTGTTTAGCAGCTTGATGGCTTCCACATTATTTTTGTACTTGGTTTTCACACCGTTTGGATAGAGGGCATAGTCCTCGGAATAGCGGAAATTGATTTTGACAGGACGGGGTTTTGGAATAAGCTCTGCAACTGGCTCGGTTTCTGCCGGGGGTACAGTCTCAAATGTACGAGCGGGTGCGGGGTTTCCGATATACCGTCCCTGATCTGTGAGCCTTTGAATGCCAATAGCTGCCCGAATCCATGTGATTTTGGTTTCGTGCTTTTCTCCTTTATCATCGGTCCAGTCAAACACGACCCCCTTGCTGTCATGGTTTTCAAAGCCGATTCCCTGCTTGCCGACGGTATGTCCGCCAATGCCGTATTCGTTCTTTAACATTTTTTCAAAGGCAGAGCCGGTGGGTTGGGTCATGGCAAAGTCATATATTCGCTGTTTACCTCCGGCGATTAAGCTACCCTCCAGCAGCACATATTCAATCAATTCCGCTTCTCTGTCCTTCGGGGTAGCTTCCATATCGAACAGGTTTATTTGCTGATTGGCTACAGGCTTCGGTACAAAGATGTCTATTTCGTCAAACCTGGGTATATCCTCAATTTGTGTAAAGTCAGTACTGCCGCGGATACTAGGGTCTTCCTCATAACCTGGCTGCTTTTTCGCGGGCTGCGGGGGATAAAAGCCCGTCGCTTCAATATCCTGCCCGGCGTCTTCCTGCGCCGCTTCCATTTCCTCATACTCCGCAACCAGTCTGCTAATGTCCATGAGGGGGGTGGCGAATTCTGTCATGTACTTTTGAATGTCGGACTCTTGCAGAGATTCATATTTACCTGTATTGTAGTTCACCCTTGCCACAACAAAGGTGCCGAAGATGGGCTGGCCGTCTATCATACGGTTGATGGGCGTGGTTTCAAAGTTAGCATCATCGGCGCAGACGGCATCTATGCCGTCCCCGATTTCAAGGGTGGTAATCAAGCCGCCAACTTTTTCCTGAAAAGCTTTGTACCCATTTGGAATGACGGTGAGGTAGGGCTTTTTCTCCGGCTCCACCACCAGGACATTGATCAATGGCTGCGGTTCGTCCTCTGTCTTTTCTAAGGTTTGCGGCACGGGGAAATCGCCAGTTTTGATTAGAGTCTTTATCCTTTTAGCAAGCTCCGTCCAGGACAACCCGACGACATAGTGGTCAATCAGGAATTCAACGCCGTTATCCTCCACAGCACAGGTGACAACGTGATCGTCAATCCGCGTTTCGCGTTCATCCAGGTCCCGAAAATAGTTTGCCATCAGATATTCATCTATTTCATTGTCATTGGCAAGCTCCGCCGCTATTTCACGATGCCAGCCTTTATACACGACTTGCGTATTGCAAAGATAGCTGTCCACACAGGCATACAATTCTTTTTCGCTTGGTTCATCCTTTTCATGGGCGATGGGAGAAGTATTCTCGTCTGCAATGAGCATTTCATCGATCTCATCGGGGATGTTGAAATCTCCGATTTTGTCCGCAAGGCTTTCCTCCTGGATAGGCGCCGGATATTCGCCTTCGTCAATAAGAATTTCAATGATGTGGGCAATGGTATGCCAGGGTATGTGTGTATAGTCGTCCCCGAAAAAAAACGACATCCCGTTCACGCCGCGGTGAGTGGTTTTCAACAGCACATCCGCCTGATATTCCGCGTTGCCATAGTCCTCGTAAATTTTGGACAGGGCGACCGCCTTGTCTTCAAGAAGCATGTCGGTTGCGAAAAGCTCCTGAATTTTTTCATACATTTCAATGGGGTAGAGATCGGTGCTTTTTAAAATGCCTTCGTAATATTCCCGTACCTGTTCATCCGTGTATTCTACATTTATATAGGAAGCTTTTGGTCCGGCCTGCCTCATCGCCTCAACCTGTGTTCCTGGCACAAAAAAAGAGCTGTCCGTCGGCGACTCCTGTTCGCTTTCGGGCGGCTCTGCATTTTGATTATTTGGGGGCGGCGGGCTTACCTCACCTTGAATACGATCTCGTTCAGCACGATTTCCTCCGCTGCCGACCGCAGACTGTTCAGGTGGCGGGTCTTCTCCATGATGTCCTCCGTTTCCGGCATCGGTTCGGCCTCCAGCATCTGCCCAGTGATGTACTCGATTTTCTCCACCGCTTCCTTGTGGACTCTGTGCATTTTCTCCATCAGCGTGCCATCCATTTTCAAAATCATAAACCGCTGTGGATGGTTTTCGTGCAGGTATTCCATCGCCATTCTGCCGTACTTGCCCAGGGGCTGGCTGTCGTCCTCGCTGTTGTTGGAGATTTGAAGGTTCGGGAGCAGCACTCCGTCCTTCTCGGTATAGTTCATCTCGATTTTGCTCATGTGTCATCCTCCTTTCCTGTTCAATGATTCTGATTGTCCGTTCCATTTCCAGAAGTATGCCTTTGGAGATGTCGGTTACGGTGTGTCCGAGCCTTGCGATTAACGGAATGCTATCGAAATGGGCAATGGTCATCATCCCGTCGCCGGTATGGATTTCATCGCCCGCAAGGCTGCATCGCTTGCCAATAAAATAGGTTACGCTGTCTTTGACAATCTCCTGGATTTGACTGAGCAGTCCGTCCTGGGGCAACTGTGAAAACAGGTGGCCTTCAATGTCAAAGTCGAAATCTTGCAGATAATCGTCCAGGCGCTCGGCAACCGCTTCTTCCGCTAATTGCTTCAGGCACTCGGTAAAACCGAAGGATGTAAGATTGTGAGCATAGGAAAGGCGGCTGGTCAGCTCTGTTTTTATCTTATCATCAAGCTGCCAGTTTGTCGGAATGATCTCCCGGCCGTTCGTCTGAGAGATATCGAACAGGTGCTTGATGGTCAGCCTGGCATTGTCATACTCGCAGACCGCCAGTCCTGTCGCGCCTTTATCGATGTATCTGCCGAATTTGTTCCATATCGGTGTGGTGGCAAGCATGGTGACGTTTGGATTTTGCGCGTACACCAGCAGGGCGTTGTCAAAGCTGTATTTATAAAACCGTGCCGCAAAACCGAGATAATCCCGCCATGCGCCCTCGGTTCGGGTAATGTGGGGCGCGATGGTTTCATAGACCGTCCTCAGTCTTTCATCCTTTTTCAAAATTTCACCTCCTCTCAGTTGACAGGCTCGATTTCCACTATATATCCCTTGGTGCGAGCTACGGTTGTCAAGTAGCCGCAGCGGTTGCAGACCAGCGCCAGCTCCCAATTCTCATTTCCTTTTTTGTCGTGGGAGCAGTCGGTGCCGTAGGATACCTCAAAGTCATTGCCTCCACACTTCGCACAGATCAAGACATTTCTTGTCATTTTAAGCCGTCTCCTCTTTGACCTTGCTGGAAAAATACCATTCCAGGGCCTCGTCAACGATTCTTTCGATCTCACTGGCCTTTGTGTCTGCGGGAAAATACTTGGAATAGACCTTGTGCTTGATTTTGACAGGAGGCGGTGTGGTTGACTTCGGCTTTTTATTGACTTCGCCCGAAAGGATCTGATAGGCGGTTTTCTCGTTCAGTTTGCTGCTTTCAGAGTAGCTTCTGAGCATTTCCGCCTTCTTCATATCCACCTTGAATTCATTTTTTGAAAGCACCTTTTCAATATCCTGCTGCTCCGCTTCGGCAATGTAGGAGAGGGCAACGGCAGGGTAGATGCCGAATTCCTCACTATCCACACGTTTCTTTAGGGGTGCAGTCAGTTTGTCCACCCTTAAAAGCCGAGCCACCGTATTTTTGGATAATCCATATTCATCCGCGACTTTTTCCCGGCTCGTTAACTTCTGCCCTATTAGGGCAGAAGTTCCGTTTTCCTTGATATACTGCGGGTTTTCAAGCATTTTAAGCTCTGCAATAATATCATTGCGCTTGCCCTGAGAGAACATTTTTGAGTGCCGCAAAGCAAGTACCGCCGCCTTTTCAGACGACAGCATGTCGGCAAATGAGCGCTGCATGACATTGGTTTCAATGACATACATCCACGCTTCCTCGTCCGACAGGTTTTCCTTGATGACAAAGTCGCCTTCGTCAAGTCCTGCCAGCCTACCGGCGTTCATACGGTTGTGTCCCGCAAGCATTTCATATCTTCCGTTATCCTTGGTGCGGGCAATCATTGGGGTCAGGATACCGTAATTGCTGATGCTTGCAACCATATCATCCAAACGCTCACCGCTGTACAGGCGAAAAGGATGCTTGGGGTATGGGTCCACCTGAGAAAACTTCAAATGGACCACACCGCCTTTTATATTGGTTGCTTGGCTTCCCGGTTCCACTGCCATAAGCAGCTCGTCCATTGATTTAATCCGTTTCGGTGCGGGTCTATCCGGCATATCCACTCAACTCCTTTGCAAATTCCATGTATGCAAGGCCGGCTTTGGATTTTGGGTCGTATTCCATGATGCTCATACCGCAGCGATTAGCTTCACCTACCCTGATGGAGCGGGGAATGGATGTTTTGAAAACTCTCATGCCTCCACGGTATGCTTCTTTTACCTCCGCACTGACTTCCTTATGCAGATTGGTCTGCATGTCGCACATGGTAAAGAGAATACCCTCAAATTCAATTTTAGGGTTAATCCTGCGTTTGATTTTAAGAATGGTTTTGGTTAAGTCTTGAAGTCCTATAGTGGCGTAAAACTCAGGGTTGATTGTAATGAGAACGCTGTCGGCTGCTGAAAGAGCGTTGATTGTCAGCGGGCCAAGGGAGGGATTTGTATCAATGAGAATATAGTCATAGTCTCCACACAAAGGCTCAAGGATGTTGAAAAGTAATTTTTCGCTTCCCATTTCCAGCCGCAGATTGGATTCGACAACCGACAGATGGATATCGTTGGGGATAAAGTCAAACTTCCCACGCCGGTAAACATACTCACTCTTAGGCGGCAGTTTTTCCTCATCCATGGCCATTGTCATTAAGTTTGCTATCGTTGTATGAATTTTCGGGACATCTTCATTTTCATCTTCCAATACAAGAGAAGCCGTTAAGTTCGATTGGGGATCATAATCGACCGCCAAAACTCGATAGCCTAACTCAGCCAGAGTGTAGCTAAGATTGCGGACACTTGTTGTTTTGGATACACCACCTTTCTGATTTGCAACAGTAATTATTTTGCACATTTTTCACCTTTCCTCCTTATCGTTTAAAATTGCTGATTTTTGCCTTTGAAAAAGGCGTAAAAAAATAGGCATAAATCGGTGGAAACCCGCTTGTTTACTGGGTTCTACTGATTTATGCCTATTATAACTCACGCATTTTCAAGAATACCTCTAATGGTGGAGTCCCACCATTTTGTTTTTCCTGCGACTGTCTTTATGCCATCAGCTTCAATTCCTTGGGCAATAGAATCATACCCTTTGCCATCAAGGTATTCCCTATATATTCGCCTAACCAATTTTGCCTGTTCTTCATTTACTATGAGGTTGCCCTCTTTATCTTTGTCGTAGCCTAATAACCTATCTGTATTGCAAATCGCAGCTCCATCCTTAAAGCGTTTTTTAAGTCCCCACTTTGTGTTTTCGGAAATATTGCGGCTCTCCTCCTGAGCAATCGAACTAAGCATGGTTAAAACCAATTCCATTTTAGAATCAAATGAGTATATATTTTCTTTTTCAAAAAATACTTCCACTCCAATATTCTTAAGTTCTCTGACATGCTTTAGGCAGTCTACTGTATTCCTAGCAAATCTTGAGATGGACTTTGTTATTACAAGGTCGATTTTACCGCTTTCGCAGTCCCTAATCATCCGATTAAAGGCAAACCTATGTTTAACATTTGTACCGCTGATTCCTTCATCGGCGTAAACATCAACGAACTCCCAATCTTGATTATCAGTTATTATTTTTTCATACTCACTTACTTGAGCATTATAGCTTTTCATTTGTTCTTCGGAATCTGTACTCACCCTGCAATAAGCACAAACTCTTCTCTTAATCGGCTGATTTTCTTCTCCTTCAAGAACCTGTTTTTGAACTGGCTGTAATACTTGAACCTTTTTGGATGTATTTGTATTCGCCATAATAAATCTCCTTCCTATTATATAGCACTTGGGTACACACACAATATAATTACCGTGGCAATAAGTAAAGTAAAAGAGAGGGTTTTAGGCGCTTTTACGCCCATTACCCCTTAAAAATGATGTTCTGTTCAATCTATCTATTTCATCATACTGCTCGTATGTAATGAACCCCTGTTCTCTCAATTTCTTGAGATAATGAACACTTAGTAAATACTCAACGTTTTGTTGTTTCTCCAAAAACACATTTCCCCTTTCACTCATAAATTTTTATCAAAAAATAAGGGCTCACCTTTCGGCAAGCCCAGCAAATCTTTTTAATATAACCCCTTTAATTGTATGTTCTGAGTAATATATTGACCACTTTGATCGCTTGTTGCTGTTAAGATCAATTTCAGTGTACTCATCAACTTATTTTGGATTTTTACTGAATTGCTATCAAGCACTGTATAAACGTAATTTCCCGAAGGCACTCCGTTAGGATTAAGAGTAAATGTATAAGTGTCATTTGCCCCCAACACACCATTTATGTACTTTTCCATACCGAACAACATAGTTGAACCCTGTAAAATTGTGAACGTAGTGTAATCCTTACTCGTTCCATCTAGGTTTGCCTTATACATTTTGTAGGTTATGACATCAGGTATTTTCTCGGCAATTTCAATGTTCAAGTCCAACCTAACACTAGGGTTGACTGCCATAGACACAGATATAGCAACAAATCCAACGGCCACGCCATGAACAACACCGTCAAGCACAGTGGCAATACTCACATCCGAGCTTTGCCACATAAGCGTTGCTCCTGTATACTCTAACCCATTTTTCAGAACTGTCGGGGTATAGGTGTAATCCATACCGACATTAACTTTACGGTTTCCGTCACTTACATTAATACTCCAAACAGCGATTAAGTTTTTGTTGGCAATTTCATTCCCCATATCATCGTCTGCACCGATTAAATCTTTTTCAGCATGAATGATATTTAGCCCCTTTTGACTACGATCAACACCAACGACCTTCCAGACGTAACCGAGCTTAATGAATCGAATATTGACCTCTATCTTATCGGAAAAAGTATCTGTCGGCAGTGTGACGGTAATTTTACCTGCAACAGTGTCTAAGAATTTACCTCCATCAATCGAAACACTCACAGTTTCCAGAATTGCGTCAAACTCATGCAATACCTCTTCCAACACGGCTTTGACCTTATAATTGCTTCTCCTCATTTTGGCTCGATAAGATTTCTCGCTTTTATCCTCCTGGCTGATCACAAACCACGTTTTATTTTGATAGCTAATGCAATCGCCTGTTTTTAACTCAGTAGCTGTCCTTATGTATTTATCATCATAATAGCTTGGCTTGTCACTAGCATCACTTATGATGGCTGTATTTGACACGCCATTGATCGTTATGCTTTCCCCTTTTTCAAACGCCATGAAATCCCAAAAGTTATCGATTTTATTCAAGTAACTTCACGCTCACATTCGTAAAGCCAGGATTCCAGATAGTCACTCCGTGGTTTAACCTTCATTATTTTATAGAGCTTGTTGTTTAATCTCATATAGGATTGGTCATCTATCTCTGGCACAATATCACAAAAGGCTCGTTTGGTTATTTCAATTTCAATCCCGTCTTCAAAGAGCAGAGATTTCTCATAAGGTTGAACATCAGCATCAATAAGTCCTGTTTCCTGAAAAGTGGCATTTAATAATTGCACCTTTGTATCATTGAACATATTATCCTACCACCCTTATTCTTGGTTTAGGCAATGCCAGCTTTATCGTTTCGGGAATCGCCCCTTCGTAAGCAATGCTTCTTTCACCCTCAGTTTTCTTCAGAAGACCTTCAGCATCCCTATTTTTGTATAGATAGGTGGCATATTCGGCAACCACATTGTCAAGCTCAACCGGAAGTACATCAATATTACAGTAACCAAGAATGATTTCCGTTGCCTTACTGAGAAAATGGTTTAGTAAAGTATCCTGAGATGTATCTGTTGTTTGGATTCCCAGTAAAAGCTTCATAAGTCCCATGATCTATTCCTCCGTTTCTGTTTCTGTTTCTGTTTCTGTTTCTGTTTCTGTTTCTGCATTATGTTCTTTGTCCCAGAGAATTAAGGCTTTGATCAGATCTTCTTTTTTCAGGCCAATACCATTAAAGCCTCGATCTCTAGCCAACTCAGTCATTTCCTTATAGGCCATTGAATCATAAATGCTAGGCTCTCTTTTATCTTCCACTATGGTGTATCCGTTTTCCTGAAACCAAGCAAGAAGGTGGGAAAGATTGCTCTCTCCCACCCCATTCACAAAGTTTACACTAGCAGATATACCGTTATATTGCTTATTATTGCTGTATATCTTCGCCATTGTTCTACCTCCATTTAAACCACTTTGATATTTCTCATGACTCCAGAACTCTTCGTTGCTTTAAGAGCCACAGCAGCAACCATCTCAACTTCACCATTCTTGACTGCTCCAGAGGTTGCAAAGTCAGGTAGCCAAATTTTAACTAAATCTTGATTGGCTAGTGATACAGCATGGAAACCATCTAATGCTAACCTAGCAGCATAAAGATCCGTCAAACCCGTGACTATATCCGTACCGTTAGGTTTTCTAGTATCCATTATGGAAATGACAGGATCATTACTTCCGGCTTTCGCACCAAGATCAACAAGAACAATTCCATCATAAGCATTGACTTTTTTGCCAAAAGCATCTTCACTTTGGGTGAGATATCCTGCTCTTCGAGCCACTGATTTGATTTTGGTTATGAGTTTTGAATTCCCTCCAAGGAACGTCGGTACACCATCTAAGTTGGACAAAAATTCATCAAGCAAATCTAAGAACGCTTTGTAATTTGTGTCCACAGTTGTAGATGTAGAAAGGTCAATATAGGCTCCAGAATTAAATTCGGTGCTTGAACCCGTGATTGCCTTATTCAAACCGTCAAAAGAATTAGCATCCACTGCCGAATCACCGTTGATAATAGTGTCATGGAATAATGCCCTCGCTGCCTTTACCTTCTGTTGTACCTGTAGGTTTACCTCATCCACAAGTCCTCCTGTATTCGCAACGATTCTGTCAATTTGAAATGAACCACCAAAAGGTTTTAATTCAACAGTATATCGATCCTTGGTTACTTCTTGCGGAGAATATTCGCTGTTAATTGCTCTGAATGCCGCAGTCGGTTGTGTGATCAATCTTGTGTAACCATATGTAAGAGTGGCTCCATTTGTCCCAGGGCTTACGGCATCATCAAATGTCATATTGTCCAAAATGAATGAGCTTTTTCGGAATTCATCGATGACCCCTGCTTGAATGGCATCCTGTGTGTTTAGTTTTGCTTGTGCTAATGTAATCATTAATAATCAATCCCCTTTCAATTTTAACCTCTATTTTTTTCGGAATAATAGTTCTTTAAGGCTTCATTTAGATTTTGTGGTTGCTTATTCTGACCGCCATTATTCGGTGGAGTATAGCCATTACTCTTTAGTCTTTCTTCCACAGCCGATTGAACGGAAGTCCCAAAGATTTCTTCGAACCTACCAATATTTGCAACAGTAGCTTCTTCATTATCTGAAATGAACAAATCTACGATCTTATTAATAGGAAGCTTTTTATCGGCAGCAATCGTTAGAGCTTTATTCTTAAGAACTTCCCTCTGTTTCTCAAACTCCATCGTTTCTATTTTGGCATTGAGTTCCCTGAGCTGCTTCTTCTCCTCTGTTTCCTCTGGAAATAATTCATGGATCTTCTTGTCAATTTCCTTTTGTAGATTGTTGGCTTTCCAAGTTTCTAGACCTTTGTTTAGATGCTTATCTCGTTCACTGTCCAGCCATTTCTTGCCGTCCTCATTTTGAGTGAGAAACGTCTGCACCCCTTCAACGCTTACTAGCCCCTGAAGATATGCTTTGACCTCATCACTGCTTTTGTTTTCTTCCAGATACTTCTTGATTTCCTCGAATGTCATATAATTTATCCCCTTTCAATTTGCCCTTCTGACTCATTCAAACCAGAAACGCTTAATTTCTTAAGCAGTTTAACGTCATACCCAGGACAAAATATTATCTCCTTTGATACATAGGACAAAGAACTTCTAAGCATCGAAAAGATTGTTTGCATTCTTGACTGCACCTTGCACATCTTTTGTGATACTCAATTTCTCCCTTTGCATTGAGCCAATAACCCAGATCCTCCTTCTCAATTTTGCTTAATCTTGCCACCAAATTTCCACCTCCAACCCCCTCTCAAAACGGGCAAATTAAATTTAAAATAAAAAGCCACAAACCTGCTTACAGCAACAGGCTCATGGCAATTTGCTTGAAAACAAAATCCAAATAAACGGCTTGTTTTGAGCATAAAAAAACAGTAGTGGTATATTTACCCTACTTCGTAAATCTACAAGCTTATAATGCCATTTAGAGTATTACTTGATTTGAAACTGGTGTAGGATTATTTATTGTATCCATTTTGCTGTGCTCTTCATTATACTTATCTATCTCGATTTTAGGATTTTCAACAAACGGCAATAGAGTGAGCAATGTTTCCTGCGAACATATATCCTTAATTTTTACAATGACATCCGCAAGTCCTACCATATCTGTCGGCAGATTCCTTGTAAACTTTACAGCAACATCCCTGTAGTCGTAGAATTGGCCTTCCTTTTTCAGCAGATATACAAACAGATTTTTCAGCCTTTGCTTGATCACCTTTTCCATAAAAGCTTCTCGCATAGCCACTCGGTTCTCAAGATTAAGGAGTTTATTGCGAAGTGCTAAAGATGACGTGTTACTGGCCCAGCTCTCATTGAAATTGACCTCATCCATCATGTCATATATTTTTCGTTCTATATTATCCAGTTCATTCTTCACAAACGAGTCATTGATCTCCTTCGTGAGCCAGGAAACCTTGCCCCCTGAAGGCACTTGAATAATTCCCATTGACTTCATTTTGAGTAAATCTTCTTCCTCAATTTTGGCATTTTCAATCACTAGGTAAGCATTGCGGTGATCAGCGATTTCATTAACCAAATCTGAATTCAGAGCGTTGTAAGCATCAAAGAGGGAAATGACATCTTGAAAGCCACTTATCTTTTCATGATTGGCGGAACATACAGTCACAGGCACTCTGCCGAAAATATGTTCATGGCTGCCAATCAGGTTGAGAGATGATTTATTGCTGTTACTCCCTAATTCATAATGTAAGATCTCGTTGGCAGTATACACATCCAGATATTTTTTATCATCGAATTTCTTAGTGAAGGTATGTAATGCCAATACCACATTTCTCTCGGCAGATCCATCTTCTAGTACATAGGAATTCAAAGGGGTCAGTATTGTTGCTGAAAACTCACCATCAGTATTTACATAGTTAAGTTCATAAGCTTCACCGTAGATTTCCGATTGCTTCCGCAGATTGATATTATGTTCTTTATCCCAATGGCTGGTGTTTTTATCAATAGCCGCTATAATTGCTGAATCATCTGACTTGGAAATATAATTGACTGGCTTTCCAAGAATATATCCTGTTTCATTATCCACGAACTTCCTTGGAAAGTTGAATACCAGTCTCATATTGCTCCGGCTATCCTGCATCTGGTAGCTTTTTAGGATTGAATGGTTGCCTTCGTAGTAGTCCTTATATTTCTGCTTTGCCAGAGCATTTTTGTTGAGTTCATTGAGGCATTCTAATATTAAGTTTTGGTTTATATCCAAGACGTCACATCCTTTTTAAAAATGGGCATAAAAAAAGCCCATACCTTTTTGGTACAGGCTAAGCGTTACCTATAAGCTAACACAGGGGGATATTTCAATTAAGCGGTTTTTCCTTATATTGATCAATCCAATATTCATAATATGGATTATCCCATGTTGTCCCATCATAAAACTCAGCACTTTTTACACATGCCAACGCTTTTGAAATCCCGTGTGATTCATCAAGTGAAAATCCATTATTTTGACCAAATGTACCTCCTGCAACAATGTTAACATCTGTTGCATTACCCACAAACTCATAGTCACCACCAGAATAATTATATTGAGTTTTTATTTTTAACGGATAACCATTCTTGTCATATCCCAAACAACCAATTTTCAAGGCTTTTATCGTTTTCTGAGATGAATTCTTCATAATCACTTGAATCATATCAGGATAAAGAGATTTGTATGTTGAATCCTGAACCACAATTTTAGCACTCTCAACAGTAACCAGTTGTTCAGCAACTAATTTTTGTCCTAATTGTTTTTCATAACCGGATAACTTGACGGCTAAGTCACTATCGTTTGGTATTAATAAAGCAGCCTCTTTAAGTAACGTAATAGATTTAGCATAATCTTTAGCATTTGCGCTATCTTCGGCGTTTTTCAGAACCTGGTCCTTATACTGTTTCACATTATTTGTTATCTGCTCTTTTGCTTTTTCATAGTTCTGATCATCTGGTATGACATTTTTGTATTCTTTAATGGCATTTACCAGATCTTTGTTCTTTAGAAATCCCTCTGCTTTATTGAAAGCAATTCTTGAATTATTAAGGCTATTAATTTTATCTAGAGCACTACTCACATCACTTGATGCCAAATGGGTATTACTGATTGTTTCTAGTCTAGTTTTAGCGGTA
>NZ_MLBF01000078.1 GCF_001936615.1 Desulfosporosinus metallidurans
GAGGGTTTCAAAAATCCACCTGTCCGAGTTTAGGGGTTTTGAAAATCCGCCTGTCCAAAATGAAGGGTTTTGAAAACCCACTGCTGTCCATTTTCTAGGGTACATTTTATTGGATTGACATCTTATTAACCAAAAAACCAGTGTTCATGCGGATTTTTGCATTTTTTTATCTCTTTTTAGGCCGAAATTCCTGCTGTTTTATGGGTGCAAAACTTCAGTAATACTAATACGTATAGCCAAAAATAGTTTCAGTAAAGAGAAAAATTTACTCTCTTGATAAACGAAAAGGAGTAAATTTATTCATAAACTCAATCTTTTATGAATAAAAGATCCCTTCGGTGTCTCCTCTCAACACAAATAATTGTTGTGTTGTTATAAATAAAAATTGAATTATGAGCGCTAAGGGCAAACCTGTCAAAAGACAGGGACGCAAAGCCATAGGGTCTAAGGAGCTTACCAGGTGGATGAAATAGGCGAATTCTATAAGAATTCGCCCCTTCCCGAACCGTATGGGCAGTAGAGTAGGCACCCAGCGAGTTGCTTGATAGTTTCGATCACCATATACTAATTGAAATTCTAAGAAGTCGCATCCAAAGCAGGCTTTAATATCGCCTTCAATAATCCATATTGCTCCTGTAAATGTATTTTTCACTTGAAGCAACGCTGTGTGGCAGCTCTTATTTGGTCGAAAGCCATGAGATTGTGGCGAGAAAGTTGGCTCGTAAATGCTCTCCAAGATCATTTTGACTACTTCCTGGACAAGTTTATCGTCCGTGGACGATATTCCGAGTGGACGCTTTTTATTGGGGTTGTTTTTCTTTGGAATGTACGTCCTTCTTGCCGGGTTTGGTTGATTCTTTTAGTGAGTCAATTATCTGATGGATTCGTTTCATACTCATATCATCGAGGATTTTTCCATCTGCGCCCGCAGTCATACTGCCCTGCGACTTAGCGATATTTTTATACGCTAGCAGATAGAACTCAGGATTATACAGGTTTCTATAATAGGCGCTCATACCTGTATTCCATGTTACATGTTTTAGCATCTAAGCTTTTCAACACATTTATCGGATTTCTCACAGTGCCTCACGCACCTTTCCATAGTGGTGTTGAAAGATAAACTGTTCCCCTTCGCCTTATGGCTTTCGTCATGTGTAGCAGGCGTTACCTGCCTCTGACTACTACGGGAACTCTGTTGTCATGGCGGATATTCAAACAGCTTTTCGCATAGCGTTTATAGCTCTCGATTTTGAGGGCATTTCGCTTTAGACAATCCCCGTTTAGCGCCATTGAAACATGAGCTTACCATGTTGTCGGGTGTGACGTTCGTCGTTTTCCACTGTCCTGTGGCTGGTTCGTCTTGTGTATCCGGCAGGACTGTTACTACTACAAACAGTTCTGCCAAGACACCGGCGGGTACAGCTCCACTACGCCGGGAACTTCATTATGTCCAACCTCCGACTATCATTAAGGCAATTCAGCTTTCACCCTCATACACGGTTTTTCACCCTTATGTGCCTTGTAATATGCGTGAAGCTCGCGTATTACGCACTCTCCGACATGCTGCACTCCCCATCAGGTTTCCCTTTCTGGATAAGTCGGGGGATGATAGGCTGCGGTTTTTCACCGCTTGGTACTTTACCTACTGCATGCTCACTGCAGATTTTCAATAGCTCACAAATAGCATTCAGCTACTCTTAAGGCGCACAGTAGTGATGAATCTCTTGTAATGAGAGGGAAGCAAAGGGGATGAATCAGCTCAAGGAAGGTTTTTACCAACCGGGAAACCGGGAGGAGCAGATACTTTCTGTGTCGTTTTGTGGCCGTTAGGCTGCAGGAGAAAGGCTGATACGAGCCGTGTAAATCGTGAGATTTACGCACAATTCTGTGGGGGACTGGTGGCAAAATTCCTCCGGTCTACCCGGCGAAAAGATTGCGATCACGTCAAAATTACCTATTGCTATATAAGACCAAAGTTATTACTATTAAATATGTAATTATTACCATATCGTTGGTAGTTTGTGCTTTCGAGTCAAATGCAAAATTGACTGAAAAATACCGGAGTACTGGATTCTACGGCTTATCCTAAATCCACCGGACGGTTATAAAAAGCTGGAATATATAGCAGTATAAAACTGCAGGAAGTGCTGAAAGTGGAAGCACATTCACAAATAGGAGATCCGGGTGACTCAAAAGGATCCAACTGAAAAAATCCCATTAGTCTTGACAATCGTATTCTACAAATGTAGAATGTACTCATATTCTACATTTGTAGAGGATGGTGAAAATGAATAAAACTTCAAAAATTTCAGATGCTGAGTGGCAGGTTATGAGAATATTGTGGGAAAAGGCCCCCATTACATCAAGTGAAATAGTCGAGATTTTGCGATTGAGGACTGGTTGGGGTCCAACCACTATTTATACACTCATTAACAGGTTAGTCAACAAAAAAGCTATAACAATTGATAAAGGTTCATCCCCGAATGTTTGTAGACCTCTTTTGTCTCAACAAGGGTGCAGAAGAGAAGAACGAAACTTTTTTCTTAAAAAAGTCTATGATGGTTCACTTAATCTACTGTTGATGAACATTCTGGAAGATGAAGAGTTGTCAGAGGTTGAAATTGACGAACTCAAGCACATTCTGGATGGCAGCAAGAATAAGGAACGGTGATATTTTGAACTTCATGTTTGCTGTATTTAATTGGGTGCTGTTTTCTTCACTGATAGCTTGCCTAATGGTTCCAATAATTCTTTTGGTTAAATTAGCAGTTAAGGATAAGTTGCCCCCTTCTTGGCATTATTATATATGGTTTCTTCTGCTGATACGGTTGGCATTACCAGTTGCACCCGGAAGCCCCCTGAGTATTCTGAATGTTCTTCCAACATTCGAAAATATTGTTCTAAAAACATATGATGTTAAAGTTTCTACAGAAAAAAACACCATTAACGAAACGGGGGCTATAGTAGTTCCGGCTAAAACACTAACTAATTCTCAATCTGGCCCAAGTCAAACTAGACATAATTATCCAGTACAGGGCATTGCCACGCTTAGTGATAACTTTAATTATAAAATTAGTACCAACTTGCTCGTTTTGTTAATCTGGTTGACAGGGGCAATTATTTTTGGGGTCTATGTTATTTTCATTAATGGGCGGTTGTTGATGAGAATCCGGACAAACGCCCAGAGCGCTCAAGAATCTGAAAAATGGATTCTTGAGCAATGCAAGAGCATCCTCAATATTCAAGCTAATATCCCTCTAATTATAACCCCAGCAGTTCGGACACCTGTACTTTTCGGGTTTTTCAAACCTATCTTATTACTTCCTTATCATTTATTAGATAAAATAAATGATAAGGAATTGAAGCATATTTTTCTACATGAGTTGACTCATTTTAAACGTAAAGATTTTGCTGTTAATGGGCTAATGTTGTTGTTAAAAGTGATACACTGGTTTAACCCATTGGTATGGTACGGTTTTTACAAAATGCATCAGGATATCGAGATTGCTTGTGATGCTTTTGTCTTATCCCGCATAGAACCCGAGGAATGCACACATTATGGATATACAATTATTCATCTATTGCGGATCGCTAAGCCTCAGCGTATCCCGGGGGTGACAGGGATAATGGCAAAAGAATCAAAAATGAAAAGGAGAATTATAATGATTTCTTCATTTAAGAAAATTCCCACAAAGCGGATAGTCATAGGACCCGTTCTGTTGATTATTTTAGGCACCATAATGTTAACAGGTGCCAAGAATAGCCCCGCTGAACAAGTGAACACGAGTGATGTGCGTAGCTCTAACCTAATGTCTACAGACACATATGTCGGACTAGGTCTTAACAATGATGGTCATGTGAACACTGATTATTTGGTAGATATTCAAGGCCAAAACTATGCAGGTAAATTTACCGGGAAGATGATGGTCGTTCCTGATCCCTTGAAAATAGTCGTGGGATTTAGCTTGAAAAACTCCAAACCGGATAAGACCACCAGCGATATGTCCAAAGAAAGCAAAGCAGTGGGCGCAATTAACGCAGGAGCATCAAATAGTGATTCGGTTTTCGGGCCGGCTATTTCACCAACAGGGTTTGTTGTCAATAATGGAAAGATCATATATAACGATTTGAAAGATGGCAATAGTGCCCAAGATGTGGCCGCATTGACGGATAAAGGGCTGCTAATTGTCGGGAGGCACACAATATCAGAGTTGAAAGAGTACGGAGTTAAGGAAGCAGTAAGTGCTGGCCCATCCCTCATTGTAAATCGAACACCTCAAACTTTATCGGATGATTGGGGTGTGAGCAGCAGGACCGCCATAGGGCAACAAGCAGATGGAACCGTGTTCTTGCTCGTGATCAATGGTCGTAGTAAAGAATCCATGGGGGCCACGCTAAAAGATATGCAAAACATTCTTCTTGAGCATGGAGCTGTAAACGCAACTCTTTTAGACGGAGGAAGTTTATCAACTATGTATTTTCACGGAAATATAGTCAACCATCCACCCGAAGGGGAGCAGATCGTGTCATCAACTTTTATGGTGATGCCCTGATGCCCTATAAAAGAGCCAAAACCAAGAAAAATAGTAATTAGTGCTAGAGTATGGATACAATCCACGATTGTCAAGACATTAAAGAAGTTTCCATTGGGCGGCTACGACATTGTATCAATTGATGGAGGTGGATTAATAGAGGCATCGAAGCAGGGTAAATGAAACTCCAAAAAAATAAGCTATTTGAATAGGGGAGAATATTGTTGAACAAGGCTAATTCTGAAGTATTACATGGCTTATTCTTAAGAATTAAGTCAAATTATGATATTGATAATCGGAATGGGAGTTTAGATATGAAAAAGACGAAGAGTACATTGACGATCTTATTAGCAATAATTCTTTTAGTTGTTTCTAGTACCAATGCTTTTGCAGCGACGTCATCTTCTGGAATGGGAACAATATCAGCAAAATAACACCCAATTATGTTCAGGAAGATCCACCACGACTAGGTAATATAATATTTGGTGATTGTGACAGCTAATCAAGTACATGTAATACTTAGTGAAGAGGATGGGCAGAAAGCGATAGAAACTGCCGACGCATTGTGTTTTCAAATCTGACATTATGGTATACAGCACGTCGCGACAGTGGTAAGTGCGAGCGTTATTACGACACAACAAAAGGAAGTGAAATGCTAAAGGCATAATGAATGCCAATCATTATTCTCGTCACTTTCATTTTCAGAATCTTGCAAGACAGTATTACTAGTCAAAACGATTAGAAAGTGCCATTGAGTATTTAGATGGCTTTGCCATTTAAATAGAGACGCCTCCAGATCATCAATTACCCTCAAAGTACCATTTGATCTGAAGGCGTTGCCCCTACACAAGATAGTAGGTAATTTTTATACTACACCTACTGGAGATATTTGTGAAGGGAGATTTATGCGAGGGAGGGAATTTTGTTTTTCTTTCTTATCCCTGAAACTCTTTGAAGGAGCAATTCAAGATCGATTGTTTGAGTAAAGTCTTGGACCATAAGACTCAACGAATGCTGATAGTATTTTCAAGAATTCGAGAGGGGATTTGTTTATGAAAATCAAACGTCTAGTAAGTATCGGTTTAGCTGTATGTTTAACACTTGTTTTTAGTGCAACTGCTTTTGCAGCAACGCCTTCAACTTCTACTTCTACTTCAGTTAGCGCAGCTAACGTAAGCCCACTATATCCATCGCCAAATCCACCACCTCCAGGATATGTAGGTTGGGCAATTGTGACAGCACAACCTTCCATGATCGTGAGATCCGGCCCCGGTAGCAACTATTCTAATATTGGTACCGTACTGTATGGGGATAGTGTTTATTGTTATAGTGTTGACTCAAATGAGTGGGCATATATAGGTAATGGTGGATATGTTTCGGCATATTACTTAATTAAACAATAATATAATTTGTTTGTGTATAAACTCCTTGTCATCATATGGTGACAGGGAGTTTATACTGACGAAATCTTAGTTGTAGGACCTAAAGGTAAGTCACGACAGCAGGATACGTAAATTAGGGATTACTGAATAACCGTCAAAACTGTATGAGACTGGGGATTAAGGACATTTTAATATGCTGAATATTTTCCAAAGCATACAGGAAATGTAGCCAAACCAGTCCGGATCACATAGGGTGCCCTCATCATTAAGGAAAAGTGTGGCTTTTCTGACGAAGAAAGCTGTACAACAAATCATGGAAAACCCTATTTTCAATACTTTTCTTAATAGCAAAATATTTTGTTCTATATTTATGATCATGAAAGTTTAACTGCTGATACCTTAAGCATGCTAAAGGTATTGATGGAGGTATCATGAGAAAAATACGTCTAATAATGATTATCACCTTTTTTATTTTCAATGTAATTTTTGCTCTAGTCCTTGCTCCCTTTATCATTTTTTGGGGTTCATTTGAAGCACTGAAAACTGTGGCGGTAGGTTCCGTTCTCACTTCACGACATCCACAGGTTGTCAAGGCATTTCTCTCTGATGAACAAATTAATGAAATCGTATACAAATCTAATGGTACGGACTCACCATCTGATACCCCAATTCAGCGTACAGTATCAGATGCATCTGCGGGCATTACAATTGAAGATATTAAAGGTAGGGCTTTTAAAGGCAAGGTAATGCTAATAAAGAATCCAAAACGGATAAAAATAGCTGTGACAAAAGAACTGGGTGTCGCAGGAGAACGAGTAAGCGGCTTAGTTAAAGACGCAGGAGCCATTGCTGGAATAAATGGTGGAGCATTTTATGACCCGAACGGTACAGGAAACGGAGCTTTTCCTGACGGAATTACTGTGCATAATGGAGAAATCGTACATAACAATGCAGGCAACTTAAGTACAGACATTGTAGCTTTTGATAAGGACGGTAAACTGATAGTTGGACATATCACCGCTGATGACGTTAAAAAGAAAAACATTCAGGAAGCGGTATCTTTCTGGCCGGCTTTAATACAGGACGGAAAACGAGGTATGTTTCGTGACGAAGAATGGGGAGTTGCACCAAGAACTGCCATCGGACAGAAAGCAGATGGCATGATTATTCTTGTCGTAATTGATGGTCGACAACTCACCAGTCTAGGGGCAAAAATGAGTGACCTCTATAACCTTTTTATGGAATATGGTGCAGTTAATGCGGCGAATTTGGATGGAGGGTCTTCTACAGAACTCTTCTATAATGGAAAAGTGATCAATAAACTTTGGAATTGGGCTGGTGAACGTTACCTACCGACGGCTATTGTGGTCATGCCAGAATAGTATCTATATTCCCAAAGCCTTTGTAGTCAGCTCTCAAGGGGCCTAGTGATCACCGTCGAAAAAGGAGAATTACGCATGAGGAAGAAACTGCGTACTATATTAGTTTGGATATTAGTTTCACTCTTTTTTCAATTTGGAGGGTACTCTCTTTTAAACAACCAACTTCAAAAAGTTATGGGATCGACGGCGGTAGATAGTGAACCACCGATCACGCCCCAGCTCAAAGCAACCATCTCTGGGTCTGAGCTTACTAATATTCAAGTTTCTTACGCCAAGGATTATTTGGCTTATTCGGAAAATGGTACACTTAAAATCTTCAATCTTAAAAAGGGGAACGTTGTTTTTGAAAAAAATCTCCCTCTGCAACTGATCAAACATTGGGTGTTCTTACATATCAATGGCTACCTGACCGAAATATCTTACTCTATTTTTATGCCACTAAAAACCCTAATGAGGTAACAACCGTTAAAGTGTACCCTTCTAAGGCTAAAATCTCAACCCCTTCAATTGAGCCGAAAACAGAAGACCCAACCCAAGCAAAAATTGTGCCCGAAGAGGCTCCCGTGGTGCCTAGGCTTGAAAAACGGTATGGAAGTCCAAAAATTACAGAACTGTATTCGCTTGAACTCCCGAATAGTGATGAAGATACCGCTCCAGATGATCGTTTAAATCCGTTTGATCCACCGAGTGGCAGTGAAGAGATTTCAGCAGGCGGGAAAATCGAAAAATTTGTTGTCTCGACCTCTACCAATTTGATGTATTTAACTGTCACGAATGGCTCGACACAACAACTCATGAAAATAGACGTTATGAAAAAGGTGAGTTCCCTAAACAAACCAAGAGAGTTTATCGATAATATGGCTGCCTCTGATCGCTATGGAACACTTTATATAGACAGTAAAGTGGGGGCTATCCAGCAAGTTGTAGCCTTAAATAATGAAAAGCGTCAAGTCATCTCAAAAAATACCAACGACAGAATCTTAGGAGTCAGAAATGGAAAAGTGTATATTGGAGAAGTAGAAAACAATGAACTGGTAAAGATTAAAACTACAGCCGACCTGCAAGTGATGAAGGAGAATCCTGATCTGAAAATCGAATGGGAAGGCTCGATTCCCTTTAACAAAAATGTACGTATGCTCATCGGGATTACAGGTCAATTGATCGTCTATGACAATCAAACAGCCAGTGTCATTACAGACGGGCATCTTGCAGACGTAAAACTGCATGGAGATGAAAACTACGTCTCTGTCGATGGTGCAGAGCTTATCCAACTTACCAAGGCAGGATCATCCTCCCTTGTGGAATTGCAACCACTAAAACCATTTTGATCTTAGAAGGGCATTTTCGGCATTTCCTTTTCAAGGTAGTTCTGGCTTCGGCATAACCGCTGTAGGCAGGGCCATTTTCCACAATATTCGTGGTTCGCTGATATCACCATGAAGTAAATCCCCCATCCCACGTTGATTTCAACGTTAGGAGTGCCGGTTGTTGAAACGAAACCAAGTGTCGTTAGAAAATGATCGATAACAACTCCTCCGTTGTCAGAATTGTTCTGGGGTGTTCTGGGGTACGTCCCCCACACAATCTAGACACAATTCAGTAGGACCTTATAGATTATGGATAAAAGATTCCTTCGGTGTTTCACTCAATATAAATAATTGTTTTGTAGTTATAAATTACAATTGAATTATCAGCGCTAAGGGCAAACCTGTCTAAAGACAGGGACGCAAAGCCATAGGGTCTAAAGTGCTTACCAGCACTATGATAGCCTGGCTACCGCAGAGACTACGTGTCTAAACCTGCCCTCTTAGCGGCAGGTTTTTTTGTCTTTTGAGCATGACATTTGTGACTTTAGTACTGAAAATCCACTATGAGGGTTGCTAGCACCAGTTGTAAGTTAAAGGTAAGGGTGATGTGGATTCTGAAGAAAGCCGAAGGCAAGACGCTGATCTTGTGCGCAGAAATTACATATAAGGCATATAGCTACCGTGTCCTCGTTTCATTTAAGGAATTTAATTAATAATGTGAGAACAACATGGATACGGTCGCATTTCGACAAAATTTGACCGCGATATGGATAATGTCATTATCAATATTTTTGTTTTTCATTTTAAGTAAGCGAGGTGCTGAGAAATGAAAAATGTAATTTTATTAAAAATTAAAAGGCTAAAATAGCTGATGTACAGTGGTATATGGATATCTATGCCGAGGATGGCTTCTCCGATCCGGATTACTTTCCACCTTCAGGGAATGGTACGAAACTCTCAACATTTCGACGATTCAATATGCCTCAAACAGACCGTAAAACCGCAATTTGTAACAAACAAATTGCGGTTTTGCTATTGACAAAAAATGCCTATTTTCGACTTCTGGCATGTCTAAAACATTCTTCTTTCCCTAAAAAAATCTTTAAAAATAAATTAAGAAACTGTTTAAAGGGCAACCGGTACCTGTTAAAAAATGAAATCTTATTTTCACAGTTTAACGAGCGAAACCTCGGAAAGCTTTGCTTTTACGGACCGAATTTTAAATATAAACAGCTGAAGGTCCCAAAATTCAATGTCAGTGTCAGGAACGGACTTTCCTTCCAGGTATTAAATACCTGGAACGAGATCAAGCGCGACATCATCCTTATGTCCTTCTGGTTGGACATGAAGGATGCAGAAATAGTGGACAAGCTCGGTGTCAAGAGCAGAAACATCAACAGCAACAAGCATAGTGCCTATGAGAAAATAAGAAAATTTTTGGGGGAAAACGACCATAAGCTTGGCCTTTCTGCCTTCTTAGGAAATTCAATCGGGTGCCGTTCTCCTCCGCTTATTCTTCATTTTTCAGATTAAAAAATCTAAAAATGGAGGACAAGCTCATGGAAGAACACGAGCGTAAATACACGTTAGTCGTTCAAAAGAAACGAATTGCTGTGAGTAAAGAAGTCTATATGGCTTACTACCACTGCAGAGATAGGGAAAAGTATCTTGATGAACTGGCAGAAACAAACAATATATCCTTTGAAGCCTGTCATGAAAAGGGTATTCAAGTGGAATATCTGATTATATCTGCTCAGGAATCCATGGAGGACAGGATCATTATTAAAGAGATGATTGTCAAGATGCAGCATTACCTTAAACAACTGGATGAAAAGGAAAAATGGCTTATGGATGCTTTGTATTTCAAAGGTAAAAGTGAATATCAAATAGCTTCACAGCTTGGCATCACGCAACAAGCGGTTCATAAGCGCAAAGCAAAAATACTGACTAAGTTAAAAAAACTGATAGAAATATAAAAATTTTTGGTTGTTACCCCCTCACTTTTTTCCCTATAGAAGTGAGGGGCTTTTTTTATCCCTCACTGCTCTTTGAAAAATGTCGGCGCAAGCCGTCCATATCCAACAGCGCAAATACGTTAACTGTTCAGCTGCTAAAACGGAAAGCGACCTTGGTAAACACGCCAGAACAGCCTGCGGACAAATTGCCCGCAAAACCGATCGCCTCAAAGGCTATGAGCGAGAAATGTTTGACCATAAACCAATCTGTGGTGGATTGCTTCGCCACGACCTGAACAGCCTATTATGATACTCCTGCATAGTCGAGGTTAAGTCCCAGAGTGTAGCCCGGAGGTTCTCGGGGAGGTGGAATTCCAGTGATACCTGCTAACCACAGGTAGTTTGAGCTGTTGCCCCGGTGCTTGGGAAGTAGTGTCAAATAAAGCACAAGCTGAAAATGAAGAACAAGCGTAACCGCTTTGATATCAGAAACTATGCAGCGGAACTCAAAGTCCGTTGCATCCTTGTGATATTAAAGCCCCAAATTTAAGGAGGCACGAGATTATGGGAGATGAGAGAAGAGTATGGATTTATTACCGGGTAGCTAACGGCGATCCTGAATTGATGGAAGCCCAAAGAAATGACCTGTTACGCCTTGGTTATAAGGTAGTGGGAGAATCTCATGATACCGGAAGCGGACGGTGCATGGACCGGGAAGGGATAAAAGAGGTTTCTGCAGCAGCCGCTTCCGGACAAATGGATGCCGTTTTAATTAAAAATGTTTCTTGCCTTGGGCGAGATATACTTCCGACCCTGGCATACATTGCGCAGCTTAACCGATGGGGTGTGGAGGCAGTCTCTGTCACGGAGGGCACCATTAAAACTACAGCCCCAAATGAAGCGATTGACCATATTATAGACACAATGCAGATGTAAAGGAGGATGAAGCTATGTCACAAGCTCAACTAGCCAATGAAATCAAATATAAAATGGCGCTTTCTCTGCTGAAATCCATGCTTGAAAAGGGTCTCATCACCCTTTCGGAATTTAAGGAAGCGGACCAAATTAATCAGCGTTTGTACATCCCACAATTAGTAGAGGTATATATGTAAAAACACTTGATATAGTGCTTTTTGTGTAGTACTGTGTGTTGCTAACAGGACGTCTTGTTCTGAAAAAAGAAAGGAGGATGCGTATGCCCAAGGTAACCATGATCAACCCAAAAACAGAGAAAAAAGCGATCCCCAAGCTGCGTGTATGCGCATACTGCCGTGTTAGCTCAGACCACGATGAGCAGCAACAGTCCTTTTCGACACAGGTAACGTATTACACCGAGCTGATCGAAGCCAACGACGTCTGGACGTTTGCGGGCATCTACGCCGATGAGGGTATCAGCGGCACCAGCAAAGACAAGCGTGACGAGTTTCTGAGGTTGATGAAAGACTGTGAAGCCAAAAGGGTGGATAGGGTCATCACCAAATCCATCTCCAGATTTGCGAGAAATACCAAGGACTGCATTGAAACGGTCAGAAAGCTGAAAGAACTTGGAATCGCCATCTATTTCGAAAAGGAAAATATCAACACCCTGACGGCGGACAGCGAACTGGTACTCACCATACTCGGTTCTACAGCCCAGGAAGAATCCATTTCCATCTCCAAAAACAACAGATGGGCGATACAAAAAAAGTTCGAAACAGGGGAATGGAATCCCTCTTGCCTTCCCTACGGATATACCAAGGATACCAAGGGTGAAATCATCATCGATGAAGCGGAAGCCGTCATCGTCCGCAGGATATACCACGACTACTTAAACGGCAAGGGTTCCTATATCATCGCCAGGGAGCTGACACAGGAAGGTGTTTCTACAAGTAGAGGTGCAGAAGCCTGGGGAGAAAATGTAGTTACGGAAATCCTGACCAGTGAAAAATATGTCGGCGATATGCTGATGCAAAAGACCTTTACCACCGATACAGTGCCTTTCATCCGGAAAAAGAATAAGGGCCAAAAACAAAAGTATTTTATACAGGACAGCCATGAACCCATTATTACAAGAGAAGAAGCCCAGCGTGTCAGGGAAATCATGGACCAGCGAAGAAAAGAAAAAGAGATGGTTGCCGACACAGAGAAGTACAATAACCGCTACCCGTTTAGCGGGAAAATTATATGCGGTGAATGTGGAACCACTTTCAAAAGACAGAAGCTATTCAAAGGCATGCCCTACCAAACGGAACAGTGGTGCTGCAGCAAGCATATCCAAAAGCGAACAGCGTGCGGCATGACAGCCATCAAAGAGGATCACATCAAAGTAGCATTTATCATTCTATACAATAAGCTAAAAAGCAACTGTGACCCAATACTAATCCCACTATCAGAGGATTTGAAAAAGCTCCATTACAGTCAAGGATATGAATCGCAGATAAAAAAACTTAACAGCAGAATATCGGAACTAACGGAACAGAGTCATGTACTGAGTAGACTGAGGTCGAAAGGATATCTTGACTCTGTTCTTTTTATAGAGCAAAACAGCCTCATCGTAAAAGAACTTGCGGAATTAAAAGTACAGCGCAGTGCTCTCCTTGATTATACAGATTTTGATGAGCAAATTACTAGGACCCATGAGTTGATCACCATCCTCAGAAAGCAGGAAGACCTGATGGAGAGCTTCGATAAAACTATCTTCTCACTGATGGTTGAAAAGATTATTGTGAAATCAAAAGTAACGCTTGCCTTCCACTTAATCAACGGATTGGAGCTTACAGAGCTGATTGGAGAGGAAGTGAGCTAAATGGCGCAAAGGCATATGCCCTTCGGCTATAGAATCATCAACGGAACCGTAATCATCCTACCTGAAAAGGCAGACCTGATCCGAAAAATGTTCTGCGATTATATCACAGGAATATCCCTTCTGCAGATGGCTAAAGACCTAACCCAACAGGGAATACCAAATGCCAACGGAAAACCCTCCTGGAATCACGGCTCCATCGGAAAAATCTTAAGCAACTGCAAGTATATCGGTAATGATTTCTACCCTGCCATAGTCACAGAGGAAGTATTTAAGAGCGTAAAAGCATGCAGAGAAGAAAAGAATACTCAGCTTAACAGAAATACCAATTACTATGCCAACGGCCTCACCAGCGCCTACCCCTTCAGCGGCAAGGTAGTATGCGGGGACTGCGGAAGCGTGTTTCGGCGCTACACTGAGCACCATAATAAAAATAAAAAATGCAACTGGAAATGCAAACGCTACATCGTTGACAACAGGGTCTGCTGCAAAAGCGGAGTGGTGGATGACCATCAGCTGGAAGCCGCCTTTATAGAGATCTTCAACCGGGTGCTTGAAAAACCGGATGAGATAGAGACTCAATCCACAGTCAAGGCACACAGGAGAGTAGGGAATTAAAAAAGCTTACCCTTCAAATCACCAGCGCATTACATAAAAGCGACTCGGACTCAGCGGAACTGGCAGAGCTATTATTCAAAAGAGCTGCAGAGCAGTATCGGCTCTCAACGATAGATGACTTTGAGTACCAAACCAAGAAGCTGAAAGCGATATTTCAAACTCGTAAGCCCATCACAGCATTTGATGAAGCTTTATTCAAGGCCACCATCAAGAGCATTACGGTGGAAAAGATCGGCCAGCTGCGATTCGAGCTGACCAATGGTGTCACGCTAAATACCACCTATACATTACGTGGAAAAGGAGGATTTGATCATGGCAAGAGCGGCAAGAACAGTATCGGTGATCCCTGCCGATCCGATTTATAATTTAAATGAAAAGGCAAAGGAAAAGAAATTGCGAGTAGCGGCCTACTGCCGTGTCAGCACAGAACTGGAAGAACAGCAGTCCAGCTATCAAATGCAAGTGGAGCATTATACAAGAGAAATACAGTCAAATCCAAAATGGAAGTTCGCGGGCATCTATGCGGACGAAGGCATCAGCGGAACCAACACCAAAAAACGTACCGATTTTAACCGGATGATAGAAGATTGCCTGGCAGGCAAGATTGACATGGTGCTGACCAAATCCGTCAGTCGGTTTGCCCGCAATACCGTAGACTGCATTACCTACATCCGGCAGCTC
>NZ_MLBF01000079.1 GCF_001936615.1 Desulfosporosinus metallidurans
AACTATA
The DNA here is from genome assembly GCF_001936615.1 of Desulfosporosinus metallidurans. Taxonomy (GTDB): domain Bacteria; phylum Bacillota; class Desulfitobacteriia; order Desulfitobacteriales; family Desulfitobacteriaceae; genus Desulfosporosinus; species Desulfosporosinus metallidurans. The sequence continues at coordinate 8 of NZ_MLBF01000079.1, forward strand.
CTATTAAAATTCCCAACCAAAAGGAGGAAACAGGGAATAGAGAACACTTCCAATTACGCAAAACTGAGTGTTGGCGTTGTCAATGGATATGAAACGGGAAAAAGAGTACCTTGTCATGGGCGAGCTGCTGGAGGTGCGGCGGTATTTGACCGGGACGGGTGCAGCGGTGAACGCGCCGGTTTGGAAAGAAGCAGGAGGACGACACGGATTATCTGGGCTGGCTGGAGGATTTGACGCTGCCGTTCCGTTTCTCCGTGTGGGAACAGGTGAACGAGTGGCAGAAGTGGCATCCACAAGACCCGCTGAAAGGCATGGCAAACGATACGGCGGGCGTGGAGTACGCCAAGTACCCGCTGCTTTTGCAGTATTCCTATGACAGCAGCGTGAGAGAATACACCACAGCTGACCAGTCCCTCATCCCGCTGATCGCCTACGCGCTCAAACGGCTTTACGATGGCAAGAAGTATTTTCAGAAGTGCAAGGTTTGCGGACGGCTGTTCCTTGCGTGTACTGCCAATATCCCCACCCTTTGCAGTGACGAGTGCCGGAGGGAGCAGCGCAAGCTGAACAAACGAAAGTACGACGGAGAAAAGAAAGATTTGGACTATGAGAAAAGCGCGAAAAACACTTACATGTACTGGTACAAACGAGTGAAGCCAATGGAGGAAATCCCTACCACCAATCCGCCTTTCGGGAACAAGTCAAGGCGGCGTTTGCGGCGTTTACGGCGTTCTGCGAGGAATCCAAAAGGCGCAAAGCGGAGGTGGCGAAAGGCACGGCTGACATTGACGCTTACAAGAACTGGCTGCTTATGCAGCGTGGCGTGATTGACGGGCTGATAGGCGGCGATTAGAGTAGAAATTTTCATAGTTTTGTGGTAGGATATAGGACCATAGCAAAGGTGAGTTTATTCACCTTCTGCTTATAATGCGAACTTGGTACGATAGGGTATCAGCCAGTGCTGAGCCCCTTTTTTGTGTTCAAAGTAGTAATAAACTCAGTTAATGTATGGGGTTTAATTGATGAAGAACACTGTGACGCATTCGTAATTGTAGAAACTATTATTTTCTTCAAAACTTTAAATTAGTTCTTTGGTGAATGGATTTTATATAACCCGCAGATAATTCATATTTATCCGGTACATATAGATTATCTTTTCCTAATAGGAGTGCATTTAAATTTATTGTACTCCTATTAAAAAGTGCTTGACTTGGAGTTGACTCCAGATGGTAAGTTATTTTGCGGAGGTGAAAACTATGAACATCTGCGGAGTTGCAGACATCAAATGTCCGATTATGGAATCAGACCGGAAGAAATTGAAACACTGGCTAAAAAGGCTTCCGGGGATTTACCTGCTGTCTGAGCCGAGCAAAAGAAAAAGGGATTATTTACGGAACTGGAGCCTGTGATAAGGGAGACATTAAAGGGACATCCTGCAATGAAGCAGGCATATGAAATGGAAAAGGGTATTAACAGGAGGACTAAGATTGGAGCAGAAATTTTTAGCAACAAAAAAGTTATTTACGAATCGGGATTTATTCAAATTATTTCTGCCACTTATCATAGAGCAGTTTTTAGAATATCTCGTGGGATTGGTTGACTCAATCATGGTAGCGCACGTGGGGGAAGCAGCCGTGTCTGGTGTGTCTTTGGTGGATTTCGTGATGGCATTGCTCATTAGTTTGTTCGCAGCACTATCTACCGGCGGTGCGGTCATTGCAGGACAGTATCTGGGCAAGAAGCAGATAGAAGAATCAAAAGAAGCAGCGGATCAACTAGTATGGTTTGCCGGTGCCATATCCGTCATAATCATGGTCATTATCTATCTAGCGAAACCGCTTATTTTAAATGGTTTGTTCGGGCAGATTACGGATGAAGTACGCAAGGATGCGAATACCTACCTAACGATTGTAGCAGTATCCATTCCATTCCTGGCACTTTATAATGCCGGAGCGGCAGTTTTTCGTACTATGGGTAATTCCAAACTGCCCATGAAGGTGATGCTGGCTATGAACATAGCGCACGCGGTAGGAAATGCAATACTTATTTACGGCTTCCACCTTGGAACTGAGGGTGTTGCTATACCGACCTTGATATCACGTATTGCGGCTGCGGCTATTATTATCACATTAGCTTTAAACAAAAAGCAAACAATATATATAAAGAAAAGTTTAAAACACAAATTTAACTGGTCGATGATCAAAAAAATCTTAGGCATTGGTATTCCATATGGATTGGAAAACGGCTTGTTCTATTTGGGAAGAATCATTGTACTCAGCCTGGTTGCTACTTTTGGTACGGCAGCAATTGCGGCAAATGCGGTGTCGGGCACCATTGTTATGTTTGAAGTACTGCCGGGTATGGCAATTGGTCTTGGTTTAACTGTAGTTATATCAAGATGTGTCGGCGCAGGAGATTATGAACAGGCTAAATATTACACCAAAAAAATTATGGGTATCGTGTATGTGGCAAATGTATTAAGCAGCGCATTAGTACTTGCTTTACTCCCAGTCATATTAAATGTCTATGGATTATCTGAGACCGCAACGTCATTGACCACACAAATCGTTTGGTGGCATGCAGCATTTACAGTAGCAATCTGGCCACTTGGTTATACCTTGCCTGTGACATTCCGTGCATCAGGAGATGCCAAATTTCCAATGATTTTTAGTATTTTGTCCATGTTTTTCTGTCGTATTGCACTAGCTTATCTGCTCGGTATTTATTTTAATATGGGAATGTTCGGCACATGGGTAGCTATGTTTATCGATTGGATTGTCAAGGCAATCATTTTCGTATACCGGTATATAAGTGGAAAATGGACTAAGTTTCATGCAATTTAACGGATCTCTGTATCATTTTATTCAAAGAAAGATGCTGTTTATTAACTTCAGAAAGCATTGTAAAATTAATAGTTTTTCAAAAAACACTTGACTTGGAGTGAACTCCAGAATTTATACTGAAAATGCAAAAAATATTCAGGAGGTTCTCTTATGTTTAACTTTGATTTTTACAATCCAACACGTATTTTATTTGGTGAGAACAGGCTTGAGAGTATTGATAAGTATGTTCCAGCCGAGGCTACTGTCTTAATAACCTATGGAGGTGGAAGTGCTAAAAAGAGTGGCCTTATCAATAAGATTAAAACTGTACTTGGGAACAGGAAGGTTTATGAATTCGGCGGTATAGAGCCGAACCCTCGTTACGAAACATTAGTTAAAGGCGTAGAAATTGTTCGGAATGAGAATATTGATTTTTTGCTTGCTGTTGGCGGAGGGTCTGTTATCGACGGAACTAAATTCATAACGCTTGCTTCCTATTACAAAGGGAATTCTCGTGATTTGTTGAAGTACGGCATGATGCCTATCCCTTTGGATGTAGTAGGAAAAGTGGTTCCATTCGGTACAGTGCTAACTTTACCTGCTACCGGCTCTGAAATGAATAGCGGAGCTGTAATCAGCTATGAGCACGGAAAATATGCCGTTATGAGTGAGTTAGCTTTTCCTAAGTTTTCAATATTAGATCCGACCATTACTTTTTCGCTTCCCAAGACTCAGGTTGCCAATGGAGTGATTGACGCATTTGTGCATACAACTGAGCAATATCTCACATATCCTGTGGATGGTAAGTTGCAGGATCGTATAGCTGAGGGTATTTTGCAAACATTGATTGAAATAGGTGAAACTACAGTTGTAGAACCCGAAAATTATGCTGCGCGTGCTAATCATGTTTGGTGTGCAACTCTTGCATTGAATGGGATAGTTGGTGCAGGGGTTCCACAGGATTGGGCGAGTCATATGATCGGACATGAACTTACCGCATTATTTGGCATTGATCATGGACAGACTTTAGCGATTGTATTGCCCTCATTACTAGAGGTAAGACGCGAACAAAAACGCGCTAAACTTCTGCAATATGCAGAACGTGTATGGCATATCGAGGGTGGCAGCGATAAGGAAAAGATCGACTTGGCAATTCTGAAAACTAGAGAATTCTTTGAAAGCCTTGGTGTTAAAACTCGTCTGTCTCAATATGGCGTTGGAGCTGATAAAATACCAGTTGTTATTGAACAGCTGAAGGCTCATGGGATGACAGCGCTCTCGGAAACTCAGGATCTTACATTGGATATAAGCCAAAAGATTCTTGAAGGAGCAGTGTGATTTTCTGAGCTCTTAAAAGACGGACGCACATAACACTCCGTTTTTTTAAATAGTAGCATGGATTAGTGCTGCTAAAAACTCTTGACTTGGAGCTAACTCCAAGTGTTATGATATCGGATGTCAGGAGGTAAAATCGTATGACAATTGCAGAAGTAAGTAAAAAATTTGATCTTTCACAGGATACACTCCGCTATTATGAACGCATCGGACTGCTTCCTGGTGTAAATCGAAATAAAAGCGGAATCAGGGATTATACGGAAGAAGACTGCAGGTGGGTCGAATTTATCAAATGTATGAGAAATGCAGGTCTTCCGATTGAAGTGTTGATTGAGTATGTTGGGTTGTTTCAACAGGGTGATACGACCGTTAAGGCCAGAAAAGAACTTTTGACCGAGCAGCGTAAGCAGTTAATAGCAAAAATGGAAGATATGAATAAAACGCTGGAACGTCTGAATTATAAAATCGAAAGTTATGAACAGTCGGTGGTTGAAAAAGAAAAAGAGCTAAAAAGGTCGGAGGATTAGGTTTATGGGTAAAAATGTATTGATATTATCTGCAAGTCCAAGGAACGGCGTAGGTAGAATAAAAAATATGATTGATAGAAAGGGATAGGAAATGGCAAATTCAAAGAGCCTTATCGCTTATTTTTCACGCAGAGGAAATAATTATGTGGGAGGTAGTATTGTAAACCTGCCAATTGGAAACACAGAAGTGATAGCAAAAAAAATACAGAAATTAACAGGAAACGACATGTTCCAAATCAAATCTGTAAAATCTTATCCAGAAGATTATACGGAAACAACAAATGTAGCACAGGAAGAAAAGAGGGAAAATGCCAGACCTGAGCTTGCAGAAATAGTAGATGATATGGATTCCTATGATGTGATTTATATCGGGTATCCGAATTGGTGGGGAACGATGCCGATGGCGGTATTTGCGTTTTTAGAGTCGTATGATTTTTCTGGAAAGACCATTATTCCATATTGCACACATGAAGGTAGTGGAATGGGAAGTAGTGAACGCGATATCAAGAAACTTTGTCCGAATGCAAAGGTGCTGTCCGGTTTAGCGATTCGAGGCGGCAGTGTTGACAGAGCAGACAAAGATGTTGCAAACTGGCTAAAAAAATTCGATTTAATACCATAAAAGAAAGGGAAATAGAATTGGAAAAACGCAAATTAGGAAATAGTGGACTTGAAGTATCCGCCATTGGTCTTGGTTGCATGGGAATGAGTCATGCATATGAACCAGCTGCAAATAAAGAAGAAATGATTAAACTAATTCGTTCAGCGGTTGAACGTGGGGTTACATTCTTTGATACAGCCGAAGTTTATGGGCCTTATGTAAATGAAGAATTGGTAGGGGAAGCACTTGAACCATATAAGGGTAAAGTTGTGATTGCTACTAAATTCGGTGTTGCTTTTGAACATGGGCAAAGTGGTGATTTATTGATGGATAGCACACCAGAAAATATTAGAAAATCAGTTGAAGGTTCTTTAAAACGATTAAGAGTTGATTCAATTGATTTACTTTATCAACATCGTGTTGATCCGGGTACTTGCACAAAAACCTTGGGTTGTTCCAATTCCAGGAACTCTTAAATTAAACCGTTTGGAAGAAAACATAGGTGCAGCAGATATTGAATTAACTGAAGATGAGTTATCTATGCTAAATGAAGCATTATCAAACGTTGAAATTGCAGGGAGTAGAGTAGGTAGAGTTAAAAAGGATTATTAAATTGAATAAATCAAATTGTATAAAAGCTAATGCTGATTACAAGTTCAAAACACAAACAGGAGGCAAGTATGAAAGTATTATTAGTTAATGGAAGTCCCCATGAAAAGGGGTGTACCTATACGGCATTGGAAGAAGTGGCTAAAACACTGAATGCAGAAGGGATTGAAACTGAAATCTTTCAGATTGGAACCAAGCCGTTATCCGGATGTATTGCCTGTAGAAACTGCCAGAACACGGGGCATTGTATATTTCCTGACAGAGTCAATGATTTTCTCGATATTGCGGGAGACGCCGACGGGTTTGTATTCGGTTCGCCCGTACATTATGCGTCTGCAGGAGGTGCCATTACTTCATTTCTAGACCGTGCTTTCTATACCGATTTATGCTCTGGAAAACAAGTTTTTTACCTAAAACCGGCAGCCGCTATTGTTTCCGCCAGAAGGGCGGGGACGACCGCAACATTTGACCAGCTTAATAAATATTTCACCATATCGGAAATGCCTGTTATCTCATCGAGGTATTGGAACATGGTACACGGCTCCACACTGGAGGACGTAAAAAAAGATTTAGAGGGATTGCAGATAATGCGTATATTAGGAAGAAATATGGCATGGTTCTTAAAGTGCAAAGAGGCCGGTATCAAAGCTGGTGTTCCGTTCCCTGAGCGCGAAGAAAACACATTTACCAACTTTATCCGGTAAGACGCTGTTTTCCCTTTTTCGAGGGCCTTGAATGCATTTGGCGTTGCTTTATAAATTAAAATTGAAAAGTACGGAGTGTGATCTATATGTTAAACTTTGCCTTGCATATGCCAACGAAAATTATTTTTGGTAAAGGTGAAGTATTAAAATCCGGGGAAATCGTATGTGAATATGGGAAAAAGGCATTGATTGTAACCGGACGTTCCTCGACTAAGAAAACAGGTGTTTTGGACAAGGTAATCGCATCATTGAAACAAGCTGGAGTAGATTCTGTTGTATTCAATCGTATAGAACCAAACCCGCGTGCGGAAACGGTCGATGAAGCCGGCCATATCGCCCGTGAAAATCATTGTGATGTTATTGTAGGACTTGGTGGCGGTTCTGCAATGGATGCAGCCAAAGCAATTGCGACAGTTGCAGTTTCAGGTCTGCCAATTCATGAATACATTCGCGGGAATTTTACAGGAAAATGGAGAGAATTGCTGCCTATCCAAAAAGCCCTGCCCATCGTTACGATTCCAACGTTAGCTGCAACCGGTTCTGAAGCAGACGGTGGGGCCGTGATTACAAATTTAAAAACCAAAGAGAAATCCGGAATCAATGGTCCAGCTCTCTCTCCAAAAGCTGCTATTCTTGACCCTGAACTCACATACACCGTTCCTGCAAACTATACAGCCGATGGCGCCGTCGATATGTTTACACACCTGTATGAAGGCTATTTTACAGGTGATGAACACGCGAATGTTCAAGATGAAATCACGGAAGGACTCATGAGAAATGCTGTACGGTTTGCCAAACTTGCAATTAACAAGCCAAACGATTATGAAGCGCGTGCGCATTTGCTATGGACCAGCACACTTGCTTTGATAGGGATTGCCAACGCTGGCCGGGAAGGTAGTTACCCTGTCCACGCAATGGAACACACAATATCCGCACATTATGACATCTCACATGGTCGGGGATTAGCAATCTTGGCCCCGGCATATTTCCGGCTTGTCATTCAAACGGATCGCCCCCATCGTTTGGCTAGACTTGGCCGCCGCGTTTTTGATATAGCGATTGAAGATGACATGCAAGCAGCCGATGCAACGATTGTTGCAGTGGTGAATTGGTTTAAGGAAATTGGAGCATACGATACTTTGAAAAACGTGGGTGTAAAGAAAGAAGATTTGAAAATGATGGCTGATGAAACCATTCGTGTGGGAGGCTTAGGTAAAAATTCCTTAGCTGGAACACATCCACTGACTTCTGATGAGATATTCGGTATATGCAATGCTGTGTATGAATAAGTTCTAATTCCGTTTTTCGCCAGATCCATATGCCTATAAAAGTTAAAAACAAAAGTAGCCAAAGGGGCAAGGCCGCAGAAGTAAACAGTAAATAAGTAGATCAGGCTGTAACCAAGTTAACTGATTTTTCGGTAACAATCTTTAACAATCAAGAAAGTAGTATCATGAAAAAGGAGAATGAAATATGAATACATCAAATAATTTAAGTGAAAGTGTAATCTTCCCGAAAGGTGAAAAAATTACGAATGACTATTTCATTGGGACAGCATGGCTTGAAATGCTGGTTTCTAATGACAGCACGTTTAATTGCCCGATAGGTAATGTAACTTTTGAACCAGGCGCAAGAAACAATTGGCATAAACATCCAGGTGGCCAGCTTCTGCTTGTTACCGGCGGCAAAGGATCTTATCAGGAAGAAGGTAAGCCGGTACAGGTGCTTCATGAAGGGGATGTCGTAAAGATCCATCCGGATGTGAAACATTGGCATGGTGCTACACCGGATAGCTGGTTTACACATATCGCGATAACTACTAATGCTCAAAAGGGAGACGCTGAATGGTTGGAACCTGTAACGGATCAAGAATATAACAATTTAAAATAACATGAATTTTTCTTGCGGTGTTGCTGAAAGTTCTTTTTCTTAACAGGTAGGATTCCAAAACGATTTTATCGGTAATACCCACAAGTTAAGGATATCCGTTTTAGAGAAAAAGCTGGATGACTTCAGGGTGACTTGTCATTCAGCTTTTCTTACGTATCAATGAAGTTACCCTGGAAAGTGAGCAAGGATTTATGGAATACAAAAATTTGCCGCACGGTGGCAAAATCAGCACGATCGGTATTGGTGCAGGAAGCCTGCACGATGCCACAGCGCGAGAAATTGAAGATATTATTTGTTATGGCATGGATCACGGCATCAATCTGATTCCCATTCTGCGGATATTTGCAGACTCTTTATCGAGACCGGAGAGATCGACATCTTTATGTTCAGCCTTAACGCCGCCTATGATTTTGAGCCGTCACGGGGCAAACTATCTTTATCACATGAGCGTATAGAACTCTATCGGGAATGTGAAAAACGAAACATCGGCATCACGGTCATGAAGCCTTATGGCGGCGGACAGCTGCTGAATGCAAAGACATCTCCTTTCCGCCGTAACATGACGATCTCTCAATGCATACAGTACGCGCTGGACCGCCCCGCTGTTCTCTCATGTCTGCCGGGTGTACGCTCCAGAGCCGATTTGGAGGATGTACTCAAATATTACTCGGCTTCTGGAGAGGAACGGTACTATTCCTTTATCGGCAGCTTGCCGCACCGCGACATACAGGGTACCTGCATTTACTGCAACCACTGTCAGCCATGCCCGTCTGGAATCGATATTGGTTCCGTAAACAAATATATGGATCTGGCAAAAGTTGGTGACGAACTCGCAAAGAACCATTACATGAAATTAAGCAAAAACGCAAATGACTGCATCGAATGCGGTGCCTGCGAAAAGAACTGCCCGTTCCATGTGGAAATCCGCAGTAGGATGCGGGAAGCAAAAAATTATTTTGAAGTTAAGATAACTCAGAATACGGAAGATGATTTCAATGAGTAAAAAAGTAAAACAGTCAAAGGTTAGGAGCAAAGGACAATGGACAGAATTGAACGATGCAAACAGAAATTTGCGGAATTGTTCGGTGATACTGATTTCTCAGCATTTACCACAGACCCGGACTTTACTGATATTATGAACAACTTTATCTTTGGCGACGTGTTCTACCGTGGTAAATTGACCGACAAGCAACGTGAACTGATCACGCTGGTCGTATTGACTACCAATCAGACGCTTGGAGAGGTAAAGGTTCATGTCAAGGTGGCGCTAAATATCGGTTTGACTCCGATTGAAATCAAAGAAGCCTTATACCAATGTGCGCCTTACATTGGTTTTCCTAAGGCACTCAATGCAATCTATCAGGCTAACGAGGCTTTCAAAGAAATGAATATTTCACTTCCGGTGGAAAGCCAGAAACAGGTCACGGAGGACAATCGGTTTGAAGAGGGCCTAAAGGTACAGAAGTCCATATTTGGTGATGTGATTGATAAAATGCAGGAAAACACTCCGAAAAATCAGAAACACATTCAGGAGTACCTGTCTGCTATGTGCTTCGGCGATTTTTATACCAGAAGCGGACTTGATGTAAAAATGAGAGAATTACTGACCTTATGCATCATCAGCACCTTGGGTGGCTGTGAGAGTCAGGTAAAAGCCCATGTGCAGGGAAACCTGAATGTCGGAAACAACAAGGAACTGATGATTGAGGCAATCACACAATGCTTGCCCGATATGGGATTTCCAAGAACCTTAAACGCATTGAATTGTGTGAATGAAATTATTCCAGAAAAATAGAAGGAACGTCAATGAAAACCCGTTTATTCTGGTTTTTTAAAGTAATGGGTGTAAGTTGTATTTAAAATTATTTGAGCAGATATTTTGATTGGAATATCTGCTCCTTTTGCGTGAAAACAATATATTTTTTACGTAGATCTAACGTTGAGATTCTTCGAACCTAACCCATAATACGACATTATCCAAGGCAACGAGTATTCAAATAACTTGCAGGCATTATGATTAACATCAATCATCTTTCTTTGATTTTACAGTTCGTAAGAATTTAGTTGGATTGATGCTTATAAAAGTACGAATTCAGAGATTGTGAGGCTCATTGCCGAAACAAAAGATAAGCAACCGAAAGATACCGTCAAGATTTTGGAGGAACAAAGTACATTACAACTTAAAAAAGAAACCTTGGACAAAAAGTGCAGGAGATTTTGTCGCAAGACTTCAGATCAATGAGACAATTACTAAAGCTATAACGAAGGGAGAAACGGAGCGACATCAACTGGAAAAGGATTATTTAGTGGTTAGCAATTTATCGAAAACTGCCAACAGAGAACTTACTGGGAAGCAAAAACTCGCCTTTGAACAATTTGTGCAGGCATCTTACTTTAACCAAATTATCGTAGAAGCAAACAAACGCTTAAAGGCCTTGTCCAATGGACGATATGAACTACTGCGCAAAGAGAATGCAACAGATCATCGTTCTCAATCGGTTTTAGAGCTAGATGTATTGGACAATTACACTGGTAAAATACGTACAGTAAAATCATTATCTGGCGGAGAGTCGTTTAAGGCTTCTCTATCTCTGGCCCTAGGACTTAATTAACCTCAATATTCACACACGTTATCACTGTGCTTTTAATTCTCCGCTAAAGTAATGAGATTTCATACAAGTGGCGTTCGGACTTTATATTAAACCTAAGCGCCATTTATTTTTCGATAATCAAGAAGTAACCAAATACATTTGATATTTGCCACTATATATGGTACTATTTATATAGGGGTGAAGCTGTTGAGCAAGCTTAAAAAGCTACTCGAACGTATTCGGAATAATCCTAAGAATGTAAGATTCGAAGAATTAGACAAAATATTAATCCATTACGGATTTACTAAACGTCAATCATCCAAAGGCTCCAGTCACTATTACTACACAAAGGGAGAGAAGCTTCTCTCGGTCCCATTTCACAAACCACATATTAAAGCTACATACGTTGAGCGGGCCATCGAACTGTTGGAAGGAGAGATTAACGATGACGAATAAAGGGATTGATTATTACTTAGCTCTCCCGTATAAATACGCTTTATTCCCGGCTGAAGAGGGTGGGTATGTTATTGAAATACCTGATCTGCCTGGTTGCATTACCCAAGCTGAGACCGCTGATGAAGCATTGGCCATGATCGAGGACGCCAAAAGGGGATGGATAGAGATAGCTTTGGAACAAGGCATCGAAATTTCTGAACCGGCTAAAGACGACTACTCAGGGAAATTTAATGTGCGAGTTCCAAAAAGCCTCCATAGGTATTTAGCTGAACTCGCTAAAAGAGAAAATATAAGCTTAAATCAATTAATTCTTTATCATCTTTCGAGGAGTGCTGGATTTAAAGGCTGATAAACTGGAGCGGTCAATACCCGCTCTCTTTATTTTTAGCAATACCAATCGACTCCTGACAAACGTATATTTCGTAGCTTGAGAAAATCAATTTGCATTCCTTGCCTAAGCCCCCTTGCGCCCGTCGTCTCCGAACCGTGCTCGATTATGCATATCGGGAGTATATAAATGAAAGAATTCACAGCCTTTATTGGAATGATGATTTGAACTGTGCGACTACATCATTACTGACTTTTTCAGAAATTTTCATATTAATTTGAACTCACAAATTCTTGATGCAGCAATTGGGATGCCTGGAGCAGGCCGGTATGGGGCTCAGTGTGGACTAGTTGCAGGAGCATTAATGTTTATTGGAATTCAAGGAAGAGAAAAAGGACTCGAACCTGAGGATATAGTAAATAAATTCAATAATTTTGCAGAAGGATTTGAAGACGAGTTTGGAAGTTTAAATTGTAGAGATCTAAGACCAGAAGGATTTAAGCCAGACAATCCACCACATTTATGTGAAGAGATAACGAAGAAGGCAATTATGTTTACACTAAATATCTTAATTCCTAGTTCTAATTGAACACGTAGAATGATTTGTCATGATAAAGCGGTTGTCGAACATTCTACCCCCGCTACAACCCGCCGGGGTGGCGTCTTGCTAAACTGGGGAGTCGGAATATTGGTATGTAACTGAAATACAGGAAGATCTTCGGTTGCATTTCACTTATAATATCTTTGTGATAGAACTAATCTGGAGGAATTATTAAATGAAACAAGTCTATGCGCCAGGTTGTGCGCTGTTGATATATAAGCAAGAGCTTGCTAAAAAAGTATTAGAGTTTTTAAATCAAGATTTGGATGTTATTAATGAACACCTAATTTGTTGCAGACATGAGCCTAACCTTGAAAAGGGCACGCAAGTAATTAATACCTGCGCAGGCTGTGATAGGCGCTATAGAGAGCTTTATAAGGGGATATCTACAGTATCACTCTGGGAAATATTAGCCGAAAGCAAAACCTTTCCGTTTCCTGACTATAACGGTATGAAAATGTCCATACATGATGCCTGCCCAACACGTACCGAGGAAAGGGTACATTCTGCAATTAGAAAACTCCTTGAGAGGATGAATATTAATATCGCTGAACCGAAGAATACTCGTACAAAAGCGGTCTGTTGCGGGGATAGTTTTTACGGCGTATTGCCTATAGAGCAGGTCAAGAAACAGATGGAAAAACGCTCGAACGAAATGCCTTGTGACAATGTAGTGGTTTATTGTGTTTCCTGTATCAAAGCAATGTTCATCGGCGGTAAAAAACCACGCTATATCATTGACCTTTTGTTTGGAGAGACTACAGGGATAGGTACATTTGAGCCTGATGCCTGGCACGATGAATTACAAAAATTCATAGATACACATTAAAGTAGTTAGGATGTTTGCTGACTTCCAAACGGTGAGTATCAAGAGAAGAGGATTATTATGCAAATCTATGCTAACAATGAAGTGAACTTAAAGATTTACGAATTAGATCTTCCTAGGTGGGTTGATTTTGAGAAGCTATTTGGGGAAAGAGGAGCATGTGATGGGTGTTGGTGCATGTCGTGGCGTTTAAAGAGATCAGACTTCGAGCGTCAAAAGGGGAAGGAAAATAGAAGTGCCATGAGAACACTGGTTGAACAGAATATGAAAACAGGGGTTTTAGCTTATATAGATAACGAACCCATTGGTTGGTGTGCAGTTGCGCCGAGAGAAGATTATTTAAGACTCGAAAATTCGCGAGTCTTAAAAAGAATTGATAATGAACAGGTTTGGTCCGTAACTTGTTTTTTTATATCTAAATCCTTTAGAAGAAAAGGCATATCTCTTGAACTTCTAAAAGGGGTTATTAAATACTGCGAGATTAACAATGTTAAGATAATTGAGGGGTATCCTGGCGTACCATACGGAGAACAAGTTCCCGATGCCTTTGAGTGGACGGGTATCCCTTCTGCTTTTGAAAAGGCTGGTTTCGTTGAGGTTGAAAGAAGGTCCAAATCAAAACCTATTATGAGATATTGTACAGTACACGCTAAAAATGGAACGACGTGAACAATAAAAGTTGACATTACCCACACCACACCCAGCACTTTAGCTTATAAATAAGAGGTATCCACAATTAAAGCCCATGTATGAAGAAATTATGAATAATAATGATAACAGTAATTATATTGAAGAATTAAGAAACGAATGGAAAGATAGTCCACGAGTGAAATTTGTCTTCGATTAGTTGGTTTTGACGACGAACTTTAGAAAAAAATAATTCATTTGCCGGAGACAGATCCTTAAAAAAACAAGGAAATGATATTTATCCTGCCTTCCCGAAAAAATGTAACGAGGAATTCTTCAAAGCTAGTAAATCCAATAGTTGCGGGGATTTACCTATATCAATTCACCTCGTTACACTAATTATATGTAACGAGGTGAGAACCCAGTGTTTTCAAGGCATGTAGCCATTCTCGTTACACCAATGCGGGAATGCAGGATTTATGTTACTGTACGTAATCGTCATTATCAGACCCAACAAATATAATAAAAGTAAATCATATATTGCTAGGCAATAGCAGTATACGTTAGCATTAGATTTTGATGACAAACCATTAGAATTGCTTGATTGAGGTCTTAGTTTTATTTTCTTAAATATGTGTTTAAAAAACCTTTGAAATATAGTAATA
>NZ_MLBF01000080.1 GCF_001936615.1 Desulfosporosinus metallidurans
ACTTTATGTCAGATTGGGGGAACATTCGATGATTTTAAAGGCAAAGGTTTACAACAAGGTTTTTGCATTTAAAAATCTCAAGGAAGTTATGGCCAAGGCCAATGAAGAGAAGTCTGGTGATGAACTGGTCGGAATTGCAGCAACATCTGCTTCCGAGCGAGTTGCAGCTAAGTTGATCTTGAGTAATCTTACCCTTGAGGATATCTATAATAATCCGGTTATCCCATATGAAGAGGATGAAGTAACTCGCGCCATCTATGACGGACTTAACCTAAGAATATATCAAGAGATAAAAAGCTGGACGGTTGGTTACCTGCGCGAGTATATTCTCGACCACAAGACAACAGGAGATACTTTGTCTCATATCAGTCGAGGACTTACTAGCGAAATGATTGCAGCGGTAGCCAAATTGATGTCAACAATGGACCTTGTTTATGGGTCGAAGAAGATGCGCACCCAATCGCACTGTAATACGACACTCGGTGTACCAGGGACCTTAGCTTTTCGTTGCCAACCCAATCACCCGACGGATAATATTGAAGGCATGATGGCATCTCTAAAAGAGGGGTTGTCATATGGTTCAGGAGACGCAGTGATTGGGATTAATCCGGTGGAAGACAATGTTGAGACGGTTACGCGCCTCTTGGAAACAGTTAAGAATTTCACAACACAATGGGAAATTCCGACTCAAAATTGTGTTTTGGCCCACGTGACTACACAAATGAAAGCAATTGAAAAAGGAGCCCCGGTAGATTTAGTTTTTCAAAGTATTGCAGGAACGCAAAAAGCAAACGACGCCTTTGGCGTAAATGCTGCTATACTTGATGAGGCGTTTGCTCTGGTACAGCGAAGAGGAACGGCGACGGGTCCAAACCTTATGTACTTTGAAACCGGTCAAGGCTCAGAAGTCTCACTAGATGCTCACCTTGGGGTTGATATGATGACCTTGGAAGCAAGAACTTATGGGTATGCGCGTGGCTATCGGCCCTTTATGACCAATAATGTCTCAGGATTCATTGGACCGGAGACCATTTATTCTGGTCGGGAAGTCATTAGGGCAGACTTGGAAGACCTATTCATGGGCAAGCTACATGGTCTGCCAATGGGAATTGCCCCTTGCTATACGAATCATATGAAAGCAGACCAAAATGATCAGGAAATGGGAACTCTTCTTTGCGCGATGGCTGGATCGAACTTCTTTATGGGAGTTCCGGGCGGCGATGATGTTATGCTAAGTTATCAAGATACCAGTTATCATGATGATGCAAGTACCCGGGAAATCTTAGGGCTTCGGCCGCTTCCTGAGTTTGAGAAGTGGTTGGAGAAGATGGGTATCTTGGAAAACGGCAGACTGACAGAGAGAGCCGGGGACCCATCCATATTTGATAAATAGGGAGGCGAATCAAGGTGGCAGTCGCGAATAACGAATTAGAAAAGGTTATTATTCAGAGCGTTTTGGAAGAACTCGCCAAGAAAGGGATGCTTTCTCTGAAGAGCAAAGATCATGTAATGTCGGCCGCGATGATGGACACACCGCTGCTCCCTGACTCTTCAGACGAGGAGATGGTGACGTTTCCTCCTCTTGACGAAATGCAGATTTCCAATCCGTTTAATGCGGATGCAGTTAAAGCCATGAAAAAGTCAACACCAGCTCGGATCGGGATCGGTAGAGCAGGAGCGCGCCCCAAAACGATGTCCTGGTTAAGGTTTCTAGCCGATCATGCTGTGGCTCAGGATGCGGTCTTCCTCGATGTGTCCGAGGAATTTCTCAAACGAATGAATCTGATGTCTGTTCAAAGTGCAGTGGCCAATAAAGATGAGTTTCTAACTCGACCAGATCTAGGACGTCGTCTGTCGGAAGAAGCAGCAAGAACGGTCTCGGAAAAATGTGAGAAAAATGTCCAAGTACAGATTCTTATTGTAGATGGACTGAGTTCAAGCGCGATTGAGGCTAATATACCTGACCTTTTGCCAGCACTGATGCAAGGATTGAAATCTGCAGGAATAAAGGTTGGAGCACCGTTTTTCGTGAAGTATGGACGGGTATGGGTCCAGGACCACGTTGCAGCTCTCGTCAATTCGGATGTGATCATTTCCCTTATTGGTGAAAGGCCAGGCCTAGGGACAGCAGAAAGCCTCAGTGCTTACATGATTTATCGGCCAAATGAAAATACTGTAGAAGCTGATCGTACTGTTATCTCTAATATTCATAAAGGTGGTATTCCCCCGGCTGAAGCAGGGGCGCATCTCAAGGATGTTATCAAACAAATTCTTGCTGCCAAAGCCAGTGGCGTAAAGCTAAACCAGCAAAAATAGGGGTGTGATAAGATGCCCGAATCAACTAACCAAACGATCACAAGTGTGGGCATTGATATAGGAACCACCACTACCCAGCTGGTGATTAGCCGACTAACCATTGAAAACACGGCTTCGGGGACATTTGTCCCACGAGTGGAGATCACCGATAAAGAAGTTGTTCATCGCAGCCAGATATATTTTACCCCTCTTTTGGACCGCGAGCTGATTAATGCAGTTGCGGTCTCGAAGATTGTAGAAACGGAGTATACGGCTGCGGGGTTAACGCCTGAGATGATTGATACGGGAGCAGTGATTATTACAGGGGAAACAGCAAAAAAAGAAAATGCCAAAGCGATCATTGACGCTTTAGCCGGATTTGCTGGAGATTTTGTAGTGGCCACTGCTGGGGCCAATTTGGAGTCAATTTTTGCCGGCAAAGGGTCTGGGGCGGCGCAGTATTCTACACAGAGGCACCAAACAGTGGTCAACATTGATGTGGGCGGTGGAACTTCTAACTTTGCAACTTTTCATGAGGGTAAAGCTGTTGATACGGCGTGCGTAAATGTCGGCGGACATCTAATAGAATTTACCCCTAAAGGGGACCGCATTACGTATATTTCTCAGCCAGCAAAAGTCGCTCTTCATTCCACTGGTCAAAGGCTTTCAGCTGGTGAACGTGTGACCCTTCCGCAACTACGTCCCTTGGTAAAAGCTATGGCAGATTGTGTTGTGAACGTCCTTAAAACCTCTAAGCTCTCTGGTTTAACCCAAGAACTTCTCATGACGTCTCCCTTGCGTTTAGACTTTCCAATCAGAAAAGTAATGATTTCCGGCGGGGTGGCAGACTATGTCTATGCCCAATATGGACCGGAAACGATGGAGGAAGTAACGGCCTATGGAGATTTCGGACCTCTTTTGGGCTGGGAGCTCAAGGGAAGCCTGGAGACAGCGGGATTCATTTTAGAAAAGCCCAAAGAAACAGTGCGTGCAACTGTTATCGGGACGGGAACGCAGTCTGTGAATTTAAGTGGGAGTACAATACATCTACAGGAGAAGACGTTGCCCTTGCGTAATGTCATGGCCATTTCTCCCTTTGCCACGACAATACCCGATACGCCAAAAGGGATTGCTGATATCGTTAAAAAAGAAATCCTTCGCCTCCAAGTTGATCATTCTGCTGGAGCGGTTGCTTTGACGATGAAAAGTCCACGCACGATGTCCTTTGCAGACATTAGTATCCTTGCTCAAGGGCTGCTACTGGGTATGGAAGACTACTTGTCTGAAAATAATCCGCTTATTCTCGTCATCGAAGCAGATTGCGGGAAAGTCTTGGGCCAATGTCTGGAAGCTTTGGCCAATCGACCTTTAGAAATGATCTGTATTGACCAGCTTGAGGTAGAGGATTGTGACTATATTGACATCGGAAAACCCCTTATGGGTGGTAGAGTGGTACCAGTGGTCGTGAAGACATTGGTGTTTAATCGCTAATAGGAACGTGGTGTTACTGGGGTTGCTTGTTATGATGGAAGGGTGAGTTCAATGCAACGTGAAACATTAGATTCTAACTTTCTGGATCCTAACTATCTCGAGGAAAGTTTAGGTAGCTTTCACAATGCCACTGGGTTGCATATCGAAGCCATTAATACTGAGGGAGTAACCTTTTCAGTACCGGGGAATTTTGAGCGAAGTGAATTTTGTCGTTATATTCGATGCCAACCTGAAGGAGAAAAGAAGTGCCAGGATTCCTATAAACGTGCAAGTTTCGAGGCGGCAAAATGGGAGGAACCTTACTTCTTTCGTTGTCATGCCGGGTTGGTCATCTGGGCTGTTCCAATTATGATTAAAGGGGATTCTTTGGGGAGTATTATTTGTGGTCAAGTACTAATGTGGGAACCAGACCACTTCTTCTTTCAGGAACTTAAGAAGCTCAACATCGGGGTACAGAACTTTGAAGAATTAAAGAATAAAGCTTGTAAACTTGAAGTCATATCTCCGGCACGGTCTCAAGCCGCGGCAGATATGCTTTTTGTGGTCGTGAACCACATAGTAAAACGGAACATTAATAGTCTAGAAGAAATTGATGCTACTCGGGTTCAACAACAGCAAATCCGATTGGAAATTGAGGATAGGAAAAAAAGACGCTTACCAGACCTCAGTGATTATGATACTTATCTGAAAAAAGAGCGTAAGTTTTTGCGTTATATTCGCTTAGGAGACAGAACCAGAGCTAACCAAACGCTTCAGAGTCTCTTAACAGATCTGTACACAAAAACAGTTGGAGATCTCGAAACTGTCAAAGCGAGAATTTTGGAATTGGCGACCTTGACATCAAGGGCGGCAGTAGAAGGCGGAGCAAATGCAGAGAGAATAATGCATCTGCTGAAGGAATTTAATAAGGAAATTGAAGGTATTGAACGAGTCGAAAAGTTCTTTTACAAGATTCAGCGAATCGTAGAAACGTTTTTAGAGGGAATTTTTACTTTAGCCAATAAAAAGCACCTTGCAATCGTTAAAGATGCTCGGGATTTTATAATGGAGAATTATGCTTTGCCCATTACAGTGACCAATGTAGCGCAACATCTTTTTATCAGTCCTTCTCATCTCTCACGACTGTTTCGAGAAGAATTGGATTGTACGATTAACGACTATTTAACAAGAGTAAGGGTGGAACAAGCAGTTGAGATTATGAAAAAACCTGAATTCAGTGTAGCACAAGTATCTAAAGCTGTTGGTTTTCAAAACCAAAGCTATTTTGCAAAGGTGTTTCGTAAATATATTGGGGTTACTCCCCTGATCTATAAAAATAGTTTATATTAAAGGGTGTAATTTTGATGATTTTTCAAGCCATTATTAAATCCATCGCTGCCGGCGAAGCAGAAGAAAGCATGATTTTAACCAAACAGGCTTTGGCCCAAGGCTTTTCCGCTGAATCCGTTCTTGAAAAAGGCTTAATTGCCGGAATGGATCGAGTGGCCGAGAAGTTTCGCGATCAAAGAGTCATGGTTCCCGAGGTGCTCATGGCAACTCGGGCCATGCATGCAGGATTAAGTCTTATAGAACCTTGTTTGAAAGAGTCAGGTAAGAAAACGACCGGTAAAATCGTTATGGGAACGGTGGCTGGGGATCTCCATGATATCGGGTTAAGTTTAGTAAAGATGATGATTATGTCTACAGGGGCTGAAATTATTAATTTAGGAGTAGATGTTACCCCTAAAAAATTTGCAAGTGTTGTACGCAAAGAAAAACCCCATATCCTCATGATGTCAGCGCTGCTAACAACAACTATGACAGTCATGAAAGAAGTGATTGACGAATTAGAGGTCTTGGGGCTTCGAAAAAACCTAATAGTTATCGTCGGTGGGGCACCGGTAGACTCGGGTTTTGCCAAGCGAATCGGAGCAGATTATTACTTTGAAGACGCTTTTGAATTGAAGAGTTTTATTGAAGAAAATTTATCGAAGATGATCGCGAAAAAAAGCCGATAGCTACCGGCTTTTTTCTTATTTTCTTTGAATTAGATAAAGAATTTTAATTTGTGCCAAAAAGTGCGAATATTCAATTGGTATAAATGAGTCAAAACGAGCAGGATTGTGTTAAGAAAATTGTATTTCTGAGATGATATGATTAGAGTACGTTAATCAACCCTTTGTACAAAGATTTCTGAATAGTGAAATCGAACAAGGGTCAGGATTGAATTGTAGTTGTTAAAGATCTTTTTCTTTTGTCTTAACGTCAGCCCAAGGAATTTAAGGAGGAGGTCAACATGAACACAAGTAAAATGAGATATCTTGAAGAACAGACTGTTAATCAAACCTTTGAGTTGTTTACCCAAAGCGAAGAACTTAAGAAGATTGCCACTACTTTCTTCGAATCCCTGGAAGCGGCCCTCATACGAAATCAGATAGTTGATGCACTACAAAATTATGACCTCGGGACAGTAACGGATGTCTATGAGATTTTCGGAGGGTATGTCAACCGAAGTTTCGGTGTTCTCACTGAAAAAGACGGAACGAAGTACGAGTACTTTGTACGTAAGTACAAATACGGAATCACAGAGACAGAAATATTGTTTGAGCACTCCATGATCGATTACTCGATTGCCCATGGGCTCGATATTGCCGCTGGATTGATTCGAACTAGGGATGGGGTAACCTTTGTCAAAAAGACTGAGGGTACAAACGGAAAGATAACGGATATTTACTTTGCTGTTTATCAATATTTGCAAGGGGAGGATCTATATACCTGGGATAACCCTACGCTAAATGATGCTGAATATGCTAGCGCAGCCGAAGTTCTGGCAACTTTCCATAATGCCGCGCGAGATTTTAATCCACAAGGGCTTGAACGAGTAGAACCGAAAATTATGGAATTTCTTCCGACTCTGCCCGAAACCTACAAGGCCTTTGCCCAAAAGAATCTTGATACTAAATTTCACCATTATTACAAAGATAATCTTGATTCAATCTTAGACGTAATTGAGAGTTCGCAAATTCCGGATGAGGTCCTTGAGAAGATGCCTTATACTCCATGCCACAACGACTTTCATCCGGGTAATCTTAAATATGTTGATAGCAAAGTTGTGGGAATCTTTGACTTTGACTGGTCTAAGATTGATCGTCGTCTCTTTGATGTTACACTTGCTTTAGCTTATTGCTGTAGCTCTTGGCAAGATGAAAAGGATGGGGTTTTGCTTCTTGATAAGTGTGCGATCTTTCTGAAATCGTACCAAAAGAAACTGATTGAATTACAAGGACTGGAACCTTTGAATGCGGTGGAAATCGAATATCTTCCAACGATGATTGCAGCAGCAAATATCTATCTTATTAACTGGGACGTAACTGCTTATTACGCAGGATCGAACCTGAATGAGTATGAATACATGGCTTATTTACAACACAATGTCCGTTTGATGAAATGGATTGAAAACCATAAAGAGGAAATTTCAGAAGTCGTTAAATTTTTGTAAGGGTTAATTTAATCAATAGTAGACTAAGGCTCTATCCAGAAAAATGTTAAGAAAGGGGATTATATAATGGAGTTCACTAAATTATTTAGTCAAACTGAAGTAGAACGAGTACACGAAGCATCCTTGGAGATTTTAGAAAATGTGGGGATGTTGGTTCGCAATGAGAAAGCACTTGCCATTTTTGCAAAAAATGGTTGCTTAGTTGATATGGAGACGAAGATGGTCAAATTTCCTCGTCAAGTTGTTGAAAAGGCAAGACATACCTTCGTCCCCACCTATACCTTTACAGCTCAAGATCCCAAATTTGACATAACCATGCCTGGAGATCGACCGGTTGTGGTCACAGGAAGTTCTGCTCCTAATATTATCGACCCAAAAACAGGTGAAGAAAGACGAGCTACCTCTAGTGATATTGCTAATATTGCATATTTAATCAATGAACTGCCCGGATTTGACGTCTTTTCGATTTCAACTCTGGCAGATGACGCGCCAGAAGGACAGTTTAGTATGTCGCGTTTCTATCCTGCACTGAAAAACTGTAAGAAACCAGTACGCAGTAATACCCCAAACATGGACGACCTTAAAACGGTTTTGGAGTTAGGCGCGCTGATTGCAGGAAGCGAAGAAGCTTATCGTGAGCGCCCATTTATTAACCATCATTACTGCCCAGTCGTTTCTCCGTTGACCTTTGATGTGGAATCTACTGAAGCAGTCATCTATCTGCTCGAACAAGGATTACCTGTTTATGGTACGATTGTACCGAATGCGGGCATGACGTCACCACTTAGTCTAATGGGGACGTTGACATTGGGAAATGCGGAATTCCTTGGACTTGCAACCTTAACTCAAATGATTCGTCCAGGCGCTCCCATGATTTATGCCGTATTGTCGACAGTGGCAGATATGCGTACAGGGGCTTACGCACCAGGAGCCATCGAGACAGGAATGATGCAAATGGCGCATACGGAAATGGCAAGATTTTATAATGTACCCTCTGGCGGATATATAGGCTTAACCAATGCCCATTCTAACGATGCTCAGTCGGGATATGAAACCGGCATGAATACTACGGGCGCTTTACTTGCTGGTGCAGACTTATTCAATATGGGTGGGCTTTTAGGTAGTCTGATGGCTTTTGACTTTGGCAAAGCAGTTATCGATAACGAAATTGCCTTAATGCTCAAACGGATGAAAAAGGGGTATGAGTATAGCGAAGAAAACCTTTGCCTAGACTTAATTGCGAAAGTAGGCCCTGGCGGCAGTTACATGGACTTAGACCATACGATGAAGAATATGCGTACCGTTGCTGTTCTGCCTAAAGTTGCGACGAGGGAAATGCGCCGCCGTTGGGAAGATCAAGGAAAACCGGATGCTCATAGCCGGGCTATGAAAGAAGCTAATAAAATTCTTAGTAAACCAAATAAGTCTCGTTTCTCGGAAGAATTAGACGCTAAAATACGTGAACACTTTAAAGGGCTTGTACCCGGAGATGCGAATTGGAGCCTTTAATATTAAACATCGTGACGGTCTAGTGACCGATATGAAAGGAAGAGAATAAATGAGCGTACAAGAAATTTATGATGCAGTGGTTGAATTTGATATCGCTAAAGTTGATGCTCTTGTTAAAGCTGAAGTAGGGAATGGGACGGACGTTTCGGAGATTTTATCTAATGGCCTCATTGGAGCTATGGACGAAGTCGGCCAACGGTATACCGAAGGAGAATTCTTTGTTCCGGAAATGTTAATGGCTGCTAAAGCTATGAAAGCCGGACTCGAAGTCTTAAAACCTTTATTATCGCAAGGGGAAAGCGAGAAAAAGGGGACAATAATTATTGGCACGGTCAAGGGCGACTTGCATGACATCGGCAAAAACCTCGTCTCTATGATGATGGAAGGGGCCGGGTTTGACGTCATAGACCTTGGGGTGGACGTGGATACGGAAAAGTTCTTGGCCACGGCTAAAGAGAAAAATGCCGACGTCATCTGTATGTCCGCACTTTTAACCACGACGATGCCTTTTATGGAGGTCACTGTCAAAGCGATTCGTGAACAAGGATTAAGTTTTAAAACCATGGTCGGCGGGGCTCCTGTTTCTGAAGACTTTGCTAAAAAGATTGGTGCCGACGGATGGAGTACAGATGCTCCTGGCGCGGTAGAAACTGCTCGTCGACTTACTGCTAAATAGGGTATGATTCTTATATACAATTGCTAATTTTAATAATAACGACCAGAAATATGAGGAGGAAATAGCATGTTAGTTGTTGGGGAATTAATTAATGCGAGCCGTAAGGCCATCGGGGAAGCGATAAAAGCGCAAGATGTTGCCTATATTCAACAAGTTGCAAAGGATGAACTTGAAGCTGGAGCAAATTTTATTGATGTTAACGCTGGTATATTTGTCGGAAAGGAGCCTGAATACCTGCAATGGTTGGTTAAAACTGTTCAGGAGGCCGTTGATGCCCCTTGCTGTATTGACAGTCCAGACCCAAAGGCAATTGAAGCGGCCTTGTCCGTACACAAAGGTGTGGCGATGATAAACTCCATATCCCTAGAAAAAGCGCGCTATGACGCATTGATTCCTGTTGTTGCGGGAACAGACCTAAAAGTTGTGGCACTTTGCATGAGTGATGAAGGGATGCCTGAAACCATGGATGCCCGTCTCAAGATAGCGGAAAAGCTTATTGATGGGCTTGTCAAAAACAATGTGCCACTCAATAACATTTATGTGGATCCGTTAGTTCAACCAGTCTCTACTAACAGCACCTTCGCGGTGGAATTTATCAACTCAGTGGAAGCAATTATGACTCGATTTAAAGGAGTTCATACGATCTGTGGACTATCTAATGTGTCTTATGGTTTGCCGGTACGGAAATTCATGAACCATGCCTTTGCTATAATGGCCATTGGTAAGGGTTTGGATGGCCTCATTATTAACCCCTTGGACAAGATGATGATGGCTAGTTTAGTCACGGCTGAAGCCCTGGCTGGTCGAGATGAATATTGTGTTAATTATCTCAAGGCTTTTCGTAATAAGCAATTCGAGTTCTTAGGCTAAGCTAGAAAGCATGTGATCCCCTTCTCTAATAAGAGAAGGGGATGCTCTTTTAATACTAGGTGCATGCTTATTATTCGAGGAGGTTACAACGTGGCACTCGTAATGTTTGATTATGATGGCGTTATTGTAGATTCTCTGGAAGTTTTTACTTCTCGTTTTACACAGGCCTGTCGTGAAAACGGATTCATGGAGGTCAATGCACCGAAAGATGTTATTGGCCTCTTTGAAGGTAATGTTTACGAAACCATGATGTGCCGTGGTGTGGACGAATCCACGATAGACAATATATTGAAACGGTATGAAGTTTTACAGGGTGAACAATTAGCGGATCTTGAACTTTTTAAGGGGATAGGAGAAGCTTTACAACGAATCTCGGAAAAACACCATATTTATGTCATTACTTCGAATCTTTCCAGTGCTACGATTCAGATATTGAATCAAAACGGTATTGAATGTTTTAAAGATGTTGTTGGTGCCGAAAAGGAAAAGAGTAAGATCAAGAAGATTCAAAACACAATGTCTCTGTATCCTGGAACCACAGCTTATTATATAGGGGATACTAAGGGCGACATGATTGAGGGAAAAGATGCAGGCACTCAGACCATCGGAGTCACCTGGGGATGGCACTCGTCCCAAAAACTACAAGAAGGTTCTCCTGATTTTCTCTTCGACACTCCGGAAAAACTAGCAGACTTCCTGGATAAGGTAGGATAATGAAAATACGAGGACTATTAGCAGGAAATGCAATAGAACAAAACGAATAAGTGTAGTAGTGAGCGGAAGGTTATTATAGACAGAATAAGGAGATGCCCATGAAGATAAAACTCATCGGTTGTGCTTCAACCATGAATGAAGTTTGCTGGAAGGGGTTACCAGAAACTGTGGATTCTGAGTTCTTGGATTTTAATTTCCACGCTAAACCTGATCTACTTCATCGGCGTCTTCAGGAACTCATTGACCAAAGCCAGGACTACGATGTGATCATTACGACCTATAATCGATGTTCGAATGCCGTTGTCGGTTTGCTTTCTCCGCGAGTACCGCTCCTTATGCCGAAAACTCATGATTGTATCTCGCTTTTGCTGGGGTCTAATGAAAGGCAACTAAAGTTGCTTAAAGAAAACCCAGGAACTTATTACTTCAGCCGGGGATGGCTGGACCACGGTCGGACTCCCTATGCCGAATACTTAGAATATGTGGATCGATATGGAGAGGAAAAGGCTAGAGAGCTGATTAAAATGTTGTATGGAAGTTATAACAAGGCTGTTCTCATTGTGACACCTGGCCCCAAAGATCTTGAAGAATACCGAAAAAAGGTCCTGAAAATTGCCGACTTCTTCGGGTGGGAAGTTGGGGAAGTAGAAGCCGATCTAGATCTTTTAAACTCATTGTTAAATGGCAACGTGGGGAACGATACCGTATACGTAGAACCAGGACAGACTGTTACAGTCAATATGTTAGCAGGAGGGAATTATGGAAATAACGATACTCCCTAATCGTCTCATGGTGACGCAGGAAAAGGAAACCTTAATGGAAGCGCTAGTACGTCATCATCTCCCCGTGCAAACTATTTGTAATGGCAAAGGTACGTGTGGTAAATGCAAAGTTCGAATGACAGGGTATGTCTCCCCGCCCAGTGAGCGCGATTTAGCACATCTTAATGAGCTGGAATTACAAGCGGGAGTGCGTCTGGCCTGTACTGTCATACCTCAAGCGGGCATGGTCATTGAACTAGACTTTGTTGAGAGCCAGGATCGCAAAGAAAGTGCTCTCCTGGGAATGAAGGCTAGCAAGTTGGATCCTGGGGTTAAAAAGGTTTTCATTCAGTCTAGCAAGCCGACCCTCACTGACGAACGTGGAGACTGGGACAGAGTCGCAGATACACTTAATACAGTCACTGGTAAAGACTATGTCAACGCTGATCTGGCCATCCTTGGTAAGGTGCCAGATGTTTTAAGAACGGACAAATTCGCCCTTACTGTTACGCTTTCACAAGACACGATTCTGGAGCTTGAAGCAGGAGATACGACAAAACGACTTTATGGTGCTGCGGTCGATATTGGAACCACCAGTGTCGCAGTGGCTTTGGTCGATTTATTACAAGGAACAGTCCTAAAAGTTGTCTCCACTGAAAATCAACAGACAGCCTATGGAGCGGATGTAATTTCCCGTATTGCGTTTGCTAATGATGGTCATGAAAGTGCCCTGACTTTGCAACGTGCAGTCAGAAGAACGATTAATCATTTACTCGAAGAACTTGCGGTCAAAACGGATGTGACTGGAAACGAGATTTTTAAAATGACGATCGTGGGCAATACGACGATGCATCATCTCCTTCTCGGTTTGGACGTATCTCATCTGGCAGTCTCTCCATTTGTCTCGGTATGCAACAGACCGTTGGAGTTTTCGGCGCTTGAAATGGGACTGGAAATCAATCCCCAAGCAAGGGTTTCCCTCTTGCCAAATATAGGAAGCTTCGTAGGAGGAGATACAGTAGGGGCTATAGTGGGGGCACCAGAAGTTCTAGGACCGGGTAATCATTTGCTTATTGACCTAGGAACTAATTGTGAACTATTCCTAAAAACAGAAACTATGATGATGGCTTGTTCTACCGCGGCTGGACCTGCCTTTGAGGGTGCAGGAATTACCCATGGAATGAGGGCAAAACAGGGGGCCATTGAAGGGGTAACTCTTACGGAAAATGGAATAGACTGTCAAGTCATCGGTGGACAGGAACCGATTGGAATTTGTGGCTCTGGTCTTATTGAGGGAATTGATGAGATGAGAAAGGTCGGTGTTATTAACAAACAAGGGAAGATAGCCGACCCCGAAAAGACTCAAGAGCTTTCACCAGAGTTGCTCAAACGGATTCGCATGGGCGAAAAAGGGCGTGAATTTGTCTTGACCTATGGAACAGCTCAAGGGTGGAACGTGACTTTGAGTCAAAAAGATATCGGCGAAATGCAGTTGGCTAAAGGAGCGGTCTGTGCAGGAATTAAGACGCTGGTAGAAATGGCAGGAATAACTGTTCCAGAACTCGATTCGGTGACGTTATCAGGAACGTTTGCCACGTATCTCAAGGCCCACAATATTTTGAATATTGGACTAGTTCCGGATATTGCCCCGGAAAAGATAAAGACAGTAGGCAATGCTGCCCATGTTGGCGCCATTCGGACTCTTTTAGATCAGCACGAGCTTACCATGGCGGGAGAACTATATCGCAAGATTAGCCATGTTGAACTTGGTGGTAGTGCAACATTCTCCAATTATTTTATGAATAGTATGTATCTTGAACGATTAAGTTAATTGAATGTTGCACAAAGACAGAAAATTTCTCTTAAATTATTGTACAAGAAGGGTTATAATGAGAATAGAGTAGAAAATAATGTCCATTAATAAATGGGTTAAAAGGG
>NZ_MLBF01000081.1 GCF_001936615.1 Desulfosporosinus metallidurans
GGTGCTCATGGTTTTCTGCTTGTCGTCATATTCCGTATCAAGGCTTACGATATTCTGTTCCAGCATCTTCAGGATTTCACAGATCATCTGCTCGGTATAGTAATGCTTTTTGGCCTCAGTGTACTCCATATGGGACAATTCATGTTCCTTGTTCAGCATTGCTTTGATCACACCCAGCAGCTTGTTGGCAATCAGCTTTTCCGCTTCCTTGACTGCCTTTTGCCGGTACTTTTCGGTATTCTCAGGGTCGGTGTTGTAGAGCATTGCTAGGGCGCACTTGCTGTCCGCGTATTCGTCAATCATATTGCGGATATACTCGTTGCCGTTTTTCAATTCCTCGACAAAGGCATCCACCTCCGCTTTGACTTCTTCGGGCAACAGCTTGTAATACAGGCGGCCTTTTTTCGGCATTTTATCTTTCAGATCGAACAATCTGATAATCAGCGGGGTTAAATCAGTGTCTCCCAAAATGCCGTCCAAGGAGACTGTGCCCAGCTCGTCTGCTTCAATCCGTCCCACCAGCTCCTTTAACTGTTTGTATTCCTTTGGATGGGCCGCCTTGACGTACTCGTCAAATTCGGATACCAATTCATCGGTGACGGCCTTGATGTCGCCTTTGGCTTTGTCCTTCTCCCTGCAATACTGCTCGATCTTGTCCGCAAAGGTTTCCTTGATCAGTTGGATGCGGATGCTGTCGGGGATTTTAGGGTGGACATAGTTTTTCATCAGCCTTTGGTTTTTGTCCCAAAAGGCAACGTGACTATGGGGATGGCTGCGCTCGTTGTGGTGGGCACAGACCCAGGACAGGTTTTTTACGCTAATGCCGTTTTTTTGTGCCAAGGTTTGGATATGCCGCTCGATATACTGCTCCCATGCCTTATGGTCATTCAGCCCCAATTCCATGGCGGTTTCAGGAGCAAAGGAAATGATGCTGCGGAAGATGTTGACGTTTTTATAGGAAAGCTCCCGGACTTCTCTGGCGACTTCCTGCCAGGTTTCAAACTCCACCAGCTCGCCGGGAGAAAGCTTGCCGAACAATCCATGCCGCATTCCCTCGTTTTTGGAGGCGCCGGGGCGGGTGGCGATATAGCCGATATGGGCGTAATTGCATTTAGGGGTCTTTCGGTAATTGGGGTTTCTAAACCGCTGCTTATACATCAAAATCGACATAGGCCGGGGTTCCTCCCTTTAGCTCGTTGACCGCCTTTTTCATTTCCTCGTCATCCAGAAAGGCTTTGAGGGCGTCGCCGCTTTTCAGGTTGGCATAGGCCAGGGCGCGCTTTCTGGCCAGGCGTTCGATTTTTTCAAAGGAGGAATAGCGGTCGGTGTCGATAAGGTCGGCAATCAGGGCGATATTGGCATAATAGCCCGCCGCCGATATAATGGTCATGCGGTTGATCATTCCGGCCAGGCGGTTGCCAAGTGCTTTGATAGACACGTCGATTTCCTGGTGGATAATGACGGTGATGAGGTCGATGTTTTCCTCGTAGCTTTCAATCGCCAGGCCCTTTTCAAGATACTTGCGGATTTGCTCGTTGCGGGAAATATGCTCTCTGTCCGCCTTTTTATCAATTTCACCGCACATCTGCTTGGTAAGATAGATGGACGTAGTGATTTTTTCGTCCTGCTGTTGACCGGATTTAGCCATAGGACACGCTCCTTTCCTTATTAATAATTAATAGTCAATCAAAGCTCCCATTCATCTTCATCCTCCTGGGCGTCCGGTTCTAAAAAATTAAAATCATCCGGGTCTAATTCATCAAAATCCGAGATGTCCACATGAAAATCTGCTTTATCCTCCCCGAGCGCCTTATTGTTATCCAGAGGAATAGCATCGTAGCTTACATCCCTGGAGGGCTGCGGCATACCCTCCTTCTCGGCCATGGAGTGATATTGGCTATTGGCAACAATAATATGATCCAGCACGCTGATCTGGAGCGGCGCAAAAATGGATATCAGTCTTTCGGTGATATCCCTGTCTTGAATTGACGGAATCCGACTTCCCCCAGGATGATTGTGTGCCAGGAGGATGGACTTGCAATCGCAGTCAAGAGCCGCTTTCAATATCATTCTCGGATAAACGGCTGCTTCTCCGATGCTTCCCTCGGAGAAGATCCTGGTCTCGATGATGTTGTTGCCGGTATCCAGAAAAGCAGCCATAAACTTCTCCCTGTCCTTAATGCCGCCCAATAAGGATGCAAAGTATTCTCCCGCCACCTTAGAGGAATCAAGTACCAGCTTGTTTTCATTTTCCTGTAGCTTGAGGAGCCGATAAATAGAGATAAATTCGTTCAGGACATGGATTTTTTCAAGTTGCTGTTTATTAGGGTCAATGGTATTGGGATGCTCCAGCACATTAAAGAGATTGTTTTCGGCGGCGTATTTTTTCAGCTTGCTTTCGGCAATCCCCGTAAGGCGGGTGATTCCTTTTATGAAGCTGGAGGCGTGAGCCTCATCATAGTTTTTCTTCACGGTTTTGCACCCCCTCCCGGCTTTTCAAGCTTTTGTAAATCGGGTACTGCTTCTTCTCCCATTCCAAACAGCACCATTCTGACCGCCTTCAGCTTTTCAAAAACATCTTCTGAAAAACCGAAGCTCTCAAGGTTTCTGAAAAACCCATTGGCTCCGTAATCTTGGAGACATCGGTTGATTTGTTCCGTGATATCCGAATCAACTTCAAAGAGCCTCCCTAAAAGCCGGGAAGCCCTTTCATAGTCTTTTTGCTTGATTGCAGGTTCCTGTTCCATCATCGTGAAAACTCCTTTGGTTTATTCGATTTTTACGCCATAGGCAAGCAGCACCGGCCTCATCCCCAGCCCGCCTGTTTCCACAGGCTTCATGCAATACTCCCACAGCTTCGGGTGCGTCACTTTCAACCGTTGAAAGCGGTTCGGCTCTTTCTCAAGATGGCAGCCAAAGCCGCAGAAGATGCAGCCGGTACGCTTGCATAGGGTCGTTTCCAGCAGAGGAGGTTCAAATAAAGAAAGCTGCCTCCTTGCTGGTACGACTTCGCCGTAGCATTTAGCAATGGTCAGCTTTTCTATGACGATATACTGTAAAACATCCTGCTCCGTCCAGATGGAGATGGGGCGGGACTGGGGCCGCATCAACTTGAAGGCGTTGCAGCCGTCTTTCAGATAATTCTGTTCCCGGCGTTTGCTCTCAGCCGCCATAATACCGAGAATGGGAAACACGCCGTTTTTCTTTTCAAACGATTTCAGCGGCGATTTCTTCATTACTCCGCAGCAGTCCGCGTTGATTTTAATTCCGCTGTCAATAAGATAATGCCACTTTTGCGGGAGCTTAAAGCTGGTTGGCCGTCCGCTGACGCAGATCCCGTTAATCACTTTATTGCGAATCGCCTCATTCTCCGGCGACCGCTGCAACCGGTGGATATAGTCGGCATACTCCTTGGAGATAATGGGATAGCCGTATTTCTGCAAAACTTCCTTAAAAGGGACTTTAGGTTTCAACCATTCCACGTTGGACATCTGCTTTACATGCTCCCGCACTTCGGGATACTCCAGGCCTGTATCACAAAACGCCGCCGTCATGGACGGATACAAACGGCGGCAAATATCCAGGAGAACAGTGGAATCCTTGCCGCCGGAGTAGCTTACATAGGTTCCGTAAATGCCATAGTAATCCACCCACTCCCGGATTCTTTGCTCAGTTAATATTATCTTTGCTTCAAGCGGGAGACTCTGGCGCTGTACCAACTGCCAGCGTCCCATGAACACATCCTTTCGCTTTAACAAAAAATTAACAATCTATATAGGGTTTTAACAACGTTGCCGACACTGTCGGCAAGCCGTTTTGACGATTTGTTTAACAAATCTATTCCTGCCTTAACTGAAAAAAACGAGGGTCTTGCGACCTTCGTTTTTTTCGTTTCGGGCTTCCCCGAATGGGGAAGAGGTGTCCAATGAAAAGATAATTAGTCAGGGTTCCAGTTCGTCCCCCGATTCTTCCTCCGGCTCGTCCCGTGCCTCGCTTTCAAATTCGGCTTCCAGAATGGAAACCCGCATGGCGTCCAGTTCCTTCGGACTTTTGCCCTTACGGGTCTCCGTCAGGTCCTGGTTGAAATCTTTGAGGTGGGGCCGGTGGATGGCGCAGGCATAGCCCTGTTCGCCGTATTTTTCGCAGTATTTTTCTGCCGCCACCTGTCCGTAATTGGGAGCCCGTTTTCCGTCCTTGTCCCTGGCGTTATAGTCGTTGTCCAGGGCAAAGACAATTTTTTTGATTTCAGGGTGGTCCTTCATGTATCTCTCCAGGGCGCCGTCCCAGGTACAGCCGAGGGATAGGCGGTGATCCTGCTTCCAGTCCAGACCGTGCATTTTGGCAAGGGTGGCATGGCTCATCAGGTCGATAGGGCTTTCGGAAACGATGACGGTATCGCTTTCGCCCTCCACATAGAAGGGGTAGCTCTTGTCGGAATTCTCTTTATCCTGCTTAAAATTGCTTTCCGTGTGGGCCGCCCGCATGGAGCAGTATTTCGGGTTTTTCTCCCTGTCATAGCCGACAAACACACAGTTGCCGTATTTCGCTTCCTGATAGATTTTCCGCTCGTTCATCAGCAGAGAGACAACCTCCGGTGCAATTCCCCGGATGCTCACCAGATACCAATAGGCCCGTTTGAAGTTGGCGGCCTTGTCGGGCAGGATAAGGGGACCTTTTTCTGCTTTTACGTAGGGGATACGCTCACGGACATACGGCTCGTAGCTTTCGCCAATTAGCTGTGCCACCGCTTCGGTAAAGGTTTTGCCGTCATACTTCATCACAAAATCAATGGCACCGCCCTTTGAATTAGAGGTCCAGTGGTAAAAGCGGTTGCTGTCCTTGAAGATGTAGAGACCGCCGGAATTTTGGGCATGGAAGGCTTTACGCCCTCCCTGTTCCAGCTTGAAGCCGTACTGCTGGGCAAGCTCCACCAGGCTGACCCGGTTGGCCTGTTCGATCTGTTCCTCTGTGAAGCGAAGGGTTTTCGTCGTTGTTTGTGCCATAGGCAGCATCACACCTCCAGTTCTTCATCTTTCTCCCGCACATTTTCCGCAGGTTCAAGAGGGGCAGGAAGCACCCTGTCCAGCTTATATACGATAGCTTCCAGGGTTTTAAGCGCAGTTTTATCCAGGTCGCCCGACTGTCCGGCGGCAATGGCAAGGGTGTAAATCTTATTTAACTCTGTCCGATTAAAAAGCTCTGCCCGATTTTCAGGCAGAGCCAACAGGTATTCCAGCAGCCGTTTGTCCTCCGGCGTCATGCCGAAAATACCCTTGTGAAAGATATGATAGCTGATTTCATCGGTGCTGATGACAGGTTCCCTGATGTTGTCTTTGGACAGCATGTAAACGGGAACCTTATGCTCCAGGGCGTCAAAAACGTCTCCGGGTGTGGTGAATACCATATCGTCACGGGTGTAGC
Source organism: Desulfosporosinus metallidurans (assembly GCF_001936615.1). Taxonomy (GTDB): domain Bacteria; phylum Bacillota; class Desulfitobacteriia; order Desulfitobacteriales; family Desulfitobacteriaceae; genus Desulfosporosinus; species Desulfosporosinus metallidurans. The sequence goes on from NZ_MLBF01000081.1 coordinate 5,422, forward strand.
CGTAGCTGTGGAAGCGTTCCTTTACCATTGCGGCAATGTATTCGTCCAGGTTTCCGGCGGTGGTATTTAATATCCGTATCTGCCTTGCTTTGCCCAGAACATCTTGCAGCCGCTGTTCATCACCCACCTCATAGCGCAGGGTTTCAATCTCACCGTAACGCTGGCCGATGCTGTACCAGTTAGTGTTGTACTCGTCGATATCAAACTTGCGGATGTATCCGTTGTTGCTGTCGGGATGCTTGAAAACCGCCTCAACCGATTGTGCGTTGAAGCTGTTTTTCCGCACATCCTCGATATGCGTTTTGTAGTCCAGCTCAAAAACATGGCCGACAACAGCTTTGTCCTGCAAAGCTTCGATCTCTACCGCGAAGGCTTTGACGTTTTCGCTGGAATGATTGTAATAGTCCCAGGTGTTAAAGGCGTGGGTGTTTCGGATATAGACATCCCGTTCTTCAAAACACCAGGTGCCGAACCCACGGGACAGCCACAGGAAACATCGGCTGCCGCGGCTGTCCTCCGCGGCTCTTTGCAGTCTTGCGATGTCATATTCAAAATCCGACTGGTAATGCTCCGTGTTGTGCTGCATGATTTTCCGCAGGGTGTCTATCACATCCACATTCTCAAATCTCATCATCGTACTCCTCCTGTTCCTCTGAAAGCTCGGGATCATCTTCATAAAAACGGCTGTATCCCTTTGAGCCATATTCACTGACGGCTTCTGCTTTCAAAAGGTCTTTGCCTTTCAGATAATCGAAGCAGGAGAGGATGATTTTCAGCTCATCCTCTCCTGCTTCCCGTTCTTCACCTTCACCGTAGGAAAAGGTATGGGACTGAATAAAGAAGTCTATTCCGCCGTTGTCGCAGTGGCGCTCCATAAAGTCGATGTAATCATCTGTGTTATAAATCATCGTGTCATCGGGATTTCCAGGCATAAAAAAGGTTACAATCTGACTATCGTTGTTGTTCAGGGTGATTTCAGAAAATACAATTTTACGGTTGTCTGCGGTAATCAAATCGTCTAACTTTGCTTTTTGGTACTCGCCGAATTCGTTATCATCTTTCCAGCGCCATACAATGTTCATACTGTCAGGTGTAATGCCCTTACTCTCCAGAAACAGGCATTGCTGTTGAATCTTTAAAAGCGAATTTCTGGCGTCAAGTGAATGTATCCACGGGCTTGAATAATGCTCAACTGCTTTCCCCTTGAACAGGATATATCCCTCATGGTCCTGCGTCATGTGTTCGACGCCGTGAAGAAACGGCTGTTTATATTCGCCGCTTATAACTTCCTCATACAGCTTGTTAAATGCCTCGATGCCTCTGTCATTCAAAAAACCGTTCACAGCCATTTCGGTAAGCTTTAAATGAGTTGGACAGAGCAGATTGCCGTCTTGCGTGTTGTGTATGATTGCGATTGCTTTATCGAAAATGCTTAGATTTGTTTCAGACATTATATTCCTCCTTCCTTTCATAAAGCTGGAACCTGACACTTGTTGCCATTAGTCCACCTCCAGTTCTTCTTCAATTTCGGCAGGGGGAAAGAGAAAACTAAATATGTTAGCATAAATAATTAGAAGGCAGGAGTTCCATAAGGTATGGAGCACCTGCCTTTGATTTATCGCCTTTTTATCCCTTTTCCCCTATCTGCTACGGCCTTTCGCCAACTTTCCCGGCCAATACTTTATCTAATATTTTATTTATATCTTCTTGTTGGAGCGGTTTGAACAGTATCTCAAGCGGTGAGGCCGCCATAAAAGCATGTTGCAGTTGCTTATCGGATGCCGTTACAAAAACGATGTGACACGCTATGTTGTCGTCCCGAATCCTTAAAGCGGTCTGAAGTCCGGTCAGCTTTTTCATAAAGTTGTCCAGAAAGAAAAGATCGAAAAAATTTTTATTTTCATCAAATTTCTCAATAATTTCTTCTCCACTCTCGAATTCATAAAGATTAAAGCGCGCTCCATTTTGTTCCTCATACTCATGAATCAGTAAATTTAGAAGTTTCCGCTGGATGGGCCTGTCGTCACATATAGCAATATTAAGCATTATATCCACTCCTCTCTAAAATGAATTAATTTTATTTATCAAACCGGCTATTTAGGGAATATTTATATACAGACATTTCCAAATTGCAATATGACTACAACATTATACCTTAAAATTGCGTATGATTGCAATTATGTTTTAGATAAAATGGTATAAAATATTGTTTTATCTAAAAATGGAGGAATCATAATGCCCCCCAGCAAAAGCAAGTCGTACACAGCGGAAGAAAAACAATTTCTAAGAAACATCGGGTTCAAAATCCAATTTTTTCGGAAACAACGAGGTCTCAGTCAAAATGAGCTTGCCGAAAAATCAGAATTAAGTTATACCACCATTAGCCACCTCGAAAGCACCTCTGTCTATGGTGTATCTATCATTTCTATATTTAGGATAGCGCAAGCTCTTGACGTTGATCCAAGCCAGCTTCTAACGTTCAAATAAGCGGTAAGTGTTCATTGAGGTGTATTTTGCAGATTCCAAAATTGCAGTATAAATTGAGCATAGATGGCGTTTACTACATAAATCAGAAGTTCTATTACATGGGAGACTGAGTTGTCTCCCATGTTTTTATTATATAAATGAACGGTCGTCACAACACATGTCCCACCTACATTTCCATTTCATCGGTAAGCTCATCATCCAAGCCGCAATCAAGCTCGTCCTTATCTTCATGTTCCTGAATTTCCTCTAGGATGTCCTCCACGCTGGCGTTGTCCCAACGTTCTTGCAGAATTTCCACAATATCCTTGCATTCATCGGGCAGATGCCCTTTGATGCTGTCCTGTACGTCCCTGAAATCGCCCAGGAAACCCCAGCAGCTATCTATTTCTTCTTCCTGTTTATACAGCCTGAAGCCGTAGCACTGGCCGGTAAGATAGTAGTCATAGTCTTTAACTTCACCGTCCAACAACTTTTCAGCCTTTTTAATGGTTTCAGGTGTAACCTCTCCAAATTCCTCCTTTATCTTATCGTGGGGAGCATAAATCCACCCTAAAAGTCCGCTGTCCCAAGGGCAGCTAAATCCGGTTGTGTTTACCGTCAAGCCGCTATGGTCGTACATATAGACAGGCAGAATACTATATGCTTTTTCAGACAGTGTTTTCAAGTCCTGCCACTGCATTTGCTCAAGGATCGCTTCGCTCAGTTCGGTTTCGCTGCCTTTTAACGGTGCGGAGAGGGTATATTCGGTATACCACTTCTTGAAAAAATCAGAATAAGAATTAAGCTCCCATTCATGAGCGGACTTGTTATATTCCAGCTTCAAACCATCCACATTGCCATTCTTGATATAGGAAATAACATCTTGATCTGGGATGCTGTCCTGCACCAGTTTTCGAAAGAATTCTTCCGCGTCGTCGTAGTGATGTTCGTCGCCCAGCGTGTACCGCCTGTGGAAGCAAACCATTGTACCGAAATTGTCCCATTCTTCGCGCGGATTTATCGGTTCGTCATCGGGTACAACAAACAGGGTGTAGGGCCTCTGTGTTGCCACCATCGGCATGGGTATCACATCCTTTCTAAGAGATATAGTTACAGATCTTTATTAACTTTGAATACAAAAAAGCCGCCCACATGGTAGCAGCTTAGTTCGTTGAAAAAATATTATTTGATATTTATGGTATAATTAGTTAATCGCTTGTGGCACAACAGTAGGAAATTACGAAATTAATATAATTTCTATTCAGTCGATAGAGGTGAAGGTAAAGGTGAAAATGAAAAAACAATTATTATTATTAATTTTTGGAATCTTAGCAGTATTTCTTTTATTGGTAGGATGTGTTAATGATAGACCAATAAATAAAGGCAATGAAAATATTAGCTCAAAAACTATTGCGATAGGAAAATATTTTGGAAAGCCATATAGTATAACTTCCTCGTTTTTGCCAATTCTTACTTTAAAAGACAATAATGAATTCAAATTTGAATTGGGAATTGGTATGTCTATCGAAGGTACTTATACAGTAGATAATAATAAGCTGGTTTTAACCTCTTCTGGAGGAGGTGAAAGTTACGTATTTGGTATTGCTGAGCACACATTAATAATTGAGCAGGAAATACCTTATGTAAAGAAAAATACTAAATTCGTATTTACAGTAGAAAAACCAAGCAAAAATTGTTACGCAATCTTCTTATTTAGTGCATTAATACAGTTCGGGGGAAGTTCAAAGGGACTCCCGTCCATTGTCTGAATAAAGGGCATAGCCCGCCGCCTAACGTTAGACGCCATTTCGGAGGTGGAAAGATGAATGTGTTTATTTTTGGTGGGACGGGTTTCGTCGGAAGAAATCTTATAGAGGAATTACTTAAGAATGGATATCAGGTATATGTTGTAACGAGAAATCCCAAAAAAACTGCCAGAAGCTTTGAAAATAAAGTTCAGGTAATAGAATGGGATAATGTTTCTCCTCTATCTTCGATTTTTGAGCTACAGCAAACTGACGTAGTGATCAACTTAGCGGGTGAGTCAATCGGTAATCGTCGATGGATCAACTCAGTGAAAGAGGAGATTTTAGCAAGTAGGATTAGAACTACTAGAGCAATTGTTACGGCTATCAATAATGGTACTATTCAGCCAAAAGTTCTAATTAACGCTTCAGCAGTTGGATATTATGGACCCCGTGAGGATGATGAGCTAACAGAGTCTGATGAAGTTGGTCAGGATTTCCTAGCTCAAGTTTGCCGAGATTGGGAAAAAGAAGCATACAAGGTTCAAAATAATTTAACCAGAGTTGTTACTATTCGGATTGGCGTAGTTTTAGGAAATGAAGGCGCACTAAACAGAATGGCATTTCCATTTAAAATCTACATAGGAGGCCCAATGGGTACGGGAAATCAATGGCTCTCCTGGATACACATCCAAGATTTATCGAGAATGATAAGGTTCATAATTGACCATCAGGAGGTAGCTGGTCCTATAAATGCTGTTGCACCAGAGCCAGTAAGAATGAGAGATTTTTGCAAGATACTAGGCGAAGTTCTAAATAGACCATCATGGTTACCAATTCCAGAGATTTTGTTGAAAATAGTATTAGGTCAAGTGGCTGAGATGTTATTACATGGACAACGGGTTGTTCCAAAGAAAATTCTCAGTGCTAATTTTGAATATAGGTTTTCAAAATTGAGGGCTGCTTTAGAGGATGCTCTGGAGAACCAGAACGGCGTCTAACAACGGTCTAATTACAAGAGGGGGGATGGACATGGCAATACTTTCTGGATTGGCAATAAAAGCAAAGCCTGGGAAAGCGGTTTAAGCATATTCCGCCTCCCAGGCTTCTTTATTACAGGCCTTCTCTGTCTCAGTCGCGGTGTTTTCGTCAAATATGACTTCCTCTTGTTTTTGAAGCTCCTTAAACTCCAGCCTGGTATTGATCTCCGCCTGCCGCGCTAAATACTCGTTCAGGCGCTGTTCATACTCAAAGGGCTTTTGGACTTCCTTCCTGGCTTCTTCAAGCTGAGTTTGGGTATCCGCCAGCTTTTGCTCCATATTCATCAGCACCGCCGGTATCTTTTCAACCACGTTTTCAAGCCTTGTGATACCGCCGAGGGATGAATCGCCAAGGGGTGTGCTGTAGGTGTTGTCGCCTTTTACCAGCAGTTCCAGTTGTTTAAAGGCATTTAGGACAAGCAAGAGATGCAAGCCCCTAAATTCGCCGACTAACAAGGGTTCGCAGTTTACCACAAGGTCATTAAGCTTTGCCATTAACAGGAGTTGCTCTCCAGCCTTAACACGCTCATCATAGGTTTTGCCATTAATCACTATGGAAAAATCTTTCCCCTCAGTTTTCTCCCGCAATACCACATCTTTGCCAATACTCGCAATCTTTTTCTCACAATAGGCAATGGTATCGGGGTATTGATTAGTAATATTTCGTCCCAGGGTCAGACGTTCATTGTTCCAGTTACCTTTGAGCAGCTTCAACCGTATAACCTCGTTGTCCACTTCCATTTTTTCTGCCAGCAGAGGATTGGAGGTCGCAATCGCCTTCACCTCGGCAGCGGAAAGCACCGTTTCATCCATATCCTCACAGGAACGGGAAATGCTCTTGCCCGTCATCACCTGTGAGATATACTTTAATTTTTGCTCCTGAATCTGCCAGAGATAAGCATCAAACGTACCCTTCGTGACATACCGCAGGATTTTGACAACAAGGTTTTGATTGCCCTGGCGGAGTATTCTGCCATCGCGCTGCTCAATGTCGCTTGGCCGCCATGGGCAGTCAAGGTGATGGACCGCAACCAGTCTGTCCTGTACGTTGGTTCCGGTGCCAAGCTTGCTTGTGCTGCCCAGCAGGATTCGGATTTCACCCATGCGCACCTTTTCAAACAGGTTTTCTCTTTGCTCGTCGGTTTTAGCGTCATGGACAAAGGCGATTTCATCAGCCGGCACACCTTTTTCCGTCAAACACCTTTTCATTTCATCGTAGACGTTAAACTGTCCGGACTTTGGCGTACCGCTGTCGCAGAACACAAGCTGTGTCAATCTTTGCTCAGAGCTTTCCTGCCAGATATCAAAGACGTTTCCAATGGCTATATTCAATTTGCTGTCCGGGTCATTAGGTGCATCTTCGTAGACCAGGCGGGGATCAATGGACATCAGTTTCGCTTCACCGGTGAGTTTGAGCATGTTATCTTCATCTGGCTCAACTTCACGCTTGCGGATTTTTTCTGCACGCTCCACAAAGCTTTCCATGATCATCTTCTGGAAGGGTGTAGCTTCGGTGGCAATAATGGTTGCCTTGCCGCCCTCGATTTCAGGGATGGGGAGGTTCAGCATATCGGCGGTCTGGATATCCGCCACAAGCTGGAAGATGTTCATCAGTTCCGGCAGGTTGTGGAATTTCGCAAAGCGGTTACGCATACGGTAGCCGGAGCCTTCCGGCGTGATTTCCAGAGACGATATCACCTCGCCAAAGGTGGCCGCCCAGGAATCAAAATAGTTGAGTCCCAATCTTGCCAGCATCTGCGGCTGCAAATACCGCTGCAGGACGTACATTTCACTCATGCTGTTGGAGATAGGTGTGCCGGTAGCGAATACCACGCCTTTACCGCTGCCCATTTCCTGCAAATACTGGCATTTCAAAAGCATATCCGTCGCCCGCTGGCTTGCGGACCGGCCAATGCCTGCCACGTTGCGCATTTTAGTGTAGGTAAAGCAGTTCTTATAGGCATGGGCTTCATCCACAAATATATAATCCACGCCAAGCTGCTCGAAATTCAAAAGGTCATCCTTCTTTTCCTCTGCCGCCAGCCTGTCGAGCCGGGCTTTGAGGTTGTTCTGAAA
>NZ_MLBF01000082.1 GCF_001936615.1 Desulfosporosinus metallidurans
CAAAATCAAACACAACAGAGCAGTAAACATATTATAGGTAATTATAGGTATTACTATCCGTTAGGACGCTGGTAAAACCTATTAGGGGCGCATAAAGGAAAGACCCAGAAGGGAATGGTAATTCATTTTTAGCAGTCGAGCTGTGGATTATTTTCTGAGGGCGGAATTGAAGGCTGGAGATACTTGAAATGTTACAATAATGTTAATTTACCGTGATTATTCTGTAAAGTAACTCGGTTATACTCTAGTTAAATCTTTGGAAAGGGGGTTGTATTAAATGAAAAGAAGGCTATCAGTTATTTTCGCTTCATTAGTTATCGTGACAATGGTTGCTGTTCCTACATATGCAGCTATTTCAGATCAACAAAAAACCGAAATTAACGCTCTAAACAAACAAATGGCAGAGACTCAAAAGCAGATCGTGGACAAATATGCTGAGGCTGGAGAGATATCAAAGGCCCAATCAGACGCCACAAAAGCCAATATTGACGCTAGTGAACAATATCGTCAGCAGTATAGTCAACAACAACCGGGCCAGATTGCGCCAAATCATGGGTATGCTCCGGGTTCTGGCTACGGAAACGGTTGTTGTGGCGGAGCTAATTACTATGGAGGTATGTGGTAGGACGGTTATGGTACAAGTTGTTAAAAACACGGGAAAAACCAATTGGTTTTTCCCGTGTTTTTGTTAGTATGCCTATCAGTAGGTATCTTTCATTTACCACCCATTTTGTAGTAGCGGACAGGTAACCTATTGAATTTACGCTTACAGAATGTTATAATGCGTTTTTATTCGCCATCACCTAGGCAGTTAGCTCACATTTGCGGAGTACCAAGAAAGTTAAAGGAGGTTATAAGTTAATGCAGAGAAGATTGGTCTTTGCGATGGCTCTATTACTTCAATTAAGTGTTTCTCTAGGGTTAGGGGTCGTAGTCACTTATGGCTATACCCATGATCGGGCACCGTCAGGGGTGATTGCATGGGGCCGGGATTTTTCTGGATTGAGTAGAATTCAATTATCATCACAATTAAAGAATGAGATTCCGTATGCCGTTACATACAAAGAACATGTATACCCTCTGAAGAAGGATGGTTCTGATGCAGAAATTGAGGCGTGGTTAGATCAAGTTTTTCCGGTTAAGACTGTCATTGATGCACTTAATAATCTTGCACGTCCTTCCGTATTCATCTCACCGAATAACATTGGTTTGAATAAAGAAGAAATTATTACACAGTTGCAATCATTAAGTAAGATTATTAACAAGCCGATGCGTCCTGCAATGATTGCTTTGTTGGACAGTAGATTGGAAAAGACAGATGGGCAAGCAGGGCAGGAATTAGATATCGAAGGAACCTGGCAGAGAATCATGAGTAGTTATGGACAGAAACAGGTTGAAGTAGTTGTAAAAGATGTACCAGTTCTACCTAATTTTGAGGACGTAACTAAAATTCAGAGTATTTTAGGGGACTACACGACATATTTTAATCCTCAAGACGTAGCACGTACAAAAAACGTACGTTTAGCTGCTATGGCTTTAAATAATCATTTGATTCCACCTGGCCAGGAGTTTTCTTTCAACGATGTCGTTGGAGAACGTACAGAGGCTGCCGGATATATGGAAGCCTCTATCTTTGCGGGTCAGTCTGTAATCAAAGGGGATGGAGGGGGCGTATGCCAAGATTCCAGTACACTCTATCAAGCTGTCCGCCAGTCTCGTTTAACTATAGTAGAGAAAAACAATCATTCCTTGCCTGTAGTGTACGCGTCAAAAGGGCAAGATGCAACAGTATCCTACGGCATACTTGATTTCCGCTTTCGAAATGACACGAAAGGGTACCTTTTAATCAGTGCAAAAACAGGGGAGGGATGTTTAAGAATTCGACTGTTTGGATTACCAGACGATAAACACCCAGTGCTTCTAAATCCAAAGGGTTATCCCACTCTTCGGGAATGGGATAATGACATTACATAGATCGCGATGTCGTAAAGGGCACCTTATGAATAGTAAATATCAGAAGTCAGAGTAATAATAGGCTCATTGTCGGATAAGAACATGAGTTTTTTTCTGTTTGCTGTGATCTTTGTAGTCACGCCATTTAAATGTAACAAGATCATCCTCGATTTTTAATATGTGGTTGCTAGAAAGAGCAACTCTATCTGCATAACGTCCAAGATATTCAACGACACAGCCTGCGTTTTTGAAGAAGCGGCTTACAATAAACTATCTATTCTTTTTGATAAAGCGATGATATTAAATCATCAAACTTGCCACTATCTTGAAGATAAGGAACTGAGCCAATAAATACAAGCTTAGCCTGTGTTTTGATGCCTTGGTCGCATAAGCTTCAGGATTACTGCCGCAACAAAAATCAATGAATTTATAATGTCAAACGCCGGTACGAGTTAAAGTAGTACTGGCGTTTGATTTGCTATGCACCTGTATATAAATCGCTTAAGCTAGAACTGCCTTACTGCAATGTATCTCCAAATTGTACCTAATATTGATACAAATTTGTTACAAACTTGATTGGTTTTGGCATCAAATTGTTACAATTTGGGTCTATAATAGTACAAGTCAAAATCTGTGGAAGATTAAGCATGAACTAAATGTAGACATATATAAGATGGCTAATCAGAAGGGTGACCAAAATTGTTGATGAAGGGGGAGAGGACAATGGTGTGGAAAAATCTCAAGGCAGGACAGGTAGAAGGCTCTCAGGTCGAGCCAGTAAATACTGAGGGAAAATCTGACACCAGCGCGATTCAGGATTTACTCGACACTCTTAGGCTCGGGTTTTGGCGTCCAAAAAAGAAGGCTCCTTCTGACTCAGATAAAGATATTGGTATAAGTGAACTTAATCCAGCCGAAGCCGAGGAAGCCGTTTCAGGAAATCAGCAGAATCTCGAAGGAAACGATGTTGGAGAGCTGGAAGGAGAAATTCTATATAAAGATGAAACCAATAATGAAACTGATAATGAAAGTATAGTGGAAGATACTCAGGAAATAGCTGATATTGCTTTTGAACAAGTCAAGGACTCAGAGTTGAAAAGATTTTCAGTGCGGAAAGGCTTCAGATCCAAGATCATAATCATCCTAGTTCTTATTTTTTTGTCCTTACTCGGAAATAAAGTATATGCGTTTATAACTGAGCCAAAGCCTCCCAGTGAAGATGTAGTGGCCGCTTTCAGTGGCAAATATCTTACAAAAGAAGAGCTGTCAAATTATATAAGCAGCAAGGGATTTAAGGAAGAAGAACATGGTTTATGTGAAAAACATGGATTTGACCATAAAAAATGTGATAAGACTGAAGCATGTGAAACACATCCTATACACAGCTTAGAAGGATATAGGCAGATTATATCAATGATCGCCGTTCAGAAAATTGTAGATGATTGGGCAAAGGAAAAAGGAATTACACAAAAGAGTGAGGTCAAGCACGATTTTAAACATCTTGTAGAAGAGGTTAATTTGGATCAGCTTGTCGATAAAGTACATAAGGATCAGCTTTCCCCGGAAAAGATCGATAAGTGGGAAATTCAAAAATATTATGATGCGAACAAGGATAAATACAAGGATAAGCCCTTTAGTGAAGTGGAAGGTGAAATTAGAAATAGTCTGGCTGCTGAAAAGGACAAGAATTTCTTTCCAGAGTATATTGAACAGCTAAAAAAGAACGCTGCCCTTAATGTTAACTATGCCCTATTAAAGGTGGTTGATCCGACAGAAGCCGAGCTGAAAAGCTTCTATGAGAAGAACAAGGAAAAGTACCTTGAGCCTAAAAAAGTGAAAATACTGGAAATCAAAGTGGATATATCCGGATCAGAGGATGAGGGGCGAAAAAAAATTGATGAAGCACTTACTAAGATAAGGAGTGGGGAAAGGTTTGAGGATGTTGCCCTGACGTATTCTTCAAGCAAGCAGTTGGAGGCCTACTATCTTAAACCCGGTGAAAAATGGACTGATTTCGAGGATGAAATATTCAACCTTCAGGTCAATGAGTTAAGCGCTGTTTTTAAAGCTGGAAACAGTTTCTATATAGTTAAGGTGATAGAAAAGCAAGACAAGAGGCAGAAAACCTTTGGAGAGGTTCTGAATGAAGTTAAAGTGGAGGTTATTAAAGAAAAGGAAGATAAACAATATGAATTAAGAAAAAATGAAGCCTTGTTCAGTATTCATGGGAAAACATTTACGCTAGGAGAGTTTGCAACAGAATTTAAGGAATTGTCTCCGGAAACACAGTCGAAAATTACAGGCTACGAGGCAAAAAAAAGCTTAATAGATCAGTTGATAGCCAAAGAACTTCTACTTGAGGAAACAGGCGATGACGTTGCTGACAAGAATAAGAGCAAGGAAATCGAAGAACTGAAAAGCCAGTATATACAGCAGATCCTTCATAAGGAAGAAATTGATGAAAAACTTGGAGAAATCAGTGATGAAGAAGCTCGAAAATTATATGACGAAAAGAAGAGTTTCTTGGTTGACCCACCTAAAGCTAAAATAAGTTTGGTGAGAATTGGACAGGGCACGTCGGAGGCTGAAAAAAACCGAGCTCGCCAGAGAATAGATGAAGCACTGCAAAAGCTTAAAGGGGGATCTGACTTTGCTGCTGTTGCAAAAGAGTATTCCAACGATCCAACAGCATCGGTAGGGGGCGAACTAAACGAATGGATAGTTGACGATTCTCACCTTGACCCTATATTAAAGAAGATCATCTTTAATCTGCAGGTAAATCAAATCAGTAATGATTTTGAATACAAGGGTGGGTATTATGTGGTTAAGTTGCTAAAGAAGGAAGATAGAAAGCAAAAGACTTTCGATGAATCCAAAGAACTGTTAAAAAAGGCGCTTATAGATGAAAAACACCTTACTATGGAATCAGCATTGGAAGATAAACTGCTTAAAAAAGCACAGCTGGTAATTTATAATTCCTCTCTAAAAAGGATGTTGAAGGAAGATATAAGTACAACGAAATAAAATGAAGGAAGGTGGGTAATAATGGAAAGAAAAGAACGCACAATTCTCATTGCAATAGCTGCAAATATCATTCTGATCTTGTTACGTTTTTTCTTGGCGAATATTTCTGGAAGCCTTGGTCTACAAGCCAATGCTTGGCATTCGTTGACGGATGTTTTCGTCTCGTCAGTGGTATTCTTAGGGCTTTTTGTTGGGCGTATAGGAGCCAGGAAATATACAAATATCATAGGTAGACTGGAAAATGTCCTGGCCCTCTTTGTTGCAGTTTTTATTTTCTATATGGGTCTTGAGATACTTTTTGAAGCCTTGGGGAATGAGGGTAGGGAGCTTAAGCATGTTCCGTTTGTAGCTGTTGGTGCATTTCTTGGGGTTATAATCAATTATTTTATGTCGCGATACAAGTTGTTTGTAGGAATGCAGACTAATTCACAGAGCCTGATAGCGGATGGCTACCATTCCAAGATGGACATGTACTGCTCGATCGCTGTCTTGATTGGTATAACAGGTTCTTTGTTTGGTATGAGTAGCCTGGAAAAAATCACCTCAATTATTGCCATGGTATTTATGTTCATTGCTGCATATGAAATATTTACCATAAATCTGAGAGCTCTTCTTTCGGGAAAGAGTCAATTCGAAAGCCATGATCACTCTCATTTCAAGGTTTCAGTGAAGAACAAAAAGGCAATGGTAGGGCTTGGAGCGATTCTTGTAGGGGCCTATGTGTTTTCGGGAGTTTACTTTGTGAAATGGGATGAGCAAGGAATTATTAGGCGGTTTGGAGCTGTTGCTAAAGAGAATGTATCTCCCGGTTTGCACTATAAGCTGCCATATCCTTTTGAAAAAGTGAGCCTCGTAAAGAAGGATAATATTAGAAATATACAAAGCGGCGTGAATTTACTTCTGACAGGGGATATGAACCTTATAAATGTGAACATGGGAATTCAATATAAAGTTTCTGATGCCGTAAATTACGCTCTTAAGGTTAATAATTTGGATAACTTGATTAAAGCGGTTGCAACAACCAGTATCAGGCAAGTTGTTGGCGAAAAGAATTCAGACTATTTGCTTACCACAGGAAAATCCGAGGTAGAAGAAAGGTCAAAGAATCTACTTCAGGAGGCGCTGGACAAGAACAATACAGGGGTACAGGTGGTAAATATGCAACTTTTAGAAATAGCTCCCCCCAAGGAAATTGTGGAGAGCTTTCAGGACTTAGCAAGTGCAAGGCAGGATAAATCAACCTATATCAATGAAGCCCAGGCCTATAGAAACACAATCATACCCGTGGCCAATGGCAATGCCTATAAGGCTATCAAAGAAGCGGAAGCGTATAAGTATGAAAAAGTGAAAACAGCTCAGGGAGATGCATTAATGTTCGTGCAAAAATTTGAAGAGTATCAAAAATCAAAGGGAGTTACTGAATACAGGCTTTATATGGAGTCCTTAGATAAAATTTTGCCGAAAGTAAATAAGATACTGATTGGCGGTAACTTAAAAGTCGAAGGTACCGACTTATGGCTGACAAGTGATGGGGCGGGTAATCCAATTTATAATGCGGGAGGGAACAAATAATGAAAGGAATCATGAGAAAAAAAGAAATCAGCCCTAAAAAAATCTCTAAAATAATCCTAGGAATAATTCTTGGTCTGCTTTTATTATCATTAAATCTTATATTTTTTATCGTTGATACTACAGAGTATGCTGTCGTGACCCAATTTGGAAATCCTGTCAGCACAATACTACAGCCTGGGTTAAAAATTAAGTTACCGGAACCGATCCAGTCGGTACAGCGTTTCGACAACAGGATTCAGGTTTATGAGGCTGAGCCTTTGGAACTGCTCACTTCAGATAAAAAGAGCGTTAAAGTTGATTACTACGGAACCTGGCGCATCACGGATCCTGTGACCTACATGAAGGCGGTTAAAGATAAAGTTGGTGCAGAAGCAAGGTTACTTGATGTATTTTCCTCAAGTTTGGGGGTTAAACTTGGACAATATAATTTGGACGAACTGATCAATGTCGATGCTAATAAATTAAAACTTGATCCAATGATTCAAGATACTATTCAGAAATCTAAAGAAAAGGCCAAAGAGTTCGGCATAGAGGTAGTTGATGCGCAAATAAAGGTCTTAAATTTCCCAGCAGCCAATCAGCAGAGCGTCTTCTCAAGGATGAAAGCTGAACGCGAGCAAATGGCTAAGAAATACCGTTCTGAAGGAAGCGAAGAAGCTACCAAAATAAGAGCAAATGCTGAAATGGAGCAAAAAATAATCCTTTCAGAGTCTTATAAACAGACACAAAAGCTTAAAGGGGAAGGGGATGCTGAAGCAATAAGAATATACGCGGAAGCGTTCCAAAAGGATCCCAAATTCTATGAGTTTATACGGGCACTGGAAACCTATGAAAAAACGATCGATGAAAAGACAACCCTGGTTCTTCCTTCAAATTCAGAAATACTAAAATATTTTGAAAGAGGCAAGTCCGGAAATTAACCTTGATGAAGTTCAAAAAGAGGGAGGTAAACCTGTGTGAGTGAAATGGATAAGAAACCACCGGAAAAGGATATTAAGAGTATCCTCGGTAGTGCATTTGCTAAGATATTGGGTAAGCTTTCAGTCTTGCTTAAGGGGCTCAAGACGCGTTTTCAGGGCTTGAGCAAGTCAGATAAAGATAAAGGCAAAATTTCAGTTCTAGAGGACATCAATAGGGCGTTTAATCATATAAATCCTAAAAAAGCTGGATTAGGACTCACATTAGGTCTACTACTGGTATATATCATGACGGGCATTTACATCGTTAATCCCGGTGAGCAGGCCGTCATTCGAAGATTTGGGAGTGTGCTTACCGAATCTATTAACGAAGGAATGCACTATCGTTTGCCTTGGCCGATAGACAAGGTTGAAAAGGTAAATGTATCTGAGGTGCGAAGAGCAGATATCGGAGTCAGCTTACCTGAGCATAAGCACCAAACCGATGCCCCTCAAAACATCCAACTATTAACCGGAGATGAAAACATTACTAGTTCAGAGGCCATCGTCCACTATAAGGTAAAAGATGCAGCTCAGTATCTATATAATGTAAATTCGGAGGATGAGCGTCTGGTAAGAAACAGTGTCGAATCGGCACTAGTTTATCTTACAGCTAGCATGGGTATTGACGACATATTAACCAGCGAAAAAGTCAAGGCTCAGGGAATTATTATGAAAAAGTCTCAGGAAATCCTCGATAGCTACAACTCGGGTCTCCAAGTTACAAATTTCAATATCAAGTCGATTGTTCCTCCTGATGAAGTTTCCGCTGCCTTCAGGGATGTTACAACCGCAAAAGAGGATAGTGAGAAGGAAATTAATCAAGCAAAGGGGTTTTATAACAGTCTTATTCCTGAAGCAAGAGGAAAGGCAGACGAGCAAATCAGTAAAGCTGAGGCTTATAAAGCGGAATCAGTCAATAGGGCTAAGGGTGATGCCCAAAGATTTGAGACAATGCTTGTAGAGTATCAGAAAAACAGCCAGATTTATTCACAGGATACTACAAAGTATCGCCTGTTCCTAGAGACTATGGAGAAAATATTGCCTAAAACTAAAAAGTTTATTGTTAATCCAGCGGATGGCAAAGTTAACTTAAAGCTTTTTGACCAAGCACCTAGCAAGGTAAATTAATAAAGATGGGCTGAAACAAAACTTGTTTCAGCCCTTTCATGCTCTCCTTCGGTGACGAAAGCCTCCAGTGGAGGGTTTCGCCGAGCCGCCTTTTCCCAAAGGGAACACTTAGGCGGCGAAGGAGGTAGACTCCTTCTTCGACACGAAGTGTTCCCTTTGGGAGAGCGGCTTCGGCGAAAGAACGCGATAGTATTTGTTGAGGGATGTGTGGCTTACGGCGTAAGTAATCCCCAGACGGTTAGTACTCTATGGAGTATGCACCTGAGGCGATCGTAATCCTACGCAGACAGGTATCCTTTGGGGTTAGCGGCTTCGGCGATACTCATCCTACGGCGCGAAAGTATTCGTCAAGGGCTCAGCGCTTTCGGCATAAGTCTCCACCGGAGACTTATGCCACTGGAGACTATCGTCACCGGAGACTAACGTCATTGGAGGCTTTCATCTCTTAAGTCGCGATTCCGCTTTAGCTCATAAATAATCAACTAATGTCTTTTTTCACTATCTTACGCTTTGAGGAGAAATACCAAATTAAAGACGCTCCTCCGAATAAAAGTAAACCTGCTACCAAGGCTTTTAGGAAACTCTGGGGATGTTTAAATATATACCAAAAGTCACGGCCTATCCAAGACTCCCAAGCTACAATAGGTATTTTGCCCAAAAGAGTGGCAAGAAAATATGACCTGAATTTCATAGGAGACAGTCCTGCGGCATAATTTAATGCTGCGGCCGGAAGGACTGGGATCATACGTCCAATCATGACTATAAAAAAGCTTCGTGATTCGGGCAACTCTGCCCATTTTCCTAGTTTTTGGAGCTTAGGTTTAGCCCATTCTTGCCCTAAAGATCTGGCGAGAAAAAAACCTAAGGAGGAACCAAAAACACTTCCAGTCAAGGATATAAAATAACCAGCTATTGGTCCAAAAAGGATAACATTTATACCTGCCAGTAATGCGAATGGAACGATTGGAAAAAGCATTTGAGCAGAAATTATTAATAAATCTAAAACGATTCCTTTCCAACCTAGCGAATAAATTAGAATCTGTAAGACTCTTGCATTTTGAAGATGTGGATAAAGGAACCATATCATAGCTAAAGATAAACATATAGTAACTACTGAAGCAACTTTTTTCTGGCTTAAAATAATATCTCCTCCTTGCTGCATCTCTCAGAAAAAGTTCGTTGCTAAGTTTCTGTTTCAGGTTTAAATTGTTTTAGGGTGAAGCTAAACTTGCTTCCTTCTTCAAGCCTGCTTTCTACCATGACTTGTCCACCATGTTTGTCTACAATTTCCTTAACAATCGCTAAGCCTAAGCCAGTTCCGCCTTTGATTCGACTACGGGCCTTGTCCACCCTGTAGAAACGGTCCCAAATAAAGGGTAAGTCCTGAGGCGGGATGCCTTGGCCAAAATCGGTTATTTCAACGATAATCTTTTCGTTCAGGGAAGTGGCGAAGATAATGATTGTTCCACCGTGAGAAGAATAGCGAATAGCGTTATCTAAAAGGTTGTAGATTACTTGTTCTATTCGGTCCTCGTCCCCATAACAGAAAGGCAAGGTCTGGGGAATATCGATCTTTACGGTTAAATGCTTACCTTCCAACTGAATTTTAAGACTTGTTAAGGCTCTGTCGACAATCGAACGTAACGGGAATTCATCGACAACAAAAAGAGCTGTTTGAGAATCAAACCGAGAAATCTCCAAGAGGTCATTAACAAGACGGCTTAATCGATGAGTTTCCTGCTGAACGATTTGAAGATATTTGGTTTCGTCATGCCTGTTTTTTGCTTTTCTTTGAATTAGGGCGTCGATATAACCTTGGATAGAGGTTAGAGGACTTCTAAGTTCATGGGAAACATTGGCTACAAAGTTGCGTCGCATTTTATCGAGTTCAGACAACCGTTGAGTCATGTGATTGATCGAAAAGGCCAGCACGCTTAATTCATCTTTAGATTTAATTTCCACCCGCTGATCGAATTTACCAGCGGCGATATTCTTAGTTATTTCACATACTCTTTTAATAGGCCTGGTAATCTGTTTAGTTAACAAAAAGCCAATACAAATTGAAATAAGAATTCCTAACAAGGCGGCACCAAGGTAAATTTTGCTCATTGTCTTGGTAGTATCATTCACCCCTTTTACCGGTGAGTATAAGATTACTCCGCCGAGAAATTCACTTTCGTGAAAAATTGGGGCAATTGTTCGTATCATAGCTCCCTTGAAATACTCGGTCGGTCCTGTTCGAATACTGACCTTGCCGGATTTCAGTTGATCGAGGTCCATCTGCTCTAAGGTATTTCCCAGACAGTATAAGTGATCCGCCGAAGCAACTATTACTTTGCCGTATTTGTCTATGATCCAAACTTCTGTCCCTAATACTCTATCTGCCCGATTAACTGTAAGTATCACAGGCCGAGGGTCTGAGTTTGTCAGGAGAAACGGTTTAACTATATCGCTAAGTTCTTGGCTCCGTACTACAAGTTCTTGTTCTTTGTTTTTAATCAGATAGTTTTGAACCAGATAGACTTGAATACTGCCAACGATGGCAATTGCTACCAAGACTATCCCGATATAGCTAGCCAATAACTTTGAAAAAATGCTTTTATTCATCTTTGGGAACCACGAACCTGTAACCAAGTCCCCAGACTGTCTGAATGTATAAGGGAGCCCCAGGAACAGACTCAAGTTTTCTTCTTAATCTCTTGATAGTGTTATCGATGGCTCGGGTATCACCCATATAGTCGAATCCCCAAACTCTTAGCATAATATTTTCTCGTTGGAGGACTATTCCAGGGTTACTGGCAAAAAACCAGAGTAAATTAAATTCTTTGGACGTAAGTTCTAGGGGTTGGTTTAGAATTTCTGCTTTATAGGTTGCTTTGTTTAGGAAGATACCTGGATACATAATGATTTGAAGGTTTTCCCCAGGAGTAGAATTAAAGCGTCGTAAAACTGCTTTGACTCTCGCTAAAAGTTCGCCAGGAATAAATGGTTTAGTAATATAATCATCTGCACCAAGTTCTAACCCAAGGATTTTATCATAAGGATCGTCCTTAGCTGTTAGCATGATGATTGGAGTATTGGTGATCTGACGAATTTTTCGGCACAACTCCCAACCGCTTAATTGAGGTAACATAATGTCCATCACGATCAAATCAAATGGATTTTGCAAGAAAGATGAAAGGGCAGATGACCCGTCGTAAGCTAAGGTGATATTAAAATCATCACTTAAGTAAAGACTTATCAAATTACAGATGTGTTCTTCATCATCCACGACGAGTAACTTTTTTTTGTCCATGGGTATCTCCTTACTTGAAATCAAATGTATTCTATCCTTTTCAATAAAGTTCTATAAGGATAGGGGAATGTAGCCTATCCTTATCTACTTCTAAGACTTCTATAAGTGGAAGTTCCATGTTATTAGGACCTGTCTAGATAGAGTAGTCTTTGCACTTTCTGTAACAATTGGTACGATAATGCAAAGATTACATGGATTCCTGTATTTTTATAATACTAAATTTATATCGGACAACTTCTACCGAAAATAAGCAAGGGGATCAGTAGGATTACCGTTTATACGGACCTCCAAATGGAGGTGTGGACCAGTGCTCCAACCAGTTGACCCTACATAACCGACCAGATCACCTGCATTTAAGTTTTGGCCGTTTGAAACAGCTATTTTAGACTGATGGGGGTACATCGAGGATAACCCTTTACCATGATCTACTATCACAGTATTGCCATAGGCCCCATACCAGCCGGAGTAGATTACTGTTCCGGCACCAGCAGCAGAGATAGGAGTCCCGCTTGGCGCAGGTATGTCTGCTCCGGTATGTAAGCTCTTGGCTTTAGTAATTGGATGAGTACGCCAGCCGTAAGGGCTGGAAATGGTGTGATAATCTGGCAAGGGCCAATTACTCATGCTACCAATCACACCGCCAGTGCGCTCGGCTTGTAACTGA
>NZ_MLBF01000083.1 GCF_001936615.1 Desulfosporosinus metallidurans
ATCCGAGCTCAAATATCTACAACAATAATTACCAACACTACTGGAAACAATTACATACTTAACATGTTCCCGCGTTCTACCTATGCCTTAAAACCACCTAAACCTAGCCCTATAAATATGTTCCCGTGGTCAATCCTGGTCCTATAGAATTGTTAAACGATTTACGCCCAAACCCCAGAGCTATTGCTACAAGCCGATTTCATACTGTGCATTTTCTCATACTTACGACGGTCTCCACGTGCCTTGTCCACGGAAACATAATTCTAAATAAGGTATTTAAGCTACTTCCACCCCAACTTCAGATTTTGTTGCTTCAATACATAAAGTTCTTGAAGCTTCTCAATGAAAAACTTTTGAATTGATACTATATGGTCTTGTTCCGCCAAGAAACTCAGTAAAGATTTGTCAAAGCTTATACCAGACCATTTTGAATTGTCATCGAGGTCATACCCCTCCCACTCAGGATTATTACCTAGAAACTCATTCATTGCCTTTATTACTTCTTTTCTTTTATTACATGTTGGGCTTACTTCGTATTGGACGCAAACAAGCGGATACTCATCTTCGGTTAAATGAAAGCCACATCCTACCCATGTCCCATTGTTTTGATCAGTTATTTTATAATACCTGTATTTATCTCTTAACTGTACGCATCTATTCGACCAGCCAGTAGCTTTTTCAAATAGTTTTGTCATTTTATCATCGACGGTACCGTCGAGGCATTCGTCCATCATATGCTGAAGTCTGCTCATTTCTTGAATCGCATATATGTCTTGTGGTAAAAACTTTCTACTTTCGTTCAACCCTATCTCCTCCATAAACTCTATCACTCTATTTAGATATGAATCTTTATGGTTCCTTATCCAATTATAAATTTTGTACCATCTTAGCTGAACGAATTTTGCAGTAACCCCACTTCGAAAGATAATATCAACATCCTTGGGATCGTCATACCGGGTTACGTAAATCAGGAAGGTTATATAACCGTCATCATAGTACGGTTTAAGATGGTCAGCATATCTTTCCAATTGGGTATACCCCTCCTGGGATTCCACCTTATTTTCAAAGAATAGAATATATTTCTTGTCACCTTCTCGGAATTGAATTACTAAATCTGGTCTACTATCGGTATCATGTGTGTTTAACTTTAAGAACGTTTTTTGTGTATCGATACTTACATTATGCGGGTTGACAAGAGGTATTTCTAAGAACGCCTTTAGAAAACCTACGAATAAATGATTTTCATTAAACATATCTGCAAAAACTTCAGTTAATAGATCTTCATACATGCTGGACTGGCCTTTTCTAAGCAAGGCATGAATATCTTTGAATAACGCCATGTGTCACCTCATTAAATAGCAATTTCAAAAACCATACCATTATTTACTAATTTCTTTGTTTATTCTTAGAATCCTGCAAATTAAATATTTTTTTATAAACCAACAAAAACTTATACTTTTTAACGATTCCTCAAACCTTTTAACGATTCCTATACTTTTTAACGAAAGGTAGGACTTGTCCCCAAGGGGGGTGCATCTTTTAACGAAAAGGGTGCAAAAAACAAAAAAGCACCGCTTTGAACGATGCTCAATCTGCCCTAAAACGCCGAAAAGCCCAGCAATGCTGGACTTTTTATGTCAATTAATTGTATCAATTATTGAGTGCTTATTTGGTGGAGGCGAACCACGACCAATAGTAGCCACAATATCTCGTAAAGATTTATTTGCTTTAAAAAATTTACTCTAAAAAAGTGCTGACTTATTGTAGAAAGCCAGCACACCCTATACATTTATCGTAAATTGACTTATTGTGCCAACTCATGCCCATATATTTTATAATCCAACAAGACTATTTGAAGCTCAACATCACCTACAAGCCCTTATTCCTTCCCGCTGTACACCATCGCCTTTAGCCTTTTCATATACCCAAGAATCATTTTAATTACCTCGGTTGTCATCGCATCCAGTCGGTGAAAAGTAGCTTCATCAATATACTGCCTTCTAAATGCCTGGTCAAGCCAACTTCTTACTTCACTTGCACTTCCTAGTGCATTATTGAAGAAACTGAATTGCTTTTTATCATATAGTTGTCCATTTCCCTCAGCTATATTTGCTGATATGGATGTTGTAGCTCTTACAATCTGAGAAGTCATGGCATACTTTTCGAAATCAGGAAAATCCCGTACTATTCGATAGACCTCATCGGACAACTCCATTGCTTTTTGCCAAACTGTCAGTTGTTTAAAATCTTTTATCGATACGTTTTCAGGGATATTATCTTTGCTCAATTGTTTACCACCTTTCTTAGTAATTTGGATTAAAGTTGATAGGAATAATCTTGAACCTAGACCTAGTGCCTAATGCCAAGAACCTGAACCAATACCCAATGCTCCAGGCCTAGAACCTTATTCCAGCGAACTCCCCCAATTCTTCCATAGCATCTCCATGTCCTCTACATCTTGGCTTATATCTAGCCCTTTTTGCTCTCGTATCATTATTCTCACATTTAGAATGCTCTCAGTCACTTTAAACCACATTTCACCGACTTCCTCAATCGTAGTATCTTCTTCAGACAACTTCTCCAGAACTTCGTATCTAATCATTATCAGGGTTGAATACATTTTACCTAACTCTTTGATGTCTGAATTATTCTCAAGAGATGCCCTAAAGATGGCCTTCTCAATGTTTTCTAACGTTCGTATGTCCAACTTTTTTACTCACCCCCCTTTCTTAATATCATTATAGAATTTTGGCAAGGGGGTTGTATGCAGAAAAACGGTTCGAGGAGGTCGAACGATTGTGGGTAGGGATTGGTTTTAGTTTTTAGGTTCTAGAGTTATTTTGGTCTAAGTATTTTGGCTCTAGGTCTAAGATTCTAAATACAATGGCTATTTGATTCGAGAGATTCCTACAATAATTCAGGAAAAGGCAATAAAAAACCAGGGGGTTCCCTGGTTGAAAATATACGTATAATAGCTATGTTGAGTTAAAGCAATGATTAAGCGGATAAATAAAAGATTCCTATATTCCAGTCCCCGCCCCTTGAACCTTTCCAATATGTACTACTAGACTATTACTAATTTCAGCCTTATTTAATCGCCAAATGCTTAACTCTTCGCTCAAAGCATAACCCCCTCCGCTTGTATGTTTCGATAAAGTAATGTTTCTTGAAACAAAGAGTTTTTATAATTATTATTAGACATAATAATTGGAGAAATTAGAACGTCAAATTCTAGATTTACAACAAAGACGCATTCGATAATTTTATCTCTAATTCCCAAATTATCCTCTGTTACAATTACTAAAATATCAATATCGGATTCTGATGTATCTGTCCCTCTGGCGACTGAGCCAAAAAGTATTGTAGAAACCAGTTCTTGATTTAATGCCAGATTTAGTAAATGATTAAACTTTTCAATAGGCGTTTGATAATTCATTTTAACTTAACACCTCCCATTAGATTATAATACACTTTTCAATATTTTCCCATAATTCATTTCGCCAACTATCGCAAGATTGCTCTATACGATTTTAGATTGATTACTTAGTTAATCTGTTAAAAAATAACCCCATTTTAACTTACTGTGTTGGTATTATAGTTGGAGATTATTGATGATATGCGGGGTTGATGGAGGGAATTAGGGGGTAAGGGGTAAGGTATCCTTGGACTATCTCCCCTTACCTCTCGCACTGAACTACCTTAACTCGTAACCATAATTCTCAAATCAAAACAATCTTTATGTTATCCCATATAACGCTAAATTTTTTCACCATTCTTTTTACATTTCCACCATAAAGCTCACCCTGGTTAACTTCGTCTATTATATTATTAAGTCCATACGTGAGCTTTCTCTCATTGAAATTAATCACTCCGCAATCATTTCTGTATATATAAAAATAAGGATATTCCCCTTTCCTATATTTAGAAAAACATGCTTTATCGCCAAAAACCTTAATCTCTTTTAAAAAGATATGTATTTGTACGTCTTCTACTTCGGGATTATCTATATTTAGTCGTATTAAGTCCTGAGCCATCCTTATCGCATTTCTTTTTTCAAATAATCGTTCTTCACTTAAAATAATTTTTATTTCCTTAAAAGGATGAGGTTGGGTAGCAAAAAATTCCATCGTATCCTCCATGTTATGTTTTCTCTATTTTACAGCTACCAAAAAATAAAGTAAAACTTCCTGCATATTATAGAAAAACACTAAAGAGAAGGGAGTTAAATATGGAATATATCGAAGGTAGCCCCAAAAATGAAATAGAATCTAAAGCATTAGAACATTTTTTAGAAATCAATAAAAATAACAATACAATCAAAATGAAAGTGTCTGATTCTAATATATATATCTATCCTAACGACTTACACAATGGTGTTGTTGCTTTGTGTTTAGAGAATCTACGTGCTCTTTATGATGATGAGAAAAGTAAAACTACAAACGACGATAGATTTATGGACTATGAAATTGACGGAGTAGTATATAAAGTACAGTTTGTTGGATTTAAAGAACTTGAAAGCATTCAACCGTATGGGTATTATGAAAAATTAGAGGGAAATTCGGGTTAGGGGGTTAATGGCATCCTAGAACCTAGAACCTATATGCCAAAATTAGAAACATCCCTTTAACCCCCACAGCAAAAAGCAGGAGAGGCGGTAATCTGCCTCTCCTGCTTTTTGAACTACATATTCACACCTTTTAACGGAGGCAATTTTTGCCCAGGCTTACTGATATACAGTGTAAGTGTATTAGATTCATCATCTATTCTAATTCCATACTCCCTGTTGTCAAAACTATAAGTTTTTGCAGTGTAAGAATAACTGCCACTCCATGAAGCATCAACCATGTTATAGATTTGACTATATCCAGTAGGACTGTAGAATTTAAACAATTCTTTAGCTATAGGTTTAATTTTGCCATAACCTTGTTCTTGCTGTTGTTGATTTCCTGAGTTCCAAGCTTTAAAAACAATGTAACCATCCATTCCTGTGCCTGTAGGCATTGAAACTACACTCAATATGTGAATATTAGAGTTTCCTGCAATTGAGTAAAAAGTCGCAGTATTTCCTCCATTATTTAACCCCAACTCATCACAAATAGCCTTGATATTAGCTACGGGGTCAGGTGTCCACGCAACGACTGTGCCATCAAAGGAAACAATATTCGGATGGATGTTGGCATCATACAATTTTTTTAGATAAGCTTCAATGACCAGAGGAACCGCCATTGTCGTTGGGTCAATCAGAATGATTGGGTCTCCCCTGAAACTCCCACGGCTGAAGCCGTGGGGTTCTCGATTATTAGACTTTTTCTGCACTCTCGCCAACAAGTAGTTACAACATACAGACGCTCATCTGGTTCATCAAGACTTTTACTACCAAGGAAACCATTGTCCCCATTAGCGGTAGCTTACGCCCGTTTCAAGACGCATTATTTTTAGGCTCACTGGTTAATCGCTAAAGAATAAAGAGTGCTTAATTATTAAGTCCATATTATGACGCTATTCCCATACTAGAGATATTTTTTTTGGCATTATTTCTTAGTCTCAAAATTTCTTCATCATGAAGAGTTAAGAATTTGTCAAAGGTTTGAGTACATAACTCTTGGTTTACGGAAGTTAAGGTTTTATCTACATTCATTATTAGAAATGCTGAGTATAAATCTCGTTGAATCTTGATTTCTTGACCCATATAGATTAGAGCATTCCAACGCTCAGAGAGTTTTTTCTTCTGGTATTGATGATTCAAATGATTGTATTGACTTGCTTTTACATCTCTAGTAGAAATTTTACGAAGTCTTTTCTCTTGCCATTTGAGTTTGTTGTCTAATATCGTTAACAGTTTAGCGGGTGCTTTCTTAGCTAAGGATTTGCCGAAACGCTTCTTGCGTTTAAAGTTACCTTTGTCGTTCTTTTCCGTTTTCTTAGAGCGTTTTTGTAGAGCTTTAAAATTCATTTCTTCTACGTAGACTTCATTACCCAAACTAAGTATGTGATTAGCCAGTATATTATGGCTTAAACTTCTAAGGTCGGCTTGCTTGCGATAGAGATGCCTCCTTAATCCTTGAATCCTTAAATACTTTTTAGATTTAACCCACTGAAGTTTTATGCCTCGTTTAACTGTGCCGTCTATGTTGAAATTCTCTGGGTTTGTGGCTCTGCGTGAGCGGTCAAGATGACGATTTAATCTTCTAATCTCTTTATCAATATTGACGACATTAGGTGCTAATTCTATAAGTTTTACGTCGTTTGAACCAACTATACCAATGGTTTGTGTACCGATATCTAAGCCTACTCGACCTTCTCCTAGAACATGCTTTTCTTTAACGGGAGGTATTCCTTCTAGGATTAACTGGAGATAGTACTTATAGTTATCTTTTACCCATTTCCGAGAAATCCTACAGTACTTAACTTTGTCAAGGAGAGCAACCTGTGCATATCTATCATTTTTTCCTGCAATTACAGACATATTTAGTCCCAACCATTGAAGTTGATTATTTTTATACCTAATCCCTGCGGTATTAGTTTTACCCTCAACTGACATTAGTTCCCCGAATTTCTTGAAGTGTACCTTCTTTGTCTGATTATCAGTTAACAGCTTATTGATGGCTCCCCAAGCTTCGGAGGCAATCTTTTGTGCGGTATTTGAATCAATGCTCTTCTTAAAATGATGTTGCATCAGTTTAACGTAGTCATGTGTCTGATATTCCGATAAGCCGAATTGTCGATAAAGCTCCTTCATTTCTTTATATAAAAGGGCTTGTTGCTCCTTCAAATCAGGAAGAGGTTTATTCTTTGAATCCTTATATATCTTTTGATTGACTTTATTAATCTTAGCTGTTAATATTCGATAAGCTTTGCTCTGTATAAGATTATCGTGTCTCTTTAAAAGTTGACTTAAACAAGCATTATAAAGATTACGAGCAATCTCGAATCGTTTTGTTAATATATCTTCATCTCGTTTGTTCAAGTTAAGTTTTAACGTTAAAACATAGCTTGGGGTTTTGCTTTTGGACAAAACTATCATCTCCTTTATGACAATAGTACACAAAGGAGATTTTGAATTATATAGACTGTATGCTCTATAAGGTTCAATGTTATGAATATTAATCAAGGTTGAAAAGGACAATTCATCATCACGGCTGAAGTAGTGAGCTTTCTTGCACGATTGATTGATTGGTTAATAGTATCATAGCGACTAAAAACTATTTGCACTAATTAGAAACATTTACTTAACCCCCGCAAAAAAACAGGAGAGGCTTAAAACCTCCCCCTGAATATTAGACTTACATATTAACGCCTTTTAACGGAGGCAACTTCTGTCCAGGCTTACTAATAAAGAGCGTTAGCGAATTGGACGAATCATCGATTCTGATTCCATATTCTCTATTGTCAAAATTATAAGTTTTTCCACTATAAGCATAACTGCCACCCCAAGAAGCATCAACCATATTGTAGAGCTGAGTATATCCTGTAGGACTGTAAAATCTAAAGAGTTCTTTGGCGATAGGCTTGATTTTTCCATACCCTTCTTGGGTTTGATTTTGAGTAACAGGTTCCCATGCTAAAAAATTGATATAGGCATCCGTTCCATCGTTGGCTCTTGAGGATACTACAGAAATCACTGGAAACTTCGGAACTGGGTCGAAGCTTGCTCCCGTTCCTCCGTTTTCCAACCCCAACTCATTGCAAATAGCTTTAATATTAGCTACTGGGTCAGATGTCCAAGTAGAGGTCATTTTTAATTCAGTTACTTGAGCAACCCCATTGAGGATGTTCTCCACGTTTTGAACGATGGCATCGGGAACAACGACTGTGCCACCAAAGGAAACAATGTTCGGATGGATGTTGGCATCGTGTAATTTCTTCAGATAAGCTTCAATTGCAGGAGGAACCGCCATTGTCGTTGGGTCAATCAGGATGATGGGGTCTCCAGTTATCGAAGCCAACGCACTTCCTGCCAAAGCATCGGGGAAGTTCATGCCAGAGGCAAGATATAAGGTTTTAGGATTAAGGGAAAAGGTTGAAGCGATTTGCCCCGCAGTATCAAAGCGGTCATTCCCAGCTAGTCTAGTGATAAGGGTACTAGGTGCAAGGGATTGCACTTGAGCCTTGATACTGTCAGATACTACCGCATTTCCTCCGACGATATAAACCTGACTCGGTTGGTCATTCGTAATGAAGTCCATAACCCCTTGGCTCATACTTGAACCCACTAAAAGAATCGGGTATCCTTTACTACTCGCCACACTCGAAATACTGAGTGCATCGGGGAAGTTTTCTCCCGAAGCAATCACGACGGGCGTATTCTTAGCCACATTGAGCTTTTGAGCAATCAGGACATCCGTATCGTAGCGGTCATAGCCACCAATGCGGTCAATGTTATAGCTGGAACTCATTTGCTTTAAGAGCGTTTCAAAATCACCGCTGACAATTCCCGTTCCTCCAATGATGTGAACTGTCCCAGTCTTCGATAAGTGGTCAATGATGTATTTCAGGGCATCGTCTGAGGATTTGGTTGAGGAATCAACTAAGAGAATTGGAGCATTGAGTTTCTTTGCCAAGACGCTTGCGGAAAGTGCATCGGGGAAGTTATTGCCCGAAGTAATCAATACGTCTTGAACGGTTCCACTGTTCACCTGTTCGGAAATTGCTTTAGCCGTCTGAAAACGGTCTTGACCTGAGAGCCGATTACCGACAGCACCTTGAATCTGTACATTTTGAACATTTGCGACCACTGGTTGTGCTGTCTGAGCCTGAGCAGGGGTGCATCCAAAGGTTAAGGGAATAAGGAAAAATGGAAGTGTTAGCCTTGCTATGTTTTTTTTGTACAACTGTAACCTCTCCTCTTCTTTGAATGGAAACTTCTTCATGTGACTATTCTAGCCTTTTTGCTCCTAAATCTCCATAATTTTCTCTAATTATAGGTCTAAAGTCCTATGAAAATGCAAATTCACTCTCCAGCAACAGCACTTTTTACTAATTTTATTAGTAATTTGTTTTGAGACGAAACATATTTGGAAGACCAATTATAATAGATTACTCTTGCTATCGATTATATATTAGACGTATGAGTAGGGGCAAGTTTACTAAACCTACCCCTCCCATCCAACTGCACTTGCAACAAAAAAGAAGGGTTGTTATCCCTTCTTAGCTTCATTGTCCACAACAGACCCCGTAATTTTCTTTTAACATTTTCCTTATAGCAAAACCGAAATCAAGAATGCCCTCTCTTCGCGTAATTTTGACTCATTTAGTGGATATGGATTAAACTTCAGATTTTCTTCAATATTTTCCAGTCTAAGTTGTAGAAGTACTTCATTTTTTGTATCTACATCTATTTTCTTGAGTTCTTCTATATTCTGTCTTACAATATCTAAGTCGTCTTCCAAGACAGCCTCTTGTGATTCGTTGACAAAGTACTTTATTCGTGCAGAAGCGAAAGTGAACGAAAACTCCATCTCTTCTACCATCCATACTATTTTTAGTTTTTCGTTACCGTTATCGTTCAACTTTCGTTTCACGAGAGAATCAATATCTAATTTCTGATTATTAATATCAAAGAAAGTAATATCTTGGATAACACATTCTGGTTTATCGTCTCCATTATATTCTTCAAATAGAGTTTTCACAAAGGCGAATTTAGCGACAAATCTAAATTTTTCAATTAAAATATTTCCTTGTAATCTAATATTAGAAAAGTAAAGCATTGTATTTCCTCCTGTATTTCCTCCTATCAGTTCTTCTCAAGTCTTTCATTCCCTTTCGCTTTTTTATGCTCTTAAAGATTAATTTTCAACCACTTCAATCTCTCACTTTAAATAAAAAAACTTAGCAATATATCTATTCAAAGTATATTGCTAAGCTCAAAATTTGTCAATAATCTTTCTATTATATCATATATTTTAACTCTTGTAAATAATAATTGACAGGAGAAAAATGATTTCGCATTCAAATTTTAAAATAGGCACATATTGTATGGAGTGTTCAATATGATTTCTGTTTAACCCCCCCTTTATAGACAAGCCCTCTATCCATATTATAGTATTGATTTTGTCTCGTTCAGAATTTGAGTAAATTTTTATTACTGCAACGAACAATAAGTATCTTTTGTCATTTTTCGTTTGCATTTTCTCTAACCGCTCGGTATATAGTTGCTCGGCTGACCTGCGTAACATCAGCAATATCGTTGACCGTCATCTTATTTGTGTCTCTGTCCCTAAACAACTCTAAAGCATGTTGTAGCCTCTTATTTGCGTTGGTATACCTCTTGGGTCTACCTCGATACACCCCGCGTAGTTTCCCAAGTATAATTCCATCCCTCTGGCGTTCTCGAATCATGTCGGCCTCCAACTCACTTATAGCCGAAAAAACAGTCAGCATAAATTTTCCGTAGGTCGAGGTAGTGTCTACTGTCTGACCGCCCAAGTTTAGCACAATTAAGGACACACTTTTCTGGTTCAACAGCTCAATGGTGTTCAGTGCATCCTTCGCAGACCGAGCAAACCTATCAAGTTTTGTAACGACAATAGAGTCGCCTTTATTCACAGTTTCAATGAGCAGTTGGAACTGTGTTCTTTTGTTTATATCCCTGCCCGAGACCTTCTCTTTAAATATCTTTTCGCACCAATTTTCTTTCAATGCGTTTATCTGAGCAGTAAGGTCTTGTTCCAAGCTCGATACCCGAGCATATCCATATTTCATGCGTATTTCCCCCTTTATTTTTGATACATGTATATGAGACATTATATACTCAAGCATATCAACATATTCAAAGTGTATCAAGAGGGTAAACCCAAATGAGACATTAAACTAGGCTCTTTCGTAAATATTGTGTGGGTAAATTAGGTATTTAAAAAACACCTAATTTATTTACTTTAATTTTTTCCAAATCCTCATATCACTCTCATTAAGTTCTTATTATTGGGGTTACGTTCAATTTATCGAGCCATAAAAGTAGGAGTCTAAGGTCAAAAACCTCAGACTCCTACTTTTATAATAATCAGGATAAAACGCCTGGTTATTTTACCCCTCGTAAACTGCGTCGTGTATGTTTGATACTATTTGCAACTCCTCAACCTTCGTGGCTAAATTGCGAATTTCAGTTGAGATAGCACTGTTAAATTGTTTTTGAGACTCACGCAAATCGTGGTAGAGTGCATCCAGTTTCCGTCCAAACTCACTCTCCATTCGCACCTGGGACTCTTTGACCGATGTTAGTTCCGATTTGACCGAGGTTAGTTCCGATTTTACTGAGGATAATTCGGATTTTACTCCTGCAAGATTAGTACTCATATCCTTTTTGAATGTCTGAATTTCGTTGAATAATTTAGCAAACTGATTCATCATAAGTTCTTGAAATTTATCATTTTCCATTGCCGTCCACTCTCCTCTATTGGGGGTAGAACCAACCAAATTACGTCTATTTCTTGGCGTATTCATTCCGCAATCTCTCTAAATCCTCATTATGCGAGTCCAGCTTCGGGTATTCATCAAACATATATATTTCCCCACATTCGGGACAATAGTACCCAATCATAGACTTTATGATACTGTGATATATCACTATGTCATTTGAACCGCATTCTTCACACATCATGTGAAAGTCTGATTTTTTCATTGCTATGCCCCCTTTGGATATTGTACCATAAAGGGGAAAGGGACGGAACTAACAATCAAACGCCTTCGCGTTGACGGGACGGTTATACCATAAGCCCCCACTAAGCCCCATGGGTGTGGTATAATGAATTAATAAGAACTCGAAGGAGTTGGTTTTCTAAGATGGAGAACGAAGAATTTCAAAAGTTAGTGTTAGGGTATTTTGAAAGGATTGATAAAAGATTTGATGGGATTGCTGGAAAGCTTTCAGAGCATGACCAGAAATTTGATTCATTATCTAGCCAAGTTCAAGAGAATACACGCATTCTGAAAGCACTAGAGCACATAGCCGAAGTAAACAAAGCAGAACATGATAGCATGTCTTTTCAATTAGCAGAAATAAGTGGTGAAGTCAAATCTATGCGAAAAGATTTATCAAAGGTAGAACTCGTTACCGCAAGCAACTGGGAAGACATTGTAAGACTGAAATCAGTAAAGTGACTCTAGCCGTCTACCCATCAGTTCCTTGACACACATGCACTAGGAATAGGCAAGAGACTGCGTACTCACAAGGTATAGCAGTTTTTTATTTTCTACACGACAACGCGAAGGCGTTTGATTGTTAGTTCCGTCCTCACCTTTTCCTTAATCACCATATTCACCCCACTAATTACGAATTTTTAAATTTCAGTGACCAAAAAAAATATATTACAAAAAACGTAATAT
>NZ_MLBF01000084.1 GCF_001936615.1 Desulfosporosinus metallidurans
ACCCCAGACACGGGGCAGTGCACAAGGTTCCCTCCCGCCGACGGTGCACATGAAATGTGCCGTCCTCCCCAAACTCCGTTTCCCCGGCCTCCGTCCCCCGACCCAATACCAGGACGCAGTGTGACACGAGCGCGACGTATTTACGTAAGCAGTTTAGCAAACTTCCGTTAAAGCGACCGACCCCAGACACGGGGCAGTGCACAAGGATGTGCACTGCCGCCAATTGCGCCAAGGATGGCGCATTTGGCGGGAACCCCGTTCCCCAAAGCCGGGAGCTTGAACGGTTAGTTTGCTCTGCGTCGTAACACCGAGCACTGTGTCGCACAAGTCCTCACACAAGGCCCCCTGTTTTTCGAACCAAGATCCCCCGTTGTGCTAGGTAGCGTTTTGCTTCTTCTATGCTGTACTCCTTGTAATGAAAGATCGAAGCAGCTAAAACGGCATCCGCTTCACCGAGGGTTAGTCCTTCTGCTAGATGATCCAAGGTTCCGACCCCTCCGCTCGCAATGACAGGCAAGGATACCGCTCGGCTCACGGCCCTGGTCAGTTCTAACTCATAGCCCGCCTTGGTCCCATCTCTGTCCATGGAAGTTAGAAGGATTTCTCCAGCACCGAGTGCTTCCGCTTCAGCAGCCCATTCCAAAACATCCTTACCCGTCGCCGTTCTTCCCCCGTGAATATAAACCTCCCAGCGTCCCGGCGCCGTGCTGCGCGCGTCAATGGCCACCACGATACACTGGCTTCCGAAGGCATGAGCCCCTTCTTGGATAAGACGAGGAGTCTGAACAGCCGAAGTGTTCAACGATACTTTGTCCGCTCCGGCTCGGAGCATACGACGAATATCGTCAATGGTCCGCAATCCACCCCCGATCGTGAAGGGTATAAAGACTTGCTCGGCAGTTCGGCGGACGACATCCACCATAGTTTCTCGTTTATCCGATGATGCAGTGATATCTAAGAAAATGAGCTCATCGGCACCTTCTTTATCATAGAGTGCAGCCAGTTCTACCGGATCACCCGCATCACGCAGCTGTACGAAGTTGGTCCCCTTGACCACGCGCCCCTCATGAACGTCTAAACAGGGAATGATCCGCTTACTTAACATGTCATTCCGACTCCTTTATACCCACTCTAAAACTATTTTTGATAGTGTTTTTTAACATTATCAACATCAACTTAAAGGGTTGTTAAAATTTGATTAAGTAGTCTCTTGATTGCTTGGTTCACCGTGAGCGGCCGCCAAGGCTTCCTTTAAGGTAAAGGCCCCACTATAGAGTGCCTTTCCCGTAATGGCCCCTTCAATGGGGATCCCCTTCAACACCTCGACCTGCAAGTTTCGCAAATCATCTAAAGTCGAAATTCCACCCGAAGCGATCACTCTTAGTCCAGTTTCCTGAGCCATCTGAACCGTGCTCTCGATATTAGGTCCTTGGAGCATGCCGTCCCGTGCAATATCCGTGAAGACTATACTCTGGATCCCCACGTCTTTCATGGCCTTGCCCAGGTCTATAGCCCGCATTTTAGTCGTTTCCGCCCATCCCTGAACTGCAACCAAGCCGTCCTTAGCATCTATGCCCACAATGACCCGTTTCCCGTACCAACGCGCCGCTTCTGCGACCAATTCAGGGTTTTTAACAGCGATCGTCCCTAAAATAACCCTTTCGACGCCTAACTCTAACAGCTCCGTGATCCGATCCATCGTGCGGATTCCCCCGCCAACTTGGATTCTTAAAGAAACACTCTCGACAATTTTACGTATCGTCTCGTCGTTGGCCGGTTTTCCGGAAAAAGCGCCATTTAAATCAACGATATGTAAATACTCAGCACCTTGGCTCTCAAAATTCTTAGCGACCTCAACAGGATTATCGGCGTAAACCGTCGAATCTTCCATCCTTCCCTGGAGCAAACGGACCGCTTTCCCCTCTTTTAAATCAATGGCTGGAAAGAGCAGCATACTCATTCACCCACTTTCCGAAATTCGTCAGTAATGTAAGTCCCCAAGGGCTTGATTTTTCCGGGTGGAATTGAGCACCCCAGACATTGCCCTTGCCTACAACGGCAGGAAAAACCACTCCATAGTCGCTGGTCGCTACAATATCACTCTTCTCGCTTGGCACCGCATAAAATGAATGAACAAAATAAAAGTAGGATTCGTTCGGAATCCCTTCTAATAAGCGGGAGGGTTGTTCTAAGTTTAAGCTATTCCATCCCATATGCGGAATCTTACCGCCGGGCGGAAATTTGACAACTCTGCCTGCTAACAATCCTAACCCGGCGTGCTCACCATGTTCTTCTCCAACCTCAAAGAGAACCTGCATCCCGAGACAAATCCCTAAAAAAGGGCGACCAGAGCGAGCGAACTGGGTGATTGGCTCAATCCATCCCCCACTCTTTAAGGCCTCCATTGCATCGGCAAACGCACCAACTCCCGGAAGTATTAGTCCATCCACTCCCTCCAGTTCCGCTGAAGACGTCATAATGGTGGTCTCAAAGTCGACTTTTTCCAAAGCCTTTTCTACACTTCTTAAGTTTCCCCGTCCGTAATCTACAATTCCTATCAATTTTATTCCTCCCGGAACGCATTTATCGCAATACTTTATCGCTTAATAGAAACTCTTTCCTTAACCCCTCTAGTCGCAAAGAGCTATAGAACTCCTTTGGTCGAGAGGATGCCGCTGTACCGAGTATTATGGCGCAGGGCCAGACCAAGAGCTCTCCCCACCCCTTTGTAAGCGGCTTCTAGAATATGATGACGGTTTTTCCCAGATAGTTGCCTTACATGCAAGGTAAGCCCGCTCTGTACTACCAAAGCCCGGAAAAATTCTTCGGCCATTTCGACCGGAAACTCGCCGACCATACCGTCCGGACATTCTACATTCCATACTAGGTAGGGGCGATTGGAGAGGTCCAAAGCAACTTGGACAAGAGCTTCATCCATAGGAAGAAGGGCCTCCCCTATCCTTTCAATCCCCACTTTATCACCGCAAGCTTCCCTCAGTGCTTGTCCCAACACGATACCACAATCCTCAATGGTATGGTGAGGGTCTACGTCTAAATCGCCAACAGCCTGAATTGTAAGATCAAGATAAGCAAAGCGGGCAAAGGCCGTCAGCATATGGTCAAAGAAACCAATCCCCGTCTCAACTTGCGCCTCTCCCGTTCCGTCAAGGTTCAAGCGGACTCGGATCTCCGTTTCCTTCGTTTTGCGTTCAATATAAGCTTCCCTCATGTTGGTCTCCTCTCCATAAGATTCAGCGTTCTCAATTATCCTAAGCGCCTGCACTGATTTCTCGAATCGCTCGTAAAAATCCTTCATTTTCTTCCGGAAGCCCTGCACTGATGCGCAGACATTTACCTAGAGCCGGAAGGTCACCCATGTTACGGACCAGGAACCCTCGCTTTAACAACTTCTCAGTCCACCCATCGGGATCACCTGGTTTAAAGAGAATAAAATTAGCCTTCGTTGGATAAACCACGACATTCGGAATCTGAGTTAATCCCTCGTACAATTTTTGCGTTTCTGCCTTGATCTGCTGAATTTGTTCATGGTACTCCTGCACGTAACCTAGGGCTAGGATTCCCACCTTCTGACTAAACGAATTAACATTAAACGGCTGCCGCACCCGGTTAATCAGGGAAATTGTCTCCGGTTGTCCGAGCAAGTATCCTACTCGAAGACCGGCCATGCCGAACGCTTTGGAAAATGTGCGGAGGATAACCAAGTTAGGATAGTTTTCAATCTGGGGAATGAGAGTCTCCTCAGAAAACTCAGCATAAGCCTCATCAACAACCACAATCTTTCCGCTTTCCCGCACGAGTCGGAGAATTTCCTCTCTAGGGAACAGCGAACCCGTGGGATTATTAGGATTACAGACAATCATCACGTGGGCATCTGGAGAAAGGGCAGTCTTTAACATCTCTTCAGTATCCAGCTCTAGACCTTGTAATAAAGGAACTTGTACAACCGTGGTATCTGTCAAACGAGCAGCAATCTGATACATGCTGAACGTCGGGGGGTGAATAATAACCGATTTCCCTAATCCACCAAAGGTCATTAAAATGAGCTGAATCAGTTCATCTGATCCATTCCCTACAAGAATTCCTTCTGGCTGAGTTTTTGTATACGTTGCAATAGCCTTTTTAAGATCCTGAGCCATTCCGTCTGGATAACGGTTAAACGCTAGTTTCTCTGGGAACAATTCCTCGCGCATTCCCGCAGGCCAAGGGAAGGGATTTTCATTGGCATCAAGTTTAATGCACTCGGGCAAATGTTTTGATTCATAAGGAACGAGCTGACGAATTTCTGGACGAACGAACCGCTCGGGTTTATTAGATAAAGTTTCCATCTCTATCTTTCCTTCCGCAATTATAGTTTCTAAGAATATTTCATCATTTATCAGAAAAGGTGCAATTTATTTTTTTATCATTTAAACCGTGCTTCCACAGCACGAGCATGTGCTTCCAACCCTTCGCTGCGAGCGAGTAAGGCAATTTGCTTAGCATCCCGTTTGAGAGCTGCTTCCGAATACCCGATCACACTGACCTTCTTCATGAACGTATCGACATTGAGCGGAGAATAAAAGCGAGCCGTCCCCCCGGTGGGTAAGACGTGATTCGGTCCCGCAAAGTAATCCCCAACGGGTTCTGGAGAATACCGCCCTAAAAAGACCGCACCAACATTTCTAACTTGCCCTAACCAGGTGTACGGATCCTTAACCACCAATTCAAAATGTTCCGGAGCAATTTTATTGGCCAAATCCATTCCTTCGGCAAGATCTGACACGCAAATCGCGGCCCCATAGGTTTCCCAAGAAGCCCGAGCAATTTCAGCACGGGGTAAATCTTCGAGCTGGCGCTCCACCTCAGAAATGGTCTGCTCGAGGAGTCCACGAGAGGGTGAAACTAAGATTGCTGAGGCTAAGCGATCATGCTCAGCCTGGGAAAGCAAATCCGCGGCTAATTCTTCAGGACGTCCACTCTCGTCAGCTAAGATTAAAATCTCGCTAGGCCCAGCCAGCATATCTATATCTACAATCCCGAAGACTTGCTTTTTGGCTAACGTCACGTAGATATTCCCCGGTCCGGTAATTTTATCTACGGAAGAGATGTGCTCAGTCCCATAGGCCAACGCAGCAATCCCCTGAGCCCCTCCTACTTTGTAAACTTCGGTCACTCCAGCTTCAGCAGCCGCTACCAAAACTTCTGGAAGGAGCGTACCATCTAATCCAGGAGGGCTAACCATCACGATTTCTTTGACCCCAGCAACAACAGCAGGTAGGGCATTCATCAAAACGGACGATGGATAGGAAGCAGTTCCCCCAGGAACGTAGATACCCACGCGCTTAAGTGGGAGCAAGAGTTGCCCGAGAATACTCCCGTCTGAATCCGGGTCCAACCAAGAGGTTCGTTTCTGCTTTTCATGATACCGTAAGATGTTTCCTTTAGCCGTACGTAAGGCTAGTATGAATTCCTCATTTACCTCTTGATAGGCCCTTTGAAATTCTTCGTCAGACACCCTCAAACCGTTTTGGCGCAGGTCAACCTGATCAAATTCCTCAGTTAATTGATAAATAGCCTCTTCCCCGTCCTCACGAACGCGCTTCAGTATTTCTGCCACACGCCGCTCCAGCGATTCATCATCTCCATAGGATTTCCGGGTGAGACGATTTAAATCGATGTCTTTCAGATTCTCAATCTTCATAGATTTCTCCCCTCATTTGTTCATCTTTGATATTATGGGTTCATACTCAATTAAAATATATCTTGATGAGCAAAGCTATTTGTTTATTCTCTGATTGCACTACTTATTTTGCCGACACGTCCGCTTGTATTTCCTCACGCAAGCGCTCTACTAAATCCCGTATCCGCTCGTATTTCATGCGGTACGCCACCCGGTTTGCGATCAAGCGGGATGTCGCTTCCAGTATTGGAGCCACCTCGACTAAGTGATTTTCCCTGAGAGTCTTTCCAGTCGAAACAATATCCACAATCATTTCTGCTAGGTCGACACATGGCGCAAGCTCTATATTACCGTGAAGTTTAATAGGACTAACCTGCATACCCAACCCGCTAAAGTAGGTCTCCGCTACTCTAGGAAATTTCGTTGCTACACGTTGATGGTTGAGCCCACTTAGGTCATACTCTCCATTGGAAAGTTTGGGCGGAACACTCGCCTCCGGCATAGCAACTACAAAACGACAAAATCCAAATCGGAGGTCGAGTAATTCAGCCACATCTTTATTTTCTTCTAGTAAGGTATCCTTACCAACAATCCCCAAATCCGCGGCCCCATACTCTACAAACGTTGGAATATCCGTAGCACGGCATATAATAATCTTAATCTTACTGTCCGGCAGGTTGTAGAAGAGCTTCCGGGATTCTTCATTAACATGGCTACATTCGATCCCAATACGACTTAACAATTGTATGGAGTCAACGAGCAACTTCCCTTTGGGCAACGCAATCGTCAAAAAATCTCGCTCCACGAGGCATCTCCCCTCTTTTAGTCCATAGTCTTATACGAGAAGGTTCCACTACTTTTCGAATAGCATTTCTTTATCGCTTTATCTAGTTAAAGCATTAATATATTAGTATTATAACAAGGTAAGTATACAATGACAACCCCTAACTTAGCTATTTTCAATTTCTTTGCTTTGATATTCAAGGTCTCGGATATAAGAGGGCCTTCAGCAAGAGTAACCCACTAAAGCTACTCTTATTGAAGGCAAACGGGAACT
This sequence comes from Desulfosporosinus metallidurans, assembly GCF_001936615.1. Taxonomy (GTDB): domain Bacteria; phylum Bacillota; class Desulfitobacteriia; order Desulfitobacteriales; family Desulfitobacteriaceae; genus Desulfosporosinus; species Desulfosporosinus metallidurans. The sequence goes on from NZ_MLBF01000084.1 coordinate 6,738, forward strand.
ATTCAAAATGATTCAAACGCCACACTAGAGTGTTCTTCAAGGTCGTCTCTGCCAAAGAAGAGACAACCCTATACTATAAGCTTGCCTCTTCTTAGAGGGCACAGCTAGCCAGGCAAATTTAGAAATCTAAGTTATCATCCGATAACCTTAAATTTTCAAAATCCTTGATTAACTCAACCAAATCAGCACTAGTAATCAATTTATCGCCTTTTTCCGTCCTCTGATTGAAGTCTATAGTATTTAATAACCCCAGACAGCCCGGATTCATAGCATCAATTTCCGCAAATGCCTCCATCAGGTAAGTCCCCAATTCTTCTTTTTGCTGCTTTACTTTGTCCCAACGAGCTATCTTAGGTACAAACAGACGATAGACCTCTCTTCTTTCCAAGTCTTCATCTATTTGGCTTGGCGTCAAGCCGTTCATCATAAGCTTTGAGCGCCTGGCTTCGCGGTCTAAATTGAATCGATCGTTTAAGCGCTTTAAGAAGAGTATGGCAATTACGTATTCCATAAAGGCTTCAGCATCTCTATCTCCACGCAAAGAATCGCAAGTTTCATTCAGGAAACTCTCTAGTTGTGCTTCAGATAATTTATCACTCATTGTTCATTCTCCTTCAATTCCATTAGTCTCCCATCTCAATTCCAAGAGCACGTGCTGTTATCAGCAAAGGATCGGTTAATGGCACCTTTTTAAGCTTATCAACCGCTTGATTGAGTGGCACCCGTACAATATTCCTCCCCTGAAGGGCGACCATGATCCCGAACTCCTTTTCAAGTGCGGCATCCACCGCAGCGACACCATAGCGAGTAGAAAGCACACGATCATAGGAATTAGGGGAACCTCCCCGCTGGAGATGTCCCAATACTGTCACGCGCGTTTCCATCCCAAATTGTTCTTCCAGATCATTGCCCAATTTAGCGCCTATACCCCCCAATTTGATCGGATCAAATCGTCCCGATACCAAACGTTCGACCACCATTTCACCACCGAAAGGCTTAGCACCTTCTGCCACAACAATAATGCTAAACTTTTTTCCTTGTTTTGCCCGTTGCTGGACGGATTGCGCAACTCGATTAAGATTATACGGTATTTCCGGAATTAAGATAACATCTGCTCCTCCGGCAACCCCCGCATACAAGGCGATCCATCCTGCATAGCGCCCCATTACTTCCAGAATCATAACCCGATGATGAGACTCAGCTGTCGAATGCAGACGGTCTAAGGCTTCTTGAGCTGTATCCACCGCAGTCTGAAAGCCGAACGTTTGATCAGTCGCCATTAAGTCATTGTCAATTGTTTTAGGAATTCCGATCACAGAAAGCCCTTTATTGGCAAACTTTAAGGCGATATTCAAACTTCCGTCCCCGCCGATCGCCAGTAAAGCATCCACATCACGTTCTTTTAAATTTCGTATCACATCATCTGAACGATCTAGTAGTTGAGTGACCCCATTTAAGTTTGTCGCATAGGCAAAGGGGTTATCCCGATTCGTAGTTCCCAAAATCGTGCCCCCGCGCGGTAAGATACCCGAAACATCGTTCAAAGTAAGGGGCATAAAGTCCCCTTCTACCGCTCCGCGAAAGCCATCCCTAATGCCAAGCACTTCCAGCCCATATTGATGAGCGCTTTTAGCAATACCCCGAATCACGGCATTAAGCCCCGGACAATCCCCTCCACCAGTAAGTACCGCAAGTTTACGCATCATTACACCCCTTTATCCAGCCTAAATGATACATTATGTATTATATAATATTCAACTGTAAAGAAGTATACCGCTATTTCTATGAGAAGATACAAGCCTAAAGGATGCTTCTTTCTCTTACTCCACGCAATGAACCTCCGGAATCCGCTTTTGCAGTGCCATGTTGTGAGCAACTTCATTATCAACAACACCCAGTGCCATTTCAACTCGTTTCCCCTTGGCCCTTAAAGTTTGACACTCTCGAATAATCTTCGTTTCATCAGATCCATAAACCAAAACATCAGCACTCTCAGTGGGGAGAAGCGGAAATTGCTCTAACAAATTTCCAAGGTGAATGGCAAACCCGGTTGCCGGTTGTGGAACCCCAAAGTCTGAGTATAACGTATCATACCGTCCACCCTCAACCACTGGAAAACCCATTCCTGCGACATACCCTTCAAAAACTGCCCCGGTGTAATACGAAAAACCGCGCATGATTCCTAAATCGAGCGATACATTCTCTTGAATTCCAAAATCGCTCAAATACTTATAAATCCGTCTTAAGCTCTCCACCGCTTCCCTAATCGCCGGCCGTGCGCTCCATTCAAGAACTTCATCCAGAATTTCTTCTCCCCCGTGAAAATGGGGTAAACGCATTAATAGTTCCTGAACGCGCCCTGGTAACCCACTTTGTCTAACCCAGCTTTCAACGCCCACCATGTCTTTACGTGCTAACGCTTCTTCCAGCTTGGCTTGGATCCCTTCATCAACTCCTGCCTCTAGCATAAGCCCGGAAAAGATCCCCATATGTCCAAGATTGAACTGGTAATTTTTCAAGCCCAACCCCGCAATCGCTTCAACAGCGAGAGCGATCACTTCGGCATCAGCCAGCTCTTGGGCAGAACCGACGAGTTCCACGCCGACTTGGCGGAACTCTCTATGCCTAACTGAAGTGTTTCGATAGACATCAGCACCATAACACAGACGAAGTGGTAAAGCCGCACCACGCATGCGTGTACTTACAAGTCGGGCAATCGGCGTTGTCAATTCCGGACGCATTGCAAGAATACGCCCTTCACGGTCAAAAAATTTGTATAATGAATCGTCTTGCTCAAGATCCGGCTGAACGCAAGCAGTAAATTCTAGAGTAGGGGTCGACACTTTTTGGTAAGACCACTGCCGAAAAAGAGTAAGTATCTCTGCCTCCAAGCGCTCTTGGATGGTGATTTCCTCAGGTAGTAAATCACGCATACCCTCCGGTATGCGTTGCCCTAAATTCGTTCTTAGCATTATGATTCTCCTTCTATATACACTGCTAAATTCACTAAGTACCTTCGTGATATGTCGTGTCATGCCGCTTATTTAATTTGTTCTTGTAACCGCCGCAAAATCATCTGATATCCATCTGCGCCAAAATTCAAACAACGTTTGACCCTGCTTATCGTCGCCGTACTAACTCCTGTCACTTCCCCGATCGACGTATAGGTTTCATTTCTTTGCAGCATCTTAGCGACTTCGAGACGCTGAGCCAAAGCCTTTATTTCCGCGACCGTCGCAATATCTTCAAAAAATCGGTAACACTCTTCTTTGCTTCTGAGCAATAAAACGGCTTCGAATAAGGCATCCGTCAACGGATTCTGTAAACGCTCATCACTTGACATAGGATTCCTCCTTGACCAATATCACTGTCTCCCTTTAATTTATTAAAGTAGTGCTCTATTGTCAAGCCCTTTTGTTGATATTTAATTTTTTCAATATTTCATTTTACCTCTTGCAAAGTTCTTACCCCCTGTGCTATACTACGTTCATTAGTAGACCTTAAACACAATACAACTTCATAGAATCTCTTATTCAGAGTAGGTGGAGGGACTGGCCCGATGAAACCCGGCAACCGGCATTTTGTGCACGGTGCTAACTCCTGCAGAGAAATCTGGGAAATAAGAGGAAAACCGAATGGCTACTCCGCGGGTTTTCTTCGCGGAGTTTTATTGTGTTTAAATCTCTGTAATTCTGAAAAAGGAGGTTAACAGGAACACCTTGATACAGATCAAACAATTGGTAAAAAAGTACTCCTCCCGCCAAGGAACAGTCACTGCAATTGACGATGTTTCCCTCCACATTCCACCAGGCGCCATCTACGGCATCATTGGATTAAGCGGTGCCGGAAAAAGCACGCTGGTACGTTGCTTGAACCTTCTCGAAAAACCCACGAGCGGCCAAATCATGGTTGCAGGTCAGGACCTGACTAAGCTCTCCGGCAAAGCACTTCGCCAAGCGCGTCAAAACATCGGAATGATTTTTCAGCACTTTTATCTTCTTCAATCACGGACCGTTACCGAAAACATTGCCTTTCCTCTTGAAATTGCTGGACTACCCAAGAAGGAAATTATGGTGCGTGTCAAGGAGTTGCTCCACCTTGTCGGTCTCGAAGACAAAGCTCTTGCTTATCCCTCTCAGCTAAGTGGTGGACAAAAACAACGTGTTGGCATCGCGCGAGCGCTCGCCACAAAGCCACAGGTTCTCCTGTGTGACGAAGCCACCTCTGCGCTTGACCCACAAACAACTCTTTCGATTCTTAACCTGCTGCGTGATATTAACCAAAATCTCGGTTTAACAATTGTCATGATCACCCATGAAATGAAAGTGATTAAAGAAATTTGCACCGATGTTGCGGTTATACACGAAGCTCGCATCGTTGAATACGGCCCAGTCGAATCCGTTTTCATTCAGCCCCAGTCTGAGATTGGTAGAGAATTTATTGCGACTGTTTTTCCGAGTGAACTCCCTGCAGAACTTTTGAGGGAATTCGCGACCCACCAAGATTCGGAAATTATCCGCATTCAGTTTCTTGGGTCACGAGCTTCTGACCCTATCATCACGGATCTACTGCGCACCTGCGATGTCCGAGCGAATATTCTCTATGGAAGTATTGATCATTTACGATCCACACTGTTTGGCACTCTTACCTTAGAGCTTCAAGGAACTCCTGAACAGCTTGAAGGGGCACATCACTATCTGGCATCCCGCGAATTAAAGGTGGAGGTGATTCAAGGTGCCATTTGAGCCATCTAGTCTGCTACAACTTGTCTCCCCTGCAGTCGGTGAGACCCTCTACATGGTCATCGTCTCTACATTACTAGCCTACCTTTTAGGACTCCCTTTGGGCGTCATCCTTGTTGTAACTTCTCCCGGGCACATTTTACCCAACCCTTGGGTGGAGCGGATTCTAGGAACCCTCATCAACATCTTGCGTTCCGCTCCATTTATCATCCTGTTGGTAGCTTTCATCCCCTTCACTCGGGTTCTCGTCGGCACGTCCATTGGTACAACTGCAGCCATCGTCCCTCTCGTCATCTCGGCTGCCCCTTTTGTGGCGCGCGTTGTGGAAAGCTCTCTCAAAGAAGTCCCCTACGGTGTCATTGAGGCTGCTTTATCAATGGGGGCATCCCCTCTTCAAATCATTCAAAAAGTGCTTCTCCCGGAAGCAAAGGCCTCTCTTATTCTTGGTATCACGATCACGACAATCAGTGTCATCGGTTACACCGCCATGGCTGGCGCTGTCGGAGGAGGAGGATTGGGAGACCTCGCCATTCAATATGGCTACAACCGTTTTCG
>NZ_MLBF01000085.1 GCF_001936615.1 Desulfosporosinus metallidurans
CTGCTCTTCGTCTTCAACATGCATTGCTTTATAAAACTCTGTGAATCGCTCGCTGATTGAATTAAATAGTCCGTTTAAAATTGTTGCCTGTGATCTGTCATATATTTCTAATAAAAATGTAGCTTTTTCTGCTGCCAACTTAATAGTTGGGAGCTTGTCTTTAAGCATTTCAATTTTAATAAACAGTTCTTTGGCTGTGTTGAGTGCTTGCCACGCATCACTTTTAGCTTTGCTACTTTCATCAATCATTGGACGCAAAACAGAGAGTTGCTTTTCAATGAGAGCCAAAACAGTATCCGGACTTCGGTTATCTATGAAAGCAGTCACAATCTTTTGAATGTCTGCAAAGCACTTATACGCATTGTTATCTGGAAAAAATACATCTGTAATTGCTTGAATTTCAGCACTTAATTCTTCAATGCAACCAATATCCCATTTCAATAACTGCTGCGGGAGTGTTCCGATTTTTAATTTATATGTATTAAAATTGTTTATAAGAGTAGTAACCGCGTTTTTATATTCATCCAGCAAAGTGGAAAGAGTTTCACTCTTTTCTTTACGCTCTTGCAATATTTGAAGTAGTTCGGCTTCAGATGGCCACTCATGCAGGCAAAGAGGGCAACGGCCTGAGCCATCCATCAGCGCAAGCCCAGATTTTATAAGTGCTATGGAATTTATGTTGGCAATAGACGAATTTTCATTTTCAATTTGCTTAACTATATTTTGTACTTCCTGTAGTTTTTCCCGTAGTGTGGGTCGTAATGTTGGAATGTATGTGGCAAGGTTGTCCAAAGCGCGCATGCAGTTAGCTATTTCAACATTTTTCTTGCTATCACTATATGAAAGGTCATTAGTAAATGAACATTCTTCAAGTGATGTAAGTGCGTTACCCCCTAAAATGGCTCGCAGAGAATTGATATTCCCAAGCAACTGTTCATCAGTGGTAGCACCAACCTTTGCCCGAAGATCAATGGAATAGCGCTTTAATGAGTCGGTTGCCTCTTTAAAGTTCTTGGCAGCGGTCTTTCTAAGCTTTGTAAACGCGTCACGCACGGTTTTTGTATCGGCAATATCCAACAATGTTTGAATCTGCGCAGATCTGGTAGCAGGTGTCGTCAAAATGTAACGAAGTAATTCCCGCCTTGTAAGACAATGAGCGCCGCTTTTAGCGTAGGCAACCATTTCGCCGAATTCAGAAGAATAAGCTGGATTGAGTGTTACCTGCTCTTTTTGAGCCACTGTACGCTCAGCTGTAAAAACTTTCCCGTTAATACTTTGAATGACAGCAGTAACCTTCGCTTCTTCAGGTTGACTGCCAATGTGCGGGCCGTGTTTTGCTGTTGAAACATCACCGGTTCCTTCACCAGTTAATCTAAATACCTCACCGCGTAAAAGGAAGTCCACTGCATCAACAACAGCACTTTTACCTACACCGTTTGGCCCAAAAACAACAGCATTTTTTCCATCAAAATTTAGCTCGAGATCTACAATTCCACGGAATTTCTGTATATGGAGGTTAAGTATCTTCATCTGCAGCACCCCCAATAGTCTTCAATAAATTTTCAGCCATCTTATCCGCTTTTTGAGTTGATGAGATAATTTCATCAATCTCTTTGATTTCTTCTCCCGTGAATTCTGAAGAAGTTGAAACCGCATCAATGAAGGCTGTCTTGATTTTTTCTTGAATTGTTTGTTCCTCCATAAACATTCTCCTTTGCATTCCAAAGCGTAAAAAACATGAATTTCATTATTGTACGACCATCGCAGAAACAGTTCGTTCAACAGTCTGACTGATCATAGTTTTCCACTCAGGAGCTTCACAGCCTGCTCGGTATTGCTCACAATCATTCATTAAATTTATTACTGCTTCTGGCGTGACATTGTTTGTAGTAAACAACGCCTTAAAAAACGTATTGAATTGAGTAATAGTTATGGGGATAATATGTAGGTGTATTTTCTCATCACTTCGTGAATACCAAACGCCAATTCTAAATGTTTCTGCGGTATTAGAGTCTATATTGTTGGCGATAAACAAGCCATACACGGGCTTCCCATTAGCTTCGGCATACTGGTTCATAAGATCAGCCACATGACGACGGACAGGTTCCCCTTCGGCAGCCTCCTGTCTAGAGTTTTCGGTCAAAGTAACTTCGATAACAATAACGAAATCACGAAACTCCATAATTAAATCTGGGCCGTTGCCAGGGGCGGTGCCCACCGGTAAAAAGTCCTGATCAATCCTAAAACGCCTGGCTTCATATGGCTTGTTTTCCAAGCTGTCAATAGCCAAGAATGCACGCCACAACGTCCACTCCAGATATGCAGGAGCTTCACTTCGAGGAATAACGATCTCTGTATCCTCATCTATGCGGCGACGGTCTCTGCGCGAAGCAATGAGATCGATGTATGTAGCAATTTCTTCCCATTGACCCGCTTGCTCACTGGCGTAAATTTCTTCCTTTTGCTTAAAAATAATATCTTCAATTTCGTGTCGGATAATGGCAATGTCAGCCGGCGTATCTACTGGCCGATCACCAAGAACAAACGAAATACCCATCTGTGATAACTGTGCAAGCAGATCGTGTAGCACGTCCAATGCTGCATCCTGCGTGTCTGTAGGAAGCACCGCGCCATTGCACAACGTAGTATACCTTTCAAGTTCAGTTGCCGGAGCAGATGTATCTCTTGCCATTAGCTCTGCAAACAGACGCTTTTCTGGTACTAGAGCGATACCGCGTCCTCTATTTTGGACAAGACCGGTAGCTTTCAAGTATCTGAAATTGGCGTCGGCATAATCGCGGAAGGTTGATGCCTTTAGGCCGAATGCAATACCCGCCTCTTCATATTTGGCTGAATCAAAACGGCGTTTCGATTCAGCGGCGTTTCGTTCATTTCTCAACGCGATAATGCGTTCAGCTACGGTCACAATGTTATCTGCGCTGCTTGTAGTCTGAACATGAAGAGCCATCTCAATAAAGCTAACAGTAGCCACACCAGTTTGCCGTTCCACTTCGAGAAGCACTGCCAAGGTGTGCCGGAGCGGTGAAAACCATGTAGATTGCCCATCTGCATTTTGAATTTCGATATATTGAGCAGCCAGAGCACGCAAAAAACACTCTTGCATGGCAGGCACGGTTTCCGAGCGTATTAGTCGCCATCCATTGGGAGTGATGGTGTCCATAGCACCAACGTCTTCTTGACGAATTGTAGCAGAATGCGGAATCTCCGGGTACAGAAATCCCAACTTGCCAAGAGCAGATCGCCATTTCCGTCCTACGCTGTTTGTTTCATCTGTTCCAAGCGAAACAATGCCGTGCTGCCCTAGCAATTCACGAAAAGCGCGGTCACCATCTTGACCACGCATGTTGCCTTGAAGGTAAGACGTAGAAAGCGCAACTAAACCGTCACGTAGGCGGAATGCACTTCTGACGGATGTGTTACCTATATACCAAAGTGTCATAGTTGCACCTCCTTAATACCCTATAAAAAAGTATTCTTGGACTTGGTTTTTGTTGTTTCCTACTCTGTTACCCTGATTACCGAAAGAGTATCGGTAATCCACGGGAATAACTTCAACGTGTTCCTTGTGTTTTGAGAGAATGGAAACCATCTCATCAAGTGTTGGCAAACTGTTTGATGAATAGGAAACGATGATTATACTACTCGCATACTTTTTGAACAGTAGATCAAAAGCATCAGCAGCGCCTTTCCGCGTGGAGAAGGGCGTAGGATACGACTTAAACTTTTTTGTTTGCGTATGCTGCTGTATCTCAACGCCTTCCCAATTTCGAGCGAGGCCCTCAACAAAATGGTAGCGACGTACATACTCATTATCGGAATATGGAGAATAATATGGTGGGTCAATGTATACCATGTCCGGCGTTTCAATTCGCAATTGCATGGCATCACTGTTTTTTGCTTTATTAACTTTCCCATTATTAAAAACAGAACTATTTACAGCAGTTACCGCATCCATGAACTGCTCTTCAAACGATTTTTTCAGGTCTTTTCTTCCATCATTATAGCGGTCACCAGTATAGGTGAAAATACCTCTAGGACGCTTCTTAATGCAAGCGCGGATCAATGCAGACATGGCAATTGCGCGCTTATAGGGGTCTCGAATAGCTGCGATATTTGCACGCAAGGTGTCAATCAATACATTATCATGATCAGAAAAATAAAGCCCAGCAAAAGTAGTAGAAACGAAATGATCGGACTCTTGTGAATCTATTAGCAACTTTTTTGCTTCACTTCGTGGAAGGATAACCGAGTTATTTTCAATCATGGCTTTGGCGAAGGTTGTCGACATAGCCATGTAATCATTGCTGATAACTGTCTTTCCTTGAGCTTTGAACATGTATCCCACAATACCAGATCCCGCAAAGAGATCAACAACGCTATCAAATGTGAATTGGGAAGCAATGTCCCATATTTGCAAAAGCAACTTACTCTTAGAGCCCATAAAGCGCGTCGGTGGATATTTATCAACCTGTGCATGTAAAGGTGCAGGCACAATTGACAAAGTAATACCTTTTTTCGGAGGGATTGCAATAATAACATCCTCACCTTTGCGACTGTTGCCATTGCATGAAATGTAGCGTTTGGTTTGCACAACATCAATATTAAAGGTACCATAAAGCTCATGCACTAATGGGTGGTTGGAATTTGTAAGAATTACGTGGCATCCCAATTCGTGAAGTCTCTGTACCTCATGAGCAAGTTCCACGTGATCCTCCTCATAGAATTGCTCCTTTGTGTATCGCTTGAAATCCGAGTACTCTGATACGGGAAGATACGGTGGATCAAGAAACACGAGGTCACCCGGCTGCGCATAGTCTTTTAAAACCTGAAGATAATCTGCACAGACAATTGTAGCTTTTTGCAAAACAACAGATGCTGCATACAAAGTTTCAATATCACAAATCTTTGGGTTCTTATATCGTCCAAAAGGTGCATTAAACTGCCCCTTTTTATTTACTCGGTATAAACCGTTAAAGCATGTTTTATTAATATATATTGTCCTAGCTGCGGCTTCTGATGGTGATAGTTGATGCCAGTCCAGTGATCTGACCGCGTAAAACATTTCTTCTGTATTACTATAAGTGTGAAGGTATGTAATAACATCATCCACATGCTCTGCCACTTGCCTGTACATGTTAATCAACTCAGGGTTACTATCTGAAATAATACCGTTGGAAGGATTAAGCGCAAAGAATAGCGCTCCTCCGCCAAAGAACGGCTCTATATATCGACCATACGAAGTCGGTATTTTAGGTAAAATATCATTGAGCATTTGGGTCTTGCCACCCGCCCACTTAAGTAAAGGACGCGCTGGAATGCTTGATTGGTGCTGTTCAACTTTGCTGCGTATTGAATTACCCACTATGTACAGCCCCCTTTCTAGTTCAGTTATTAGTTATTTATTCAGCAATATTAGAATCATTGAGGATCTCCATAATATCACCGATGTCACAGTTCAAAGCAGAACAAATCCGTACAAGAACATCAGTCGTCACATTTTCGCTCTTCCCGAGTTTGGCCATTGATGCATGACTTATGCGAGCTTTAGCACAGAGGTCTTTCTTTTTCATCTCTCGATCAATCAGGAGCTTCCAAAGTTTTTTGTAGCTCACGGACAAAACAATCACCTCACTTAGGCTTTTCTTAGGCTTTTCTTTTCATAATTATATCGTAAAAATTCTGCGTTTGCAATATTTAATTCAGTGAAATCAGAATTTATGTAAGAGTCATCATAGTATAGAGAAAAAGGCCGCAAGGGAAAATACATACAGGCTTGATCATATCAGTATCAGATTATTAATTCTTGCTACAAAATCTTAGTTTATATCTGTAAACTTATTAGCTATAGCTAAAAGATAACACTGCTCTTAATGAATTCACCCGATAGTAATGGATATAATAGTGTCAAGATTATAAAATAAAAATATCTCTGCGACTTTTCTATTCTCCTCTTTTTGAACTATCCGGTTTTTCCGGATAGTTGCATCTTCCGCTAATTCGCATTCAGCATTAGCTTACTTGCTAATAAAATTTTTAGTGCCTGCTTACGGATCATAAGCAGGCACTGATTTTAGCGTTGCTTTTATTTCTTTTCCATTGTCCGCATCCTTTATATTTTTCTCGCACTTCCATTGTCTGTTCCATCTCTATGCCGGATTTGAAGGTGATGATCATCTTATCTTCGGATATAATTTTGATGCTCTGTATCAACCGTCTGACAAGCTCATTATCAAATTCTGCCATGGTGCACTTTTTGTCCCCGAGAAATTTCTGCATCTCACTTACTCTGCGACTGTATGTATCATAGAGGGCTTTCTGCTCGGTATACTCATTTTTGGCCTTTAGTATTTGTTTTCGCTCCTCAGCGATTTTTTCGTACTCTTGATCAAAGTTCATATCATCCTTACCGCTCTTTGCATTCTTTTCTACCAGGGTAAACATCGCCGTTTTCAGTTGTTCTAATCGTTCATCCATGGCTTTGACATCTATGACCTTTGAGTACTTGCCCATTACCATTATAATATTGGATGTAAGAGTGGAGATGAATTCATCTTTATCATCAATAAGCAGATTAATGGCATTTCTGATGGCATCATGGACGATGTATTCATCTATGGTAGGAGATTCATGGCAGTATTTATTTCCGTATTCCTGCCTGTTAAAGCATCGCCATACAATCCTTTTTTCTTTGGTTTTTGTCCATGTAGCACGCCGGTATGGTTTGCCGCACTCGCCGCATATCATTAAGTCTGAGAGTGCATATTTTGAACTGTATTTACCGTTATCAGTAGTCGCTCTTTTATCGATGGACTTTCTAATGTTATTACGGCGGGCTTTTTCCTCCTGCACAAGATTCCATAGCTCTTTTGATATGATGGCCTCATGGCTTCCCTCTACATAATATTGGGGCACGATGCCGTTATTTTTGACCCTTGTTTTATTGATAAAATCTGTGGTGTAACTCTTTTGCAGTAGTGCGTCGCCCATATACTTTTCATTTGACAACATATGGCTTATGGTAGTTGAATACCATTTATTTTTACCTGTGGGTGATTTAATACCTTTTTCCTCTAACTGTTTTTTTATATTTTCGCAGCTATTCCCCTCTAAATATAGCCTAAATATAAGTTTTACTACCTCCGCTTCTTCAGGGACAATGACAAGTTCTCCTTCCTGATTTTTGGTATAGCCTAAAAACCGATTGTGGTTAAGATACACCTGACCATTTTCGAATCTTCGTGCGATGCCCCATCTGGTATTGGTGCTTAGGCTGCGGCTTTCTTCCTGTGCGAGGCTTCCGAGTATGGTGATTAAAAGCTCCCCGGCACCATCAAGAGTATTAATGTTCTCTTTCTCGAAGAAAACCGCAATGTTTTTCTCTTTAAGCTGTCTTATATATGTAATGCAGTCTACAGTATTTCGTGCAAACCGGCTTACTGACTTAGTCAGTACCATATCAATTTTACTAGCCAAACAGTCCTCTATCATCCGATTGAAATCCACACGCTTTTTGGTGTTGGTTCCGCTGATACCTTCATCTGCATATATCCCTGCAAATATCCATTTGGGATTGTTCTGAATTTCTCTTGTATAATGCTCTACCTGTGTCTGATAGCTTGACTGCTGTTCTTCAAGCTCCGTACTGACACGGCAGTATGCCGCTACTCTAAGCTTCTTTTCTTCTACCTTTACATCTTGGTTATATGCCGGATTGGGCGGGATTATTGACACTGTTTTCTTTATCCTTGGCATACGGGTTCCTCCTTCCTGTACGTAATGGATAGCCTGCATCAATTTGTATTCCGTTTATCAGTTCAAATCGTAGCTGTCCGGATACATAGACCGTGATGCTTTTAATGGTCTTTACAAATAATTCCTCGCCGAATTCTGTGACAGGCTTGGAGTTTTGCAGTACAGATAGCAGCTTTTTTGTTTGATATTCAAAATCATTCAACTTTGCACTTTGATATATTTTGGAAGACCTTTCAAAAATAAGCTGTACCATTTTTTCGTAATTGATTTTTGAGCTGCTAAAACCATCAACAATTTGCTGAGACACTTTATCGACTTTTTCGTTTTGAGTTAATTCCGCTAATTTGGATGAGGGCTTTACTAGATTGGGATTTTTAATCACTTTGTTTATAATCCCTATAAAGGTAGCTTCAAGCTGCTTATCATCAATCACTCCGCTTCGGCAGGAAACCCTGTTGTCTACAATGTAATTTTTGCACTTCCAGTTTGCCTTTTTATTGGCATTATGGTGTTCTGTGTAGCGTTTGAATATTGCACCGCATTCACCGCATACGACTTTTCCGCTGAAGGGGTATTTACTTGTAAGGGCGTTGGCGAAGTAGTTCGTATTTCTATTTAACAGAAGGCATTGTTCTTCTCTGCGTTTTTCAGCTTTCTCAAATAATTCTCCTGTAATAATAGCAGGGTAGAATTCATCCCCAATATATTTAACGTTGTTCAGTATTTTACCGATAGAACCATGATTCCAGAGGGGCTTTCCATTGGCATTCAAGGCTCCCATATCAGTGAACTCTTTTGCTATCTGCAGCATGGAGATACCGGAGGCATAGTAGTCAAAGGCTTTTCTAACAAGTTCAGCCTTGTCATCCTTGATGGTAATAACGCCATCGATCATTTTATACCCGATGGGCATATGCCTTTGCGCCATCTATTTCACATCCTCTCCAATAAACTCTGTAAGCTCAAGTCCATTGATTAAGCGGAAGGTAAGCTCGACTTTTGATTTCACAACAATCTTTTCTACTGTTAGTGAAAAAATCTCTTCATTAAATTCTTCCATGATGCCATCTTGTTTCTTGAGCATATTTATCAGCTCATCGGTTTTACTGATTTCATTATCGAAATCTGAGCAATTCAGGAGCTTGTTACGTTGTTCTTTTATCTCTGAAAGTTCCTGCACAATGAGGTTGTTTTTTTCTATAAAAAGAACAGAGTCAAGATATCCTTTCGACCTCAGTCTACTCAGTACATGACTCTGTTCCATAAGTTCTGCTATTTTATGATTAAGCTGTTTAATCTGTGATCCGTATTCATTTTTATAATGGAGTTTTTTCAAGTCCTCAAGTAAAGGAATGAGTATTGGTTCGTAGTTGGTTTTCAATTTATTATACAGCTGAACGAATGCTTTTTTGATATACGCCTCTTTGATTGCTGTCATACTGCACTCTGCTATATTTCTTATATGCTTTTTGCAGCACCACTGCTCGGTTTGGTAAGGCTTTCCTTTGAATATTATTTGTCTTTTAAAAGTGGTTCCGCATTCCCCGCACACAATCTTGCTTGAGAATGGGTAACGGTTATTATACTTTTGAGTATCACAGAGCATTTTCTTCTCTCGTTTTCGCCGGTTTATGATTTCTTTCACTCGCTCGGCCTGTTCTCTTGTAATAATAGGCTCATGGTTATCCTGTATAAAATACTGCTGTTTCTGCCCGTTGTTCTTTTTCCTCATAAAAGGAATGGTATCCGTTGTATAAGTTTTCTGCATAATCATGTCGCCGACATACTTTTCATTTATCAGTATTTCATTGACGACATTTTCTGTCCATGACTTACCGCCTCTCCTTGTAGCAACCCCATCTTGTGTCAATTCTCTTGCTATGATGTAGGAACCTTTCCCATTTAAGTATTCACTGAATATCCCGCGTATAATGACCGCTTCCACTTCATCAATAATGATTTCACCATCTTCATCTTTCGTATATCCATAAGGAAGGTAGGGGGGGTTCCATTCACCGCTTTGAAACCTTTTTTGTATTGCCCATCTGTTATTTTTTGATATGGATACTGATTCTTCCTGCGCTGTTGAACCAAGTATTGTTATTATCAGCTCACTGTCAACTAGCAAGGTATTGATATTCTCTTTTTCAAAATATATGGCAATGTTAAGTTCTTTCAGCTTCCTAACTGCTTCTATACAGTCCTTTGTATTCCTTGCAAACCTTGATATCGATTTGGTAATAACCATATCCACTTTTTTAGCTTCGCAGTCTTTCATGAGCCTTAGAAACTCATTTCGTTTGTGTTTGCTGGTACCGCTGATCCCCTCGTCGGCATAAATGCCGCTGAATTTCCATTCGGCGTTTTCTTCAATTAAGTTAGTATAATATTCAACCTGTGCTGAAAAGGACTGCTGTTGCTCATCATGATTGGAGCTGACACGGCAGTATGCACATACACGCATTTGGGGAACCGGCTTATTTTCTATAATTTGGCGAGTTGGGTTTATAACTGTTACATTTGGCATACGCTTACTCCTTTCTTTTTATCAGAACTTTATGTCCTGTTAGCAACACACAGTACCACAGAAAAATCAGTATATCAAGTGTTTTTACATATATACCTCAACTAATTGTGGAGTGTATAAACACTGATTTATTTTGTCTACTTCCTTATATTCATCAAAGGTTATAATTCCTTTTTGCAGTAGAGATTTAAGCAGTGAAAGTGCTATTTTGTACTTTATTTCATTGCTCATTTGGGTCTGTGACATGGTTTTTCCCTCCCTATAAATTCAGTGTGTTGGTAAGCTGCGAATAGATTTCATCATGGATGTAAGCCCTAATCTCACCTTCCAAGGGAGAGTAGAGCTTCACACCTTGACCACGCAGCTGGCGGATAAAATCCATTGTTTTTACGGTATCTCTGCCGAGACGAGAAATATTGACAACCAGCAGAACATCCATTTTGTCTGCGACAGCCGCCTCAGCCACTTCTGAAAGACCATCCCTATCAAAGCACAGACCGCTGCCGGTGTCCTGTGAGACTCCGGCAATTTCAAAACCCATCTGTTCGGCATAATCCGTAAGCTCCTTTTTCTGCTCCTTAAGGCGGCCATGCTCATCCTCCGGAGCATCAATTCGGCAGTAAAGCCACGCGCGTTTTTTCTGATCCATAATTCTCATACCTCCTGTTCAATTAATTTGTTGTTTAATATG
>NZ_MLBF01000086.1 GCF_001936615.1 Desulfosporosinus metallidurans
CCTTTTTTATCTATCACTCATGACCATTACTTTGTGCTTGTATTAACCCTCTACAATTCAGCTATTCCGTTCAAGGTACATACTAGTCATAAAATAGTTTGAGAATTTGGGACTTCCGCCGAGTTCCACATGGCTAATCTTACGATATAATTCTCCCGCCTTAGCGAGCTCATTGTGATCAATTAGAGCCAAAAGTGCTCCAACATGGGCGGCGTTACCAACTGTCTTAATCTTTTCTGGAGCGATATCAGGCACTAGTCCAATATTTAAAATATTGTTGGCCTTAAGGTAGGTTGCAAACGTTCCCGATAACGTCACTGAATCAAGTTCAGCTAAAGATATTTTCGCAATTTCTACCAGCGTTTTAATCCCTGCGCAAACCGCACCTTTGGCCAATTGCAATTCTCCGATGTCTTTTTGATTTAATGTCACATCAAACCCTTGATTAGCTCCATATGTCAGGACAAATTCACGCCCATTCTCACCCATCCGAATCCTTCTGCTTAACTCAGGTGATAAACCTTGAACCTTCTCAGGATCAACTATCTTCCCCTGTTTGTTAACGACCCCAACCTTTCTCATCTCGTCGATACCCTCAATCAGACCTGATCCGCAAATTCCGATGGGTTCCTGATCGCCGATTACTTGACAGCTTACCGTACCCTCTTCCGTTAGTGTCACACTTTCAATAGCGCCAATTTTTGCCCTCATTCCATGAACTATACCTGCACCCTCAAATGCTGGTCCAGCAGCTGTGGAACAAGCTATCATCGTGTCATCAGTTTTTAAAAATAATTCACAGTTGGTTCCCAAGTCAATAAGCAAGTGATTACCAGGTTCCAGTATCTCAGATGCCCCCATTATTGCCCCAGCAGTATCGGCACCAACGAAACTTCCAATGTTCGGCAGAAAATTGATTCTTGCTTGAGAATTAATATCCATTCCCAATTCGTCAGCCGTGAATTCCAACGGCCTATTACAAACGGAGACGAAAGGTGAAACCGCCAAATGTGTAATTTCCAGCCCGATAAAGAGATGATGCATCGTAGTATTGCCCACTATCGTCATCTTGTATATTTCGTTCTTAGTAACATTAGTTTGGGCTGCAAGTTCTTCTAGCAAGTGATTAATTGTTCTTCGGATAGAAGCACGCAAAGTCAAAGCTTTCTCTTGACTTTCCCGTGCATATGTAATACGTGAAATCACATCTGCGCCATAAGCAGTTTGTTCATTTTCAGCAGAGAGAACCTTCAGGATATCCCCCCGATTCAAATCGACCAAGGCCACAGCCACACTGGTTGTGCCAATATCAATTGCAACTCCATAAAACCGTTTTGTTGTATCTCCTGCTTCAATATCCAGAATTTCGTTCCCATACACCGTAGCAGTTAACGCGAAATCGCCCTCACGCAAGACATATGGAACTTTGCTGAGGGTATGAATACTGGCCTTGGGATAGTTCTTACCTGTAACGATGCTTAGCTCATCCACAAAACGGTCCCAGTCTCCCCTTTCATCGGCTAGTGATGGTATACTGGACTTCACAAACACCTTTTCAATTCCCGGATCTAAGGTAGTCGCCTTTAAACCGAGGAGAACACTTTCTTTCCTATCTTGGCTTGCTACGAAATTGAGTTCAATGACCATTCCTTCTTCTGGTTTCACTGCACATGCGAGTCGAACTCCAGACTTTAACTCCGTGTCATTGAGATGCTCTAAATCACGGTCATTTGGTGGAGATACATGTCTCGTAATCCGAACCTTGCATTTACCGCAAGTTCCTTCACCATTACATACGTTCTGTACAGGGAGCTGATGACGAATCAGTGCTTCCATTAAAGATTCATTTTCCATTGTCATAATAACACGATTTGGGAGTATTGTTATCTTCATAATTTACCTCCTACCAACGTATCCACTGTAATCATCCGTCCTAGTCCAAAATATGGGGTATTTTGATGGGACCATGACCTAGAGGCCAATGACATCTCGCGATACATTGACCTCATTTAATAATTTAAACTTCCTGAACCGTATGCGTCCGATACTTAAAGCTTAAAATTCGAATTGTTTGTTGCGAAAAGCTTTAAGATAATTAGCACAATATGCGTCTCGTCCGGCCAGTGACTCCGCCGTCACAATACTAGCCATCATCATCTTATCCAATGGGTCGACTATCATGCCATCCAAACCTTTGGCAATAGCCATAACTGCAAAACCACGATTCATAAATTTCCGTTCTGGCAGGCCATAGGATATATTAGACAGTCCACACATCGTATGAACTCCTTTAAACTGGTTCATAATTGCTTCAACGGAATTAATAAATTCCATAGCGAACGTGTTGTTTACCGAGACTGGTTGTACCAACGGATCTACATAAATGTTGCTAATTGGTACATTGTTTTGGACAAGTCCATTAATAAGTTTATCGGCAATTTTCAAACGGTCAGCCATTGTTTCCGGCATTCCGTCATCACTCATGCAAAGTGCCACAACTTTTAGATCCGTACCTGCAAGCACAGGAACCAATGCTTCATAGCGGGCCTTTTCCAGGGAAATGGAGTTAATCATCGGTACTCCCTTGTGCACTGCATGGGCTGCCGCGATCGCCTTTGGGTCAGGGCTGTCTAAGCAACAGGGGCAATCAACCACTTCCTGAACAGTTTTCACGAGCCATGCAAGATATTCAGGTTCCTTATCGACAAAGATCCCTGCGTTGACATCAATATAATGTGCCCCAGCTACAAACTGATCCTTTGCCACCTTTTGGATAAATTCAACATTTTGTTCTTTGATTGCCGCACCTATGGCTTTACGACTCGCATTAATAAGTTCTCCTACAACTAACATTTCTTTTCCTCCTTCAATTGATAATAAATTCCTTCGATTCTCCTACTTAAATCTTATGATTTGAAGATCTCCCTCTTATGGACTTTTCATGAATATTGTGAGCAAATTTCCTTACGATACTGAAGTGACAGAATTTACTGTCTTAACTGAATACACTGACTTATCCTATTACTATCTTAGTATTTGTTCGTTAATTTTCACATGGATTTTCTTGTTGATTATAGGTCTATCTTATCTTAAATTATTTGTCACGGTTAGTTATATCCTAACTGCACTTTGCATCCGTGAATGTTGCGTGGCGCACAAGTAAGAGAGGAGCATTACCATGCTCCTCTCTTAAAAAACTACCCACAACTAAATAAGTTTTAGTGCCAAATCGACAGCTTTAAATACATCAACTGCATAACCATCTGCATTGATCGCCTGCGCAAAATCCTGGGTGGCCGGATTCCCACCAATAATTATCTTAACTCTATTACGAAGTTCCCTATGCGTGAGTTCCTTTATTGTCTCAGACATCATACCTAAAGTAGTTGTAAGCATAGCAGACATAGCCAGGATATCGGGCTGATGGTCAATAATTGCCTGAACAAAGTCCTCAGGTTGGACATCAATTCCGAGATCAATGACATCTAACCCCGCACCGCGAAACATCATGACGATCAAATTCTTTCCTATATCATGTAAATCCCCAGCTACAGTACCAATTACTACTTTACCTAGTGGAGATTGCTGCGGATTCGACAAGAAAGGCTTCAATTCATGCAACCCAGCATGCATTGCCCTGGAAGCTATTAAGACGTCTGATATATAAATAAGGTTATCTCTAAATTGTCCATCAATTTCTTTCATACCTAAGATTAACGCTTTTTCGAGAACTGTTTGAGGATTTATCCCGTTCTCAATTGCCAATGCAGTGAGAGTTTTGACACGATTTGCCTGTCCCTTTATTAGAGCCTTAGTGATTAATTCTAATTCTAAAGTTATCAATACAGTTCACTCCTCGGTAACTGCATAGTTTACAGAGCATGTTGTCTAAAGCTACTTGGTGTAATTCCCTCAGTCTTCTTAAAAACCCTAGTAAAGTAGGCAGGATCGTCGAAGCCACTCTCTTCAGCAACCTTCATTACATTGTATTTGGGGTCCTTTAACATTTTCTTTGCTTCCTCTACCCTTACCTTCGTGAGGTATTCCGTTAAAGTGCAACCCAATCCTTGTTTGAATATTCTGCTGACATAACATGGGCTGAGATAAACTACCCGCGCTATATCCTCAGTCGTTATCTTATTGCGGAAATTCTTTTTAATATACTCGGCTGCGTACTGAATAGCCTGCTGATTTTTTTGGTCTCTGTTATTATCTATTTGCTTCATATATGTTTCTAACATATCTCTGGACCAGAGGCAAATTTCATCAGTATGCGTTATTTTAAGCAACTCCAGAAAAAACAAAGCGTTTTGCTGTAGTATGACGCTTAAGTCGGCACCTCCATCCACGGCTGCCCTTGAAATAAATACGACTAATTCGACTACTCTTGTCTTGACCGTATCTATGTTTTCCGAATTTCTTTCCAATATATCAACGAGTAATTTTTCAAGAAGCTGTTGGGCCGCCCGCTTTTCTCCATTACGCACTAACGTCTTTAGTTCATGTTCCTTATCCAAGGAATTAATACTATTTGTTCTCGACTCAATTGTACGCATAGCAACTTCTGAACGTTTTCGAGCCTGTATTTCTTCTGCCAGCCTCGCCTGTTGTGCAGTGATGTTCCTTCTTTGCTCCAAGACTGTCAAACCGCTTTTCATGATTTGATTCGCTACAATAAATAACAGATCTGCCGCCGCCTGTACCTTATCACTCGACATTACCTCTAATTGAGCGGCCGCCCACTTGACCCCAGCAACGTCTATATCAAGTCCCTTTACCATTTCCTCAATTTCTTCCAAAAAATAATCTTCAGGCTCCCACATAAGCACTTGTCCACAAATAATGGAGAAAACATATTGATCTAATACAATCGGCGCAGCCCACATAATCAAGCCCGCATGACATCTAAAGATATAGGGCTCTCCATACTTGGCTGCTTCAGTACACGCTTGAGCGTACGAACGCTGACATTTTCGAATTCCGAGGCTATCAGCCCTGATCTTACTACAGAAACTACAGTCCTGAATTTCATGACTAGTAGAAATTAGTGCATTTCCCTTAGTATCAACAAGCATCGCTTTTAAACCTGTAGATTTTGAAAAAGAACATAACACTTTTTCCAGCAGATTCCTCCCTACCAGTTTCTCAAGCCATTGTGATTCTTTTTCTGATGCGATGTTTGTTTGATTCACATTCCCACCTCCGAAGTTAGCTTTGACTTGACAATTACCTAAGAACAAAAGCTCCCCCTACGTCGGCTGCATATGTAAATATGATGGCTATACTAAACATCCTATGAAAGCTCAAATATAATTCCATTGCATAGAGGTCATATTCTAATACGGAATCTGATTTCTGAATTAGCTCGCTATATTTATTATAACATACTGGAGCCATCTAGGGACCATAGAATTTTGAATAGTCTAAAAATAGCGCTCATATCTCGTTAAGGTAATATTATTAGCCCCGTGAGATTTGAGCGCCATAAGAATGTTATGGATTTATTCCTCTGTAAGTCTAAAAAATATCATACATTCCAAGATCATGTTTAGGATTTGCCTTAATCATATCTTTTGTAAACTTAGCTTCGTCATCAGGAATACTTTTGAGTTGCTTTTCAAAAATATCAAGATATTTCGTTTCTTTAGCATTTAGCTCTAAAAGACCGGTTTGGGCTGCTGTACGCAATTCCGTAATCGTTGCACCAGCGGCAATTTTTGTCCGTTCAAAGTGAGTTTTACCTTTAATAATTTCAGCAGCTATTTTCAAAACAACGCTTGGGGTCATAATATAGGCCGTAGGGTCAAACTTATTGTCAGATTCCACAAGGATATCTCTCATTTGAAGTGCAAATCCTTTAACCTTAGCTACGTTCATTTGGCGGCAATCGTAGGCAAGTTGCTCCATGGAGACGGTAGGAGCCATATTACCCAACAACCTAACGTTCTCTACAGATTCATTACTCCAGCAATCAGCCAAGGCCAATGAAACGTTACCAATTGCACTGGAATGCGCACATGCAGCAACTCTTCCTTCCATAGAAATTGGTGTACCAGTAATAGCTTTCAGATATACTCCTTCATAACCGCAGTCTTTATCCGGTCCAACTGCACCCGATTCAACGGCTACCATTGTTCTTACGGCACACATAACCCGGTCGATAGCAGCAAAAACCTTAGGAATAAAATTCTTGTGACCCATTACCATCGAGGTATTGGCAAAACCGCAAGCCGTATCACCAGAAGGTAAAATATTATTGTCAGTCGCAATTTTTACTATTTCATCCCATAAAATTTTCATATCTCGGCAACCGACGACTCCCAAAGAAAACACAGCTTTAGGAAGATCAATATTCATAACTGATTCATCATGCAAATGTTTTCCGCCAATGGATTCGATAGCTAAAAAGTCTGCTCCGTTTGCCGCGCAGCCTTTCATAGTATCCATTACTTGGTCCCATTCTGCGCCCTTGTACATATGTTTAAGGGTTTTACCTTCACGGACATCAACAGGCGTCATTCTTAACAAGCTTTTGAGACCGAACTTAGTTTCATATTCTTTCATGACGCCTTTAACAACTTTCGTAACATCGATACCCCATTGAGGATTAAAGGTACATGGAGGAAGCAGTTCGATTTCAACTAGCATACCAGGAACTTTCAGTTCAACTCCCATAGAGCAGACACCATGAATCATCTCTTCGTACTGCGCCAATACTTTTGGCATAGTTTCTTCTGTTATCATCATCATAGGTAGAGTACAGTTCAGTTCTGGATAAAGCGTCCCTCCACCAATAACCATTCCATTTGCGCATTTGACCGGTTTCTTAGCACTTCCATAAACAAATTCATCCACATTAGTGTAAGCTAGTTCAGTAAACTTTACAGTCACAATATTCCCTCCTAATGTTTCTTTCGCTTAGCGTTTCTTCCGCTCAGTTTAATAACTTAGTAACAAGATCAACCGCCCCAGCAGCATCTGTTGCATAACCATCTGAACCAATATTATCCGCGAATTCTTGAGTAATTGGAGCGCCACCAATAATAACTTTTACATCCTTGCGTAAACCATTTGCTGCTAGTACCTCAATAGTTGTTTTCATTTGCAGCATTGTAGTAGTTAGCATGCATGAAAGTGCAACTATTCCCGCATTATTGGCCTTAACTGCAGCAACGAAATCATCACCTGAAACATCCACACCTAGATCGATTACAGCATAGCCTGAGCATTCAAGCATCATACCGACTAAACTTTTTCCTATGTCATGTAAATCACCAGTAACTGTTCCGATGACAACTGTACCCTTAGTTGTCGTTTCACCGCTCGTTAACAAAGGCTTTACGAGAGCAACGCCTGCTTTCATGGCAGCGGCTGACATCAATACTTCCGGCACATACATATCGTTAACTTTAAAACGAGCACCCACTACATTCATCCCTGCAATAAGTCCATCATTGATAATGGAAAGTGGATCAACCTTTGCACTAATAGCTTTTTGCGTTAAATCAAGAACTACATCTTCTTCTCCCGTGATGACGGCAGTACTTAATCCTGAAAAATCAAACATTTTTTTGCCTCCTAATAAGTTCTTTTAAATTGATTACTAGAGATTAGACATGTTCTGCTTCACATAATCAATAACATCCCTTAAAATCCATAGTCAGTTTTTTATAACATCGTTATAGAAAGAATTACTCGGGCCGAAAACTTTGTTCGCGCTACATGGAAAACACTTCCTTCCCTCAGTTCTCTGGTTTACCAATTAAGTGAATTATGAATCTTCGGAATATATTGTCTTTTCATGTTATTATTGTAGTCCTTTGGATCCTTTCCTCGCTATGGACTATCTTGTTTTTTATTGATAAATCTTTCCCAGTTGTTTTGAAAATGATAATTATCGTCGAGCAAATAAAGGTTAGAATCCCAAGTTTCTTGCTCACAACGTCTAAATCTAGTTGACAACCAACCTTTTAAAAAGTTCTCTTTTGTTATGGATCGATTATAAAAATCCAAGTAAATACAAAATAATCCATGGTAATCGTGATCTACAATTATTAAACTTGCTAGAAGGGCGATAATAGGTATTTGATATGGAGGAATGTACTTATGGTAAAATTCGATATAATCTCTGGCTTCTTAGGGGCTGGAAAGACCACCTTTATTAAGAAAATCCTAAATTCAGTTAATAGGCATGAAAAGATAGTTATAATTGAAAATGAGTTTGGAGAGGTTAGTGTTGATCGCGAGTTCTTAGAAATTGAGGGCTACGAGATTTATGAACTATCCAACGGGTGCGTCTGTTGTAAACTCAAGGGAGATTTCCTGCTCACCCTAAAGCAAATCTTAAATCAAAAGGTAGACAGAATCATCTTTGAACCATCCGGCATCTTCATTCTAAGCGAAATAACCGACCTATTTAAGGACTTCGAGATTTCCTCAAAATGTTTTATTAACACAGTGATAACCGTGGTGGACGCAGAGAACTTTTCAGAACAAATACAGAGCTACTCGTACTTCTTTAAGAGCCAAATTATAAATGCCTCGACCTTAGTTGTAAGCAAAACGAAGTTTCTTAAGCCTAAAGAGGTTGATTTGATTAAAAAAGAGTTACGTGCTTTAAATAATACGGCTATGATACTAGCAAAAGATTGGGCAGAGATATATCCTCAAGAAATCCTGGATCTAATTGATAACAATCCCGCTAGGACTTTGTATGGCGATACCCACTCATCTGGGCATGATTTTGAAACGTTGGGAATTAGGACTTCTAGAGTTTTAGAATTTAACCAGCTGAAGAAAATCCTTGAGAAATGTATAGAGGGAGCATACGGCAATATCATAAGAGGCAAAGGCATCATTAAATCGGGAGATACGTTTCTTGAATTTCAATATGTAGGCGAACATTTTACAATTTCAGAATCAAAAAATGCAACAGTTGGAGTAGTTAGTTTTATTGGCAATAACCTTCAGAAAGTTACACTTAAAGAGGCGTTCTTATAAGCTAAAATCAATACAATACTTACACTCGTTGTTGGTATCTACAAAGAAAATTTCGCCCCTTACTCAGTTTGAGAAGGGGCGAAATTGCATTATTCCCACAGTTCATCCATTAGTTTCTTAACCCGCTCTTTTCGTTTTTTAGTTTCTTCTGGAACTAGGATAATCTTGCCATCAGCCTGAATATCCAAGCAATCCCCAGGTTGGGCTGCCTCCGGAATCTGAGCGCGATCCACGTCAAAGGTGGTTCCATCGCTTCTTTCTAAAACAGCCTTATGGTTGTCCTCTTCCCGTTCAAATACTACAAGCATCACTCTCACCCCGCTTATCACTTATTTTTCAGTTGAAAGTATAACATGCTGTCCGTCAGAAACAGCCGTAACCGTCCCCTGCTGATCTGTTCGATACGTTTTGATGCCATAAGATTTTAGACGATTCAGGATCGTCGAAGTCGGGTGACCGTAATTATTTTGGCCCACTTCGATGACCGCATACATGGGAGATACTGCCTTCAAGAAAGGGGTAGTTGTCGAAGATCTGCTGCCATGATGTCCTATTTTCAAAACTGAAGATTTTAAGTTCACCCCACTGGCGAGCATATCCTGTTCGCTTTCGCCTTCCGCATCCCCTGTAAAAAGAAACGAGGTATCGCCGTAACTAACTTTGAGCACTGCAGAGTAGTTGTTATCTTGGTCGTAAGTATCTTTGACCGGGGCAAGGAGGACCGCAGTTACCCCTACTCCTAGATCCACAGAAACGCCTGCCTTCGCGGGGGTAAACTTAAGTCCCTTGGCCTTTACTGCATTCGCAAAACGTTCCATAGTTACGGTTGCCTTCGTCGGCATCTTAGGTAAGTACACCTCGTCAACAGCATACGTATTAACTACATTATCAAGAGCCGTGATGTGATCTGCATCTTCATGGGTTGCTAAAACACTCAGGTGTTTAATTCCTTTGGTTTTCAAAGTGGACAAAACAGCAGCTTCCCCATCTTTGGGTCCTCCATCGATGAGCAGAACCTTTCCACCTGGGGCTTGAATGAGTGTAGCATCTCCTTGTCCGACATCGATAAAGGTCACGGTCATTTTTCCTGCAACTGGCGCCACCGCTGGCTCCGACGACGAGTTTACCCCATTTGCACACCCAGTCGTGCTTAACAGCAAAGCGCTTAGCAATACAACTCCAGCCCAGCCTATCTTTTTCATGTCACATTTCCTCCCGGTTTGATACTTAACGATCTCCATTATACCCTAGTGATGCGACATAAAAATGTTAGGAGTTAATTTTCAGTCCTTTATGATACGGCTGAGAAACAATTTCTTCGGCCGAATTCAGTGCGTTAAAATAAAGTGAGGCCCACTAACGATCATACATTCGTCAATGGGTCTCTTTCTTGTTATTCCTTGGTTATGTTCATACTAACGTTTTGCGATAAGGCCAAACCTGCTGCAACTTCAACCGTCTTTAGAATTCCAGAAACACCTGGGCAGCTGGGATGAGGGCTATATTTAGCAAACACTTCATAAACTCTCCCCATATGGAGTTTGTTGAAAACTTCTTTATAGGCATTTAGTTCTGTTAATTCCTTCGCGATTTTTTGGTAATTGGGACAATCACTGTTTATCTCCAATTTTACGTTTTGATCGCTATCGCTCACTGCTTTAACATTAATGGTAAATCCGCAGATCCCACAGTGTATTACTCCTGTTGCCATGATAATGTCCCTCCAAAAATCAGTTTCGTGTTTGAACCTGATGCGCTTTTTGACATATTCCTTGAAAAAGCTCATAGCGAATGTGAAGTTGTAGATAACCTGAACTATTTTTTAATCTCCGGAACCTTACTCTCTGGTCGCTTGA
>NZ_MLBF01000087.1 GCF_001936615.1 Desulfosporosinus metallidurans
GTTATCTGAGTAATCTATATACTATACAAATATATACTATTAAAATAGATAGTCTATACCCTATTGATAAAGGCTATTCTATCGTGTAAAATAAAAATACAGGAAACAACATAAAGAAGCTATTATTTATTATTATAGCTTCTTTATGTTGTTAGTTTAGTTGGTTAGAAAAAAGAGGCGAGATAGCGTGGGCAGATTTGAAGTTGAAGCATTTCTTGATACATGGGGTGTTTCCTTAAATGGGTTTCCTGTGCTTCAAGTAAATAAGTTTTTAATGGAATATGATAACCCCAATACAGCAAAGAGGTATGCTTATAACCTAAAGAAATACCTCGAATATCTTGATAGACTTGGGAAAAATTATACAAAAGCAAGCGAACGAGATGTAAAAGGTTTTCTTATGGAGATTACATATAGTGGTTCCACGGTTGGGCAGATAACTAAAATTACGCAAAAATCATACAAATCAGTTATTAACGAGTTCTATAAGTTTTTAATCAATGAATTAAATCTAGAAAAAGAAATTTTGGTTCCACAAAAATCTCGTTCAAATCAAAGTTTTTACTACGGTCAAATTTGTCTTTACCTTGATAGTGGCGAGATGAAGAAGGTTGGAAATAAGGGTCGCTCTTCTGGTCGGAAAATGTGGAGATTTAAAGCCAAAAGGTCTTATCGAAAGTGGTATTCAGAAAAAGAAATAGAAGCCCTTGCTACTAATTTTAAGTCCTTAAGAGACCAAGTTATTTTTTTAATAAGTGTCAGATTAGGTTGTCGTATTACAGAAGTTTTAACCATGAAATATGAACATTATGATTGGGAGAATAAGGTCGTTTTTGTTTCTGAGTCAAAAACATTTACAAGACATTTAGCGGTTGATGAAGATTTAGATATCCTTATAAAAAAATACTGTCTTACAGACCGTAACGAAATTGAATCACAGGTGGGTGTCTGCGACTATCTATTTCTCAATAAAAAAGGCAAGTACAAAGGTCAACCAGTACACTACCACAACTTTAGAGAAATACTTAAAGGTTGTGCGGAAAGAGCTGGTATGGATGCTGAAAAAGTAATAACTCATGCTGGAAGGTCCACTAGGGCCGCTGAAATAGCTAAAATGAAGAGATTGGGTGTTCCAGGAGTTACCGATGAGTATTTTATTCAAACCATGGGATGGTCTAGTATGGCATCAGCAAAGCCATATCTTAAAATGCTGGACATTGATGAAATGAAAGCCATTTCCAAGAGAATAAGTGAGCGTCGAATAATACTTAGGAGGAGCTAAAATGAGCTTAAGTAAGGGTCTGGATAAATACTTATTGGAAGTTCGCAAATTAAATAATATGGGTCGTTGGGCAACCGAGTTTATGCATTCGAGGACGACTGTTAGTGAACATTCATTTTTCGTGACCCAAATTGGGCAGATGTTGGCTCTTATTGAAGAGGAAAATGGTAATACCCTAGACTGGGGTAAATTGTTCAAAAAGCTTCTGAATCATGATGTGGTTGAGGCGATAACAGGAGACATTATCAGTACAGTAAAACACAAGAGTAATGAGATGCGTAATATGGTAAGCGTTATCGAAAAAGAAATTGCCGAAGAAAACCTTTTTTGCAATATGGAGGAACCTTATAAAAAAATCTATCGAGAGATTTTATTCGATGGGAAAGACGAGTCGTTAGAAGGGCAGATTCTAAAGGCTTCGGACCATATTGATGCATTAATGGAATGTATTGGTGAGATAAGGCTCCATAATAAATCCCCGTTCGTAGAAAAGTATTATATAATTTTAGAGAAATTAAAGACTATTGAACTCTCTAGCGTTCAATACTTTGTTTCCTCAATCCTCCCTGAAATAGTATCGGGATGTGGTGAAATGAATTGTGAATAATTCATTTCAGGTTTCTGGACCCTATGAATCTACTTTATATGACCACGATTTGTGGAGTTACAATGGTATAGAATTTTTATTACCTAGCAAGAACTATAAGAATGGTAAAAATTCAATATCCAGTATAACTTCCGTAATCAAAGAGGTGGAGAATTCACTTTTCGAATGTCTTCCTCTTCAACATTTTCTGATTGAACATTCACAATATGTAATAGAAACAATAGCTTTTAAGGTATTTCCCAATCTTTTAGAAAGGTATTTAAATCGGCTAATTACTCAAAACGATATTAGTAGTCTAGGCGAGGCAAAACTTTATATCTTTGGAGATAATCGTCTCTTATTTTGTGGAGGATTTGAGTTTAGAGTATATCAAGCGTTAATCAATAATGACAAAATCAAAATTTATCATTCCGAGAAAATCTCGGGTTATAATGTTAAGTTAATCGAAATCAACAATCAATATGGGTCTAAATGGGATGTTAACGGAGAGTTCATAAGAGCTACCATAGGAGTTAAATCATCTCGTGAGCTTATCGACGCAATAGAACAAATTAAGCTTAAGCTTATCAATGTTCAACCTATGGTGGATTTACATATTCGATATCATACTAGAGCAATTCAAACAATTTCTTCCCGTTTATTTCCTGAATTGTTAAAACAATATCTCAAAGTAAGCATGGAACGCACATTGGCAGAAGCTAATTACATTTTGAATTATGAACGTCTTATACAATTGTCCTTTGGGGTTAATTTTGTAAAAAAAATACGTGATGATATTTTCCATGAAATTGTCATGGAGGTTTATAAAGAGTTCATCGAAAGCGAAAAAGAGTGGAGGATAAGTACGTACTACATTCGATTCAAAGGATTGAAAGGTTCATTTAGAACTTATGGGCTATGGGAGATAAACGATGAAAACCTAAGCTTGCCATATGCAACTCAACCAGAGGATATTGTACAGAGTATAGGCGAGATAAAAGAAATACTTATGTCAAAACGGTCTTTTCAAGAAATAAGGCATAGGTGTTTAACTTGGACAATTATGCAAATAAGTATTCGTTTTTTTTCTAAAGAGCTAGAATCATACTTTCATTACTTTGCACAAAGTTTAACAAGTAATTATGAAATAATAAATCGTGATAAGATTGTAAAGAGTATATTTGGTACGGGCGTACAAAATTTACAATGGGATACAGAATTTAAAAGTCTACTGGATAAAGTAATTACTTCCGAATATCAGAAGCAACAAGTGGTGTTTATTGAACAGAACAAACATATCAATTTTCGAGAAGATATTTGGAAGCTTTATAGTGTCCGTGGTAGTAGTACCTATTTTACGATATTCGATTTCTCAAAGATTGAACAACCTGGCATTAAAAACGAAGTGAAACATTATTTTAGGGAAAGGCTTAAACACCGTGATGACTATATAAATGTTTATAAGCATTTACCTTATATCGTTAGAGCAATGTCATATTTCACTAAATATCCCAAGGTAAAATACTTAGCCGAAATAAAACAGTTTCAGGTTGAGTCTTTACTTAACCACCTCCAAGTCGAAGCAAAAAAAGTAAAAGGCGAGAACAAACGCATTTCCGTTGCCACGATAGCCAACTGCATTTCTGATTGTAAGCTACTTGTAAATTATGTCATGGAAAATGCCACAAGCATCAAAACCGTTGCTCCTAAAAAGAACTATTTTTCATACATCACATTTCATAATCTGGGAAACATGGCGAAAAATACAGAGGTTATTCCCGAAGAAATAATCCAGGGCTTTGAGAATCATATAAATGAACTGCATCTACCATTTCAACGATTGTTGATAATTATGCTCAATACAGGCATGAGATTTAAAGAAGCAGTTATGCTTGAGGAAGACTGTTTAGAACCATTAGGTGATGATAAGGAATTTTTTAAGTTGCGTTATATACCTTGGAAAGTCCTTCAAGCAAGGCGAGACCGAGGGCTTGGTGATTACCATACGATAGTAGTTGATAAACAGGTTGCTTATGAAATCGAAGTTCAAATGGAAGAGACAAAAGATACCCGCCTAATTTGGGGATTAAAAGAGATATTTATTACCGATTTAGGTTATAGAGTTACTATATGCGACAGCAATGCTTTTTGCTTTGCTATCAATAACCTAATTATAAAACATGATTTAAGAGTTGATGGGCAACTGTGGGAATTCACAAGTAAACAATGTAGGAAGTATTTAGCTGTGGAGCTTGTTACTAATGGAGCCGACCCTGCGGAGGTAACTGAGTATTTAGGGCATCTACAAGAAAATACAACTAACATTTATTATAATCAAGTTCGGAAAATGAATCTCGCGGATATGAATGCGGAGTTCTTTCGGAAGAAGTTTCAAGCGGTCATTGAACCCGAAGTACTTAAAAGATTTTCGGAGGAAGAACGAAGGCGTTTGTATGTTGACTTCTGCCTTGGTTATAGAGAGCGAGAATTAGGCTCGTGTGCAAAACATTACTCAGATGGGCCATGTTCCAAACGCACGGGTCGTATTGACTGTGCTCGATGTGAAAAGCTCTCTACTGGGCCGCAGAAATTACCTAAGTGGCTTGAATTAAAAGAAAATCAACAGCAATACGTCAATGATTTGGTTGAAAATTACAAACGGGATGGAATCACCGATTATCATGAATTCAGAGAGTTTCAAGCGGAAATATATCTGTTAGAACATTATCAAAGCGTAATTGATAAAATAATAGAACGTTTCGGAGAGGGAGATAGGTGTGTCGAAAGCAAATGTTTCAATGTTAAAGGAGTATGATGAGGAGTTAAGGGCTAATTTATTAAGTCAGCTTGAAGATTATGGGACATCAATCGATTTTTCCGCAAACAAATGGGTTTGTGATAAGAAAAAGAAAGCGTCAGGGTATAGCATTTTTGATGTTACCTGGTATTTCAATCAGATTCCTGAAAAATATCGTGAGATAGTAAAGTATTACGCGATTAACGATAAGCGGATTCAAGCCGATACGATGACTACACGATTATCGGCATTAGGGACTTTTTTTAATTACTTACACGAGCATTGTGCTGATATTGAACTCAGGTTAATCAATGGAATAATAATCAATAATTTTAAATTGTTTCTACAGAATCAAGAAAAAGCAAAAGCTACGAAACAACAAGTTTGGTCGGCTACAGGCAAATTCTTTGAAGCTATGATAAGCTGGCCAGAATTACCAGATGCCATGCCAATAAACCAAACTAAAAACCCTTGGAAACGGGGATTGAAGGACCAAAGGAATGATGATAAATATATTCCTGATGAAGTAGCTGACCAATTAGATATCATATTCTATCGAAATCATAACATTCCAGTCACTCACCGACTAATATACTGGCTTTTAAGACTCATACCATCGCGTGGTTGTGAAGTAGCATCTATGTTGTATGATTGTATTAAACCACTTGGTAGCAATAGAAAGGTCTTGACAATTCCTACATGGAAGCAAAATGGGGGTTATTTTGAATCAGAACCTAGGATGATTTATCTGAAAGGCGAGGGCATCATTCAATATCTTTTAGACTTAATCAAGCAACAACAAGAACTTACTTCTCGATATCAGACAGAATTTCCTGATAATCAAAAAATTCTATTCAAAGTGGGTAAAATCAGTATTGATAGTTGGGCGAAGAAACGAGGAGAAGAGAAGTACATTATCCTTAAGACTCCTGTTGAGGTTAACGCGGAATCTATAACTTATTTTTTAAAAAGATATTGTGAAAGATTTAATATTAAAGATAGAGATGGTAAACCATATAAAGTTACCTCTCATCAATTTCGTCATAATGGAATTACCGACCGTATTGAGGATGGTTTTAATATTATAGAAATACGTGATATGACTGGGCATAAAGGTGACCAGATGCCAAGATGGGCATATTTTCATCCTAGTAAAGAAAAGCAAATAGAGTTACAAAAGAAGGTAAATGAAGCGTCACGCCCTACAAATGAAAACGAAAATGAAAAGCTACCCGCAGTTATGTTTCGGGGTAGAATTATGAATCTGGATAAAGAGACGGAACAACGGTTGCTGAAAAATCCACGAGCATATAAACTGCGTTTAGGTATCTGTACCGATATAACAACTTGTAAGAGTGGGATTTTTGAATGTATGGCGTGTGAGTATTTTGTCCCTAAAGTCGAAGACCTAGATTACTGGGAGGAAATGACTGAATACTGGTCGGCTAAGGTTGAGTCAGCTAAAAAACGCGGGTTTACTGATGAGAATGCCGAATACAACCTTGCCATTCATAGAGCCATAGTAAAGAAAATCCACACTGCGTTGGAGATGGAGGCGAACGCATGTGCAGAAGAGACAGCTAAATGACGGATTATTAAATAGACAAGAAGAAAAACGATTAGCTTCTATCAATAAGGTTCAGGCAGTAATTCAACAATTAAGGGATGAGGGTTATTCTGAGGCTCAAATTACACTTCCTAAAATAGTTGAATGGTCTATGCAAATGCCTGATTGCGAAATTTCCAGAGCACTTCTTGATAAGAAACACATAGTTGATGTGTTAAAGAAGGAGGGCGTTGGACCTTATGTGCGGAAGGTAGTTATTCGGCAGAATCCCGAAAAAATCGAAAAGGAACTTGAGAAAGCAAAATCTACTATCGAGAGGCTTCAGGCATTGTTGCAAGATGAGAAAAGAAAAAAGGAAACTCTTCGAATAGATTTGGAAACGGAAAAAGAGAAATCAAGTGCTTTGAGAGCCATGATGCAAGAGATGTACATTTATGCGAGTAATCTCGGAGTTGATTTACAATTAGTAATCGACAATCCAAAGTTTCAAATAGTTAAATAACATAATAGGTTTAGCAAATTGAGCCATTGTTCCTGAGCGGGAGCTAGTATTCTAGATTATTTTAGCAACTTCACCGAAAGCCTGTTTAGAATTACCTTCCTCAAAATAGGATAATGCAAATAAGGGTATTCGTGGAATAAGGAGTAGGAATTAGCAACCGCAATGCTCGCTGTATAAGCAATACAATTTTAAAGTTAGATAAAAACCCAAGGAGTGTGGTATAATTTGGTTTGTGATAATATGGAAAATGTATTAGCCTATCATATTATAAAGGAGGTTTCCCAATGTCTCAAAATACCGCCCTTTTATTGATTGATGTTCAAAACGGTTTTTTTAACAAAGAATTTGGTCTTTATAAAAGTGAAGAAGTTCTAAGAAATATTACACTTTTGCATAATAAGGCAAGAGAATCGAATATGAAAATCATCTATATACAACATTTATTCGGAAACTCAATTGGAATACAAATCGATGGTACTGAAATGGGAAATATTCACTCCAATATTACTCCAAAAGAAGATGATATAATTATTCAGAAGAAAACACCAAATTCGTTCTACCAGACAAATTTACATAATATTTTACAAGAAAATGAAATCGAAAATTTAATCGTTGCTGGCTTTCAAACAGAATTTTGTATCGATACAACTATTAGGGAAGCTTATAGCTTAGGTTATAAAGTTATATTGGCATCCGATGCACATAGCACCTTTAATAGTGAATTATTTAAAGCAGAGGATTTGATTAATTATTTAACATATATTTATTCTAAGTGGTTTGCTAAACTAATTCCGACAGAAGAAATTAATTTTTAAATGAAGTAAAAATGGGAGGATGCATAAATGGCAAGTGAATTATGTCCTCGGTGTGGTTCCGTTAAAAACATGGTTATTACTACTTCTAAAACTGAAATTATTAATTCCAGTGGAAAAAATGAAAACGTAGAGGTTAGAAATTTCCATTGTGAAACTTGTACTTCCTTTATACGTAGCGAAATAGTTAAAGTTCCCGAATCCTAATTTTTTTCTATGATTTACTTCCAGTTATTTTTAACTGTGACGCATTCGAAGAAAAATGCGAAACAGTAAATGTCGATAATCAATTGCTTTTAAGAGTTGATTATCGACATATTTCTAATGTTTAAGCTTTCATATTTAAATAAATGTTAATGTTGTTAAAATGGAAGGTAAAAAACGTGAAAAAAACACTACCTCACTTTTGGAGTTTTGATAGATTAACAGATGCTTCTTTGGTTAAAACAGAAGATATAATATGGCAAGGTCCATTCTCTTGGATTGGGTATGAGCAAGTTAATAAACTCAAGCCTATCCCAGATATTGCAGGAGTTTATTTTTTTACATTCGAGTACAAAGATGGTTATATTTTACGCTCTGTTGGTGTAACAAGCTCAATGAAAAGGCGATTTCGTGAACATACACGTGAATATAATAAAGGGAATTATACTGTGCTTGATGTTGAATCTGCCAAAAATGGAGTAAGAAAAGAATTATGGCATGGTTGGCAATATGCAAAAGAACACCAGCAACAATTCTTGGAGTATGAAGATGTTATATTAGAACTTATTGAAAAGGAATTAATTGCCTATAGAATATTCATCACCGAAATTGCTGACAGGCGAAAAAGAGAAAGAATTGAAGCAACTTTATTGATAAATACATACAGTTCAAAAGAATCTTGGGCTGATTTAATTGATGGTGGAATGTCTTTAAGGGGACGATATAATAATGAAATACCTATTGAGATAAAAAATATTTGCCCACATAAATTGTATGGACTTCCTGAAACAATCGAAATATAGTTGAAATTTAGAGGTGCATTCTAAGGAACGGTAAATAATAATTCATAATTATTAATATGGGAGACATAAGAATAAATAAATATATGTTAACATTTTTTGATATAGCGTCGCAAATTAAATTATAATTACTCTGATAATTGCCAGTATGATTAAAGTCATTCGCAGGCGAAACTTGCCCAGTCACGCCAATGGTTGAGAACAAACCTAAGCTCTACTCATATTACCTTTACCAAATAACGTAGTTAATTGCCTCTGTTGAATTCTTTCATTTCATCCATGAAACGATATATGCTTTTCATATTTACGTGATTTGAGGGACAACTTTATTTTTGGAGTTTTCGTAGAAGTTCTCTTGCCTTTCTAAGCCGTTTCTTTGCCTCTGGAGAGGGTCTCTTTTGAATCTCGCTTAATATTTCTTGGGCAAATTCGCCCTTTACCACGGGGGTCGCTTGCATCCGTAGTCGGCTACGTAGATGAATGATTTTACCCATTGTTATCCTCCTTTCCTTTTTTAAGTTTTTCAATTATTTTCCTGGCTTTTTCAGCTTCTTGTTTTGTTTTTTTCAATTAGTTGTTCAGGAGGTAAACTCGGCTGGCAATCCTGTTATCCATCCTAAGTTACACCAAGTTTTCGATAAAGACCCTATTATTATTCGCATAAAAAAGCCATAATCTCATAGTGTAAACAGAGATTATGGCCGCGAATTATTTTTGCAACTCTTCTAGAGATTTATGCCCCGTAAAATTAATAATCTCATCAACAGAGAAAGACTTATGTAGTTACAAAGTTTGTACAGGTAGCACAGCTATATTGGTTGCAACAACATTCAGTGGGCTTAACACACTCTCCAATAGGTAACACAATTTGTTTCATAACAGATTCCTCCATTTTTAAAATTTTACACAACCCATTATTCTCTATATGGCATTTGATTTCCTGCATACATTTGAAAAGTCTAGATTAAAGATTAAAGGTAAAATTTTTCGTACTTGTCATCAGTTTTGGATTTTGAAGTATTTGAACCGCGAGTCTTTTTAGAACCTTCAGCCTGAAGATTTGCTCCATTGTTGTAAAGATAATTTTCAAAGTGAGACGGCCTAAATAAGGTCACAGGATTAAGATGAACGTTCATTGTTGGATTATCAATCCATACGGCAACCATGTTGTCGATAATCCTTTTAAAATCATCGACTGAGCGACCTTCATCCAACATCCTATTTAGAGAAGCAATTGATTCTTTTGTAGTATATTTAAAGTTCTTGTTAGTCTTTAGGTTGAGGTAATCAATAATTAGCCGTCTAGCATCTAAATGTACATCGTCTTTGTTATACGGCTCACTCTTCTTTCTGCCACGTTTTGACTTTGCTGAGGGCTGTTCAGCGACCTCTTGAAGCACAGAAAGTGGCTTGATTTCCTCCTGGAAGTTCTCATCCCCGCCCTGCACAATGTTGCTTTGCTTACTAATATGTTCATTTCTCGCATCTTCTATAGGAGTGGAAGAAGGCGGGACACCAAACTGTGATTTTGCTGTCTCCTCTGCTCTTGCTTGCTTATTAGCATTTGACTTCTCGTTGCACTGACCTAGAACCTTAGACTTCATGGCAATAGCATCAACCAATGTTGAATCTCCAGATAATAAATTTCGTAGGAGTTGAACCCTATTAATCCCGAGACTTTTCGATAATTCATCAAAGCGTTGTACTAACTGACTATCCAATCTGACTGTGATTAAATCAGGTTGACTTTCGAAATTCTTGTTGCTATGTGCAATAGCTTCATCCAGTGTTACTTGGTTGAGGGTCTTAGCTTTTAGGGTTATCATATCGATTAATATAGAATCTCCCGACAAAAGATTACGAATAAGTTGTGCTCTGTTTACCCCGAGTCTTAATGTCAATGCATCAAGACGCTCTAAATATTCGCTTCCTAACCTGAATGAAATCATCCCTGCCATGAAATAGCCTCCCCCTTGTATTACTGAATATATACAACATATATACATTATATATCACCTGTATATTCAACATCAAGTCGAGAGAGCCTGATTTATGTAATAATTGCCTTATTTTAACCTACACAATTTAATCGTGTAAATACACTATTAAGAAAGGCTTCACAATAACGAAATTACTATCGTGTAAATATTATTCACAAGAGAAAGTTAA
>NZ_MLBF01000088.1 GCF_001936615.1 Desulfosporosinus metallidurans
AAGGGTTTCAAAAATCCACCTGTCCGAGTTTAGGGGTTTTGAAAATCCGCCTGTCCAAAATGAAGGGTTTTGAAAACCCACTGCTGTCCATTTTCTAGGGTACATTTTATTTCTTTTTTTAGGCCGTAAATCAAAGTGCCTGAAACCCTTGCTACAAGCGGATTTAAGCACGATTTATCCGAGTTATCGTTTCAACGTGCCTTGTGGCTACAATCCAGATGAACTTTATATAGATAAATCTAATTAAGTGCTACTCACCACTTTTTTAATTTCTATTCCTATTATACATACTACCACTCACTTTTTCGACAAACATGTGCAAATCTCAACATGCCTTGAGTGTACAATAATGATGTCGTAGGTGGCTGGTTATTCCTTGGCGGAAGGCTCCATTATTTTAAGTTCAGTCCTATATTAGGCATACAATGTAGTTTTTTAACACAGTAAAAACTCTATGCAACCTAACATTGTATTAAAGGCTCTAATGCAAATTTCTTTATTATCCAAGAAACCATAAATCTTTATCAACTCACTAAATCCGTCGTGACCGCCGCCACTTTTTATCAGATAGTCGACCATACTATTTTTAGATTTTTGATTTTTAAGAGCTGAAATTACCGTCATCCAAAAGTACCCACTATTATAAGTGTATTGCGTACTACTTGGATAATGAAATTTTATAAGCAAACTTAATATTGCATCTATGTTTCCATAAATGTCGAAACATTTTTCAATAAACAAATCATTAACTTCAAAATTATCAAGCAAATAATTTGATTCTAATTCCATAAAAAACCCTTTAAGTTCCGCTTCTTGTTCTATCTTTTTTAAAGCATCTAAAGCGTTTACTTTAGGTTCTTTTTTTGTACTGACAGGATATTTGATGTCCTTTTCTTTTTCTACATCCACTTCCTTGTTATACTTTGTGCACAATTGAATATAAATTTCATATTCCGCTTTTTTAAGTTCTTTTTCCCATCCTGCATCTACTAATGATTGTATTTCTTCACTAGCTTTTTCAAAACATTCTTTCTGCTCATATTCAGAATAAAAGTCTGTCTTTGCAATATTTAAATATACCTCTATTTTATAATAAAAACTATCCCAACTTAACTTTTGATAAAATCTATCATATTCAGTAGATATATTTTGCAAGCACTTTTCGATCTGCTTAATGTCCAAGCCTCTATATACCATGGACATTGCATATTCTAGGTGAATTAGATTATAAGTTTCTCGTAAAGTAGAAATTTTTTCGTAATAAAATTGAGCTGCATCAAAATTATATTCTGCTAATAATTTCATTACTATGCCATGTGTATCATTTTCTATATGATGCGAATTCATTACTCCTGCAATCTTTAATATTCTTGTTAAATAGTTTATCAGCATATCTGATGAAATCCAGTTATGCTTCAATAATATTTCTAGCGAAGCAAGCAACTTGTAATCTCCGATAGTATCTTTTCCATCGTTCATTCTCATGATACCATTGCTTACGCCTTTGAGAAGCAACTCATAGCTAAAAGTATCATTATGTTTAGACATAATAAAAGACAGCATGAATAAGGAATCACTCGTACTTGTAAAATCAATATCTTGATAAATCTTAGATGTATACAGCTTATTAAGATCTGTAATACTCAGTAATTTTTCAAATCTATTAGAGTTAAATAATTTCATTGTATGATAAATTACTAATATACCACCATTATAATGAATGCTATTTAAGTAGGCGATTGCCCCCTTAATGTGAATATCTTCGTCATCTGTTAGTGCTAAGGCTTTACCCAATAAAACCCTAATGTAATAATCAGCCTCATCATTATTAAACAAATTTGATTTTATATATCTAACAAACTTTGAAATAGAGTATGATTTTGTTATCATTTTTATAAATCCTAAGTATGCCTCTGCATATTTCTTTATTGATAAGTCTACTTCATACCTCATTTCATCTTCTTTAAAAGCATTCAGCAATAAAGCTACTGTATCACAATGGTCTTTCCAAAATACAGATGCGCTTAGAAATTTGTTATTATTAAAATATTCCCGTACTAATGCAATCTCTTTCTCAGTTAATTCCAGTTCTAAAACTCTTTTTAATGCCACATTCATGACCCCACTGAGATTTCCTAATATCACTTCTGCTGCGCATTGTACTTTCAAAGATTGTAATAGTGAAGTATTTTCAAATATTCTTTTGATGCACTCTGGTTTAGCCATTGCGATTGCAAAAACACTCAATTGATTTAAGTTCATTCTCTTAACAATATCGGAACATTTATCAGTATAGTATAGGATAAGATTATAATATAGCGAACTTAAATATAATAAATCTGTAGACAAATACTCACTAAATAAATTATCGATATTTGTTTCTTTTGATTTTTCTATGGCTGTATCAATTATTTCATTAATATTAGCTTTTTTTATAACAGTATTAATATAAGTAATATTTCTCCATACAGAATTATTATCTTTAACTGAAATTGAATTATAGTAATATTTTTTCTCTTGTGCTACTTTCATAATTTCACTATAGGTAGATAACATACTGGTTAAATAACTTTGTTTATCAAATTTATTCATGTAGCTAATTAATGAAACATAAATCTTAAAGAATTGTTTCAGTTCATCATTTAGTGATGCTTTAACTGATTGGCTAGATAAATGGTGAATAATTTTTTCAGGAATATACTTAAAGAATTCCTGAAAAGGTAAAGACTGATCTTGAGCAATACTTTCAAAAATCTGATTATTTTGAGATACTATAGAGAAAACAATCCAATCAGACCAAAAGTAAAACGATTTGTCAACACCCCAAGCCCTGTCATTACCAAGATATACATTAAAAAGCCCAATTAAAAAAGCAAGAGGTAAATCTTTTTCTTCTAATGCTTTATTTTGAAGATATGGGATTAACATCTTTTTAAACAAGTCAACATTTATTATGATATTTTGAGTTCTAAGATAATTCAAATCCTTTTCTATTTTATTCTCTAATTCTAGTGTGGTAAAATATTCAGCAAAGCGTCTGTGCTGGTACGCAAAAGTATATGATTCATTCGTAGTCGTAATATCAAAAAAGCTATCTGCCAGATATCCTACTATTTCATTCAAGGAGTTGTAATCGCATTTAGGAAAGAGTTTTCCAATAATATCATATAAATCAGAGTATCCGATGCTTGAGATATCTC
Organism: Desulfosporosinus metallidurans; assembly: GCF_001936615.1. Taxonomy (GTDB): domain Bacteria; phylum Bacillota; class Desulfitobacteriia; order Desulfitobacteriales; family Desulfitobacteriaceae; genus Desulfosporosinus; species Desulfosporosinus metallidurans. The sequence goes on from NZ_MLBF01000088.1 coordinate 3,201, forward strand.
TTTCAAATAACAAAAAAGCTATTTTTTTATTTAATTCAATAATCCAGTCTTCTTTAGGATTTGGCAAATTAAGTGATTCTAAATATTTTCTATGATGAATGTTTTTTAATATTTCTGAAGTACTATACTTCATTAAATCTGTTAATGAACTTTTATTATTGATTTTCTCTATATGATTCCACAATAATGATAATGTAAGTACATCTTGAACGTTTTCCACAAACTTCTGATTTTCATTTACCAGCATTGAAAGTTTTGCGCTTTTTTCTTCATTTCCTTTACTTCTGAAATAACAAAGTATTTGTTCATTATTTAATCTATCAATTGTATATTCATCAAAATTAAAAAATGTAGATTTTAAAATATGTTTATTATAACTCGACAATCTTGTAGAAATGATTATTTTTTTTGTAGACTCTTTTTCTAATAATTCCTCAATAAATAATAGAGTAGAAGTAATCCTAGTATTTGGTATTTCATCTAAAGCATCAAGCAAATATATAAACTTATTACTGTTATCTCCAATAAAAAAATCTTTTTTATAATGTGCGATAATGTTTTCTAAACTTTCTAATGCTGTATTATTTAAATTAACATAGACCGGCACTGCACCAATTGTCTGTATTTTTATAATCTGCTCTTCCAGTGTTGCTTCCTCAAGACCACCATAAATATGCAGCAACTTACACATACAAACACTTTTGCCCGTTCCAGCCGAACCAGTGAATAAATGTAGCCTTTTATCTGATTGGATAATCTCATCTGCATATTCTGTTATGGATAATCTTTTTTCTGTGCTAGACAAATCTAATTCTAAATATTCTCTTGATTGTAACAGCGTACTCATTCGAATACTCTTAGCATCTGAAATAAAACCTAAAATATCTGCTTCACCAAAGTAAAATTGCGCTAAATCCAAATTACTCGGCTGATTTAAAGCAATCTTAAAATTGTTTGGCAAAAACCACTCAACCGTAATTCCTTTGTTTTTACACTTTGTTTCAATGCTTACTGCAGTATCACATGAGGTCTGAGCTTCTTGATTTAAGTAAATAATTATATGATTAAGATTACTATAATTCTCTAATGCCTTGTCCACTGAATGCTCAATATTTGTGTAGCTTATATTTTTCTCAAAAAATTTAGCTTGAAAACCATAATATTTTTCATCAGAATATTTAATAGGTTCTGTTTCCAACCCCACTTGATTAAAGTCGGTACGAATTCCTTCATTTATTCCATATCTACGGCAAAATAAGAAATAACACATGCTTTCGAAAGCATCTGTAGCTTTAGGATGTTTGACCTCAAATTTTTTCCAGTTTATCTCTACCATATTATACCTCTCAACAATGTACAAATCTAATAAGAATAAAATCTCCAATAAAAAGATTGAGAATTTTATCTTATCAGTTATAAGATTTTGTTATCTAGTAAGGAAGCACTATTAGGATATGTTAGCCTCCAACCGCAATCACATAAAACTAAATGACTTTATCCTCTACATTACCACCAGTAGCTTCCAGCTTTTTTCAGAGTTTTCTCATTCTCACTCTTTTCATGCTCCCGCGTTCCAAACAATTCATCTTCCCTCGCTACTGTTGGATCAAACCAATCAGCTTTTTTCTTTGCCCAATCAATCCATTCAGCAGTTTTTTCATCATTCATATCTACTTTTGATTCCAATGCATTTATATAAACTCTGATTTTACTGGCTATATCATAGTCTTGTGCCATATTTGTTAATGCAATAGTCTTATCAACTTCCTCATTATATCGAATTTTACGCTCTTCACGGAGCCTTTTCGCTTCAGCTTCTTTCCTTTTAGCTTCCTCATAAGCTTCGCGATTTTTGCGAACCACTTCAGATTCTTCATAAAGCTCTATCAGCATATCACCGAGTCTGGATTCTACTTTTTCCTTTTCGGAATCTCTAAAGTACCGGCTTTGACGAATACAAATTCTTAGTTTCCCATTGAAAAGGTAATCATATTTTCGAATATTGGGCTGACTTGCCCACTTGTTATGGCGCTTTGCATCCTCATAGATAAGTAATTCCTGTGCTTCCTGTCTGGTGATTTCATGTTTGACTTCATCTTGAGCCTCAAATATTTCAAGACTTACACTTTCATTTCTAATTGTAAGTGAAAGATCATCATTAACAGAACCGCCCAACATCTCAATTTGACGATAAATGTCATCAAGAATACGGTAAACGCGCGGAAGTGTTTCATTCGAAATAACACCTGCTAGAAATGGCGGACGATTTGTATAGTTTTTAAAGCTTCTTTGAGCACCTTCAGGTTTTCTGTCGTTTTTGTTCCACTCCTTTACTTTAGTGTGATAGGATATGATTTTTTTATGTAGTTTTGTATTTTCGCCATATACCTGAATTTTCTCAGCTACAAGCAATACCTTCTGACGTTCTTCTTCTGTTAAAAAAGCAAGTGTTTGTTGTAGTGCAATTGACTCTTTTACCCCTGCGAAAGATTTTAACCCTGTTTTTTCCGTAATCCCTTTAGCAACGTGAAGAGGAGTTTTTTTCATTTTTTCTCCAGCACGCAGCCTAGCCCAGTAACCTCTAGGTGGAACAGGAACATTGAGAGATTTACAAATCTTATGTATTGCTACATCAGATACACCATATTGAACCGCAACTTGAACTACTGGTTTTGCCCACACTTCCTCGTACAATTTTTCTCTGTTATACGTATTCCATTGGCCTGACACTGTACGATTAGTAAGCTGACTATTATCATTTTCGTCAGTTACTTCACTCGCCGATTGTTCCTCAGCATCTTCAATTGCAATTCCAGCTTCTGAGTCTTTTATGTCTGATTTATTATCCTCATTATTCTTAGCATCGGCAGATTCCGAATTAGCAGAACACTTAGAACGTTTGGATTCAACATTAATAGGAAGTATTACTTCACTTTGTGACGATTTCGGTAATGGGATTTTTTCTACCGGCTTTCCAAAGTTTAATTTAGTCCAGTATCCAGAGGGTGGAATAGGAATTTCTATCTCTTTGCATAGCCTAAGCAACTCTACATATGGAACGTTATATTTCTTAGCAACACCGGCTGCTGAAATTTCCCATATTTCATTATATAAAATTTCTCTGCTTATTTTAATGAATTGCTCTTCAGGCATAGCACCCCTCTTTTCTCTAATTTCTTCAGATCCGATATGGAGTATTTTGGGTCTCAGATATCTTTCTCTATATCCAGCGAAAACGCGTACTCAAATAATTTCAAGTCTCTTGTTCCGCGTTTTCGCTTAATATAAAAAGTAAGTCTTTTTTCATTTCTTCAAATTGAGAAATAATTGTGTTCAGGCTCTTTTCTATATTCTGAACCTGAACCTCCGATATTTTCCCATACTTATACGCAATCAGCCGTTCAGCAATGATTTGGTAGCTCCAGCTATCGGAATACTTATCTTCATTGTGGATAGCAAACCCGATGGGCAGCAGATCATTTCTCATGCCAATACTAACTGCCATTGGCGATATTCCAAGATAATCAGCTGCGATTTTGCAAGTGATTTTAGGGAATTTTCTAATATCTTCATCTGTGTACCTTCCCATGTGTTACACCTCCAAGCTAAATAAAATATTTCTTTAAATTCCCGCACATAGCTTTAACTTCATTCAACGACTATTTACAAACCTTCGTCTTAATAATATTACTTCTTATACTGGACTGCCTGGTCTAAATCTAAATTTGAACTAAGATATAAATTCATTGCTCTCTGAATAACACTTACTAATAAATTTATTTAAAAGAACCCTTTCACTTGGCTCAAGTTTTACATTGTCTAAAGCCCATAGGTGAATAGCTTTTCCGACAGCATATGAAAATTTTTCGGTATCACTCTTCTGCACGTTGTTTCTGGATACATTAGGTATAATAGCTTTGTTCTTGATATTGAAAAGCGCAGATTTTAAGTTTATTCCATTAATTATACTTGGAATTGAAATTGAAAAATCGGGAATAAGGACATTTTTTATAAATACCTTATCTGTTCTTATCCATGAATATTGGCCGAATCCCTTTGATTTTTCATATAACAATACTTTATTAATATCATCATTGATTGCCAAACAACTAACTTTTTTTGTGCGAGTTGGTGAATTGGAAGAATGTCCATGTTCTCTACATAGATTTTCAAAGCAATATTCTCCGATTATTGAATCACTAGAATTTTCAATTGTTTCCTCTACAAGTTCATCTTCATCTGTACAGAATATTTCCAAATAATCAACGTCACTTAATTTGTTTATAGCCTCATCGAAGTCATCCAGAACGTCTAAGAAATTGTTGAATTTATCCGAAGCTTCTTTTGAAATGATAGGCACTTTAAGATAAGCTATCTGACCATCATGAACGAAATCATTTATATTCAGTTCTATCTCAGATTCCTGGACTAGAATATCTTTATCACATATATATACGTAACTCGTATCGCCATCAAAATCTTCTAAAGTGTCCACACAACCAATTGTTTTACAATTCAGCTCAACATAACCCTCAATATTATTTAGGTATTTATCAAGCCTTGCTATAGTATCCGAATTTTCTTTTAGCCCGATTAATTCACATGGAGTTTCTGAAGTATTACCATTTTCATAGTTCAATATTTTTATGGGTATGCTGCAATCAACAAAGTTTAGTTCTATAAATTCTTTAGTCTTTTTTACGTCAGGGAAAACTTCTGCAAACTGCTCTAAATCTAATATTATATCGGTTCCTTGCATTCTAGTGCTTTGTTCCTGTGTTAGACAAATATATTCACTATTTCGTTCAAGTTCAATTTTGTTTAGCTTTTGATCATCATATCGCTTAGATTCAACGTTCACGTTACTTGATAACATAAAACACGAAAGAAATCCTATTCCGTAATTACCAATCGGATTATAGGTATATCCTTTATACTTGTACTCGCTTGAAGAATAATAAGAGACTCCAACATTTAAGAAATATTTTTTCAGAATATCAAGAGACATGCCAACACCATTGTCGGTAATCATGACCTCTTTTTTATCCCTATTAAAGATTATGTTGATGTAAGGTTGGTACTTTTCAAATTGATAGTCCTTATGTTTTTGAGATACTTCTTTCATCAGCATGCAAGCATCTATAGAATTTTGCACAAGTTCCCTCAATCCATATCGTTTCTCCCCATAAATATGTTCACCCATTAATAGCTTAGTTACCGCATTATAATCTAAATCAAGCCTAAAATCAGAAAAAGTGAATGTTTTAGTTTGAATTTTATTTTCTATATTTGATTTAAATAAAACAGCATACTTTTTATTTTGAAAAGTATCAGATAAATTGATAGCATCCAGTAATTCCTGATTGATATAATCAATGTATTTTAACAATTTTCTATGTACTTTAGGATCAGAACTTTCACCGTATAACCTGATCACTTTTTGTTTAGTAGTCTCGTTTATATATATTTTAGGCGTATTTGCAATTATAAAATGCTGACGCCATTCTAAATCGCCAAACCCTTCGGGATTAATTAACTGATATAGATGCATAGGGGTTCTATTTTCATCAATATCCAGTAAGTCAGACAACCTTAATAGCAATGCAATATACTGTGCATTATACGAATAATTACCTTTATAATTATCTTGCTCCAATTCAGTTTTTAACCATTGAAATGACTCGTTATGCGATTGACAAATCTTCTGCATATCTTCATCAAAATTTATATTAGTGCTATTGGGAAGTACAAACCAACTTTGTTTTTCTTCATCCATATTGGCAATATGATAAGCCGATCTTTTGGCATGGATAGGTCTAATGCATTCTTGCAGAGCTAGCTTATCATCCTTTAGTGCTTGTAAAACAACAGAATATTTACATTCGATAATATTGGGATCATCCTGTCTGATTCTCGTAATTTCTTTATCTGTGACAACCATTCCAATATCATGCAATAAAGCAGAATATATCATCATTGTTATTTCCAAATCATTCATTTGGGTGATATCATCAATGATATCATACATATAGTTTGTGAGCATAATTGAATGGTCTACGTCATGTTGAGTATAGTTAGAAAATACATTTATCACTTGAGGCAATAAGTCTTTTGCATAATCAAATACATTTTTTATGTTCGGCAGAAATTCGCTTTGCCTATCGATAAGTATTTTATATAATTTAGAATCATTTATATCCATGCCAATCTCCCTTTCTGTTTTTTATGAGCTTTTATTTACATAACCCATTTTAACAGAATTCTTTTTCCCCTTCTTTTATACCTTCCGTCCTTAGGCTTCATCACATCTTTCGGTATTGCCAAAGTGATGCCAAACCGAACAGCACCCGATATCTTATCTTGTATGCACAGTACAGTCCCAACGTATTTTTCATTGAAAAGAATTCGGTCAATTGTGGAAGTGCTCCATATGCCCACTCCCCTTGCTGTCGGAAGTCCCAATAAATGTTCATGAGTACGGTTCAAAAATCTATTCTGCTTATTATTGTTTTAGAGGATACGCATAACTTCCGCATTTGCACATTAAAGCAACAGGGTTCTCGCCAGCATATATTGTTGAAATTGCGGTGTGGCATTTTGAACACTCGAAGCACTGGCAAAACTGCTCCATTGCATCCACTGCCGCTAAAAACTCCGGCTTAGATATTTCATAATCTGGATTGTGATGTATAAGTACGTTTGTTACCCAGTTTTCTGCGGTAGCGGTGGTAATCCGCGCCTTTAAGGTACTCTCCAATAAATCAAGTTGATTAATAGTCTCAGTCTGATTAAAAACATGTGCCTGCTGCTTAGCCTTTTTTATTAGATTTTGCAGTTCTTTATATGCCGCACTCATATATTGACCATAGTCCCATTTATGGATATTATTATAGCGAATTCGTGCATGCAACTTGTCGCAGATATTTTCAAAGTGACATTCCATCTCCCGCCTGAAAAACGCTGAAGCACCATGAAGATCCATTTTAGCCTTGGTTCGGCTTGTATTCCAAACGTCTTGTCCCACAACCGTCACTGGGCCTTCTTCCACGTTCCAATACAAAAACTCTATACTATTTTTTCGCTCAACGACGCCTTCATTAATAAGATTTTTTGCCCATACATTATCATGGGTTGTAATAATAAATTGCCGTTCAGGAAAGAACGATTTCAAAAGTCGGCAGAAATTCTTCCTATGCTCAATGTCGACAGACATAACTACATCGTCTAAAACAACCAATCCGAATTCTGATGTTGTTAACTTCTCCATTAGCGCGAAAAATAGGGCAATGCCCATGCTGTCTTGGTGCCCTTCGCTGTGAAACGCCATTGGCGGAAATTGACCTTGCCCATAGAAATCAACACTCATATTCACGGCCGCACCATCATTATTCAGAGTAGCAGAAAA
>NZ_MLBF01000089.1 GCF_001936615.1 Desulfosporosinus metallidurans
TATTCTCGCTTTTAAACAAAACAATATTATTTCCTTTACTTAAAGAACTTTTAAATTTAATTCCGTCAAATCCTTTTATTTTTATTAATTCACATATATATTGTGTCGGAATATAGTCAATTACAGAAAAATTAGGATTAGCAGGTTTTGAAAGATCGTTGGCAAACGCCTGTAAGATGCTAATTACTTCAATTTCTTTTCTTAAAGGAAGAATCGTATCAAATGGAGAACTTAATTCGAATCTTATAGTTAAATCAAATATATTCAAATCTTTTTGTATAAATATCTCAGCTATAGAGTTAATTGACCCTTTCCATGCCCTTATTTCAGCAAGTACTGTTGAAACTTCATCTGAAGTATATAAGTAATTAATCCCTGGAGGATTAGCTCTCCCATTTGTAATTATCGCATTATCTGGTATTCCCATCTTTTTTGCAGGTAAAGGGTTTATGACGTTTTTAAGTTTATCAAGTAAATATCCATCTCGGGCCCTATAAAGTATACTGCCTTTTAAAATTTTGCGGTGAGCATAATCAAATATTGTATTATTAAATGTATCATTAGGCTCAAAATTGTTTTCATCAATAAAATTATGATTAAACCTATATTTATATTTTATATTCTCACAAAAAATCTCCCAATCCCTATTGGTAAAATACCCGAAATATCGGTCACTATTTCTATACCATTTAGAAGCCAGGGCTTCACTTGTAGGAATTGGAATATTAATATTATTTAGAGATATATTGTAAATAAGTCTTGCAATTTCTTCAGTATCTATTTTATCTTCATTAAAAATGTTCCAATCTTTTTGTATTAAGGAAACAAGGGTTTCCGGTTCAGGGATATACTCCTTTTTTCTGTAGAATTTCTCAAATATGTCACTACATTTTGTATATAAATCGAATACATCTTTAAAAAATTCTTCAAGATTAATTTCATTAATACAATTGATATTGTCGCTTTTACAATAATCGCACTTAGCATTCGAACCTCTTATTTTAATATACCTTTTTAAATTTTTATCATTAAAACAATTGCCACAACAACTCAAACTAATCTTCCTTTCATGTAAAAGATACTTTAACTATTGAAAGGACTTCATTATCCCCTTGTAACGATTAAAAAATCAAGTTACATGGCTTATTATACCAACTTCCAGTTATAGATAATTATATCATAGATTCTGGTAAAACTTGTCGAAGGTCTTTTATTTGACTGATTTTTCAGAATATCATTAGTTCTTTCTCTGGCGAACTATTCCCCCATAGATATCAAAGAAAATCAGGTTAAGCAGCGAATGCTTTTCTGGCGGTTTATATGAAAGTAAAAACCCGGTTATTCTTAAATAACCGAGTTTTTATCATCATCATTTTTGCCCTTCAAAATCCACTCGTCGAAATCGCCTGAAACCCTTGTTCATGCGGTTTTTGCATTTTAAGCGCAAGTAATTTTGAAGCTTAGCCGTTAAACGGGAGTTAGAAAGTTCAAGCCTTTCGTCTAAAAGGTCATATACTCATTGGTTATTCTTTTTATTTCTAAAATCAAACAGTTTTGTTAATCCCCATTTGAATACGTGATAAAACATAATAGAAATCCATAAAGCCCAAAATGAATACCATGATGTTTGTTTAGTTAAATCAACAAAGTAAAACATATAAAATCCATAAATATACAATACAGCTGACATAGTTAATTTAGAAATTAATTTGGCCTTTACATGAGTAGATTTACTATTAATAAGATAACTTAATGAAAAGGTTGGTTTTAATTTCTGAAAAAATGCAATAATTAAAAATATAGTTGCAAATATAAAAATTAGTTTTATATTAGTCATATGCGCTTGTCTAAAAGTTTCCTCCAAAGACAATATATGTCACCTCTTTTTTACATATTTTATCATTTGAAAACAATAAAAACAACCACCAAGAAGCAGGTAATTTAAATCCTGCTTCTTGTATAGGGCGATTTCTTCTCACATTTTCAGGCTAACAATTAAAGACACCCGTTACGTTTTCAGTTGCTACATCAGTGTTAGTTAAATAAACAACTGCAGTCGTTGTATCATTCCATCCCTGGACTAAATAGGATTTCCCATATTGTGGTGAAGTGATAACTTTGATAACGACTCCCTGATATTGGTCCGATAACGAAATTATTTGATTCATTAAATTCTGATAATACAAAGCATAAGCCGCTGCATAAATTCCACCGTATACAGTTGGGATACTCAAGGCTGCAAGTAAAACTGAGGTCATGTCAAATTATTTAGTTGTAAAGCAAATTCACGAGCCTTTGCAGATTTTAGGAAATTGTAAACTGTACTTTGAGAATAGCTTGGAGCACTTAATTGAGTGGTTACCGATATTCCATTGTTATAACTCGGAACGTTATACCTGACTGATGTTGTTGACATTACACTTCAACTTCCTCTCAAATTTGTTTTGCTTGTCCATTATCAATTCATATATTGCCTGTTAAAATGTGATAACCTTGATCTAACAGCATTAACCCTGGTGTTATCAAACAAACTCGTTGTTGAATAAGGTGTTAAGTTTTACCCCCATATCATGGGTTTATATATTGTATTGTTCTTGTCCTATTTTGGTTACCTTCAATCAAAAAGAAGTTGACAACTATGTTGACCAACAATTGTTTACCGTTGTCGGACAGCTGTGAATAAGAAAGGTTTTTTTTCATAATAAACAAGGCTTTTAATTTTATTTATACCGAGAGCCTTGTTTATTATGCAACACGGATGGGCGGATTGATGTAGGTAAAGTTAGACGGTGGCTATGGAGGTTCATTTCCATCAGAAAAGAGTAGGGGTAATGCATCCCTACTCTTTTCTGAATTCATCGCCCTAATTTAATAATGGTCTTCTCTTGGCGTTGCTCCTGGTCATTCAAGCGTCTCCAGACCCAATTCCTGAAGCTACTGGCTCTGATAAAATTGCTCTTTGGGTAAGTTTATACTTCTAGTATCTCTTACTGAGTTTGGAATAGTTGTGAATTTATTTAGTTTAAGCTCTACAGTTTTTATCATGGACCCCTCTTCTTTCTAATCTTCTTTAATCCTTAAATAGAATAATTATCAATTAAGAGCTTTGGGGCGTGATTCGGATGTGCTTGATATCGCTAATTTTTTTATCTCGCAAATAATCAGGCATTACACTTCATCTTAATGCTGGCAGTCAATCTATCAAAATCGGATTAATTTGTCCTGAATAACACGGTATTTTTCAAATTCACTCTCCGCAAATTCCTTAGCAATGGCTGTGGTCACCTTTCCTGCGTTCTCTAATATATTCTTTTCATTGGATTGGAGGAATGCGTTTAGCTTCTTAGCCAGTCCTCCATCGTCAGCGGAATATTTCTCTCTGCCTGGCTTTCTGCGTAATCAAGATACATCGTGACAAACCTGTCTAAAGATTTGATTTCAGTTTCTTTAAGGTAGTTCTTTGCAACAAAAACATCACTTTTTACAATTTTACCGTATGGTGCATTTCCAGGTTGCCAGACCCATATGATCTTTGGTGCTGTCTGCTCTATTATAAATAACCTCTGCTGCAATAGTGCCATGGATTGCAAAATGCAGTTTGTTTTAAACGGTCTTAAAGAAATCCTTTGTTAATTTTGAATGCAGATTATAATCTACTGCGGTGGCATAAATATCCGTGATTTTTTGATAGAACCTTCTTTCACTTGCCCAAATTTCTCTGATTTCTTCAATCAAATGTTCAAAGTATTCCTCCTTTAAGAAAGTCCCATTTTTTAATCTTTCTTTGTCCAAAACATTTCCTCGGATGGCAAAAGTATAAAAATAAAACATTTCTTTTTACTTCTCTGTTTCCCTCTTTTTGAACTATCCGGTTTTTCCGGATAGTTGCTTCTTCTACTAGTTCGCCCTCAGCATAAATATTTTTTAAATGTCATTTACTGTTCTAAGATCCACACCAAAAAGTTCAGCAATTCTTCACTCCGTTTTGCAGGCACCACGCTTGTATACTCAGTCCGCTCTGGCGGCATTCTTCAATGCGGTCTCGCCAACTCTGTTCTAGAGCTAAATCTCTAGCCATAAAAAAACCTCCTGTCTTGTATTCACTGTTTTTAACAGAATACCAAAGTTAGGAGATTTTTTCGCGACGCTATTTAGTCCACCGCTTACAATTATTGTAACAATATAATAATAAAACCAAACATATGTTCAGGTCAACATATATTTGGTCAATTGATATGTGATATTGTATTAAAAGGAACTATGGCTTAACCCCCATTACTTTCCGCAACACTTTTTATATTTTTTACCGCTGCCACAAGGACATGAATCATTACGGCCTATTTTAGCACCTGTCCTTATGTCAAAAAGTTTTGAATCTGTTTGGCCCATCCTAAATGACTCCGCCGGTAGCGGTTTTAAGTACCTCTTTTCTTCTTGAAAAAGCTCATCGGGAGTATGCCCCTTAAGTATCCACATCCGCGTATGATTATAGAGTTCCATTAGCTTTGCCGTTAATTCCTGCACCATGTCAAAGGAGGGAAACTCCAGCCGACTTTCCAAATATTTTATCATCCCTGTCGGTTTGGTATCCAGATTGATCATATTGATCAATTGCAGCATCATTTCATCTATTTCTTTATCAGTTAAATCATAGTATTCCAACAGAAAACGAGTGAAGTTGTTCAGCTTAGGGGTTCTGTCAATAAAATCCATTTCAGCAGCCTTGAGTAATTGTTCTTTGGTAAATGAATAATAGTCAACGCTTGGCCTCGCTTTTTGTTCATCAAGAATTTTCTTCGCATCATAAACCCTCTGATCTTGGTAACCATATGCTGAGAACTCAATCTGCTCATAGTAATCACTTGCAGCAGACAATACTTTGAAGTATTTCAAAAGGTCAACTTCCTGTCCGGTAAGTTGATTAATCTTATTATTCATGGTCGAAGCACCCATCACACCATAATAATAAAGCAGTCCATGGGTTAGCTTTATCCATTCCGTATTACGCCGCACAATTGTTTCAAGTTCTTTCCCATCAATTTCTTTAAAAATATCCAGAAGTTCCAAGGGCATGAATAAAATCTTTTGATTATGATGAACCCCTGGAAAAGCAATACCATATCCCATCAGTGATTCCACTTTAGATACAGAAATATTATTTGCCATTACAGGACCTGCATTCTTAAACATTCTTTTGACCATATCATATCTTTCCAGGTCTAAGACGTAGAGAATATCCTTAAATTTTACAGGTATCAAATTGACAAGCTTACCAGTTAAATCACCTTTTTTCAAAGAGCTCAAGTTTTTAAGACCGAGGTTCTGACGGATTTTATCAAGCTCATTTTTGGAAAGATTGTTAAGTGCATCAGAGAGTTTAACTGGAATATTGATCTTCTTCCACAGTTGTTGTTCCCTCTTGTCTTGTAACTGCCGGCTATGCTCATTCGCCCTGGCTAAGGCTTCTAGTAAAGCCTTCTGAGTTTTCTGGTCTATTTTATTATCCATGATACATCACACTTTCTCTTCCTGGAAAAATTATTCCTGGGCATATACTCTTACTCACTTCTTCGACAAAAGTACACAATTTTCGATATGCCTTGCACCGACAATTCGGATAATTTCAAAACAACATCCTTTTGCCACGTGAGCCGTTCGTTCACTTTATCTTCTTGGTACACTGATAAGCTGCTGCAAGGGCACCTGGCACACCGCCGATCTGCGTCGCCCAGCAGGAACCGATGTAAAGATTTTTCACTGGTGTTTCTATATTCACGCTCATGGTGTTTTTATAGAACTTCTTCTTAGGATTCCAACTCCATGCGGAGCTTGCTCCATCGGCATTTTGAGTGAATCTTTCATAAGTCAGCGGAGTTGCGGCATCCTTATATTCGATACATTCCTTCAATCCGGGAATCAGCCTGCATGCATTGTCTATCATTGCATCCATCGCTTTTTCCTTCAATTGTCTATATGTCTCTTTGTCTCCGCCTCCCCAGTTGTTCATCCAGCGGTAAGGCACCTTGGTCTGAAGCATCAAGGAGGATTTCCCTTCGGGAGCAAGTTTGGGGTTTACCAATGATGGTGAAAAAAGTTCAGCAGATGTCTTACTGAAAAACTCTCTGTCTTCGGAATTGTAAATGTCGCAACCGGGTTTACTGTTAAAAACAAATACATGAGGAATCTTCATATATTTACCAAGTTCTTCGCTTAACATATTCAACCCCAGATATACCGTGCAGTAGCCCTCCGAAACGGAAGCCCTGTCGATACTATTCCGGAGCGTCTGCGGGATAAGGCTCTGGTCGTCTAAAAGCTTCAGGATGGTTTTCTTATAATCCCCGGCAGAAATAACATAATCTGCGTCATAAACGGTATTTTTGCATAAGACTCCAACTGCGGCCTCGTTTTTTGTTATGATCTTGTCGACATAGGAGTTCAGCTTGAAATTCCCGCCCAGTTTCCTGAAGTTTTCTGCGAGAATGTCAGCCCATGATTGCATACCACCTTTAACAGTCCATAATTCTGTGAATAACCCCGATAAACTGCTCCCAACCATCATAGCCGGCATATCCGGATATCCGAATCCGCTGAACAGCTTGAACAGTTTCGAGTCTTTTTCAAAATATCTTGCAGCAAACTCTGATGATGTCACGTTGCCATACTGCTTTGACAGCTTCATCATCTTTGGGCCTCTAAGGATATAAGGGAGCATTGATGTTAACATTTCAAGCCCACTGTAAAGAAAGGGCAAGGGGTTATTCATGATCTCCATCGGGCCGACTATTTTGTCCAGATCCGAAAAAACCATATCCAGCTTTTCTTTTTCGGATGGGAAAGCAGTGTAAATCATTTTTTTATAATCATTGTAATTTTCAGGAATTCCGTTAAAATCCTCCGAGACAAAACGAAATCTTTGTTTTATGAAGTCTATCTTTTCAAATACTCCGATGTCCTTCATTGCCTTAAATACTGATGCTGAAGCTTCAAAGGCAACAGTGCCGCTTTCAAAATAATAACCCTTCCTGTAAAACCCGGCGGTATAGCCGCCAGGCATGCTGTGAGCTTCGAAAATGGTTACTTTATGTCCCCTCTTGGCAAGAAGGTTACCGGCAACAAGGCCGCCTATTCCCGAACCGATAATTATTACTTTTTTCACTGCCAATCCCCCTTTAATCTGAACCAGTTCACTCTATTTTTGGTAATCAGTCAAACCTTTAATGACAAACTCCGCTAAGTAATCTAAAATGTGTGGAAAATATTCAATCCCAATTTCTTCCTTATGAGTATCGATATTTATTAACGCTGCAAAAATAGCCATTATAAATTCACAATCGATATCGTCCCTCATTTTCCCTTCGACCTGCCATTTTTTTACTAACTCTACAAAACTGTTATATAGGAAATCAACATATTTTATTCCGTTTTCTTGACGGTAATGTTGCTCCAGTTTGCTAAAGACATCCCTGTTATACCATTCCCTCAGTATCGGGTTTGAGTTCATGCCACTGACGTTCAGAAACATTAATTCGTTGACCACTTTTAAGGGATCACCATCCAGGTCAATAGATTCCATAATTCTCTTTTTAAGTTTTACGTTTTCTTCTAAAAAGATCTCCATGAAAAGCTTCTCTTTCGAGGAATAATAGTTATAAAACGTACCTACCCCTATTCCAGCCATTTTTGTAATCTCAGACACATTTGTGTCTTTGAAGCCTTTGGAACTAAATAACTCTCTCCCATAATTAAAGATATCTGCTTTTTTATCGTTCAATTAACTTACCTCCGAAATTATGAATGAATTATTTTTTATTCATTCATATTGTAATATGACTATATTTTCTTGTCAATTAAACTACTAAAATTAACAAAACAGAAAGTAATCGTCATTCCTTTTTAAGACTGACGATTATTTTCATTATCGACCAAGAATATAGATATTTCTGTTATACATTCGCCGCCTCATTCTTTCGACAAAAGCACACAATTTTCGACATGCCTTGAGGATACAAAAAAGATGTCGCCTGAGCCTGGTGGGGCCTGTGCGGGAGAATACTTCTGACAAAAATTGTTGTTACTGAGGCATTTTTAATAAAATATTTAATCAATGTATTCCTTCAATGCTCCTCGAAAGGCTGAGTGCCGTGGATATTCTAAATACCTGTTTATGACAATACTTTTTGCCATTTTCATACCTAACGACTCTTTTGCTTCCCCCAAGGCAGCTGCCAATAAAGCAACATCATTATATTTATCTCTGTATTTTCCGCCTACAATTCCATCTATTCTTTTATCAATTACGGATTCCAGCCACTTGACATATGAACTCATATCATCGACACAGTTATTGCATAATTTACTTTCCATAAACAAAAGATACTCCAAAATATTTCTTCACCTTTTTGCGTACTCACTTCAGTTTCAAATACAGAATTTTCTTTCATGAATACAAGGTTTTTGCTCTCATTAAACCCTATCCTGTTTGAAACCTGGACTGCTATCTTTTTTCCGGCTTTTCTCAGATTATTATCCGTGAATAAAAACAACAGTAATAAATCTACACCATAACCGATAAAATTACCGCTCCAGCCCAATGGACTTTTCTGTTCCATACACCAGCTTTTAATCATATCAAAATGTCCCGAGAAAAAGTATAGATATTTATATTCTATATCGGTAATATTATTTTTAGCAATTTCAGATATGCACTGATTATAGTGATTTTCAGATACATGCAATTTTTCTATTCTTTTTTCTGCAAAATCTTTATATTCCCTTATCACTTCTCCGTCTGTAAAAAGTCTTAAATAATTAGGTATGGTTGAATTGGAGTAAAAGGCTTCATACCAACATTCCTTCATGAATTCACTATCATTTAAACAACCGGACGCCTGAGCTGTTTTCAAAGCAATTTCACCGCGTATTTTCAAATCACTTTCTATTCTATCAAGTGCCTCTTTTCCAATCCCTCTTTCTCATTAGGTATTAATCTTTTATGCTGCAATGCCTCCTCGTACTTACTATCTTCTCGGTCTTCTCGGTCATCTTGATCATGACAATCTTCAAGCAGCTGTAGAAATGACGCTCTCTTGTTTTCAGGCGTTTTTCTTGCAATATTATGCAGACATCTTCTTAATTCCTCAATGCTCATACAGTTCAGTATTTCATCTGATTTCCCAACAAATTCTTTCTGATTCATCTTTCCCCCCTGTATTTCAATCACCCTACAATATCCTATTATTCGCAATAAAGGAGCTTTGCGCAAAGTTTTAGCAGGTTCAATATCGCTATCTGCTTTTAAATCTGTAAATTTCCTTTAATCTTTCAAATATCTCAAAAGCTACCGGGCATACTTCAACCACATTTAACATACTGTAAAGGTTCCCTAACCTTTCCGGCTGATTTGTATGTGGATAAGTCTTACAGCTTTCAGGTTTCATAGCACCCAGTTTACATTCTCCATCTTCATCCAGAAAATCACATGGCCTGTGCCTGGTTTCATATACTCCCTTTGTCAGGGGTTTCTTTCCTCCGGCGTTTTACTTAACTCTGAATCCCTCTTCTCTTTCTTAGTATTGACAACATAATGTGTAGCATAGGCTTCTTCTATAACGGTATCTCCGGATTTGCTAAAGCGCAAGGGGATTTTCTTGCCTTTTACGCCACACTGGTTATACGCCGTCGATGAGGATTTCAAATGATTCTCCAGAGCATATGCCCTAAGTTCTTTTATTATAAATGACAACTTGCTCAAGTTGGTCTTACATACTTTTTCAAGGTATGGTACACGACCGAACCGCCAATCTTCATAATCTTTAGCAGATAATACCCCAATTTTCATCAGCAGCTCTACAGGTGATATATAAATCTTTTCCTTTAGTGTACTGCTTACAATTGAGTGAACTTTATGTTTTAGTTCCTCTTTATTCACTAATATTTCACCTTGTTCCTCTTCCAGACATTCTTCTTCCAAACAATCCGAACGCCTGTAATGCCTGCATAGCCTCCTTTGGCAGAAGCAGATCCACCTGTAACTCTTCATTTTTCCGGATTTAAGCCTCGTTCAATCTTTACCACACATTCTACATGGCTTGTACCGATGATTTGGATATTCTTTATGAT
>NZ_MLBF01000090.1 GCF_001936615.1 Desulfosporosinus metallidurans
CTATAATGTTTGGCCAGCGACTAAGCTTATTTTTGGGCCTGCGAGTAGTTTTGAACATCATTCTACCTCTTTGCTAGTAACTTAGCCAACTTATGGACCGTCTTCTTAGTGGTTTGCTTTTTAGCTTGATGATGTGTGCTCTTGGTTGTGGTTTGAAGTGCTTTGACATGATGTACCGGGGAAGTAGCTTTAGCGCTTGCGACACTGGCTGTTCCTAATAGTAGACCGAACATTGTAATGAGTGCGATTCCGACTTTGATTCGTTTCATTTAGCTCATCTACTCTTTGTATGATGAGTGTTATTATGTGCTGGTGTTGATTTGTTATGTATTGCTCCCGCCTTAATTGGATGTTTTTACTCTAAATTCATAACTTATTTGCCTTTAAATATATTTTCACAAATACTATATGTAGCTTAGAGACAATATCTTACAACTACATGTAGTGTTTTTGGAAATTTAATAGAATAATCGGTCTGTAAGGTACCTTATTTGATCATTATAGCTAATGAGAGACCATAATTGACAATTACGGCACGTTTGCGTACATTGTGTGCTGTTATCTGTTGTTACTTGGGTCATCGTCAAAAAAATAAACCCCATCTCCAAACCATTGTTTACCATTTAATCACAATTAATTATCACCTTATTGAGAGAAGCACTGAATTGGGCTGTAAAGGTGAAAAAACTTAGAC
Organism: Desulfosporosinus metallidurans; assembly: GCF_001936615.1. GTDB lineage: Bacteria > Bacillota > Desulfitobacteriia > Desulfitobacteriales > Desulfitobacteriaceae > Desulfosporosinus > Desulfosporosinus metallidurans. The sequence continues at coordinate 695 of NZ_MLBF01000090.1, forward strand.
TGACTATGCAGTTCTACTGGTAGGTTTTGTCTATTCGCCCCCGTATAATATACCGAATCCTGGGCAAGATATCTCTCGATAAAACTCTCGTCCTTCGCATTTGGCCCTCATCGGTAACGGTGGGGCCTTTTTTGGTGCTTATAATGGTTTTGAATAAGTTCTAAAAAACCTATAGAAGCGGGCTAAGAGTTTCGTTTTTCAGGTCTGCCTTTTAATAATCGAGAACGGTGATTTACAATTGAGCAATGTGCTATCTACCGAACCCGTAGGTGTTCTGGCGGGGGGTATAGGACCTTCTTCCCGTCTTTGGACCTTATAGAGGAAATAGGTCTTTCGTTGTAGAACAAAGCCATAAAATGCAACGGAAGAGTGGAGTTTTAACAACTCGACATCCCTTAACACCATCTTTTGGTTCTCCTCATTCGCCCTCATCGGAAACTGGCGGGGGCCTTTTTTTGTCGTTGACAGCTCAATCCCAAACCAGAAAATTAGTTACAGGAAATAAATTGTCAGATGTGAGTGAAAGAAGGCGAGATAGTTCATTGATCATAATTGACAAAACTGTTTGTAAACGAATAATCTACTACAGACAAAAACTCAAGTTAAGCCAAGAAGAGTTAGCTTCTAATGTTGGAATCAACTTGAAACACCTTATCAAAATTGAAGCTGGATTAAAAATACCTCGTATAAATGAGCTCGTACAATTGGCGACCGGGCTAGGCATCTCGATAGATGAATTGGTGAATAACAAGTAAGGTTTTCGCCGAATGGTGGGGGCCTTACTCTTTTTCATATTACGACAAAACATTACCTTTTATACGGTTGATGTTACCGTTTCATTGTACTAAAATATCCAAGTGTGCTAATTGTTACGAAAGAAGATGTTCTAAGAGTGAAACTAACGGTCCTCGAACGAATAGAAGAACTAAGACTACAAATGCAAAAGATAGCTTCGGATAAAGATCTTACGGACACGAGAGTGGTAGGGGTTACCGAAAAGCTTGACGTGTTGATTAACGAGTTTTATATTGCCAAGAAAAGAAACGATGATCTTGATTTAATCTAGATCATTTAGTAGTTCGGATTCAACCAAAACCTCACAAACTCTATAAGCTGTTTCCCTTCATTTGTAAGTATCTTTCCTCTACCATGGCATTTCTTGCAAATGAAGAAGATTGGTTCGTCTAGTTGATCCGGAGCCGTTTCTTCTGCAATGGTTAGTTTCTCTTTTGTCTCCAAAATTTGAAACGAATCCTTAAGATCGCTGCGCGTGGCCCAGATAGGATACCATGCTGGATTTTCGATTCTGCCGAGGCCACAACACTTTGGGCATTGTTTATCGAGAACATCAAGGTCAATCATAGTTAACCTCCGTTCAACAATTCTTGTTAATGGATTCTATTAAGGAAAATGACAGATGAGAAGTATTTTTTTCTAGATAACTCGCATAATAAGCAGGATCTATGGCAAGATACCTTTGAAAGATTCTCTCCTTCGCTTCGCTCTCATCGGAAACGGTGGGGGCTTTTTTATGTTCTGGAATATTTTCATGTAGCTTGAGAGAAGTAGGATGAGGATTTTAGTGAAATCTATCAAAATCTCATCCCAATGAAGCAATAGTACCAAGAGATGTCTAATGAAAAATCAAAGAAAAAAGGCCTCGGCTTTGATTTGCCGAGGCCAATATTTGCTATTTCATTCAATTTGAATTTCGTATCGTTTGACCGTTTGTCAGAAAATACATTCACGCTTGCCCAGTTTTAGTTCTATCTTCTAAGGGAATTTTTTTATATTTCCCTGTCCCATCTGACAAAACAGCATTAACCAATAGATCTGTTTTATCGCTAATCTTGGCGGCTGCCAATCCTTTCCCACCACGGTCCTGAATAGGGTATTCGGCTAATAAGGTTTGCTTGGCATATCCCTTCTCTGTAAACGTTACAAGGCGTTTACCCACATCCGATTCCCCGATATACAAAGCTGTGACTACATCATTGGTGTTCATCCCACGGACACCACAGGATTTTCGGCCCATAATACTAACCTCGCCTACCTTGAAACGGATGCTCTGCCCAGCGTAAAAGAGTAGCATGATCTCCCCGGAGTCACCCACCAGGAAGGTCCGAATGAGCTCATTTCCATTTTTAAGGGTTATCGTTTCATCCGTGTGAGCCCGTAGGAAGTCATCGATGGGGCTTCGCATAACTTGACCATGGCGAGTCACAAAGAGAAAATTGAGGCCCTCAGTGTCTTCTGGGACGGTTATTTGGTCAATGCTCCCTTTAGCTTCCGTCCACTGAAAATGCCCATCGCGGAAAAAATATCCGATACGATCCTCTTTAACCAAATCCTTGATATCCTCTTTGTCTAAAATGGCAGTCCGGCGATCATCTGAGTAACGGCTACTTAATCCCAGGAGTTCGTTTTTTAGAATAATATCAATACGGTAATGATTTTTTAGAATGTCTTTAAAGTCGTCAATCATCAGCAGTAATTTTTCATACTCTTTGCTGATTGATTCCAATTCTAATCCCGTCAAATGCTATAATTTCATGTCCAAAATGGCCGGAACTCCTGAGCATCGTCGAATTCAAATCGTAGGATTAGATTTGCTTTGGCCATCGACGTGTTTTTGGCTGACCGGATAATCTTGATTACTTCGTCTAGGTTGTCGATAGCGATCACAATGGCCTCTAAGATGTGAGCGCGTGCTTTAGCTTTCATTAAGTCGTACTCGGTCCGACGGCGGATCATAAACTGACGATGCTTGGTATAAACTGCAATAATCTCCTTGAGTCCCATGACCATCGGTGTTCCTTTGGGGTCGATCACTAAATTGATAACTCCAAATGTCTCTTGCAATTTGAGTGTATTTGCAAAGCTGTTGAAGGACGATCTGTGGGTTTGTATCCTTGTGGCATTCAACCACTAGGCGCATACCTTCCCGGTCAGACTCGTCGCGAACGTCTAAGATCCCTTCAATTTTCTCCTCGGAAAGAGACTCAATTTTTGCAGCCAGGTTTGCCTTATTGACCTGATAGGGGATCTCCGTGATAACAATGAGGGACTTCCCACCTTTACCTCGTTCAAGGGCGGTTGTCCCACGCATGGTTATTTTCCCGCGCCCAGTTTCATAAGCGTCATGGATACCTTCGCGTCCAATGATTTTACCGCCTGTTGGGAAATCGGGGCCAGGGACCAAGGTCATTAATTCCTCCAGAGAGATCTTTGGGTTATCAATTTGTGCAACGATCCCACTAATGACCTCTTTCAAATTATGAGGAGGCATGTTTGAGGCCATACCTACGGCGATCCCAGACGTTCCATTGAGTATAATATGTTTGGAGGGGAGAGGGGAGCACTGTGGGCTCTTTTAAACGTTGGTCGTAATTAGGAATAAAGGATATCAATATCTTGACACATAAGTTCAGAGAGGGGAGTCATGCGGATTTCTGTGTAGCGCATAGCCGCTGCGTTATCCCCGTCAATTGAGCCAAAATTCCCATGACCGTCCACCATTGGGTATCGACTAGCCCAAGGCTGTGCCATGCGTACAGCGGCATCATAGATGCTTGAATCACCGTGGGGATGATAAGACCCCATACAGTGTCCCACTAGCCTTGCTGACTTAACTGTGGGCCTTGTCGTGAGCCATATTCAATTCATGCATTGCGTAGATGATCCGACGATGCACCGGTTTAAGGCCATCCCGAACATCTGGGATGGCCCTATGGAGAATAACAAATTCAGAATAGCCGAGGAATGCTTCGGGTAGGGCGTTTTCGAGGGGTTGTTGAGTGATTGTGGTGTTACTCATTGCGAGCCCTCCGTTTGCGTGCCCGCTCTGCCATGACACACCAATCCGGATTAGTTGCTCCGGGAAATTCATATCCTAATGTTGATGCTCCTTCAGACTCTGTGATTTCAAAGCAATTGGGATGTGCTGGAATTACCCCCACTACTTTTTCGCTTTTTTTAATTTTAATATAATTACTAACATCACCCAATAAAGCGGTAAATACCTCAGTTCTTACCTCCGAACCATCCTGAATCACAACGAAACCGATTATTGGGCTTCTAACAATCAATTCGAGTTTGGTTCCGTCTTTTGAACTGTTCCTAGCAAATCCTTCTTTCTTACAATGAAATTTATCCCGACTTTCTCAATGGGTAAATTCATCCTTCGGAACCACAAGATTACTCAAAACCGTTTCCTGATCACCAAATATGTTTTTATGAACTTCTACATCAGCAGTCGGCTGTTTGAGATTGACACCTAGCTTCACAGATCCCGTATAATTATAATTTTTCAAATTTCCGTCTTGTTGAATGTAGGTTATACTGGCACCGTCAACACTTATATTTTGCAACGTTAAAATATTAGCTGGATGTGATGAAATCAAAATACTGTAATTAGAACCGACATCTACCCAAGTGAGCCCAAAAATAACGCTAACCACAATGAAAACTGTAGTTAAAAATCCAAACAGCAATTTAAGTCCATCATTTACGCTTGTACTTACAATTACGCCGCCCATTAGACAACACATCCCTAAACCGAAAGACACCCATCCGAACAACTCAGAATGCAACTTTAAAAAATAAATCATCGAAAAACCACCGCCCAACACGCCAACTGCGTGCGATTTTTAACCCCGACTTTCTTATTAAATACTGGTTAAATGGGTTTTGCAAGTTTTCTATAGACATAAATACCGTTTTTGAAATCTCCTTATTGGATTCCCCTTCCAAAAGGGCATCGAGAATCTCATTTTCCCTTGTCATAGTCACGTAACCATCAACTCCGTTACATAATAATTAATCCTTCGCCCCTCGTTTTCAACGAACATACTTTATGAAAACTGATTGACTTAACCAGGGCTTTAGACGCCTCGTTTTCATCTCGGACGGTGCAGGTTAATACCTTTTTATGCAGGATATCCCGAGCATAATAGATTCCAAACTCATTAAGTACTCTGGACACTCTTTGTTTTCGGAACTCGGGCAAAACGTGAGTATGGTAAATCTCCGCTGAAAACCAATTGCCCCGACCGATCGCCGGTGACCCCGGCCAACTGACCGTCTTTGATTAGAATGAAATGATCTAGCATTAGACTGTTTAATAACGTGTTGTTTTTTCTCGATGAGCTTGATGCTATAGGTTCAGCAAGGCAGCAGGGTGGCTTCGGTTCGGGCAAAGAGTACAACTCGATCATCAATACATTACTTATAACCCTGGATCGATTTCCGGATACAAGTATCGTCATTGGTGCCACAAATATGCCCGAAATGTTGGACCTTGCTTTGGAGCGACGGTTTAATTTGAAACTATGGTTAGGACTCCCCTTCTGAATTTGCAAATAGCGGAATACTTAGTTCATTACCAATTGGACCGTTTGGTAAATTTTGAAGAACCATTAGAAAACCTAGTGAACAAATTATCAGGCAATTCTTGGTCGAGGATCAGTGAATTTTGCACAAATAAATATAAATCAATTATTCTAGGCGGTGACTATGGTACGTCTGGAGGATGGGTGGGGCGAACAAATGGATGATGTGGCACTGGAGCTTTTGAAAGCTTGTCGCGAGGCGGAAAGCACAATACGTTGTGCCGTAGCGATATTGGAGATTCAAGGATCAATTAAAAGGCACCAAAACTTAGAAGTTTTTCGTTTGAGGCTTCATGAATTACGAAGTGCTATTGCAAAGGCAGAAAGTGTGAAGTAAATGTATGATTGAGCGTTGTTTCTCGGTATTTTTATCGGATATTTGATAGGTGTTGTTAGGACTACTGTAAAATTTTTAGGGGGCCAACACCCATGAAAAAACACTTATCAGTCACCTTCACCTATTTAACAGGTTTACAACCGACAATTCGATCCTGTACTCTCAAAGTTTTCGAGGAAATCGGCGAACTTATGCGAGTTTTGGGCAAACGCCTTGGCCGACGAAAACAATATTAACCTTTCAAAAAAGATCGAGGAACACGTAGCAAAATTAATTAGTAAAGGTTACATACTGAAAGGTGGTGGAACAAATGTGTGAATGTCGTCAGTGTCACTCAGGAACTTGTTTGTGCGACACATGTCTACAAAAAAACGAATGTAAATACATCTATATCGACCATTGCGGATTAGAACTCGTCGGTGTCAAACGCAAAAAATATGAATTGGGGTGAGAGTGTGTTAGGTCCTTTACGAAAAGCAATGGATGTCATGGGATTTTCTGATTTTGAAGAAGAGGACGACGAAATTTCCCCATCCAAGGTTGTCCCCTTGCGGCAGTCCTCCCCCCATCGGACCGATTATTGAACTGATGGTCCCGACGGATTTTGAAGACGCGAAACACATTGGGGATAAACTCAAAAACAAAACAATTGTAGCACTCAATTTAACTAAGGTTGATCCCAACATCGCAGAACGGATTCTTGATTTCGCGGTGGGAGTTACTTACGCACTGGGTGGCGGGTCGTTAAAGTTAGATACTAACATCTTTTTATTAACAGGACAGGGGGTGACTTTGACTCAATGATGTTTATAACAAAGTTGGATCAACATGAGCAAGCAGAGAAACTTATTGACCTGATACGATGCGGAAACAATTTGCCTAATTTGACGATTGATAGGTTCACATGATTTACTGGAAACAATGGAAAGGAGTGAGGACAAAGTTTAAAATGCTTAAATCACTGGGAATACGCAAATACAAGAAAGAGCTACTGGAGAACATCCAATAGCCCTATCCAATCCAAATCCCTAACTAACAATGTTATTAAGGGACTCGGGTCCCTGTTCTTTTCAGAATATTATCGACAAGTTAAAGCGTAAACTGGGGAACCGCCGTGTACCGAACGGTACGCACGGTGGTGTTATTCAGAAATCGGAATAACAGCACTTATTCCGATTTCTAGATTATTCCGACTTTTACGTAAACAGCCTTGAGATTCAATGCTTTTTTTAATTCGTGTGCTATAAAAGTCGGAATAATTTTTTTACTGTCTGTCAGACAAAGAATGATTAATAATGGATTTGGTCGTTGACCAATTTATTATTATCGGAGGTCTGAAGTTATGACAGAAGTCAGAATCGAACAACTAATTAATACCGCCCTGAAAGAACTGAGTGAGCTAAAACTGTGCGACGGAAGCATCAAGTCTTACCGTTACAGGGCATTTCAGCCAATCCTAGAATTCTACGGACAGAATGATGAGAAATTCTATCGTGAAGAATTAATGAATGAACTATGCATTGTTTATCAGGAACAGCTTTCTACCGGCTCCATTTCACAGAAAACCTTAAACTGGCGTCACAGAGGTGTATATATTCTGAACGAATTGTTTATGAGCAGCTGTTTTCAGTGGAAAGTCTTTTTACCAGGAAAGCAAACTCAGCTATCTAAGTACTACATGGATATCCTGTCAGAATTCCTGAACAGTCTTGGCGACATCAGACGTATCAGGATAATCAATTCCATAGCAGAACGATATTTCTTATTCCTGTCCAGTAATGGACATCTGACGATTGAAACCGTTTCAACTATAGATATCCGTCAGTTTATCGTCGAGGCTTCCTCTTTTCGTCCGAAAAGTATGGACGATGTCGTCACTACATTGAAAAAGATTCATATGTTCTTACGCAGTAAAGGAATGCTCGATATCCTATTCGAGTCAGTTCTTTTTGCGCCAAGAGCGCGTGACAGAAAAATACAGCCCTGTATTTCTTCGGACGAGATAAAACGAATACTTGAGCAGGTTGACACAGACTCAGGCATCGGGAAACGTGATTATGCCATACTTCAGCTCGGCATCTATTCCGGTCTCCGTGCCGGAGATATAGCAAACCTCAAATTGGCAGATATAGATTGGAGAAACAGCGAAATCCACCTGATACAGGGGAAAACAAAACAGGCCTTATCTCTTCCTTTGGATGAGAATGCCGGCAATGCAATGATTGACTATCTCTTGCATGGTAGACCGGTGTCGGAATCCCAATTTATGTTTCTACGAAGTTTTGCACCCTATCTGCAGTTCCATGATGGCGTGTCAATTGCATGCATCTTCAGAAAGTATCTGAAGAAAGCCGGTATCCCCCATGTGACTGGAGACGGTAAGACATTTCATGGATTCCGAAGGACGCTCGGAACGGAAATGGTTGTACAAGGAATACCTGTCACGACTGTATCTCAGGTGCTTGGACATCGTTCCGTTGAATCAGCAAAACAGTACATTTCACTGGACATTGGTGGACTGAAACAGTGTGCACTTAGTTTCGAATCCATAGGAAGAGGTGGATTATGAGCAGTGAAAGCGTAAGCCTCTTTTCTCCATATATCGATGAGATGATAGTCTTCAAGACCAGCCTTGGTTTTACAAGACATACTTATGAAGGTTTTCTGAATGATTTCAGCCGGTTCTGCCTCCTGCATATCCACAGGAAAGCTCTCTGACAAAGGAACTTGCACTGTCATGGGGTATGAAACGTCCGACAGAAACTCCGTCTGGGTTCCGAAGAAGACTCTGCGCACTGCGGGAATTCGGGAAATATCTGAATGCAATTGGGATTGACAGTTATGTGATACCCAGTGATTTTACCACTGGCGGGACTTCGTTTATGCCATATATTTTTTCTGATAGGGAGCTTTCTGCCATCTTTGCTGGTGCTGACAGTTTAGCAACAAATAAAAGAACACCCAATAGGCATCTTATCCTTCCGGTTTTGTTACGGTTAATTTATTTCTGCGGGCTCCGCCCAAACGAAGGACGAGAGATCAAAAAAGTGGATGTAGATCTCAATGAGGGTGTTTTATTCATAAGGAAAAACAAATCTCATAAAGAACGTATTGTCCCTATGTCTGATGATATGCTGGATCTCTGCCGTTCCTATGCGGAACAGCTTGCACTGTTTGCCCCTAAAAGCGACTACTTTTTTCCTTCGCCGGATGGGAATCTATATCCTGCCAAGTGGTTAACCCGGCAGTTTCGGGAAATCTGGGATTCCGTCAAGCCTACACAGTGCTCTGCGAATGTACGTGTATATGACCTGC
>NZ_MLBF01000091.1 GCF_001936615.1 Desulfosporosinus metallidurans
TTTGTTTCTTTGAAACTCTTCCGAGTTCCTCTCATTGGCTGTCCTTGTTGTTTAGTTTTCAAAGATCAGTGTGCGTCTTTGTGGCGCTCAGTTATAGTACCATTTTTCAACGTGTGTTGTCAACATATTTTTTTCTTCGTTCTTATCTCCTAGTTTTCGCCAGGGAGAAGCAACGTTTGAAATCATATCACTATGTTTTGTAAAGGTCAATACCTTTTTCGACTTCTGTTTTGAATCAAGATGCCAACCTTCATTTCCCTCCCTTATGTTTCATTTCTTACCTTTGCCGGATAAAACAGGACTAAAATAAAGCTTAATACCGCCGATACAAACAAACCCCAATAGACATATTTCAGTGCAAGTGCCATCCCTGTCGTCATTATATCCAAGACTCCATGTGAAAGAGTTTGTCTCTTAACCGGGTCAAGCAAGACATTAACTACGTCCACATTTAATCCCTCGCCACCTACCCCTTTCAGATAGCTCGCTAGTTTAATATTTAAAATTCCACCCAAAATTGCTGCCCCCATCGTATTTCCCAAGATGTTCATAAACATGTTAGAGGCAGTCGCCACTCCTCGCATCTCCCATTTCACGCTATTTTGAATTCCTACGATAAAAACGGTCCTAGTGAGCCCCATCCCTATACCAATTAGAAATGAACCCACTCCAGCCCATAGCCATCCTCTTTCCGGGCTCAACGTTACAAAGAATATCGATCCTACAAGAATCCAAATACCTCCGACGATCGCAAGACGTCTGAACCCGAATTTGAACATGACCTTACCTGCCAATGTGGCCGCGATCACCCAACCCATCGTCATGAAAGCAAGGACAAAACCCGCGATAATTGGGGACTTTACCATTACCCCTTGAATATAACTAGGTAAAAACGAAGAGATCCCAATTAACACAACGCCGGTCGTCAACGTCGCTAAGTTTGAAACCATAATTAAGGAATTGTTCCAGATTCCCAAGGGCATGATAGGCTCTGCAGCACGTTTCTCCTGCAAAATAAATAGATAAACTCCCGCTGCAAATAATCCTAGCAATACAAGGACTGGAGCCGATAACCAGGACCAAACAGTTCCCGCTTGAATAAAGACGACCATTAAGGCACTGATTGAGATAAAAATAAGCGCCGATCCAATGTAGTCAATTTTATGTTCTTTTTTATCCACCGTCTCTCCAAGGAAACACAAAATTCCCGCCACGGCAAAAACGCCGATCGGAACATTTACCCAAAATATCCAGGACCAACGAACATATTGTACAAAAAATGCCCCCAGCGCTGGCCCTATGATGGAAGAAACTCCCCAAACACTAGAAATATAACCTTGAATGCGCGCACGTTCTGTCATACTAAAGATATCCCCGACTATCGTGGTGGCAATGGGTTGCACCGCTCCTGCCCCAAAACCCTGTACGAATCGAAAAAGAATAAGCATATTCATTGTTTTGGCAAACCCACAAAGCACCGAACCAACAAGGAAAATGGCAACTCCGAACGCGAAAACAGGCTTTCGTCCGTACAAGTCAGCAAGTTTACCATAAATCGGGATTGTGACAGCTTGAGCCAAAAGAAACGAAGAAAATACCCAACTGAAAAGGGAGAAACCTCCGAGATCTCCGACAATGCTAGGTATTGCTGTCGCTACAATTGTTCCCTCAATGGCAGCCATAAACATCGCTAACATAATGCTGGCCAAAACAACGGTGCGATTCGTTTTCATGTGTTTACGAACAGGAACTTCTTCCTTATTGAGCATGTATCTAAAACTCCTTCAAACTTCTAAAATCTGCTTCCACTCTATCACAATAAACTACAAATGTGAGCATATATAGTTTTCCTACTCAGCTACAGCTTTATGTTTCTCCAATACTGCCCGAATCGTGAACCACTCCACTTCGTCTGAGAGAAGATCTTTAATCGGTCGCAATTTTTCTCGTCCTACTTGACGAACAGCCTCCAAAATAGGAGATTCTTGTTCAGCAGGAATAAAGTCATCCCAAGGTACGGCATGTCCCTCAAGACTACAACGCACAAGATGATCCTGTGCAGTAAGAACAGTAATTTTTCTGACTTTCGCTATATCCTCTATGGAGTACCCCTCCTGGTATAACTGAAAGGTTTGGTAATGACTGGGCAACTTCGGAGGTAGGCCAATTTCAGGATTTAACACGTCTTTTACTACTGAGATTGTGGCAGATCTAGCGTCACCCGACACCCCTCCACTGACAGCCTCCTCATGAAAGCTCCGTATGCCTGCTAAAAAGTCGTCCCCATACTTCTCCAATTTTCGTTCTCCAACCCCACTGATCCGAATCATCGCCCGACGATCTTTGGGACAGACCTGAGCCATTTCTCTCAAGGTACTATCTGCGAAGATCATATAGGGAGGAAGGTTTTCCCGCCGGGCGATTTCCCTCCGAAGGGCACGCAAACGATCAAACAAGCTGACCTCTTCTGCTTCTTTACGAGAAGGCAACCGTGACACTTTCTGCCTGACCTTCGCTTCCCCTTTTATCACCGAAACTGCATTAGGTTGGAGTTTTACCACAGGGTACTCTCCATTTGATAGTTGCAAATAATTCTCCGCCACTAAATAGTTGATGCGGTCTTTTATTTCTTGAAGTGGAACTTCGTGCATAATCCCATGTGTTGTAAGTTCGTCAAATCTCAGCTCCAAGACCTTCTTATTGCGAGATCCTCTTAAAACATCAGCCACCATACCGATTCCAAAACGCTCACGCATCCGATAAATACAGGAAAATATTTTTTGGGCCTCCACCGTAATATCTACCAACTCACGCTCGTCATTACAATTACTGCAGTTATCACATTCTTCTTGAATGTTTTCTTCTCCAAAATACTCCAGGATCGTCTTACGTAAACAACGAGGGGTATGGCAATAATCGACCATCCCCTGAAGCTTCTTCAGCTCATTCATTTTTCGCTCCGGCTGAAAAATAGTCTGTTCTATGAGATATCTTTGCAACACCACATCTTGCGGAGAAAATAACAAAAGACACTCCCCTGGTTCTCCGTCCCGCCCGGCACGCCCCGCCTCCTGGTAATAAGCTTCCATATTCTTCGGCATATTATAATGAATGACATAGCGAACATTGGACTTATCAATTCCCATTCCGAACGCATTAGTGGCAACCATAATCGTTCTTTCATCAAAGAGAAAATCCTCTTGGTTTTTTTTGCGATCTTCATCCGTCATCCCTGCGTGATATTTTCCCGCCTTTAGACCATTTTTAATGAAGACCGCATGCAGGTTGTCCACCTCTTTGCGCGTTCCGGCATAAATAATTCCAGACTGGTCGGCATGCACTTGCACGTACTCCAATACAAAAACCTTCTTATTTTCCCCTCGAAGCGTAGAAAACGTGAGGTTCGGACGGTCAAAACCAGAAACAAAAACATTTGGCGCGTTTAACTCCAACAGCCGAACGATATCTATCTGGACCTCCTCGGTTGCTGTCGCGGTGAAAGCCCCAATTAACGGCCGACTGGACAATGATTTGAGAAAAGATCCAAGTTGAAGGTAACTGGGGCGAAAATCATGTCCCCACTGAGAAACACAATGTGCTTCATCAATGGCCAAAAATGAGACATGCAGCGTCCCCAAGAGGCTTCGAAAACTTTCCGATTCCAAACGTTCAGGCGCAATATACAAGAGTTTAAATTCCCCACGTGCTGCTCGTTCAATTCGTGACCTGACTTCTTTTAGTGATAACGAACTATTAATAAAGGTGGCCGGAACCCCATATTGCAGTAGCGCGTCCACCTGATCTTTCATCAAGGAAATTAACGGTGAAATAACGAGTGTTGTCCCCTCAAATAACAGGGCAGGGATTTGGTAGGCTAGCGATTTCCCAGCCCCTGTTGGCATTATGGCTAATGTATCCGTACCCCGGAGTAAACTTTCGATCACTTTTTGCTGGCCATCCCGGAATTGGGTATACCCGAAATACCTATGCAGAACCTCCAAGGCTTTGTTCAACATAATAACTAACATCTCCTTAAGTCATGTAACTAAATGAGCTATCCCTATTATAACAAAAAAAAGACCGAATAAGGACTTTTCCCTTAACCCGGTTTCAAAGCGAACCATATTTAAGAGCTAGCTCTATCTTACATGTAATCTATACGGATAATTCCTGATATTATTCAGAGCTATAACTTCTTCTGCTCACCCATAAAGAAAGGCCCTTGTTTAAAGTTTCTATTTAAACAAGGGCCTTAGTCCTTAAGCACCGTGATCGGCGCCCCCGTCCCTGAAGGCAAAGTAACTAGTCTTTTAGTTCAGGGGCAATTTTAGCCCAGATCGCACGCAACTCTTCCGCAGCCGGACTTTCATAACGGGTAATTGGGTGGCCCAAAGCGATTGCTTGGGGAACCATCGGATCAAAAGGGATTTTGCCAATGACCGCTACGTCAAGCTGCGAGCAAGCATCCTCGACTTCCTTTGAGACCTCAGGGTTGACATCCCATTTATTGATAATAACTTGCGTTGGAATTTTAAAATGCCCTGTCACCTTGATGACTCGCTCCAAATCATGTTTACCGGACTGAGAGGGTTCAGTGACTACGAGTACCTGCTGACAGCCGGTGATTGTGGAAATCACCACACATCCAATTCCCGGGGATCCGTCGATCAGCACCGACTTGTTCTGGCGTCGGGCCTCATCCCGAGCCAAGCGTCGCACCTCCGCCACTAACTTCCCCGAACCGTCTGCCGCTAAGTACAGCTCCGCATGAGCAAAATCCCCCACATTGGTTTCCGACAGAAAGACTTTCCCAGTCCCCTCGGGATAAAGCTGAATCGCTTGAGTGGGACAAGCATAGACACAGGCAGCGCATCCTTCACAACGTTTTGAATCAATATAAGGAACGTGAACTTTTTCAGTGACTGCCTCGTAGCGACATACTTCCTCACAGCGCTTACAATTGATGCAGAGCGTGTTATCGATACGAGCCGTCTGATTTCCTACATATTCCGTTTCTTTTTTGACTTGGTGCGCAAGAACCAGATGTAAATTGGGAGCTTCAACATCGCAATCCGCGACAATCATTGATTCCGCCAGCTCAGTGAACGCCGCCGCAACCGTTGTCTTCCCAGTTCCTCCTTTGCCTGAAATAATGGCAATCTGCTTCATGCTCTCTCCCCCCCAGCTCTCCTCTGGTTGACTTCAGTAACAATACGCTCGCTCAGCATCTTGAACAAATCGTCCCACTTAGGTTCGTGCATTAAGTTCAGCCCTCGGGAGTATATTTTGGCAATTTCCAAATCAAAGGGAATACTACCTAAGAGGGTAATGTCCTCGATTGTGCAATACTCCCGAATGAGGGGGCCTCCATCGTCTTTATTGATAATAATCCCAAAATCTAAACCCATTTCTCGCATGAGTCGAACGGCAATCTTTAAATCATGCAGGCCAAAGAGCGTGGGCTCCGTCACTAAAAGCGCTAAGTCGCTTCCTTCAGCGGAGTGGATCACACTGCAGGAACTCCCTGGAGGACAATCGGCCACTACTACCTCCTCCACTTGCGAGGTGTGTCCCTTTTCGTGATGGCGCAACTCCCGAATCACGGGGCCAGAGAGGGATTCCCCTTCTTTTAATACTCCTTGTAAACATTGCAAACCGCCTCGTTCTCCCTCATCTATTTGCCCAAGCGGTCGCTTCACTTCATCCACAGCCCCTACAGGACAAACGATTCCGCATGTGCCACAGCCATGACACAGTTCTGGGAAAACCAATACTTGGTCTCCGACAACCGCTAACGCATGATATTGACAAGCCTCGCTGCACTTTCCACACAGCGTGCACGCCCCATTGATTTTAGGATACGGTAAAAAAACCGTAGAAGTAGTTCTGATTTGCGGGTGCAAAAATATAAATCCGTTTGGTTCTTCCACATCATAGTCAACATAGGTCGTTTGACGATGAGGAGCCAAACTGAGAGCCAGATTCACTGCTACAGTCGTTTTGCCGGTTCCCCCTTTGCCACTAAGCACGGCCAACCTCATTCAAATTCCTCCCTAGACAAGCCATTTCTCCGAACGTTTTTCTTTAACGTTCTCCGGCATGTGCTGCGCCAGATTCACTGATCTTAACCAAATGGCCCTCTTTCCAAGCCATGATGGCCTCAATAAGTGTCATGCTTTCGCTTGCAGTGTAAGCCGGTATGTTCCCAGCCTCGATCACTCGCAGAGCATTGGGACCCAAACTACCCGTTATTAAGACTTCCACCTTTTCCTTCGCCATATATTCTGCGGCAGCGATGCCTGCACCACCGGTCCCGGACAACGCCGGATTGTCTTTATACTCCGCCGTACTCTGGGGATCTTCAGAATCACAAAACAGGAAATACGGGCACCGTCCGAACCGGTCATCCACAAACTTGTCGAGATCGCGTCCCCCTGTTGAAATTGCAATACGCATCTTACTTCATCCTTTCTTCACCCGAAGTCGCAATCGATAAACCCTAAGTTCTCTCCAACTACGCTTCGTTTCTTACCTGTGGGATGATATGTTCCGATACAGAATATTAGCCCCTAAGTAATAAAGTATAATTTAATTTTACTCAATAATTTTATTGATGTTATGAGTAAAAAAATTTTCATTGTACGGTAGCTAATTGTCCACCACCTTAACCCATTTCACGCTGTGCAGTTCAGTTACCATCACTTAGAGGGAGTTTTCTTTACTTCCACTGGATCGCCTACCCGAACGGTTCCGCCAAGGCGTACACGACCAAATCGCCCTTCACGACTTACGATATACGGTCTTCCTTTCTCTTTAAATTCCTCTTTCCCAATGTAAAGAATCTCGATTTCAGCTTCCCCCAAATTCAACAGGCATCCCGCGGAGAGGTCTTCTAACGACAAACCAGAGACCGTGAAGTTCTCAGTATACCCGTCCGCAAGAACCTCCGCCTTTTTTTCCTGAGGCACCTTGTCCAAGGCTTCTATAGGAAAAATGCTAACCTGACGATCCCAATCTCCCCCGTGAGCATCTCCCTCTAGACCCCAACCCTCAACTACTTTAACTTCCGCAACATCAGTTTTTATGATTCCCCGTTCGGCACTGACATGAATAGCTAAAACGTTTCCCATGTCCAATTTTCTCCTTTATATCCATCTGACTTATTCTTACAAGGTCTGCTAGCTTTTGACCACTGTTCTTCTTGATCTGTTCAGTAAAAATGACACTGTATCCCTTTCTAAACAACGCCACCCTGGTATTGTATCAGCTAAATTGAGCATATGCTCAATTTGAGTATATCCAACATCGTCCAAGAAATCAAGTTTACTGGGAAAATACATACAACCCCGTTTCACCTAAACGCTTAAATAAATCCTTAGCAATATTATCCTGCCTAAACATATTTTCTAATTTTACTCGTATAAAGCCTATATAAGCCCTATCCAGTTAGTGGATAGGGCTTTAACTATATTTGTGTGTCAACGTTAGATTCATGTGCGCACTGCGTGCACTTAATCTTAATTGTACCCTTGTTAATTGGAACACGCATTTTTGTTGAACATTTTTTGCATTCAATAACTCGATGGTCGACAAGTTTTAAAATCTTTGCCGGGTTGAACCCCGTAACAAAGTCTTTTCCAATAAGAAACGTAGGGACTCCACTAATATTTCTCCGCTGCAATTCCTCTCTTGCTTTAGCATCAACGTTAATGTCCTTTTGCGTAAACTGAATTTTATTCTGGAAAAGGAAGTTTTTTGCTATCTTACAAGAAGGACAGGTTTGTGAGGTAAACATAATGACATCTTTCATTACCCGATCTCCTTATTTTCGCCCATATCTCACAGTCTGTCCTCTTCGGCCATCGCACTAATTAAAACGTTTTTTAGGCGATCCAATCCGACTGTGCGGCCTTCCAATGGTATAGAGGCCCAATCGGAAAAGTCTAAGATTTCCTCGACATGTTCCATGGCATAATCATTAAAGAAGCCTATTGGATCAAGCATGATCCCTCCGCCGGTATACTGTGGAAAGTTCTCGTTCGCGTTTGCTTTATCCCAGCCCTTAAAGACCATATCGCGGTATTTCAGCCACCCTGGCGTACAAAACCAAACTTTTTGCCCTTCGGCCAATGTCTCTCTTTCGTCCACGGTAGCCAACATGTCCAGACAGTTTTCCACCTCGGTTCGGGCGATGTAGTACCCCTCTTCCCGCATTTCTTCAATGACGGTATCGATGGTTCGATATGGATTGCGAATGTTGATGTAACAATACTTGCCTCCGTAGACCACAATTATTTTTTTAGCGCTTTTCTTAGCTATTTCCAATTGCTTTTGTAATTGATTTTCTAATTCGTCGGGAACCTGATGAAGTCCCGGAGCAGTATAAATCGCTTGCACATCCAGGAAACCGGTTTCTTTTAGATAATTTAATTCCGGGATCATAGTTCCGCAGGCCACAATGGCATAGTCCCCGAATGAAATGCTATTTGCCAATTGATTTCCCTCCTTGTTAATTTCTCATCCAAAAAGTCGATTTCGCTTTTCCCCTTTAATTCCTGATTATAATACCCTATACGGGTATAGTCAAGGAAGCACGGGGACGGTTCTTCTGCTTCCAATGGGGGGAAATCTATAAGCGAATTAGGTCGATCAATAACGGATAAGGATGTTAGACAAAAATCGATTACTGGCTGATGAACTTAAAACTGCTTATTTACCTAGCATGACCTACGTTTCCAGGGGCCTGCGCCCCAAGTATTATCGGCCCTGGAGGTCTTAACTTCCGTGTTCGGTATACGATAGTCACGATAGTCTCCAGTGGAGAGTATCGCCGAGCCACCCACCCAAAAGAAACACTTCGTGGCGAAGGTGAGACTATCGCCACACGGCGACTCATAACGAAAACTCCTGCCGTGTGGATCGAACGGGTGGAACCCCGGCTTCCATTCGAAACCCTAATCCAGTGTTCAGTAGCACAAAAAAGACTACCTCGTTAGAGATAGTCTCTTTGCTTGTTACCTGGCGATGACCTACGTTTCCAGGGGCCTGCGCCCCAAGTATTATCGGCCCTGGAGGTCTTAACTTCCGTGTTCG
>NZ_MLBF01000092.1 GCF_001936615.1 Desulfosporosinus metallidurans
CGGTATTATAATCAATTTTACTTTCAGAGAAAGACTTCTGGATTTCAGCAATATCATCCTTCAGAAAAGTGTTGACACTCTTCTCCTTGTCTGTGTTTCCTTTAATTTTCTCGTCGTAAGTCTTCGTTGCTTCCACGTATTTATTATTGTTGATGTTGCTTTTGAAGACCGATACAGGATTGTTAAAGCTAATAATACCAACCACTACAAGAATTCCAATGACAAGAATTGAACAACTTAGAATAATATTCCTTCTGTTACTAAACCATTTCGGCTTATGTTCCTGCTCAATGACACCGGATAAATTGGCAGCGCACTTGTTACAGAATACACTATCCTCTGAGTTTTCAGCACCACATTTAGAACATATCATTTTTGATCTCCCCCCATTTTCTTAATTCTAAAACCACATACTAATGTCTGGATCTTTTAACCCTCCTTCAATAAGGTTTATAACGCTATTGTAAACTAAGGTACGGACAAAATTTTGTAGAAGCGATCAACACAACATCGAGCAATCAAAACAACAAACTCCTATCATAAAACCTAATGCTCTTTACCCCTTCAACCAACTGAACTGCTCCATAAAGCGAGTCTGGAGCATCATCATGTTTTGCTCCTTTGTTGTAATCCTTTACCTGATTGTTGTACCTGATATTGGCAGGATTGAATAGGATATGTCCCTTCTTTACTTCTGGCTCAAGAGATATAATTCGCTCATGTTTCTGGCCTCTACTGATTACTTCATCAACAGGAGTAAATATCTTATTCTTCCAAAGTTCCTCTTCAAACTTCTGCTTGATATAGCTTTGGGCCGCTGTAGTTTCGAATCCAATCTTTTCAACCGGATATTGCTGTATTTTTCCAATGGCTACCTGAAACAGATCGTCGGGAAGCAGTTTATATATACTGCCATCAACAACATACTTCTGCTTAGTTTTTCTATGAAGTCCGAGAATTGTTATTGCTGAGAAGTCATTTCTTTTACCGGCTTTTATTGCAGGATCAATGTACATTACGAGTTCCATTTCTTCAAAAGCAGGAAGCCTATCCCAATATTGAATATCCCGAAAGATATAATCATCTGTACTGCGGGGATCATTCTGCATTTCTTTATAGAAGGATTTGTCACCCATTGATTGCTTCTTGCACATGAGATAATAGTAATCAAGATACTCTGACCACAGTATTTCTGTGCCTTCCAACATTTCCTCCTGCTGATCATAAAAAAAGGACTTGGCAGTATCAATCCTGTCCAAGTCCAATAGGTTATTATATTTAGCTTCCCAATCACTCCAGAGATCATCTCGTTCGGCAAAGCATATGACAGCCGACTTTTTTATGCTTCTGACCCCAGGTATTTTTCCCTTCAGTAGATCAGCCATAAGATCCTCCTCGTGGAGAACGGTTCCGACAACTAATATATTGGTATCCTTTGTGCCGATCGGAATGACAACATCTGTGAAGGTATTCTTGACTTGCTCACGTTTGGTTTCACTTCTGGCTGTATCATCTTTAAGTAAGTCATCCAAAAGAACAAGTTGAGGTCGATGTTGCTTAAAGTGAGTTCCGCGCAAACTTCCATCTATACCACGAATCATTATGCAAGCATCGATGCCACCCTTACCCCTTATCCAAATCTCATTATTATTCCATCGGTTTCCTTTTTGAATACTGAAGTCCTCCATTAGCAATTCATTGTTTTCAAGCTCATCCTTAATCATATCAAGGAATGGTAGAGCAATCTGCTCTGTTGCTGATATGATCAAAGTAAACTGGGATTTATTGTAGAGCGTTGAATACAGGGGAAATAAAAAAGAGTTGATCGTGCTTTTGCCATGTTCCCTTGGCAATCCAAAAGCTTCAATCAACCCTTTGTTGTCTAACATGTATTTCAGTTCCTCGAATAGCTCTTTGTGAAATTCTCCAAACCTTCTATCAAAATATTTAGGGAAGTAGCATAAGCTAAAGAATTCTATGTCCATCTCGCCAAGTAACTTGCGTAGCTCTGAAAATGAAAACTCCCCGACAAGTTCTTCTATCTTGTTCGGGGAGAAGTATTTATTCAGATATTGCTTTAGCAGAAGGTTTTGGCGAGTATGGTCTTGGTTAAGTAATTTCAATATCTTCTCCTTCCTTCACCTTCACGTCAACATTTATCGCTAATAATGTATATACATATCTTTCTTCTTTTGTAATCTCATTTAACGTAATCCGTTGCTGTATTTCTGCTTGAACGTATTTAGGAACTTCAAATGTGACCCCATTAAAATTTTCTGAAAGCTTCCCAATAATATTTTCATCTTCTATGCTTTTAAACGCGAATGTTTGTTTGTCTACATTTATACCGACCATAGTTCCAAACATTTTTTCAACATAAACCATGTCTTTAATTTCTGTTTCCAGTAGTTGAATACTCCTTTCAATGTCGTCCATTGAAAAACTTATCTCAAACCTATAATTATTAGGAGAGGCAGCTTTTATTTTAAGACCTGTTTTGGCCTGAAGTAGTACTTTCATCAGTTGCCTATATTTGAATACCGTTTTTTTACTGTGATTGTGTAATATTTCCCTGAGTTTGTTATCGTCGTCTTTTGAATTTAATAAATCCAAAAACATTTTAAGTGTTTGAGAGAGATCAGTTTCACCAAACAAATCGCACAATCCTGGAGATTTAAATCTTACTCCAAAAGATGCCGCAAGCGTTCCCGCGACAACCGCTGTATTTCTATCACGAATATCTTTCGGTATCCTGCCCCTAAGACTCTCTCTCGGCATTGGTAACGTATATAAAATCTGCTGGGTGGTACTTAATACTTCGCCTAAAATATCACATTCAATCTCTCTACTATGATTATTAGTAACTAAAGCCAAATCTATAATATCACGTCTTTCTTTTTTGGCAATTTCTAATATATCATCTTTAACAACTGGCATTAATGGATCTGCCTCATAATCAAGGTAAACGTCATCATCTGGTAAATCGTCAGATAACACTTGTGGATCGAAAATTTGTTTTGCTTTTGCAATTGTTGAATCTTGACTTAATTCTAATTGCCAAATAAATTCGTCTTCTGGGTTTATGAATGCCTCTTTCAGAGATAATCTATTAGACTTCAATAGCGATAACTGCGCTTCGGATATTGGCAATAACATCCATTTTCCACAATCCATATCAGTCAACAGAGCGAGGTACTTATGTCTAGCCCTACTCATGCAAGTGAAAATCTGAGGTTCTTCATAGAAAAAAAATATTTCATCAACATATAACGTACCTAGTACATCGACTTTTAAAAACTCACGAAGCACAGTTATCACCTCCCCTAAGAGCAAATTACGAAATATGTTTCAGGCTTTGCGCCTTCATACAACCACCATGTGCAATGGGATTGAATTTTATTAGTAGGTGTTCGCTTTATCTTGCCAGATTCAATATATGTTATTCCAGTTGCAAAGCTCTTAAACTTTTTTTTAATGGCAGGAAGTTTCATCCCTTTTACACAAGCCTGTTTATCCAATAAAACTGACAGGCCATAAGCCAGAATATTATCTTTAAACTTTATTGGGTCTATTTGATAATATGATAGGAAGTCATTCTCAGTGACACTTTGCCCTTCACAATATCTGTAAACACATAATTCTTCCGGTTTTGCATTAGCCGGTGGACAATCCTTTGGAAAGTAAGCCGGAAAACTTAATTTCTTTTCACCCATAGTCTCCCCCCATGTGCAAAAAATCTAACATTTTATAATTACCCATTATGATACTAACAAACTTACGAATTCTTGTCTACAGTTATTTTCACCATATTTCTCCACAAAAATTTCCGTGCCATCTACTGCTGGGGCAATTTCAACAAATAGAAGCACCCCTCCCATTGGGAAAGGTGCATAAAAATAGAGCGGCTTTCTTACCACTCCAAGGCTTCCAGAGCCTCTACCTTATCCTGTTCTGTTGTGACCGTGTACAAATTCGTTGTCAGGATGCTATCGTGTCCGAGTATCTCCTGAATGGTTGTTATTGCTGTTCCTTCCTTGACCAGTCTATATCCCAGAGAATGCCTTAGCCGGTGTGGAGTTACATCAACTGATACTCTTTGCCCATACTTTTCAAGGATTAAGTTGATTGCGTTCCGTTTAAATGCTCCTCGCTGTCCTATCAATAAGAAGTCACTATCATTTTCAGGCCTAACATCAGCATAATCTTGGATTGCTTTACGAACATCCTTATTGAGTGGCAGTGTTCTGTAAATGTTTCCTTTGCCGATTACCTTGATTGTGCCTTTACGCTCGGATAATTCTATGTCTTGAAGCTTGAGATTGCAAAGTTCGCTAACCCTAAGCCCAGTGCCAAGCAATAGTTCAATGATGCATATATGAAGTGGATTGCGGTTTCGGTGTATCTCTGCTCGAAGTTTCCTTAGATCCTTTTCCTCCAAGCCTTTATATTGCCGAGCATCCCGATTCTTTACTGCCTTTATATTGATCTCATCAGCAGTTGATCCGCTTTCATAAAGCCATTTGCAAAAGGCATTGACGCTGGCGACCTTCCTATTGGCTGTCACCACTGATTTATTGGTATTGAGCAGATGCTTCTTGTATCCAATGGCATCAAGTTGAATCAGTTTATCTAGTCCACAATCCGTTCTACTACTGAACCAATCCATAAAAACCTTGCTGTCCCGAATATAGCAACTGATAGTATTCATGCTCAGTTCCTTGTTGGTGAGATACTCCTCGAAGTTGCCTAAATCAAGCATATAAACACACCCTTTCTTACTAGGTGTGTCCATGTTACCTCTGTATTGCCCTGATAGCAACTGAATACATAAGACTAATTATGGATTGAAACTAGGTTGATCACAGGCTTATTTCGGGTAGTTTTAGGCTCATATTGGGTATTTATCTCTCATATAACTGACGACATAAGATTATGCTTCAGTCGTTTCATTCCCAAAGCCATCCTCTTCAAATTCATCAAGAAAACCTTCCTCAGTTTCTTCTATGACTTCAGGATCGGGAAGTGTTGCCGCTTCTTCAACAATAGAATAATCTGCATCAACGACTTCTTCATTTATCATTTTAAGGAATTGTAGCTTCCTTTCTTCTTCCTGGCCCTTTGTATCAAAGACAATTTCCTTCCTATCGCCCCACTCATCTTTCTTCCGGTTCTTTAGCCAGAAGGCTTGAGCAGTTGGACTAGGTGGCATATACTTTTTGGTTTTCTCTATCCTTGTTCGCTTCTTGCCATTACGATCTTCCTCGATAATCGTTTTGATTTCCTCATATTCAAAACCTAAAGCGGTTTTCAAAACAGCATTTTCTACACGGTTATCTATAACAGACTTCCCCGCTGTAACGATGTCATTAAGCTCATTATATTGCTTCATATAAGTGTACCAACTGTCAGGACTTATGCCTAAGAGTACACACATCTCTTCATTGGTTTTACCATCCATGCACCAATTTCGAATCTCAGCCAAACGTGGAAAAACATTGGTCAACCACTTCGTATTATTTCTAGCTCTTGTACCCATATTACCTCACCTCCCCAAAATAAAAAAGAGCCTTTTGATAGGCTCATCCAAGTGCTAGCTCTAGACCTTCACGGCCTTTCCATCATTTGACCAAATAATATCTAGCTTTTTAGTTTTTAGCTTTTCCCTGTTGTCGAAAGCATATTTTATAAGTTCAGTAAAATAACGTTCAAATAAATCTAATACCCTAGATGGGAAAATGCTGATTAGATCATTATGTTCAGCTAAATATGACTTGTTCATAACGAAAACAGAAAATACGTCTGCAAATACATCGGAAGTGACAACCGTATTGTTTTTCAGATGAACATCAAGTTCCTTATTCATTTCAATAAAGGACTCTGGAATCATCATAACTTGATGGGACAATGCCAGCTGTAGTGCATGTCCTATCTCATGAATTAACACCTGACAAGGATCATGTTCTTCCGACCGAGATGCGAATGTAAGTATAAACCGATTGTGATAAGTTTCCGGCTGGCTTGCTTCAGAAAAGACTTCACAGAATGAATTAAATTGTTTATGTGAGTTATTAAAGAGGAATATTTCCAGTTCAGTTTTGCATGTTATAATATCAAAAATTCCGTACTTAAATTGAAGAAAGTTTAAAATCTTATTAACCTGTTTTTTGCTTAACCCTACTGTCTTAGGCTCATTAAATTCATTCTCAAACATATCTATCAACTTTCGCAGTCTAACTTTATAGTCTCTAATATTGCTAATTGAAATGAGCAAATGCGATGCATAAATTACTGGTGCCTTTTTATAATCATGCACATAAACATTTCGCACCGTTTCGGCATTATCACCTAATAATGCATCGAGTCTGTGGACGCCACCAATATTTAATAAGTACTCATTTAGGTAATTAATAAATTTTCTCTTATTGGCATTTTTAGATTCTAATACACAAAGACAATCCTTAAGAGATTTGCATAAATCATTTGCTGATTCAGCACGTCTTACATTTTCGATAATATTCCATAAATCCTTATCCAAATCCATTCATGCACCTTTCCTTAGTCAATCTACCCGTATTATATAAACCACCATCTCTATTATATAGTTTTGTCCAAATATTAACAGTAAGAAACAGAATCCTGAGCCGATGCCCCTCTGAACCCAACTAAAAACAATGAATATATTTTACCCCTTCCCCTATACGCCACACATTGTAATCCTATTGAACACTTACCCCACCAATAAAAAGTATCGCCCCACGCGCCAACGTGAAAGCGATATACAGCCGATATACTCTTACTCAACAACAACCTTTTCTGGTTTGCTTCCACTCCGAAAGGCAGAATTGCCCTCTAACCTCTCAAGCAGAATCTTTCTTATCATTTTATACTCATCGCCAATCATGCCGAGCCGGATGAGAAAAACCCTGAATGTAAACTTCGGATTATCACTTTCAGTTTTCTTACTGCTGGCTGTTTTCGACTTCAGAGCCATTTGGTTGAGCAAAGTGCAAAACTGTTCATATGCGATAATCCTCTCAGCATCCAGTGTTGCAGCAAACAATGGGAATATAACCTTATCTTCTTCAATCTCTATATTGCCATCCTGAACGCCAATGGCCGTTAAAATCAAATCCTTTTTACTTTCAAACAGCTTGATCAAATTCTCCTTTGACTTGTCGGTATGCTTTGAGTCATCTATGATAATCGTTAATCTGCAACTGGCATTTACTATTGAACCCGCTTCCTTTAATGCACTCAAAACCTTTGTTCATTCTTCCTGATTACTGTTCGGGATACAAATGCCAACTTTGTACTCATCGCCAGCTTCTCCTTCTGCCTTTTCCGGCTCAACCATTGAATCCATAAATACAGCCCAATTGCCAATATAGTATTGGTATGTGATCCCTCCCTTGTATTCTGGTTTAACCTCCAAGCATTCCCCAATAATTCCAGCAACCTCTTTCCTGCTAAGACCTGTAAGACTCATTAACATAATAAAACCCTCCATTTCTTGATTTGAACGTACACCATTAATCACTCTGAATGCACATTATATCAAGTTAAATGAAGGGTTTCTGAACAAATAAAGTGAGCAAGAATATTTTGGTGTGGCGAGCAAATCCAATAATAGTTTATACGACACTCAAATTTTGCATGTTCAATATCTCCCTCACCTGTTCTTTCAGCTTAAACAAATCAAAAGGTTTAGTAATGTAACATAGAATTCCGAGGTTCTTTTCTTGTTCTATATTATGCGGATCGTCATTGCCCGTCATCATAATCACAGTCACTCGACGGTCTAAGTCACGAATTTTCTCTAATGTTTCTATCCCGTTCATTCCAGGCATTTTCATGTCCAGTAATATAAGAGCTGGTTCAAAGGAGCTAAGTAACTGAAGTGCTTCAAATCCGTTCACTGCCATTTTGACTTCATGGTTATCATCCTGGAATATCTCAACGAGCAGGAGTCTCACTCCAAATTGGTCATCTACGACAAGGATTTTAGACATTCCCTAACCTCATCCCTTTCCTCATATTTACTTAATAATAGGAATATTCTGTATAAAACAGGAAACTCCTTCTCTTGCATTCCCTCATTTTTGAAATGCATAGCCTAAATGTTGAACCCGTGAAGGGAAAAGTGCACAATTAAACCGTCACCTGCTCAACCTTTAACTCCGAGTATTTATACTGCTGTCCTTCTCTTTCAATCACCACATCATCACCATTGATTCCATCTTTATAATTAATCCAGCGTTCAATAATAACCTGACAATATTTCGGATCAAGCTCTGAGCCATAGCAAATTCTATCTGTATTATCGGCTGCTAGTAAAGTTGTCCCACTGCCGAGAAATGTGTCCACAACAATATCTCCATACTTACTTGAGTTCTTGATGATATATTCAATCAGGGGAATGGGTTTCATTGTTGGATGAACATCATTTACTCTTGGCCTATCGAAATTCCATATTGTAGTCTGCTTTCTATCACCATTCCAATAATGTGCGCCTGTAGGCTTCCATCCAAACAAAGCGGGTTCATGCTGCCACTGATAAGGTTGCCTTCCCATGACAAAGGTATTCTTTACCCAAATACAACATTGAGAATGTTTGAAACCTGA
>NZ_MLBF01000093.1 GCF_001936615.1 Desulfosporosinus metallidurans
TACGGGGGCGGATGGTATTGAATTTCTCATTGTATATTTTAAGCAGGATATCAGCTCTGTCCTTATCCTTAAAAAGCCATGAGGCAAAGGCTTCCTTGATTTGAGTCTGCTTTGCCCGCGCAATCATGGTCTCATTGGCATTGACCACATACCGCACCTGGTCCTTGCCGTTTTTGTCCACATAGGGAACCGGATCGCGCACCGTGGTGGATTGGAGATTGAGGCAATCCTCGAAAATCTGATAAGCATTGACCCGCTTTGTGCCGTAGGTGTTGTTGACCTTGACGGAGGTGGGCTCCCTTGTCTTTCCGTTGACGCGCCAGGAGGTGGTGTATTCCATGTAGTCAACCGTAATTGAGTCCCTCAGATAATCCGTAGTGCCAAAGGTTTCGTGCATGAAATGCTGGAAATATTCAATGGGTATCCAGGGACTTCCGATGCGGAAGTCGATGTCGGAGGGTTCCAGCCATTTGGGCTGCACCGCTTCAAGGGCCTGCACGTTTCTCTCCAACAGTTCGGGATATTCTTCGGCCTTCTGTTTGGCATAGAGCAGCTTATCCCTCACCTGTCCGCTCAGGTATTCCTCGCTCAGTTCCCAGCCTTCATAATAATTGCCGTAGTATTTCTGCGGATTGAGATAGATGCGATCCCCAAGCTCATTGATAAGTTCATCTGCCGATTTGCCCGTCAACTTTTCCATATACGGCAAATCAACCTTCATATTTTGGTTCAACGATATTTCAAGAGCTTCCTTGGCTGTTTCGGCATGGGTGGGACGGCGATAGGACTTGATGGTGGCCTTAAGGAAAATGGGGGCCTTGTTCCATGCTTTTTTATCCTTGCTCTGATCCTCAATGGAACGGAGCAGAGGGAACTGGTCGTCATCGGAGAATACGGCGATGTTGGCCTTGTCATTGATGGCACTGCATTGTCTTACAAAGCGGTCGTAAACCTCATTCAAAGTTTTCTGCGCCTGCTGCAGTTCGTCAGGTGCGTAATCATTAGTCTGAATTCGGATGACTTCCAGCAGCGCCGTTCTGATTTCGCATAAACCCTTGATGCGCTCGGCGCGTTTGCCGGTGTAGTCCTGCGGTATGAGCTTGTTACGCTCGCAGTAGTAAATCTTATCATCCTGCACCACATAGGTATAGTTTTTTGTCCCTTCGGGAGCGTCCAACTCGCCCGCGTTTTCTTCCCCGGCTTCCTCTATTTCCTCAAAGGACGGGTCTGCTTCGGCGGTAAAGGCGGCGTGCAAATTTCCGATGGCTCTGTCAAGCTCCGCATAAAGGTCCTGGCCTTCGGGAGCGATACAGGCCGTACCATCCTCACGCCCATACATAGTTCTGCTAAACTGCATTTCACCCAATACCATCTCCGTATGGTCGATGAAATACTGGTTCATATTCATGTAATCGGGCTTTCTGGAATTGACAAACACCCAATCGGGAAGGGAGTATTTATCTACTGTACGCTGAGACTCCAGCTTTTGAAAGAACAGGATGTCCGCCGTAACCTCCGTCCCGGCAAGAGCCTTAAACGCTGTGTTTGGCAGCCGGATGGCGCCGATTAGGTCGGCTCTGCGGGCAATGTATTCACGGACACTGGTATCTTTTTTATCCATCGTGCCTTTACTTGAGATAAAGCCGATGATGCCGCCGGGCTTTACAAGGTTAAGGGATTTGGCAATAAAATAATCATGGATCAGAAAATCCTCATTATCATATCGCTTATCATAGAGCTTGATGTTGTTAAAGGGGATGTTCCCGATGGCAATGTCAAAGGAGTTGTCCTCAAAACAGGTGGTCTCAAAGCCTTGTACCTGGATATTCGCCGTTTGATAAAGCTGCCTTGCGATCCTGCCTGTGATGCTGTCCAATTCCACGCCAAACAGGGGCGTTTCCTCATAGCCTTCGGGAAGAACGGAAAAAAAGTTTCCCGTTCCCATGGCTGGGTCAAGTATTTTCCTGTTTTCGCCTCCTGTAAAGCCAAAGCTCTCAAAGGCTTTATAAATTCGTGTGATGAGCTCCGGCTCGGTATAGTAGGCGGTGACAACCGAATTCAAGGCATCCGCATATTCCTTATCATCCAGCAAGTGCTTCAATTCGTGGTATTCCTTTTCCCAGCCGCTGACCGTATCGGAAAAGGCATTGGCAAGACCGCCCCAGCCCACATACCGGGCAAGGACAATCTGTTCATCGATTGTGGCAAGCCGTTTTTCGCTTTCGATTTTGTTTAGCAGCTTGATGGCCTCCACATTGTTTTTGTACTTGGTTTTCACACCGTTTGGATAGAGGGCATAGTCCTCGGAATAGCGGAAATTGGTTTTGACAGGACGGGATTTTGAAACAGGCTCAGACACCGGCTCGGTTTCTGTTTGGGGTACAGCCGTTTGCACAAAGCTTTTATACGGCTTTTCATCATACAGTGTTTCTTCAATATCCTGCTGCCGATCATGCAGGCCGTTCCAATACGCTGAAATTTCATCGGGTACTGGCTTATCTGCCCATTCGGCTTCCAACTGTGAAAGCTGGCCAGCAATCCAGTCATATTCCTGTTGCAGTTCGGTGTACGCCTCATTCTCCACCTCAAAGGTAACAGCATCTTGCAGGGCAGTACCGTCCTCCGTTGTCATGCCCCATTCAATCTCCCTGTCGGGATATTTGCTCTGAAGTGCTTGAAGGAGCTGCGTTCCAACACCCCGGCGGCGATAATCCGCAAGCACTTCAATATGGCTGATATGGGGGATGCCTTCATACTCACTGTATTGCAATGCTCCAACGGGGAAACCGTTATAGACCGACTCATACAAAAAATCATGCTGCCCGTTGTGATAATCCAGATGGGTTTCCTTGATTTGGACCTGTATCTTAGTGGGGATATGGGAATTGCTTTCTTCATTTTCATCAGATTTCTCAGTCTCAAATGTACTAGCGGGTGCGGGGTTTCCGATATACCGTCCCTGATCTATGAGCCTTTGAATGCCAATGGCTGCCCAAATCCAGGTGATTTTGGTTTCGTGCTTTTCCCCTTTATCATCGGTCCAGTCAAACACGATCCCCTTGCTGTCATGGTTTTCAAAACCGATGCCATGCTTGCCGACGGTATGGCCGCCAATACCGTATTCGTTCTTTAGCATTTTCTCAAAAGCAGAGCCGGTGGGATGGGTCATGGCAAATTTATAGATGCGCTGTTTGCCTCCAGCGACTCGGCTGCCCTCCAGTAGCACATATTCAATGAGTTCCGCTTCTTTATCCTTCGGGATAGCTTCCATATCGAACAGGTTCATTTGCTGATTGGCTACAGGCTTCGGTATAAAGGTATCTATTTCTTCAAACCTGGGTATATCCTCAATTTGTGTAAAATCAATACTGCCGCGGACATTAGGGTCTTTCTCATAACCTGGCTGCGGGGGATAAAAGCCCATCGCTTCAATATCCTGCCCGGCGTCTTCCTGCACCGCTTCCATTTCCTCATACTCCGCAACCAGCCTGGTAATGTCCATGAGGGGGGTGGCGAATTCTGTCATGTACTTTTGGATGTCGGACTCTTGCAGAGATTCATATTCACCTGTATTGTAGTTCACTCTTGCCACAACAAAGGTGCCGAAGATGGGCTGGCCGTCGATCATACGGTTGATGGGCGTGGTTTCAAAGTTGGCATCATCGGCGCAGATGGCATCTATGCCGTCCCCGATTTCAAGGGTGGTAATCAAGCCGCCAACTTTTTCCTGAAAGGCATTGTTTCCTCTTGGGATGGCGGTGAGGTAGGGCTTTTTCTCCGGCTCCACCACCAGGACATTGATCAATGGCTGCTGATCCTCTATTTTTGTCTCTATGGTTTGCGGTACTGGGAAAGCGCCGATTTCGATTAGAGTCTTTATCCTTTCAGCCAGCTCCGTCCAAGACAGCCCGACAACATAGTGATCAATCAGGAATTCAACGCCGTTATCCTCTACAGCACAGCTAACAAAGTGATCGTCAATCCGCGTTTCGCGTTCATCTAGGTCCCGAAAATAGTTGGCCATCAGATATTCATCTATTTCTTTGTCATCGGCAAGCTCTGCCGCTATTTCACCATGCCAGCCTTTATCTACGATTTGCGTATTGCAAAGATAGCTGTCCACACAGGCATACAGCTCCTGCTCGCTCGGTTCCTCTTTTTCATGGGCAATGGGAGAAACGTCTCCGTCTGCGATGCGCATTTCATCAATCTCATCTGGGATATTAAAGTCACCGATTTGGTCTGCAAGGCTTTCCTCCGAGATAGGCGCCGGATATTCGCCTTCGTCAATGAGCATTCTTATGATGTTGGCTATGGTATGCCAGGGTATGTGTGTATAGCCGTCCCCGAAGGAAAACGACATCCCGTCTGCGCCTCGGTGAGTGGTTTTTAGCAGCACATCCATCTGATTTTCCGCGTCGCCGTAGTCCTCGTAAATTTTGGATAGAGCGACCGCCTTGTCTTCAAGAGGCATGTCGGTTGCGAAAAGCGCCTGAATTTTTTC
This sequence comes from Desulfosporosinus metallidurans, assembly GCF_001936615.1. Classification (GTDB taxonomy): domain Bacteria; phylum Bacillota; class Desulfitobacteriia; order Desulfitobacteriales; family Desulfitobacteriaceae; genus Desulfosporosinus; species Desulfosporosinus metallidurans. Next base: position 4,505 of record NZ_MLBF01000093.1, read on the forward strand.
ATACATTTCAAGAGGATAAAGATCGGTGCTTTTTAAAATGCCTTCATAATATTCCCGTACCTGTTCATCCGTGTATTCTATATTTATATAGGAAGCTTTTAGTCCGACCTGCTTCGTTGCCTCATCCTCGTAATTCCTGTATGCCTCATAGTCAAAGGCTTTAATCTGCCACAGTGCGATAGCGCCCTTTACTCTTGCTCCGCCGCCATATACAATGCTCTCGGCGACACTGTTGCCCACTTTTTTACCCGTGGCTCTCTGATTGTTCAATTGGTCGATGTCTGCCAGCAACTTGTGGATGGGGACGATAACCTCATAAACCGTCGAATCCGACATATTTCCGAGGTCGCCGAAGTTTTTTGCCCGTTCAGGGGTATTGGCAAGGTAAACATACCCGCTTGTACTTTGATAGGACCGCCGCCTTGCTTCGCTGGTAGGCAGCAGACCCTCCTCCAAAATCGGAAGCTTTGAGCCTGTGGCATGATACATCACAGCATAGACAGGGAGATAGATATTGCTGTTTGTTTGCAGCCACTCTCTGACAGCCGCCACTTTTTCCGGTGTGGGCACCCCTTCCTCAATGGGAATGGGGAGCACCTTTTCCGTTAGCCTGTCGGCCCACCGCTCCTGCAAGCTCTGTGTTTTTTGCACAAAAAAAGAGCCGTCCGACGGCGAATCCTGTTCGCGTTCGGGCGGCTCTGTATTTTGATTGTTTGGGGACAGCGGGCTTACCTCACCTTGAACACGATCTCGTTCAGTACGATTTCCTCCGCTGACGACCGGAGGCTGTTTAAGTAGCGGGTCTTCTCCATGATGTCCTCCGTTGCCGGCATCTGCTCGGTCTCCAGCATCTGCTGGGTGATGTACTCGATTTTCTCCACTGCTTCCCTGTGGACCCGGTGCATTTTCTCCATCAGAGCGCCATCCATTTTCAAAATCATAAACCGCTGCGGATGGTTTTCGTGCAGGTACTCCATCGCCATTCTGCCGTACTTGCCCAGGGGCTGGTTGTCGTCCTCGCTGTTGTTGGAGATTTGAAGGTTCGGGAGCAGCACTCCGTCCTTCTCGGTGTAGCTCATCTCGATTTTGCTCATGCGTCATCCTCCTTTCCCGCTCAATGATTCTGATTGTCCGTTCCATTTCCAGAAGTATACCTTTGGAGATGTCGGTTACGGTGTGTCCGAGCCTTGCGATCAGCGGAATGCTGTCGAAATGGGCAATGGTCATCATCCCGTCGCCGGTATGGATTTCATCGTCCCCAAGGCTGCATCGCTTGCCGATAAAATAGGTTACGCTGTCTTTGACAATCTCCTGGATTTGACTGAGTAGTCCGTCCTGGGGCAACTGTGAAAACAGGTGGCCTTCAATGTCAAAGTCAAAATCTTGCAGATAATCGTCCAGGCGCTCGGCAACCGCTTCTTCCGCTAATTGGTTCAGGCACTCGGTAAAATCGGAGGATGTAAGGTTATGAGAATAGGAAAGGCGGCTGGTCAGCTCTGCTTTTATCTTATCATCAAGCTGCCAGTTTGTTGGTATGATTTCCCGGCCATTGGTCTGAGAGATATCAAACAGGTGCTTGATGGTCAACCTGGCATTGTCATACTCGCAGACCGCCAGTCCTGTCGCACCTTTATTGATGTATCTGCCGAATTTGTTCCATATTGGTGTGGTGGCAAGCATGGTGACGTTTGGATTTTGCGCGTATACCAACAGGGCGTTGTCAAAGTTGTATTTATATAACCTTGCCGCAAAACCGAGATAATCCCGCCATGCGCCCTCGGTTCGGGTAATGTGAGGCGCGATGGTTTCATAGACCGTCCTCAGTCTTTCATCCTTTCTCAAAATTTCACCTCCTCTTAGTTGACAGGCTCGATTTCCGCTATGTATCCCCTGGTGCGGGCTATGGTTGTCAAGTATCCACAGTAGTTGCAGGCCAGCGCCAGCTCCCAATTTTCATTTCCTTTTTTGTCGCGGGAGCAGTCGGTGCCATAGGATACCTCAAAGTCATTGCTTCGACACTTCGCACAGGTCAAGACATTTCTTGTCATTTAGGCGTTCCCTCTTTGACCTTGCTGGAAAAATACCATTCCAGGGCCTCGTCAACGATTCTTTCGATCTCACTGGCCTTTGTGTCTGCGGGAAAATACTTGGAATAGACCTTGTGCTTAATTTTTACAGGTGACGGTGTGGTTGACTTCGGCTTTTTATTGACTTCGCCCGAAAGGATTTGATAGGCGGTTTTCTCGTTCAGTTTACTGCTTTCGGAGTAGCTGCGGAGCATTTCCGCCTTTTTCATATCCACCTTGAATTCATTTTCGGAAAGCACCTTTTCAATATCCTGCTGCTCCGCTTCGGCAAGGTAAGAGAGGGCAACGGCAGGGTAGATTCCTATTTGAGAAGCATCAACACGCCCCTTTAATGCTTGGGTCAATTTATCAATCCGTAATAATCTTGATACGGAGTTTTTGGATAAACCATATTCAATACCCAACTGAACATCGCTGTGCAACTTTTCCCCTATTAGGGGAGAAGTTGATTTTTCTTTGATATACTGCGGATTTTCAAGCATTCTAAGCTCTGCTATAATGTCATTGCGCTTGCCCTGGGAGAACATTTTTGAGTGCCGCAGAGCAAGAACCGCCGCCTTTTCAGACGGCAGCATATCGGCAAAGGAACGCTGCATGACATTGGTTTCAATGACATACATCCATGCTTCTTCGTCCGACAGGTTTTCCTTGATAATAAAGTCGCCTTCGTCAAGCCCTGCAAGCGTGCCGGCGTTCATGCGGTTGTGCCCTGCAAGCATTTCATACCTGCCATTGTCTTTTATACGGGTAATCATCGGAGTCAGGATGCCATAATTACTGATGCTTGCAACCATATCGTCCAACCGTTCACCGCTGTATAGGCGAAAAGGGTGATTGGGGTATGGGTCCACTTGAGAAAACTTCAAGCGGACCACACCACTTTTTATATTGGTTTGCTGGTTCTCCGGCTCCACTGCCATAAGCAGCTCGTCCATTGATTTAATCCGTTTCGGTGCTGGTCTATCCGGCAAATCCAATCAACTCCTTTGCAAATTCCATATACGCAATCCCGGCCTTAGATCTGGGCTCGAATTCCAAAATGCTCAATCCGCAGCGGTTGGCTTCGCCCACTCTGATAGAACGGGGAATGGAAGTTTTGAAAACTCTCATGCCTCCACGGTATGCTTCATTTACCTCCGCGCAGACTTCTTTGTGCAGATTGGTCTGCATATCGCACATGGTTAGCAGGATACCCTCAAATTCAATCTTGGGGTTAATCCTGCGCTTGATTTTAAGAATGGTTTTGGTCAGGTCTTGAAGTCCTATGGTAGCATAGAATTCAGGGTTGATCGTGATGAGAACGCTATCGGCGGCGGAAAGAGCGTTGATTGTCAGCGGACCCAGGGAAGGATTTGTATCAATGAGGATATAGTCATAATCCCTACGTAAAGGCTCCAGGATACTGAAAAGCAATTTTTCGCTTCCCATCTCCATCCGCAGATTGGATTCAACCACCGACAGATGAATGTCGTTGGGGATAAAGTCAATCTTCCCGCGCTGCTGAATATACTCGTTCTTGGGCGGAAGTTCTTCCTCGTCCATTGCCATTGTCATTAAGTTTGCAATCGTTGTATGAATTTTCGGGACATCTTCATTTTCATCTTCCAATACAAGAGAAGCTGTTAAGTTCGATTGGGGATCATAATCGACCACCAAAACTCGATAGCCTGACTCAGCCAGAGTGTAGCTAAGATTGCGGACACTTGTTGTTTTGGATACACCACCTTTCTGATTTGCAACAGTAATTATTTTGCACATTTTCACCTTTCCTCCTTATCATTTAAAATTGCTGATGTTTGCCTTTAAAAAAGGCGTAAAAAAATAGGCATAAATCGGTGGAAACCCGCTTGTTTACTGGGTTCTACTGATTTATGCCTATTATAACTCACG
>NZ_MLBF01000094.1 GCF_001936615.1 Desulfosporosinus metallidurans
ATTTTCATACCTACTGGTCTCTTCTGCGGTCGGACAAAGAACAATCGTTTTCTTATCCTCTATCGTAAATGTACTGTAGGGGAGTTTAGCACTGGAGGTCTTACGACCCGTCATATCTGTAAAATGCATTGTAGCTCCATGATTTTTTGCCTCTTCACAACGTCAGGACTATAATAGCCCCCATCAGTATATAGATCTTTAATCCTCTGTCCCGCAATAGTTGGTAAGCTCTGATTCAGCATTTCGACGTCGCTGGTCATATTGGGGGCTACATCAAAATGAGTCACGACTTGAACAGGATTATCATCAGCACAGGTTTCCGTTAGATTTAAGGCATAACCCACATGCTTTTTGCCGCCTTTATTGCGGTAGGTCGCATCCGTGTCATGTGCCGACTGAAGAGAATTCGAAGAAATTTCTCGATCCCCTTTGGCGATCCATTGGTTTTGTTGTTCGTTGAACGTGGCTTGTTCATTCAAGAATCGGTCAATAGTCTGCATTACGGGAGTTTCTTTCAGTTCAGGTTGGCCTTCAACTAATTGAATCAATTCGGCGCAATGATGGATGATCATTTGAGCTGTAGAAAAAACTGAACTCGAACTAATTATGGCAACGTTAATAATAATCGCACCAATGCTATGAGATCTTTGGGACTTTCTCGCAGTACATTTTATAAGAAAATTCATAAATACAAGGTCGTTTTTTGATCTCATTAATGCAGACAGTGCGTACGCCAAGTCTTACGCTAGTCTGACGCCTAGTTGAACCTATTCTACAGAGTGTATCAGCAAATGTTTTCTGATAGGATGAAATAAACCTATCTCGCAATAGAGAAGGCCAGCTCCGCAACTGACCTTCTCTAATCTGTTAGAAAATAATTCTTTCCGACTACTGTTTAAGAACTACCACTCTAATGGTTTTTAGTAATCCATTTTTAGAAACGCCCGTAAGCACAACGAAATCACCAGCCTTTAGATTATTGGCTGTAATCGTTCCATATTGATCGACAGTGAAGGCAGAGGCATCTGCACGTGTATAGGTTTGTTTAGAGCCAGTTTTAGCTGTGTAAGTGTATACATTATCTGGATCAACTGTACCATCAGCAGCATTATCTGGTCCAGGAACGACGAAAATCTGCGCTAATGACTGTCCTTTAGCAGTATACTGATCTTTAGCATAGAAGTAGATTAATGATCTGTTAGCTTTTCCACCAGCAGCATCGAACCTGGAAATACATTTACCTACTGCCAAAGTATTTCCACTGGAATTGCCCGTACTGACAGCCGGAGTTAGATAAACCGTATTTCCATCATCAGATACGGAAATGCCATCATAAGATGCGTCAGCGGTAACTCCTACATTGCTTGCAGCCGGATTTTCAGTTGTAGATTTAATGACGGTAGTTAAAGCATGTACAGCACCGTCAGCACCCTTAATGGTTACTGTCAAGTTACAACTGGATTGTGTCACGTTATCTGGTAAAGCATTTGCCGATACAAAGATTGAATCGTAACCATTAGGATCTATCGTAATCCTGCCTACCCCTTGACCAGGATAGCCGAGTTTGCTAAGAGTATATTCATTAGGATCTATATTAAAATCTGTTGAATCCACAGATTTTCCTACAATTAACGGCTTTCCTGCTTTGGTATTAGATGCTAAAACTACTTTTGATCCGCTTGCGGTTGTCCCGTAAATGAACGGATTAGCATCATAGGCATTATCTTGCCAAGTAATAGCCGCTGGAGTTGTGCCCTTGAGCGCAGCAGCATATAACGGTTTCGCAACTGGGCTGATAGTATATCCCTTAATATCAGTTGAGTCAGCTGCTAAAACCGAGATCGTTACAGACTTGGAATCAATAATAGCTAAGGATGCTAATTCTGCAGCAGTTGGGTTCGCTGGATCAGCACAAATAGTTTCAGTATTGGAACCAGCTTTCTTTTGAGCTGTATCAACAAGATTAAATGTTACCGTCCCTGTTCCGACATTGGCGGCTTCAATTTGAATACCCATATTGCCGTATGAAAGTGGTGAGCCTGAAGTGACAGATAATAACCCGTTGTTCTGTGACAAATTAATAGCAGCTCCAGCAGCTGTTGAACTAGTTGCATAGACTGCGTAAGTCTGAGGTTCGTTCACCATATCAATCGCACGACCATATTGATCTTTAACCGATAAGCCGCCATAAAGATATCCCATGTCTACGCGCTGTACCGCACCTGCCTGCATTGTATTGATGATCGCTGAACGGTTGAATGTTAAGGTATCCGCTACAGCACGTTTCTGGATATTCAGAGTTAAAGAGCTGAATTTTCCCGTTGAGGTCGTAGCTGTAATAACTTGTTGACCGTCATTGGGAATTCCATAATTATTGACATCGCCGACAATTACTTTGGCCGTGCCATCAACGTTTGCTTCAAAATGTGCACCACTTAATGTAATTCCTTTTATATCATCCATTTTTGTTAGTGCAGCTCCATTTTGATCCAAACAGCTAAAAGGAATTTCTTTATTCTCACCAACGGCAATACTATTGGCTGGGGCCATTAAAATAAAGGTATCTGCTGTTGATGCTTTCTTTAAAGTTGTAGTGAGTGTTGAAGTTTTTCCGGTCCAAGTCATAGCAGTAATTACGGTTGGCATATCCATTGCAAGTGATGTATTAGCTGAAGAAGCAACAACTTTTACTACTGCTTTCGTAGAATCAGTTGGATCCTTCTCTATGGTAGCTTTAACGTAGGAATGTGAAGTCGTTAACTGATTAATTTCATTACCAGTTGCTCCTGCGTCGCCATGTAAAATTAGGCCGTTCATAATAATTTGGTAATCCGTTGTGGGGTTTCCACTGATATCCTTTGCTGTATAGTTTGCATAGAAAATGCTTGAACTATCGCCATCAGTTAATACTTTCCCATCAGCATTTTTCAAATCACCGAGTTGAAAATCGCTTAAGGTGCCAATTTGAGTCGAGGTTGTCAAAGTTGAGGTGACGGAAACTCCCGATGTGGAATCATAACCAGTTATAACAACTGTAGAAAACTGCATTAGATTTGAATTTGTTGTATTTGGAGTCACAGTAAGCAAACCATCCTTAACTTCTACTGAACCTACTCCACTTTGAAAGATTATATTATTGGCAAGCCCTGAGCATGTAATATCATTTTGATATTGATCTAAGACCAGATAGGTTGCATATCCTGTTTGTTTTGAAGCGTCACTTGAATTAGTGACTACCCCCAATTTGGTTGAAGTAATCTTAATTTCAGCAATCTTTTGTGCAGCAACATCTACCTTTGAGGTTCCGAGATCCGTATCCCCATTTTTAACAGCAACTGAATACGTTCCTTCAGAGAAATTTGCAGAACTAGTCAGAATAGCTTCTGTCTTAGCAGAATTCCAAGTAGGTGAAACAGTAACAGGAGTTACCATGTTTTTAACTGTAAATGTTACTTTTGTGGAATCTGCCGGCGCTTGGTTAAATACTACTTTAAAACTCGACGCACTAACAGCGTTCACTCTTGCTACTGATAACTGGCTAGCTGGTAGTGTAGCCACACCACTAAGGATACCTTTTCGAACAGACTCAGGAACAACGGCTTCTCCCCCAATAGCTGTAACTACACTATCTGTAGCGAGTTTATCATGTACAAGAGAAGCCACAGCAGGAACAGTGCCTTCTGTGAGAACGATAGCAGATTTTGTCATAGCAGCAAGCGGTGCACCGGCAAGAGCATCAATGCCTGTCCTACCGTTAGCCACGAAGACATTGCTATAGGTGATAACCGAACTAAAATCTTGGATGACTTGGGCGTTGGTGTCATAAGCTGTGGTTCCAGCATGGCGAGTTGCTTTAGGAAGTGAGCTCATAACTGCCTCGCTGATGATCCCTTTTCCACCGATTACATCGGAAGATGTAATTCCCGGATTTGTGGCTAAGTAAGCAGAAACGCTGGCGGGAAGTGCAGCTTTGTCTGTCAAGAGGATTGGCTCGTTAGCAGCTGAGGCGACAGCAGCGATCGAGAGCGCATCTTGAAGTCCATTAACTACCGCAACTTTGGTCACACCTGTCATTTTTTTAGCAATATTGACAGAGGTTGCCGCTCGGTCAACTCCACCTAGGGGAATAACTGTAATACCCATCTCAGATAGTTGCTCTAAGACCCCTTGACTGATTACTGCTGTTCCACTGGTGACATAAACTGTTTTAACCGCAAGTTTGGTAAGTTCCTTTTTGGTGTCTGCGTCAAGAGTTGCTCCAGCGCCGGTCAGCAGGATAGGGGCTTTCAATGAATAAGCAAGCGGACCGGCTGCGAGAGCATCAACCATACCATAGGAAGTAGAGGAAGCAAGGATGGCTGTGCCTGTCCAACCTGTTTGGTCAGCAATTTGTACTGCTGTTTGAGCAGCTGTTCCCCCTGCTAAGCGCGTAGGAACCAATACATTAGCAAAAGCATTAAAAGGAAGCATACTTATTGTCAAACTTGCTAGAGTTAAAGAAGCTAACACTTTAGTTTTTTTCATCTAGTAAATTTCTCCTCTCAACTTTTGGATCCTTTTAGGAATCGATGTCCCTTTCCTGTAGGGCATCTCGTTTATCCTCTTAAATTAATTTATAGACATTGCGCAGTGCTTAAAATAATCCACCGGATTTTTTGGAAGCGTCCCTCCAGAAAATGCTGATCACTTTCGTCCGGTGGTGTGCCCTTTGAACATTCATAACCAACAACTTTAGCTTTCTTGCTTTTTTCGCTCAAGGCTAAATTATTTTTGCTAATTGCAATTTACGATTGAGCTTTTTCTGTTGTAGGTAAAAGAATTGGTGTTTCATTTGCACCAGCCCCTGTTAAGCAAAAGAAATGATCAAAATTTATTATGCTAGGGCCATATTGGTGTGTCAGAAATTTCTGCTTCGTTCACCGGCTGTCCGTCGCTCCAAAGCCCCATGTAACGCTGGTTCGAGGTGTCTCCCAAGCAATAGCTCCCGTCAGTTCCGAAGAACGCGTAATTAAAAAGGGCTGTGGCCCACTTCCAAGCACCATAATAGTCAATGGCATCGAGCACCTGGTTGTTGACATCGTTATGAATTGCAGAAATGTCATTGGTGTCTGGTGATCCATGATTATCGGATTTTATTAACACCCAATCCCTTATGCTAGATGAAATCTGGGTGGAGTTGTTCCAAATATATGTGCTTGGTGCAGATTCGACCGTTGTGTCGTCACTGCTCACCAATGTCAGCATATATGTGTCGCTGGGAATCTGGCTAAAATCTCGGTAGGGAACCCCTCCATCACTACCGTCAAGATTTTTGCCGGCATTCATAGTCATAATGGCTTTTGGCTTAGGGAGGTTAAATGCAGAGTACTCCGAAGCAAGGTTAGCAGTAGTGAGACCCCCGGCTGAATGTCCTAAAATGCCGAAATACATGTTACCGCTGGGATCATATTTAGGTTGCGCGTGTGTAGATGGATTGGCAATGATATAATTCAAGGCTGACTTAATTGCATTGCCAGCATTGACATCATAGTTATTGACATCTGTAAACAAGTTTTCATAATATGGCCAAATTACAATGTTACCTTTTTTTACTAAATGCTTGATAAAGTCGAGGTTATTATCCGGAGATGGGTTAGGTGCATACCCATGTAGAAAAGCCAACACAGGAAGGGCAACATCAACTTTGGGTGACGGCTCATAGATGATGTATTTGTTTACTCCAGTTCCAATTGTTTGGGACATTACGCTGCTGTAGTTATAGCTTGAACCACCGGGTCCACTTGTCGGCTGGGATGGCCCCACTAAATCAGTAGCATAGGCGGCTCCAGTAAAGGTAGCAGTCATTAACAAGACTAATAAAACTATCAATAACTTTTTCAAACACAAATCACTCCTTCTGAATAAATTTAATTTTCTAATTTCAGAATTTTTAGTGATAATAATCATGTTATCCTGCTAAAGTGTGGACGATATTCAGTTGAATACATTTCACCTCATTTCTTTTGCGTATCATGCTCTCCCAAGCGGTCAATTTTTAATAACCGGCAATACCAGAACAGAAGGATTGTTCCCTCCATGGTACAGGAGATTCTTGGCAGAAACATATTTGTCAAAATCGAGACCATCTTTCCCAGTATTCGAATTCAAGGCACACAGGGGATAATTCGAGGAGGATAATGATATCCTGATCTTATGTCCTTTTAAAAATGTCATGGCGGTATCCCGCAGGGTTACTGTACATAAATAAACCTGACCTGGGATTAAAAGTTTCTTTACTTTCGTAGATTCCATCAGGCTCATGCGCTGAATCCCGTCAGCAATCAGCATGGACCGTCCATCCGGGTAGACATCTGTTAAGCGAACAGCTATATCGGTATCAACACAGTCCGAAGAAACATTTAGATTTAGCTTTACCTGCCCAGCAATCGTTAAATCCCTGTCTAAGGTATCGGTGGTGTAGCACAAGACGTCGCTGCGATTTTCCACTTTCTCTCTCTGATCAAAGGTCCCTGTCGGTAATTGTGGGTCAAGACCCGCGCCTCCAACCGATGGAACAGGATTCTTCGGATCGCTGATAAATTCATCAGGTTTTTCTTCAATATTACTTTTTTGCTGAGTAAGCTTTCCTTTTTCTGCTAGGTAAAGGGGAGTTTCAATTGCATCTTTGGGAGGCCATTCATCAGCAGTTTTCCACTGGTTCGCTCCCATGACATAGTATTTAATAGCAGGACTATTTATCTCACCAGTATCTTTACCCATCGCATAGTAGTCAAAGAACTTCTCCTGTTCTTCTCTGGCTACTTGAGCGGCACTCGGAAAGTAGAGTTCACCTTGCTTAATATCCTTGACAGCACCCTGATGCACCCAAGGGCCCATAATTAATCTAACTTTTCCGCCGCCTTTGGTTTTCAGCAGGTTATAAGTCTGTAACATGTTATTATGATCATACCAACCACCAATAAGCAGCATTGGTTCTTTCACCTTAGCCGGGTTAATTGAAACCTTGTCGTACGTTCCGTCATCAAGCGGATGCTTCTTTAACAAATCTGATAAACCGGGGAAACCAATCATGGCCAGTGTGTCGACAACGTCTTGGCGGATTACGCCTCCATAATAGTAATTATTGTAATCAACCACGATGTTATATACCATCGGATCAGAGCAGACCAAGTGTGGAGGGTTTTGGGCTGCGGTTAAATATTGAACATTACCCAAGGCAGACGGCCCCCAAGTGGCGACCTTTCCGTTACTCCATGGCTGCTTGGCGATCCACTCAATAGCATCGTAGCCATCCTGACCTCGCTGATCTTCACCTGGAATAAGATTCTCTTTATTAACCTTAGCCGCATCTTTGGACTTAAAATACCCTCGCCAATCTAAAACTACAAAGGCATAATCTTTAGCGTCAAAGAAGTCTGCATTTTGATCACCCTGAAGAAGATCTTGTATTATCTGTTTATGTCGATCTTTGTTATAGGGCGTCTGAATAAGTATTACCGGAAAGTTCTTTCCTGTCTCAGGAAGATATAAGTCTGCCGCTAGCTCCGCACCGTCACGCATAGGAATTTTGGTGGAAGTTACTTTATAGTCGTTTGCCGCGAACCACCTTACGATAGAAGAAGTCTTGTAATAAGCTATCGCGGCTCCCGTCATTAGGATAAGAAAAACTATTAACCCAATCTTAATATTTTTGTTCACCTTTACGTCTCCTCACACAAACCGTCCTAAAATTTTATCCGTAAAGACGTGTATATCTTAAATATTACTTAATTCACTTGTCCAACCTG
>NZ_MLBF01000095.1 GCF_001936615.1 Desulfosporosinus metallidurans
ACACTATGGTTAAAATTAGCCTTCCACTTTCACTGTTAGCTTTATCAACTTTTCCAATATCTTATATGATCTTTTATAAGGCTGGAAGGATAACAAAAGAAAAAGTCAAAATACTTAGAAAAATTAATGATGATTATTTTAAAAATGTTGAGCAAGCACTTACCGGAATAAGAGAAATAAGAAGTATGGGAATAAAAAGTTATGCTTTTAATATATTTTGCGACATATCTAAAAGTTTTAGAAATAAAGACTTTAATGTAAGCGTAATTAATGACATTTTTAATGGGATATCAGGATTATTAAATTTGATATTTAGGGTATTAATAATTTTCGTAAGTGCGATTTTTATTTTTAATGGTACATTAACTGTGCAATATTTTATTGCATTTTCAACATACTCAGATCAAGTTACAGGATCATTAATGAATATTACTAAATTGAATTCTACAATTCAACAAATTTTTGTATCAATAGAAAGAATTTTTCATCTAATGAATAATTTATCATATCCTGATCAAGAATATGGAACTGTAAATGTTTCAAAGGTTAATGGAAATATAAATTTCAAAAATGTTTATTTTAAATATAATAATCATTATACTATTAAAAATGTTACATTAAATATTAATGCCAATAGTAAAGTTGCCATAGTTGGAGATAGCGGTTCAGGTAAAACTACAATTTTTAATTTATTATTAAGATTTTATGATATATCTTCTGGGGAAATAACAATTGATGATATTGATATCACGAAATTTAATGAAAATTCATTAAGAAATAATATTGCTATAGTTAGACAAGAACCATTTATGTTTAATTTGTCTATTAAAGAAAATTTATTAATTATTAATAATAAGGCGAGGGATGAAGAATTATTTAGTGCATGTAGACAAGCTTATATTCATGATTACATCATGTCATTGCCTGAAGAATATGATACCGTAATAGGTGAAAATTCTACCAATATTTCAGGTGGACAAAAACAAAGATTAGCTATTGCTAAAGCAATTTTAAAAAATTCAAAAATCATATTATTTGATGAATCCACATCAGGACTTGATAATATATCACAAAGTTATATTCAGAAATCTATAGATAAATTAAGTGAAAATCACACAGTTGTAGTAATTGCACATAGATTATCCACAATAATTAATTCAGATTTAATTATTGTTCTTGATAATGGAGAAGTGGTGGGATGTGGTATACACAATAAATTAATGAAAGAAAGTTCCAAATACAAAGAGTTATATAATGCCGAATTTAAAATACTAAAAGACGAGAAGGTGATTGTGATTTAAACAAAAAAGGTACGTATGTAATTATTGATAGTTGAATCGAGAATTTAATTCAAATTGTACTTCTATCCCGGGCACTTTTTATTTCTTTCACACGAATATCTCAATTATACATTTATTTATTCTTATGCGACAGGATGAGCTAAATTTCACTGCAGGAAAAGAAAACAAGAAAGAGGAATAAATGAAAAGGAGCAGATGGAAAGAACCTACTGCCATTTTAGAAGTGAAAATGTGCTATATGTGGCTTTTTATCGCTCTTGAACAGAACAAGTTGTAAAACCAATACTAGATAATACCGTCAAGTGCTAATTAAGAAAGGGTGTAATGAAAATGAGCTATGAAAGCATTGCGGAACTGGTCCACGACTTAGTCAAAAATCCCAAAAGTATGTTGTCGCAAGAACTTGGGCTACCTTTGGCAGAACTAAAGACTAATGAATTAAATATCATCCAAAGGGTTTTTTCAGAGTGCGAGGTATCTGGGGATGTAGCGACGATTGGACTTTTACCTCTAGGTTATTGGGGATAAAAGAAAGTGAACATTCAGCTTGATCAAATTATTGCTATCGAAATTGATAAAATCCTAACGAGAGCCCAACTAAGTCCCGAAATGCTGATTATGATTAATTCCTCGTTGAATGCCGACAGCAAGACTGGTGAACTGTTTAAGTGGGCCCACTTAACGCTTATGAATTGTGAGTGTGTAAGTGGAGTGTCTGAAGTAGCGCTGCCAGGTGCAATTGCCATGGAATTATCTGCTCTGGCAGCGGATATTTTTGATGATATACAAGATCAAGATAATGACGATCTACCTTGGCGTCAAATTCCCACTGCTAACGCGCAGAACCTTGCTATATGTTTAAGTATGTTGAGTATTGATGCTGCTACTTCGGCGTTACCTGATGGAGATAGTAGACTCTACAGGGAAGTTGACCAAATTCTGAGCCATATGTGGATAACGGCCAGTGATGCTCAATTGCAAGAAGTTCTGTTAGACACTCGTGATCAAGTCACGCTAGACCAATATTTCGAATTGGTCAAGCGTAAGTCAGGAAGTTTGACGGCCTGTGCTTGTAAAATTGGAGCAACCTTAGGTGGCGCGTCCGAATCGTTGGTGTCTCAATTAGAACAATTTGGGACAAACCTGGGCATAATGAGCCAAATCAGGAACGATTTAAACGATTTTATAAACTTTGAAAAGAAGAGGGATTTTGTGAACAATCGCAAAACCCTGCCATATGTCTATCTTTTAAACCATTTAAAGGGTAAGACAGCCGAACAGTTTAAAGAATTAACTCAGATGGAAGGCAAAGGGTTAAAGGGAATCGGGAAGGACGAGGAAGAATTTTTAAAACAACTGGCTATCGATGAAGGGGTTGTCCATTACTGCAGAGTGATGTATGAAATATTCCGGGAAAAGTCGATAAAAATCATTCAAGCAATTCCGGTTCCTGAAAAACGCAAAGAGAAGATGATTAAAATTGTTAAAGAAAATGTTTAGGCGGCAAGCATATTATTATGCAAGTGCCGCCTTTCTTGTAATGTGGTTTGTGTATACTGTTGCTGTTATTAAGCAACCCTACGTAGGTGTTGAGCTTGAGAATGTCAATGGACAATGGATTGTGACTTACAGTGATACTCAGGGCGAAGGATACGAATCAGGGGTGCGAGTCGGAGATTTGATCATAAAAATCAACAATGATGTTCCGGATAAGTACCGCTCTGTTCAAATATGGAGTGAGGCGGAAGGGGCATCAACTATCGAAGTTCGTAGGGTTGACCAGCCAAACGTTCAGATCATTAATATACCTAAACATCCAGTTTTGCAGACTGAACTAAGCGAAATTCCGATGGTGATCCAAGGACTCGTTTTTTGGATTTTAGGGTTTATGGCATGGTTTAGACGCCCTTTCCTTCTTCAAGCCCGTGCTTTATTTTGGCTGAACTGGTTTATAGGTTTGGCTATCGTCCTGGCTCCGGCTTCGAGTCGCGATTTGTTATTGGCCAGGGAATTAGAGTATATAATTTTTTCTGCGGTACCTATTTTCCTAATTGATTTTGTCGCAACTTTTCCAGATGTAAAAATTAACCAAGCAAAACAGTTGTGTCGCCTAATGTTAATCTTGATGACCGTAATCATATTAACCTTAACTGTGTTGCAATCTGCCGGTATTGTCCACTTTTTTAGTCAACTAAGAAAACTCGTTTTAGTAACGGTTAGTATTGGTGTTCTTCTCACACTATGGAATTTAGGGACATTATTAAAGCTGCCGAAAGATAAACCGAATAAAAACAAGGTAAATATTCTACTTATGGGTATGGCGATAGGGTTTTTACCATTTGTTCTCTTGACGGCCGTTCCAATTATCGTTGGATTTCAACCAATATTGAATGCCCATGTCAGCTCCTTGTTTGTTTCCGTGATCCCGGCTACTTGGTATTATGCCATAGTCAATAAATATTTACCGGATAGTCGTAGGCTTTTAGGGACAATAATTTCTTATTTCGTAGCCGGGGTGATTATTAGTTTTATTGTCTCCTATTTACAATTTTTAAAATTATCAAGTGCGTTTAATCTCGCGTTGTATCTTTCTACGGTAACTATATTTTTTGTGTTCATTGTTTGTTTTACCTTGATTAGAGTTATGCTAAATAAGCTATTCGACAAATATTTACTTCCTGAAGGAAAGAAAGCTATTAAGAAACGAATTCTTGAATTAAACGAAAGCCTGTCTATGATTAATGAAGAGAACCGGATGTTAGAAGAGGTGGTTAAAAGCCTGGCGATTGAGGGAATTTTTATTGCTCTAGAAGATGCTAAAGGAGGATACCTAAAGAAAGCTGTAGGACGATTCTTAGAAAATCAAATTGAACAAGCTGAACTGGAGGAATTTTTTCAAGCTGATCCAAGGATTAGCTTAGACGCACAAATGCTGCCTGATGATTTTCCAGCTGAGATTTATATTCCCTTTGTTTCAAATGAGTTTACTTGCGGGATATTTTTAGGCCATCATTATTCTTACGTCAAAATAGAACTAGACGAACTACCATTAATTACATTGATTTCGAGTCAATTAGCTCAACGTCTAATTACGACGTTTGTTATCAAGGAGCTGTCGAAAGAAATCAAGGACTTGGCCCAAAGATCTCTGGCCTCACAACGAAGAAAGCAGGGGCTTATAGGAATAAACACAGCTTTGTTTAGGAGCATAGAGAAAGAGAGAAAGTCAATAGCATGTGAGATTCATGATGGACCATTACAATTAGGACTGGATTTGAATCGATGGCTGAAATACCTTGTTGAAGAATGTCTGACCAATGACGATGTCAAAACGAAAATGGCCATTTCTCATATGCGGGAAGTAGTTGAGGACTTAAATTTCGAACTTCGTTTAATATGTAATGATTTACGTCCCCCGTCCTTAACTGATTTAGGGTTGCTTTCAGCTATTGAATTAATGTGCGAAGAAATGATGCTAAAAGAGTTATTGTTAATTTCCCTAGAAACAGTAGGGATTAATCGAGAAGAACGCTTTAAGGAAGACATAGAATTAGCTGCCTATCGGTTTTTGCAGGAAGGGATTACAAATGCAGTGAAACACTCGGGTACTAACGAGTTGAAGATTCACATTGAGATAAACGAATCAAAAATTGAACTAAGTGTTATAGACGCGGGTAAAGGTTTCGATACCAGTCAGATAGAGGATTGTTCATTGACGAGTTCCCATTTTGGAATAGTTGGTATGAAAGAAAGATTGGAAAACTTAGATGGTATCCTACAAATCAGTTCTTCAATTGGCCAGGGTACAATGCTCAAAGCCTCCATTCCGATTGTTTGAAAAGATTAATTAGCACGAGAAAAAATCAAAGTATTCTTTGATAGAGGAGGTAGATAGGATTGTCTTTGAGTTCTGAAGAATCAGAAGGAGTTAAAGTCTTAGTAGTTGATGACCACACGCTTTTTACGGAAGGAACTGTCTCCTTGTTATCTTTTGAACCACGTATTTTGGTAGTAGGAATTGCAAAGAACGGAACTGAATGTATAAACTTAGTTAGTAATACTAGGACTGACGTCGTATTGCTTGATATTAAGCTTCCTGATGTCTGTGGGACTGATTTGATAGACAAGATAAAAGCGGTTCAACCAGAAGTGAAAATTATTATGTTAACCGGACATAGTCCCAAAGGATACGTTACTAAGTCTATTAGTAAAGGTGCCAATGGTTTCCTACTAAAAGACTGTTCAGTACATGAGATGATTCAAGGAATATTAAGAGTTTATAATGGCGATGTCTATTTTTCTCAAAGTTTACAACTCGAAGATAACAATGATACCATACATTCTTCCGTTAAGCTTGGAATAACTCCAAGGGAACTACTAACCACTAGAGAAAATGAAATAATGGAATTGGTTTCGAAAGGTTTACATAACAAAGAGGTCGCTTCGGCTTTAGGTATTAAAGTTCGAACTGCGAATTTTCATGTTAGTAATATCCTTTTTAAATTAGAAGTGAGCACACGTTTAGAAGCAGTACTACAATGGCAAATGGGTATAAATAAGGAGATATTGTATTGATAGGCTAATCGACAAATTCTAAAGCTTAAGGGAGGAAATATAAGGGTTTAACTGATTTGTGGGGTAATTGAATGTATGATTAACACAAAAATGGAGGACTTAGCACTGTTAAGTTCTCCATTTTTGTGTTTTGTTACTTTAAATCGTCGAATTATGGGATAATATGTCAAAATATTTTAGAGAAAATACTGGCAGAATTGCCAGGGACAAAGTTCAAAATATACGATAATCTTATCTAAATAATAGTTTTCGAATAATCTGGATCGAATTAAGCCACAATTCCGGACGGTGAGAGCCTCAGTTCTGGTAAGCTACCTCTTCTAGATAGAGAGCGCACAGGGTCGACTTGAGATGGAATAAGGGCTCTGTCGAACCGTAATATTCATAAATAATGGTAGAAGTCATAACAAAAGAAGGAAAGTTGAAAACATACATTATTGTTCATGCAGAATTTAAAATTATTAGAAGACGAGAAGGTGATTTAAATAAAGAAAAAGGTATGTATAGTAATTATTGATAGTGGAATCAATAATGAAATATTTAATTTAAATTGTATTAAAGAGTCAATAGGTTTTAGTGTTACTAAGGATGGAACTTTTATGGAAAATTCGAATGAGAAAATAACTAATAATCATGGTACTATTATTGCTTTACTTATAAAGTATATTTTCCAGGAAATTGAATTAATTAGTATGAACATTTTAGATGAAAATTTATATTCGAATGGAAATTTATTAATTTATTCACTAAAAAAAGCACTTTTATATAAACCGGATATTATACATATGAGTTTAGGCACTAAAAAATGGAGATATAGATATCGATTGAAAAAGTTAATAAATAAGGCTATACAAGAAGATATCGTGATAGTGTCAGCAGCAAGTAATGATGGTAAAAAGTCATATCCGGCTTATTTTAGAAATGTTATAGGTGTAAAAAGTAGTAGTAATATTTATCAAAAAAAACTTATTTTACTATCAAAAATATTTTTATTATGCTCCAGGTACCGTTCCTAAGAATGTGTATGATGATGAAGGAAATGGCTGTATAGCAGGAAATAGTTTTGCAGCTGCATATATTACTGGATATATTGCTAAGGCAATATATGACAAGGAAATTAGTGGTAGTAAACAAGTTAGTGACTATTTAAAGACTAATTTGTAATTTTATTATTCAACATAGCTTATATAAGAAAGGAAAGATTATCATGAAAAATATTAATGAACTGACAATGGGAAATTTAGCAGAACAATGGGGTGGAACATTACCAATTATTGATGAAATAAAAATGGGAAATTTACCAGAACAATGGGGTGGTACTTCAATTAAAACTGTAACAATGTCAATTACCGAAAATTGTAATTTAGCATGTAAATATTGTTATATGACCGGTAAAAATTCAACTAATAAAATGACAGTAGATACAGCTAAAAAAGTAGTAGATTATGTATTAGAAAATAAGAATACTTTTAACGAAGAAGCAGTTGTATGGGAATTTATTGGAGGAGAACCCTTTTTAGAAATCGATTTAATAGATGCAGTTAGTGATTACATTAAACAAAGAATGTATATGTTAGGGCATAAATGGTTTTCTAATTATATGTTCAATTTTTCAACAAATGGATTATTATATGACACTACCAAAGTTCAAAATTATATTAATAAAAATAGAAAGCATGTTTCTATAGGAATAAGTGTAGACGGTAATAAG
>NZ_MLBF01000096.1 GCF_001936615.1 Desulfosporosinus metallidurans
AAACCATTACTTTATCTGAATTCCAAGCTGAGGGTTAGAAAGTCATCTTGTACTTTGTTTCATCCTCTGGAAATTAATGAATGTTACATTCGATGAGTAGCTAATGCTTCGTGTTTTCTCTTCCTTCTCAGTCCGAAAAAGCGAAATGGGACACCTATATTCTTCCTCCAACTCGCTAGAATCTAACATAAGGACAACCGGTCTTAAACCATTCAAACATGGTATGAGACAACTAGCCGATTATCGCTGCTTCTTGTAGTCTATAATAAGTGTACTCGCCTAACCACTCCCGCTCAGTAAACTATTTTACATTTATTCGAGAAAATTTCCGGTCATTCTCTGACACATCGAAAAGCCTAGTGGAGTGGCCCCAGGACTGGCGTTTTCTACGCTGTATCTTTGTTCAGTAAATTAAGGGGTTTTCGTCGGAATAACCGTTAATATCGGATTTTCGGCTCGATAATGGTCCCAGCCGTGTCAATCTCTTCCAGTGCAATCGGCAGGGTAATACTAAAGAAATTAGCTCCATAAAATGATCCATCTGATAATGACATGTTAAGTAAGTCCATTTCTTCCGAGCTCTTCGCGTCTCTTATATCATTGCCCATTCTATTTCCCGTATTGGAAAAAGGGGCTATTTTATTATCTTTAGCCAGTGCCCCAACGGCTACAACTCCAGGTAAAGATGCGGGATACAAGATATTCGGATCTTCTCCATCTGAGTGGTTGCCGGCTGCGGCAATAATAAGACAGCCCTTAGCTTGAGCATATTTAACTGCCTCTTGTAATTAAGTAGGTAATCCTGTGAGGGAGAAACTAGGGTTACATTCCGCCAGCTTAGAATTCTAATTCTTATTTCCAAACGATTAACTAACTCCTATTCGGGAAGGTTATATTGGGCTAACTTCCGGTACAAAACAGAACGGTGAATGCCCAAAGCTCGAGCAGCTTGCATCTTGTTGCCCTTGGCAACGTGCAAAGCATTAAGAATAATATTCTTTTCCGCTTCAATTAAGCCTTGTCTAAGGGTATAAGGACCGTCTCCATAGTTCTTGAGCCCTTTCTCCCGCATTAATTGAGCAGGAAGATGTTCCAAATTAATATAGTCATCAGTGCAAAAATTAATAATTCGCTCCAGGATGTTCCCTAACTCCCTTACGTTTCCCGGCCAATTGTAAGATTTTAGAACCTCCATGGCCTGTGGGGAAATGCCCTTAATCTGCTTTCTCAAATCTCTGTTTAGTTTTGCAATTAACTGATTCGCTAAGGGTTCAGTATCATCGGACCGTTCTCTAAGCGGAGGCAGTTCAAGGGAAATAACATTAATTCGGTAAAACAGATCAAGTCTAAATTTGTTTTCCTTGACCAATTGTTGTAAGTCCCGATTGGAAGCGGCAATTATACGGACGTCAACTCTGATAGGTTGTGTTCCACCTATCCGTTCGACCTCCCTATCTTGTATGACCCTTAACAGCTTTGCCTGCATACTAAGACTCATATCACTGGCTTCATCAAGAAAGATTGTACCCCTATTAGCCAATTCAAATTTACCAGGTTTGCCACCTTTACGGGCTCCGGTAAAGGCACCCTCGTTGTAGCCGAAAAACTCGCTTTCTAGTAACTGTTCCGGAACTGCAGCACAGTTGATTTTGATAAACGGCCCTTTGCGCCGTGGCCCGGAATTATGAATAGCATTGGCGAAAATTTCCTTGCCTGTGCCGCTTTCACCCGTAATCAAAACGGTCGATGAAGATTGGGCTGCCCGAGCTGCTAAATTTTTGGCTTTCGTTAGAGATGCACTTACCCCAATAATATCGTCGAAGGTGTAATCCGAAACGTGAATTTTTCTAAACTCTTCTTTGTAATAGTCTAAGTCATTTTCTAGCTGGATCAGTTTTTTTGCGAAAACCTTAGCAATGACCATATCTTTAAACAGTGTCTTGCCGATGGCACCTATAATTTTGCCATTATTTTTAATTGGTACACGCATCATAATGAATTCCCGATCCCGGACTTTCCAGAGCTCCGCAAACTGAGGATTACCCGTCCGTACAGTTTCGGGCAACTGGGAACCAGGTGTTATCTCCAAGATGTGTTTACCAATTACCTCTTCTAGGCTTCGCCCCACCACATCCAGATAGAACTGATTCATCATTACGACATGGCAGTGTTCATCAACGACAACCAATCCTTCATGAGGATTCTCCACTACTGCTTCTAAGGTAGCCTTTAACTTTTGCGTGGTATGCAGTTCCTCACAGACATTCTCCAAATCCGTGATATCTTGGAACACTGACACTGCGCCGATAATTTTTTGCCGCCAAACAATTGGCGTCCGGTTACTAATTAAAATTTTGTCACCAAGCTTTTCCTTATCAGACAGAAGGGGTACACCGCTTTTGGCTACGGCAAATAAGGCAGAGTTAGGCACCAGACTATAAATGTGCTGACCCAATAATTTTTCTGCCTGGCAATTAAAAATCCGTTCTGCCGCTGGGTTTAGAAACATAATGGTGCCTTCAATATCAATTACAATAACGCCGTTATGCACTGACTCCAGCACTTCCCGAAATATCTCTGTAAATTCACCCTGCCACACAGCATCACCCAAAGTGATTACCCCCTAAACTGCGAATTAAATTAAATTGTACTATGCAATCTGATATAACTTTACCCAAATTTCATCTATACCTTCTTTAGATAGTAAACTTTACTATAGACTTTGCCCTAGTGGGTTCACCTTAGTTTAGAGATACCATGTGCATTGAGCATGGTCCAGATGCGAGGAGCTCAAGAGGCTTGGGATATGACTAATTATGTTATGCCGTCTACTACTCCATCCAAGCATTCCACAAGTTTCCTAGAATTCCTTTTAGTTTAGGTATACAAAATTAAAAACTGCCGAGCGCCCGAAACGTACTGGCAGTCACCTTTTGTATCAACGAACACCTGCTCGGCTAAACAAACGGCGTAACTTTGATTGTAGTTTTTTCGCTTTAGCTAAAGCTCTTCGGAACCACCTGTCTAGTAGGTGGTTCCATCAACCTTGATATTTCACTTACACATCCTAACCTTTTCTAAATCCCAGGGATCATATGCAAATTCCCATTTAAGAAGGTCAAGCTTGACTATAATGTAGTCGCCAAAATCATCTCGACCTAAACGTACTACTGCGCCCTGACGATTGTTGTTGGTAATTACGAGGTCGCCAACCATTATTTTGTTTTTCCCTTTATGAAGCACAAAAAGTCCTCCCTTTACTAGCATTAAAACTACAGCGGACGATATCAACTGTCTCTTGTGCAATCATCAATTCTTCGTTGGTAGGGATAACCAGGACACGACAAGCTGCTCCGTCTTTAGAGACATCTACCTGTTTACCGCGAACATTGTTTTTCACAGGATCTATTTCTGCACCCAGGTAATCCAAGTCACGCATAATCTCTTCGCGCATCGAGATTGAGTTTTCGCCAAGACCTGCCGTAAACACAATGGCATCTACACCATTTAGTACTGAGGCGTAAGCGCCAATATAATGTTTAACAACGTAGGCAAACATGTTGAGCGCAAGTTGTGCTCGAAGATTGCCTTGAGAGGCCGCTGCCTCGATGTCACGGAAATCACTGCTCACGCCAGAAATGCCTAAGACACCACTTTTCTTGTTGAGATAATCGTTGACTTGGTCAGCGCTCAACTTTTCTTTGTCCATAATGAAAGTAACCACAGCAGGATCCAAGCTACCCGATCTGGTCCCCATCAATAAACCCTCTAGCGGAGTAAAGCCCATAGAAGTTTCAATAGATTTGCCGCCTTTTACCGCAGCAATTGATGAGCCGTTGCCCAGATGGCAGGTAATGATTTTGCTTTCAGACAGGGGTTTCCCTAACATTTCTACCGCTATCATGCTGACGTATTTGTGGGAAGTACCATGAAAGCCATATTTGCGAATTTTATACTTTTCATATAATTCATAGGGTAAACCATATAAAAAGGCTTTTGGCGGCATGGTTTGATGGAAAGCCGTGTCAAATACTGCTACCTGGGGTACCCCAGGCATGATTTTTTCACATGCTTTAATCCCGTCGATGTTTTTGGGAGTGTGCAGGGGAGCCAACTCTACGTATTTGCCGATTGCCTGAATCACAGCATCATCGATCAAGACGGAGGAAGCATATTTTTCCCCTCCATGTACCACCCTGTGCCCGACGGCGCTAATTTCCTGGAGATTGCCGATGACCCCGTACTTAGGATTAGTTAAGCTTTCCAAGACCAAAGAAATTGCTTCTGAATGGGAAGACAGTCCCCCTAAAATAACCTTTTTCAGGTCACCCCGTTTATGAGTTAACTGAGAGCCTGATATACCAATTCTTTCGACTAAACCCTGAGCCAGAACACTTTTGTACGTCATGTCAAGCAATTGGTACTTGAGTGATGAACTACCGCAGTTGATAACCAGTACCTTCATTCGACACAGTCCTCCTTAATAAAACATCCCTTTTACATATTTTCACTTTGATCAGAACATTAACGTATACTTCACTTGATCTATTGAGCTGATAGGCGAACTGCAATGCTATTGGTAGCTTGCTGTCTAACTTAAGAAACCACAACCCCATTTTTGACAGCGAGTTGAAAATATGGATTGGCTACCGCCCCCTCCCGTCATACGTAATGTCGAAGCTGTGATCATCATGTGGAACATATAATCGGGCTAGATCAAAGGAATGTCCACCGCCATAAGTCCTTTCCATCTGATTGCAGTTGCTCTAGTTCTTATATAGCAAGAATCTTGCCAATTGTCTTTATTTTTTGTCAGAGCGTTCATAAACATAAAAAAGCGCCTATTTGCAAGGCACCCCATAAAAAATCGTTTTGCGATTGAGGCTAGAAAGAGAAACTGAGAGTTAGGCTACAGTGTCGTGAATGGGAAACGTTCAGCAACCCATATCAGCGCTTTCCCTTAAGCTAAGCGTATCTATACTACTGTCGTTGATTAGCGACACTGTCGTTCATACACAACTTTTTTTCGTTTAAATATACCTCTGATTGATAATATTGTGTGGTATTTTTTTTATTTTAATACTAATGGAAGTACAGAAAGCTGTCCTTTTTTAGGGCGTATTGCCTAATAGCATAAGTTACCAAGAATATAGAAACATTTAAGTTAAACGAAAAGAAAAAAACGTTATAACTGAATATTGCAAATATCCAATTTTTATGGAAAGCTGTAACTAAGCCCTTTGTTGTGTATATTTTTTTCTACCAAACGCTGTATTTTTTAATTGCCAAACACAGACATCACATCAAGAATACAACCAAGTTATTGAATCCGAATTAACCAGAATTTTTTTCAGGAAAGCAAAGTGGAGAACCTCTTGTCCCCTTTTTACATATTATTAAGTAAGACGTGTAAAAGGAGGCAAGAAAATGGCTGAAGAGTTATCGGTTAGAAAAGCATTAAAAATCGCTTATAAAACAGGCCAGCAAGTTACAATTGGCCTGTATAGCGGTGTAACTCTAGAAGGAGTAATTGTCGAAAAACTATGGGAGACATCATTTCGTGTTTGGCTGGAACCAGCTGAACCTGTTGAACTGGGACAAGATATTGACAAAGCTATAGTAGCAAAATATGCCGTAAAATCAGTTGAATTTGGAATGGCAGATTAAGCTAAAAGAAGGAGGAAAGAAATATGGGCCATAAAAAATATGAAGGCATTACAGAAGCATTAGAATATGCTGAGGATGCAGGTCAGTCAGTTAATGTAGGCTTAAACAGAGAAAGCGAAGGAGTAAAAATAGAAGGGATCATCAAAAAAGTAGGCAAGTATTCTTTCCGCATTTTGCTGGAAGAAACAGGTGAAATAGATACTGTTCCCATATCAGAAGTTGAATATGTTGTATACTCCTAGACAATCACATCTTTCAAGGGGCTGGCTCATACAAGACAGCTCCCTTTTTTTAAGATTATTCCTTTTATTAACATATCACTTTCAATTATATATTAAGTAGGTGCAATTATATGGCAAGGTTGTGTAAAAACGAATAATTTTTAAATCAGTTTGGAGTGAAACGATTTTATGGATAGCACTTAAGCAAGAATACCCAAGATGAATACTATACCAAAGCTAAAATTTTTCAGGATTACTTTGATGATAAACCTGCTACTGAGCTGGGCGAACAGGACATTAGGAAGTTTCTTCACTATCTCACAACAGAAAAAGGGCTTGCTTCTGGATCGGTAAATTCCTATAATAGCGGTCTCCGCTTTTTGTACGGCGTAACCTTACTCAAGAGGAAATTCAAGCCCTTTTTACTTTGAACATTAATTTAAACACCAAGCAAATCCCTCGTCACCGTAAACAACGCAAATTCCCTGATATCCGAGGAATACCTTCTTTTGCAGGATGCCTACGAGGAACGCCATTATGCCAATGCAACCATCATAAGCAATAACCAGATCCTGCATAAGTTTCTTTATTTCCTGGATGGGGAAAACGTTACAGAATCATCAGTAATTACTCCGTCTCACGTCACAAAATTTCTTGGGCGTTACAGCACAGCAAAGCCCAAATATGTGGCCACTGTCCTTTATGTCATGCGCAACTACCTCTCGTTCCTATACCAGCAGGGCTTTACGGAGGAAGACCTATCAAGATCCCTTCCTAAAGTACGGATTATGCGAAACGCTTTCATTCCTTATTACTCAGCCCTGATTTCTTCCAAGTGGTTTTTCCCGTAGTTTGTTACTCGAAAGGTCATGTTGTAGGGTTCAAGTTTGTATGCGGAGTCATAGTCTCCTTTAAGCACATAGCAATCGGCAATCCACATGGTGCAATAGGATTTTACTTTGGGGTACTCCCCATAAAATTTTAGAATTCTTTTTAATTCTCTGAGGATAGAATCAACATTGTCTTGGTCAATTGCTTTATACAAATAGACAAAAATATAGCCCAAATTCTCTTCTAGGTCGAAATACTTGTTTCGCTTGAGATTTTAGCCCAGATGTAGTAAAACTCTTTTTGCTCTTCTGTTGCATCATTCTATTATTTATTATTTCTGTAAACTTCCGTTTCATAAATCATTCGTATAAAATATACCCTCGGTCAAAAAGGGTGTCGATAGGATGATGCACCCAATGGATGGGTCAGGATCGGTTAAGCGATTTGTCTTTTTGTTGTTGGGGTTTCCAAAGGGGGCACCCCTTTGGCACACGACTTTGCGTAGCGAAGTGTAATTGCGTTTATTACGGCAACCTTGTGGTCAATCTTATTCTTTTGCGCAGGATATATAATAATGCCGGGCATTGGCCGAGGTGGCGTGTTTTGCCATGCCCAGCAAGCCATCGGCTTTAAGTGCCTTGCCTCTTCTGTCATCGCGCTGGCATTCAATAGTAAATCGCACAATTGCAATGCT
>NZ_MLBF01000097.1 GCF_001936615.1 Desulfosporosinus metallidurans
GAGGTAGTCTTTTTGCATCGGATCGTGTAGGATCATCTGGACGCTTGTATGTTCGGATATCCCCTCTCTGAAATATCTGGCAACCGGGAATGTGAACTTTCAACCAATTTAAATATTAGAGTAGTATCTTTAATAGGATTTGTGATAAACTTATAATTATATGGAGGGATACTCTGGTATGGAAAGCATAAATTACGAAGCATTAGCGTTGGAGGAATCCGAAAAGAATGTGATCAGGGAATATGGGACTGTAGTTCATTATCCAAAAGGGCAAATTGTTTTTTCTGCAGGTGACACGGCTGACCGAATTTATTTAATCGAAGAGGGTTATGTAAAGATATATCGTCTTACTATGGATGGTCGAAAGGTGACCGTAGGAAGTATGAGGAGTCCGGGGCAGTTAATGGGTTTGGCAGAAACTTTGTATCATGGTGAGCGTACTTGCTTTGCCGGTGCCATTAACGATTCAACATTAGTAGTTGTGCGAAAAAGCTGTTTTGAGAGATTGTTAGGGCGACATCCGTCCATAGCCCTCAAAGTTGCGACAACTTTAGGTGTCAGAATGAGAGAGGCCGAAGCTATTATCCAGGAGATGGTTTCTTGGCAGGTGCCGGGTAGACTGGCCATGTTACTTTTGAAGATGTCTGAACGAACTGGAATAGAAACAGAAACAGGTACTAAAATTGCTTTGCGGTTGACGCATGAAGAATTAGCATGCATGATTGGCACGTCAAGACAAACTGTTACCTCATTACTAAACATGTTTAAACAGGAAGGCAGTATTGCCATTGAGGAGCGGGAAATGTATATTCTTGAAACGGAAAAGCTGAAAAAGTGGATTGTCTAAAGAGGCTAGCACATGGTGCTAGCCTCTTTGATTTGTGAGAGGGCAAGTAGTCCGATAATCGTCGAAACATAATGCTCAAAAAATGTAATCTAAGCGACAATTATTAGGTATGATAGACGACATAATTAAGGTCATGAATGCGACATTAAATTTATTGGAAATCTGTTAACGTATTATTGAGGGACATCAATAAACTTAATATTAGTATTCAATATCCATATTGATCAATGTGAAAGGAGGGACAATTACAAGTACTACTAAATTATAGCCTGTTAAAGATTCCAAAATGTTTACAAGCGAGGCGTTTGCAATGGAGAACTTCTCTAAACTCTTGAAATTTCTAAGAAATCCCCACAGGAAAAAAATAGAACAATTAAAGGTGCGCTATCAGGAATTGGATGATCTATCGAATGTGGCGGTAGAGATTGAGGACGCTACAGCTTATAAGTCCCTTCAAAAGGAAATGAGA
Source organism: Desulfosporosinus metallidurans (assembly GCF_001936615.1). GTDB lineage: Bacteria > Bacillota > Desulfitobacteriia > Desulfitobacteriales > Desulfitobacteriaceae > Desulfosporosinus > Desulfosporosinus metallidurans. Next base: position 1,317 of record NZ_MLBF01000097.1, read on the forward strand.
GAAGTTTTTTTTGATTATCTTACAGCAGTCGTAGTCGATTCAGTTTATAAATTAGTCCCTCATGTACTTATAATTTGGGTCATTAGCCTAAAATGGCAAAGCATTACAGTCCCAATTGTTAACTGGCAGGTAAATATACTTGCGGCATATCTTCTTTCTTACCTAATAATTAATGTTAGCCAATTACTGTCAAATCCAATCAAGTCTGGGTTATCTAAGATTGGTTTTCCTGGTTTTTCTCGTTCATCTGTAGTAAATAAAATTTAATAAATGGAGGAAAATGTTATGCATTTCTCAATGGCTGGTGTAGATGCTAGTCCTATCGGTCTGATTCTATGGGGAATATTTGTCGGTTATGTATTTACATCTGTAGGTGCTGCTGGGGGTATTTTGGCAGGTGTAGGGCATATGAGTATTTTTGGACTTAAGAAAGCAAATATGGTTAAACCGATGAATCAGATTTTGACACTTGTTAGCCCTATTGTTGGTACGCCTCTATATCTTCGAGAGAAGCGAATTGTTGTACCTACCGCTGTTGCTCTTGGTTTAGGCGGTATCGTTGGTGCGTTAATAGGTTCTACTCTTTCGTCTTCCTTATTAAAAGAAATGAAGACTTTCCAACCTTACTTTGGTCTCTTCACCTTAGGTATTTCGTTACGTATTGCCTATGAGTGCACAGGCAAATTCATAAATGGTCAAAAAGATGTAAAAGCTGCCAATAATCTCTTTGCAGCAAAAGTTAAAGAACTCAAGGCCTCAGGCAAAATGAATGAAATTAAGGAAATCGGTGTTAATTTCACTAAAATTGGTATTCAAAACACATTTACCTTTGCTGGTCAAGAATTCAAGTATAGTGCTGTTACTGTCTTCATCACAGGGCTTATCGTAGCAGTTATCTCAGCCTCTCTTGGGGTTGGCGGTGGATTCCTACTGGTTCCTTTTATGACCAGCGTGATGGGATTCCCAATGTACATTGTGGCTGGGACATCGGTTCTTTCTATCTTGGTATCCTCCTCGACAAGCATTCTCAACTACGTTTCTATGGGTAGTCAAGTAGATATTAAGTTCTTAGCCTTTGAATTAATTGGTGTTGCTATTGGTACTGTAGTAGCTGCCCGAGTGTCTAAGTATATTAATGCTCGCTATATGAAAATTTTCCTTGCTATTGTCTTGTTTTACATTGGTCTGAAGTATGTGTTACTGCTAGTTGGTGTTAATATCTAAAACATTTTTAAGCTGAAGCTTATGTGATAGAGGGGGTTCTAAAATGAAATGTGCATCATGCAAAATGAAGGTTAAAAACATGTGCGATAAGGAAGGCTTTGATTGCACCGGGGGTAAGTATACGCTAGATGAATATCTTGAGGAAGAAAACAAACCTTTCCACCGATCAAGTGGTTGCTTTCAGGCTGAATATGGTAATAACCTTACTCGCCTTGATGAAGTGATTATGTTTGCAAAGAGACAGGGTTATAAGAAGATTGGTATGGCTTTCTGTATAGGCTTAGTCGATGAAGCTGCAATTCTGGAGAAAATTTTGTCTCAACATTTTGAGGTATATTCTGCGTGTTGCAAAATAGGCGGACTTAAGAAAGAAGATTATGAAATACCTAAAGTAAAAGAGGACAAAATTGAAATTATTTGCGACCCTGTTCTCCAAGCAAAAGTTTTGAATAAAGAGAAGACCGAACTTAACCTCGCAGTAGGTTTATGTGTCGGACATGATATGTTATTCAATAAGTACTCTGAGGCACCAGTTACCACTTACGCTGTTAAGGATCGTGTGTTAGGTAATAATCCCTTAGCAGTCTGTTATTCAAGCTACGTGCGTAAGAAATACATGAACAAGAAGTATGAATAACATGAAATAACTAAAAGAAATAACCTCGTCCTTCGGGATGAGGTTATCTTTTTTAACATGGCTAGTTAGTTTTTTTAAAGTTGGCAACGGGTTCCGATGAACTTGATTCAGCTATAGGGTCTAAGAAGACCAGAGTTCCCCATATTCCCAAACCACAAAATAAGAGGGGAGCAAGGCCCGGGTCTTGATAAAACACCCTCGACCAAAGGAAGCTTCCACGACCTGCTAAATCGACACTAAGGTGAAAGGCAAAGCCTAACATTGGGGCGATCATCTAGGATTGCTAATATTCCGATGCTTCCTAGGGCTACAAAGGCTAACGGAGCAAAAACAGGATTTCCGCTGGTTAAGCCAGAAAAGGATATCACATCTCCAGCCGAAGCGCCTTGGAGGTGAAATCCAAATCCAAGAATTCCTATAACAACACCGATAAAGTTAATGAGGATATTGAAGAGCTGAGTCTAACCCGGTTTGGGCCGCATGAGCAAGAGAATGGCTGAGAGTGTTGCAATAGGGGGAAAAATGATGGGGATCCATTCATAGCTTGGGAAAAAGCGATTCAGCGCGTGGGCAATAAAAACATCTAGGAAAACAATTAGGTAATTAATACTGAGATAGAACAGAATGAGTTGAGTTTTGGGTATTGAGATTTTCAGGGGATTTTTGGTTAACCATTGATAGGAAAAACGCTCCGTGATTAAGGATTTCATATGAGATTCTCCTTTTTAGAGACCTTCTCCTTTTGTCGATTTGCTGGTGTCCTGTACAGTTGTTGACGAGGCTACTCCATTGCTACGAAGTTCTGCATCTTTCTCTTTGAGCTCAGTTAAATCAATTAATTGTTCATAAATTCCTTGCCACTGTACATAATCGGGACCATTCATAAATGCTCCAAATCTGGAACGTCGTCCTTCGTGGTGCCAAATCTCAAATCCTTCGAAATCTATCGAACTTGAAAAAGGTGTTGAAGGTATTAGCCTATCATCTTTAAGTTTCTTGATAATTGTTTGAGCTGTTGCAACATTCTCATTGCCTTGCAACATATCTGGATTATCATACATTGCTGTTATGGTCGAATGGGCATGACACTCTAAACAGACTGTTTGCATATTAACACGATGCGCCTCCCAATCCACACGTTTTTCGGCTTGCGCTGGGGTAAGCTTCCAACTAAGACGTTGACCGACATCATGGGTCCCTTGAGCAGCACCGAATGAAGACATGTGGCAGATCGAGTAAGTAGGAGCATCAAAGTTTTTACTTGATAATGACCCCGGCAGGAGCATTCCAACCCCAATTGGATCCTTTATTAGCATAAATCGTGCCGTGGATGGATTCATCGTGAATTTCTTTCATGGGATGGTCTGGGCCCAGGTGACAGGACCCGCAGATTTCGGGCTTGCGAACTTGTGCTTTAGAAAAGGTGTGTCCAGCATGACATTTTGCGCAGTCGCCAAAGGTACCATCACTATTAGGTTTACCGATACTATGACATGCTTCGCAAGCCATCTTAGTAATATATGGCCCATCCATATGATAAAGGTCATTATATTTGCCTGTTGTCGAAAGCCCATAGCGCTTGAGAAGTTTATTGTGATTCATACGATCCGGTTAGACCGAAAACACCTCCTTTTCGTTGGTTGACATAAGTTAGTATTTGTATAGTGGCAGAAAATTCATCTATACTAAAATAGATCATAGAATAAATTCAACAAATAAATTTAGACAAAAGAGTTGACAATTCGGCAACCTTCAGCTATACTAAAAAAGTTCTCAAAAAAAGTGGCCCGTTGGTCAAGCGGCCTAAGACACCGCCCTTTCACGGCGGCTACACGGGTTCGAATCCCGTACGGGTCACCAAAAAAGAAAACAAGGGTGATTAGCTCAGCTGGTAGAGCGCCTGCCTTACAAGCAGGATGTCGGCAGTTCGAACCTGTCATCGCCCACCAATAAATTGATGGCCCCGTGGTGTAGTGGTTAACATGCCTGCCTGTCACGCAGGAGATCGTCGGTTCAAGTCCGATCGGGGTCGCCATACAAACAAATATTCATACCGAAATGGGTAGGTGGCCGAGTGGTTAAAGGCGACAGACTGTAAATCTGTTCCGCGAGGTACGATGGTTCGAATCCATCCCTGCCCACCATTATCGAAGTTAGATGTTCGAGGTTCGAAGTTCGGGCCGAGAACTTAACTAAAATTCGAGGAGTGCCAAGATGGTTCGAGTTTCGGACATCACACTTAGCGCCTCGGAATATTGTCGCGGGGTGGAGCAGCGGTAGCTCGTCGGGCTCATAACCCGAAGGTCGTCGGTTCAAATCCGGCCCCCGCAACCAAGGTATTGGGTCCGAGAGCAAATGCTCTGGCTTAATATAAAGATTGGGGTGTCGCCAAGTGGTAAGGCACCAGACTTTGACTCTGGCATTCGTAGGTTCGAATCCTCCCACCCCAGCCAAAACGAGCCATTAGCTCAGTCGGTAGAGCACCTGACTTTTAATCAGGGTGTCCCGCGTTCGAGTCGCGGATGGCTCACCAAGTTGTTTGCGGGTGTAACTCAGTGGTAGAGTGTCACCTTGCCAAGGTGAAAGTCGCGAGTCCGAATCTCGTCACCCGCTCCAAAATGCGCTCGTAGCCCAGCTGGATAGAGCGTCTGACTACGAATCAGAAGGCCGGGGGTTCGAATCCCTCCGAGCGCACCATTATTTAATGTAAGACCTGCCGTTGTAGCTCAGTTGGTAGAGCGTATCCTTGGTAAGGATAAGGTCACCGGTTCAATCCCGGTCAATGGCTCCAGCAAATGCGGGAGTGGCGTAATTGGCAGACGCGCACGCTTGAGGGGCGTGTGGGTAACACCGTACGGGTTCAAGTCCCGTCTTCCGCACCAGTTACAAAAGATTTGGAGAAGTACTCAAGTGGCTGAAGAGGACGGTTTGCTAAACCGTTAGGGTGGGTAACTGCCGCGAGGGTTCAAATCCCTCCTTCTCCGCCAGAATACATTCCTCGATAGCTCAATGGTGGAGCAACCGGCTGTTAACCGGTAGGTTGTAGGTTCGAGTCCTACTCGGGGAGCCATGGCAGGGTAGCCAAGTCGGTCTAAGGCAAGCGGTTCATACCCGCTCATGCGAGGGTTCGAATCCCCCCCCTGCTACCAAAACATGCGGGTGTAGCTCAATGGTAGAGCACTAGCCTTCCAAGCTAGCTACGTGAGTTCGATTCTCATCACCCGCTCCATTAAGAACAACAAACCGCACCATTTGGTGCGGTTTTTACTTTTTGCTTTTTACTATAACCTTTAGTATTTACCTTAAACTCAATTTACTTTGTCACGAGTTTGGATCAGAACGCATTGATCATGAATCACGGTGATTCCATGTTCTTCACCATTGCGAATCGCTTCCGCACTTTCGCTACCAGGTTGCATCCATACTTTGTTGATTCCAAGTTCAATACAGTCCTTAATAACTTGTTCGGTGACTTTGGGCGGAACGACAACGCTCACCGCATCGGGATTTGTGGGTAAGGCGGACAATGAAGGATAGCAAGGATCCCCGTCGATAGTCGTAAGTTTGGGATTAACTGCATAAACTGAATACCCGGCTTTTTTGAGCTGAATGTATACCTTATAGCCATACTTTGCTTGATCATTGGATACACCAATTACAGCCCAAACTTTATGACTTAAAAGTTCATTGATATCACCTGGCATCATCAAAACTCCTTTCTAAATTGATAAATAGTTTAGTTTAGTTTAGTTTAAGGCAAACGTCTTTGAATAGCAAATATGATTCATTTCAGGTCCCTAAGAATGATTTACCAATGACTTTGCGGAGTTCCCTGACTCAAAATTCTCTCTTCATTAGCTAATTAAATCCCTAGTTAGGGGTTGACGATCTTTAAGGATGTGTGGTATATTGTTAAACGTCGCTGGTGACGGAGAAAAACCAGAAGCAACGATAGGATGAGCAAAGAAGAGATATTCGTTGTTGACAACGACGCTAAAAAATGCTATTATATCTAAGCGTCATGAGATGCAATTCGCACTTAGCCATCTCGACACCCAGCCATCCGTGGCGGTGATCTAACCTCGAACATCGTGTTCGAGA
>NZ_MLBF01000098.1 GCF_001936615.1 Desulfosporosinus metallidurans
AATACCTTTATAAAGAGAATGTAGTTAAATACGATTATTCCACCCTTATCCCACGTTATACAAAAGCATTTGTAATACCTTCCACATACTCGGAAAAAGAAATCCTCAGGTTTGAAAACGCCATAGACCAGTCAAGTAAAACCGGAATCCGTGATTATGCAATGTTGCTTCTTGCTACCCGGCTTGGAATGCGCTCTGGAGATATCGCACGGCTGACTTTTGATGAAATAGATTTTGGGGGCAATTTTATTCGCTTGGTTCAGGAAAAGACCCAGCAGCCACTGGAATTACCACTGCTCCCAGAAATAAAAGATGCAATTCAGAATTACATTAAGAATGCACGTCCGATTGTTAATGATGAATGCCGCATATTTCTCCGACAGAAGGCTCCATATCAGGGAATAACGACTTCAGCTCTTCGATTTGCAACCACGAAATATTTCCGAAAGGCCGGTATTGATATCTCTGGTAAAAAGCATGGTGTACATACATTTCGATCATCTATCGCCAGCTCCATGGTTAATGATCAAGTGCCCTATGATGTCGTACGAAAAGTGTTGGGGCATACAGACCCGGATGCAATAAAGCATTATGCAAGAGTTGATATAGAGCGCCTGCGGGAGTACGCAATACCTGTACCGGAGCCCTCCGGTGTATTTGAAGCATTTCTGGATGGAGGGCGAAGTTATGATGGAATTTAAAAGTATCCTGCGGACTGAGTTTGCCGATTTCTTATCGTTGAGAAAAGCTGTATTGAGTAAAAGTGCCTATGCTCATGATTGCCATTATTTTACCGCCTTTGACAGCTATCTCACCGAATGCCATCTTCAACAGAAAGCAGTGTCTGAACATGTAATAACCGGATGGATAAAAAATTTGACAGGAAAGAGAAGTTCCATTGCCAATGAGGTTATTGTTGTACGCCTATTTCTCCGATATCTGAGTAGCATTGGAATTAAGGTTTTTATACCACCGATCCCCAAGGTAGCAGATGATTATATTCCATATATTTTCTCTGATGAGGAACTAAAACGGATTTTTACGTTATCTGATACCATAACCCTTACAAAGAGCCAGCCGAATCCTTATATCCAGCTTGAGTTTCCTATGATGCTCCGAATTATGTATGGTTGTGGGCTACGTGTGGGGGAAACTCTGGCTTTGAAGATGAAGGATGTAGACCTGGATGGCGGAATCCTTACTCTAAAACATACAAAAGGAGACAAGCAGCGGCTGGTACCCATGCACCAGAAATTAACTTACATCCTGAAAAGATACTGTCTTGCAATGGGGTTGATAGGGAAAGCTGAAGCGTTACTGTTCCCCAGTACCATACAGGAAGTGCCTTTTTCCGTAAAAGCCGCCCGAACTAAGTTCAATGTGATATTGAAATCTGCCGGGATTTCAATGAAAGGAAAGGCAAAGTGGGAACGAGGGCCATGCCTTCACTGCCTCCGGCATGTATTTACATTTAAATCCTTTGCAGAAGCGGAAAAGTTAGGTCGCACGATTGATGCATCTGTTCCCTATTTATCCATATATCTAGGTCATGACAGCCTGAAAGAAACGGAGAAATATCTGAAATTTAGCAGCGAATTATATCCTGAAGCTATGGAACTGTTTGAGGATTACACATTGCAGGTTTTCCCGGAGGTGGTTTATGAAGGATAAAGCATCTGATTTTTTAAAACTCCTTGATGCTTTTATTACCACCTATCTTCCGTGTTCCGTAGGTGCAAGCCCCAATACAGTTAAATCCTATAAATATGCATTCCGCCTACTCATCGAATTCCTATATAAGGAAAAGGGGATTGAGGCTGACAAAATTACCTTTGACAAGCTTGATTACAAAACACTGACTGATTTCTTTATATGGATTGAATCGGTTCGTGGCTGCAGTGCATCGACTAGAAACCAGCGCCTGTCCGCAATAGCCTCTTTTTCAGCTTATGCACAAAACCGGGATTTTACTGCAGCTTCTGTTTTCAGGAATAGTGTGAATAAGATTCCAGAAAAGAGAACCCAGCATAAGCAAAGAGCGATTCTTTCCCGTCAGGAAATCATAATACTTTTAGCACTACCTAATGAAACCCGTGAAACTGGGCTCAGGGATAAGATCTTGCTCAGTCTTATGTATGCAAGCGGAACCCGTGCTCAAGAAATATGTGACCTTATGGTAGGAAATCTTCAGATTCATCAAAAAGGCGCTACGCTAAATATTAAAGGGAAAGGTGGGAAGATTCGCCGTATTGGAATCCCTAACGCATGTTCCGCCCTTCTTAAGAAATATATTGAGCACAGAAAAATCAGCGATAGACCAGAAAAACATATATTTTCAAGCCAAACGCATGAGCAGATGACGGTTTCCTGCATAGAAGGAATATACAAAAAATATATAACCATAGCCCAAAAAGAAAATCCTTCCATGTTTAATGCTGAAAGTTATCCCCCTCATTCTATGAGACATTATGGTGAGAGATATAAAATGGTGAGTGACGACAGCAAACCCGCCAAACCAGCAAGTAGCTCATCGATTCACTCACCATTTTATCATTGACGGCCAAGCGAAATAAGGAAGTCCATTAGGTTTTTGTCATCGGACCAATCAGGGAGTTCACTTGTCGGCAGGATGTCGACATATGCTGCCTCCAGTGCTTTTCTCCGCGTCTCTGTGTCCGCCTTGGCGTAGATTTGAGTGGTACTGCAATCGCTATGTCCAAGGAAATCCCTTATGTAGATCAGGTTAACGCCGGATTGAAGTAAATGAACGCTTTTGCTGTGCCGGAACACATGTGGTGTGATGGGAAAACGCACGTCGAATCCATCGCACAAGCTTGCCAGACCGACATACTTATCAATGATGTAAGATATACCCCAGCGTGTAAGCTGCTGTTTCTTCTGGTTCACAAACACATACTGCTCGCCGCTGCTGAATCCGTTGCTGCTCGAACTGCACCGTAAATGTGATTCCAGGAGATTTTTTGTTTTCTCCGTGATTGGAACATGGCGAGTCTTTTGACCTTTACCATGCAAAGTGATTACTGCAAGCTTATCCAAACGTAAATCTTTAACTTTCAAATCTATGATCTCCTGAACCCTTGCAGCGCTGTCGTACAATACGGCCATCAGTACCATATCCCGAAGTCCCTTTTTGGTTGAGGGGTCTGACATCGACAGCAGTATTTTCATTTCTTCACCAGTCAGGAATGGCACAACTGTTTTTGCACACTTTTTATCAGGAATATTCAGTATCCTCTGAAACTCAAACAGGTTCTCGGGAGACTGCTTCTGTACAAACCTGACAAATGAATGGATTGCCACCAACCGCTGATTTCTCGTCGTTACACTACAGTTACGCGTAGATTCGATCCAGTTCAGAAAATCAACGATCGTGTCACGGGTCAAATCCTCCATGGACAGGCGCTCAGGAGTGATCGCTTTGGTCTGTTCGAAGAAGGAAAGCAGCAGTTTAAAAGTCACGGAATACGACTGAATAGTGTGGCGGCTGACATTCTTCTCGCCGGGCAGGTATTTGCCGAGAAACTTCGTGAGGTAATACGGCAAGTCAGCTTTCGTCATAAATGATCCCACCTTCCGGTATAACGTATCCGAACTCTGCTTCAACACGCCGTACAATATCAGGATATAGGTCAGATGTCAGCCGCAGATAGTATTGGGTGGCACGGAAGTCCGAATGCCCCATGTATGCCGAAAGGTATGGCAGCATAACAGTCAGGTCGTTTCCGGCCAAAACCCAATTTTTAAGGCATTTGACGGCAAATCCATGGCGAAAGCTGTGGACTCGTGGGCCTATGGCCGTGTGGTGGATGTCAGCCATAAGTAGATAATCCCTGAAATGGTTGTAAGTAGTGCTCTTATCCATCTGCCCCATTGTTCCATTGTGGTAACCCGGGAAAAGCCACATTTTACCGTCGCTGTACCGATGGAATCCATTCATAAAAATGATAATGCGTCTTGTCAGGCTCTCAGTCATGGGAATCAATCGGTCTTTCATGTTTTTTGCGGCGCGAATTGTGGCGGTTCCAGATTCCACGTTAACATCATTGAGAACAAGATTCAGTGCTTCGGAAATCCGTACACCTGTGCCGTACAAAAATCTGAACAGTACCGGATCAACCGCATTCCTGTAAGACATGCGTGCCTGTGGATAATTGTCTATAGCTGCGAACATCCGGCGAGTTTCGTCATCCGTAAAGATGTGGGGGATGAATTTGCAGCGCGGTAGCACAGTCTTAACTTCCGCCACATACGCATGGTAGCCTCTGTCAGTCAAATATATCGCGAAGTCTCGCATAACTACTTCTTTGTTATGGTGCGACACAGGTCGTTCATTTGGGTCATAGATAAAGTCATTGACAATTTCTTTTGTCAACGTGCTCCCTTCAAAACCGTTGCTGTAATAAAATGTGTCGAAATGCCGCAGGTAGCGTTCCTGAGTTTGGAATTTCATTCCGGTCTGCTGCTTGAGTGAAATATAGTTCTGTGCGGCTTCCGCAAACCCGCTTTTCCATTCATAGGCTGTTTTCACAGGCAAACACCTCCTCCGGATCAAGCGCACATTTGCTTAGCCCTTCAATGTCGATCTTAAGATATATGCTTGTAGTGTTGACAGACTGATGCCCCAGTGCTTCCGATATGATGGGCAGCGGTGATTTTATTTCGAGCATGTTCCCCGCCAGTGTACTTCTCAACGAGTGCATACCATGCCATTGGTCTCCGGGCATGTTCAGACCCGCTTTCAGAATATATCGATGGAGCTCCTTATTGAAGGAGTTGCGACCGCCAAATGCGTTGAAAGGCGCTCTGTGTCTGACAAACAGGCATTCGCTGTTTGTGGCGGGGCGTCCGTTTTGCAGATAGTCAATGATGGCCCATCCGATATCCTTGAGTAGCGGCAATTCAATCGGCTGACTGGTTTTGACCATTTTCAGATTTATCGTTTTCCGGTTCCAGTCTATCGATGATTTTTTTAGGCTTCTGATGTCACCAATCCTGAGGCCCAGCCGGATAGCAATCAGAAGTATTGCGTAATCTCGCTTGCCTTTGGGGTCGTCACGGTCTATTGCACAGAGCAGCTTTTGTAGGTCTGTTTTAGACCAGACATACGGAATCGAAGCATTTCGGGGAGTGCGTACTTTGGGGAGCATGGGTACCAAATCATCTGCAATATATCCTTGTTCATATAGAAACGAGAAGAAATTTCTGAATACATACAGGAAAGTTCCAACATACTTGACTGCTTTGTTTTCTAATGTTCTTAAATAATTCTCAATATGCCTGATGGTAATATCTGATGGCGATGTAACTCCTTGCGTTACCAAGAACTTTATTAGAAGCTGCACTTTTTGGGTATTTGATTCTATTGTTGCTTTGCTGTATCCGCGATAGTTCAACTCTTCGCAGAAGGCTTCATAATCTGACTTGAAACATGCCGGGCAGACAAACGGCGGTTTCGTCCTCCGAACATCAGGGAGAAATTGTCCGTCTTGCAGATAGCGCAGTAATAGCAGTAATGGCCGCATACGGTAAGCAACTCTATTATTCGATATGACACATTCGAAATGCTCAAAACGCTGACCGGTTTTTGCGTATATGTATTCCAGACAGAGGCTTTCATCAATCTCGGTAATACTGTTGTCTGACAAATACTGTTCGAATACATTGTATGCGGTTTCAAAATTTTTGAGACTGCCCGGCGATGTTCCCCGCAGTCTCATAGATTCCATGATAGCCAATATGGCACCATGAATGTCTTGGTTTTTCAATATAATCATCCTCCTTAAAACAGCAATAATGCTTGTCTGATAAGGATGATTATACATAAAATGGTGAGTGTTTTGCTCCGATGCCGAACTAAATGCCTGAATCTACAGCATTAAATAAAATTACTCACCATTTTATATCTCTCACCATAATGCCTCAAATGGGGAGCTCCCCATTTGAGGCATTCGACTGCCAGCCACATGCTTGAAGCCGGAGTCCCTCTAGTTGTAATTAAAAACTTTTTAGGCCATGCATCTCTGCAGTCGACTCAAATTTATGCGGAAATTTCCCAAAACACGATGGACAAACATTTAAAAGAATGGAATGAAAAATGGTTCCCCAGTAATGTGGGGGAAAGAAAAACTTCTCAAACATCCAATAGAGTTCCAGAGTTTTTAAACTGTTAAACTGAAATTTATGCCAAATGATTATCCAGGAAGATTTAAGAAGAATTGCTGAATTTTTTAAGCATACGGTAATTCTTCTCGGATAATTAATCTTCTTGGATAATGCGACCAACATAAGCAGCGGATTATGTTTTCCACCTTTTCATACCCAGCATAGGCGTCCGTAATACTATATCCGGAAAAACCCTCCAGAAATTTTCTGGCATTTTCGCCTGCCCGGGTACGGGTATACTGGAACAGTATGATAGGTGTTTCCTCCCACGGTCCGTTCCGATGTTGCCAAAAGTATGAGTTGCTAGATGCCTTCCGGCCTTCCTCCTTATTGCACTGGATGGTCGTTTCGTCACTCATGACAATATCATAGGTGATCAGCTTATCGCGCATCCTTTCATACATTGGCTTCAGCCAGGAGGCAGCACACTGTATCACCCAATTTGACATAGTTGATCGGGTCAAGACTATGCCCATACGTAGCCATTCCTTCTCCTGACGGTAAAGGGGAACCGCTAACGAAAGATGGTACAAAGACGAAGCGAATTGTAAAGTTAAGCGATTGTAAATATTACGATGGCGACACAATCACAAGACATACCTACAACGCAAAAAGCAATGACACAATAAAAGGTAGACTACAATCGGGAATATGCGAACTTTGCGGAACAAGAGGTCGTACAGGCTACGAGGTTCACCATGTGTCAAGTCTCAAAGAGCTAAGTGGAAACACACACTGGGAGCAGGTTATGCAATTGAAGCGTAGAAAAACGCTAGTTGTATGTGAGGATTGTCATAAGGCAATTCATGAGTAGAGAAAATATGTCAATTACTAATGGAGAGCCGTGTGCTTCTATAAGATGCAAGCACGGTTCGGGGGCAAGGTTTGCGAAAAGGGGCTATGAATTGGAGTATTCTGATGCCTCAGGAAACTCCGTGACTCAATTAGATTAGGTGTTGCAGAGTAAATACGGTTCCGAAAATAATTAAATAAATTGCCGCCTGACATTCCTTTCTAACTG
>NZ_MLBF01000099.1 GCF_001936615.1 Desulfosporosinus metallidurans
TAGTACGTATATTCAGAATGACTATGAGGCCAAAGATCTAAAATATTGAAACCTCAAGTAAGCTCCTACAAAATAGGTGCTTATTTATTTACAAAAAATCCCCTCGCTAGGAGGGGTCAAAAGATAAGAAAAGGTGGGCTTATATAAACCGCTAAATTAACGGGTAATCGTAATTAGTCTGAGGACTCATCAACAGTTAACAACATCCTTGATAAAGAGGGAATCATGCCGACTAATAATAAGACGATAATCAATTTCATTCTATGTACATCTCTTTCTTAACTTATATTGCAGTGCCTATATGTTGTATTTATCATAAACCATATTTGTTACTCTGCCATGAATTTTGTGTGAAGAATATGTTAAACCTTATAATGGAAAATAGGCCCCGGCGGTTAAGCTAAGGCCCGATCATTTTACTTATGTACTTCCCTTTTTCTCTGCAAGATACTTAGAAAACTCCACCGTCGTCCCATAAAAACGCATTTTATCCAACCCAACAACCGTTGATAAATGTTCAATAAGCCGATCTACGTTACCCGTACCAGAACGCTCAATGAGCGAATACTGAGGATAACTGATCATGGTATCAAAATACTTCTGTAAAAACTCTTTGGGTTTTAGACCGAGCGTCTCTCTGTACGCCTTGAGGTTTTTGGCAGCCTGTTCCCTATTTAGAAACACCGTTGTTTCTAGAAACCTAGATTCAATAAGTTGCGGTTCTAGATAACGTCGAATAGCTTCATTAATGAACCGGCTTCGGAACTTTGCATCTTCATTTGGGTTTGATAGTTTCACGGCCACATCGATGCGTTCCAATAATTCATAATCTAAGCCACATGTAACCATTCTCAGATTAGGGGCTTTCACGGTATCATCATAAACTTTATCCACAGAAATACTGTAGTCGTTACTTGCCAATATTTTTTCCGCAAGGTTTTCTATGAGTTCTTGAATCAACATGTTGTGCTCCTGGACCCACAGAGTTACGGCCTGTTTCAGTTCGGCGGTTTGAAAATAGATATGGGTTATGACGACTGGTTTTGCGTTCATAGGCCACTCCTTTTGTTCTGTACCAGACGGCTTTAAATATCGTCTTTTCTTATTGTACCATGCTATATACTACAATACAATAATTTAAAGAGTTAATAAGGAGACTATTAACCCATACAAAACACCGACCCCCATCACCCCAGTGGCCAATCCAAACATTATGGACGGTCTTTTAGATTGTCTTTTTTAACATACGGATAAGAATAGATGGCCACGATTTCATCATTATCATAAATTACTTTTGTCATTTTTACTCCCTCCTATCCTCTTCGTGATTCCCACCGTTTACTACTTTGCCACTTAACAGCACTCCTCGGTAGATCTCTATTCCAGATGTACACAAGAGCCTCCACAGTTTCAGCGCCGACCTCTACATCAACCCATCTGCGGAGATACATTCCACTATCAGTCCTTAGATTATACCCTTCGAGACGATCAATATTTGGCATCGCTTCGACATGCACCTTGTAGACTTCACCAGCTACATCACCATCGCCCGGCATTACTGCTGGGAAGCCACCCAAACAATATAAATCACCTTTAAACCGTCCCTCGCCTACCAATTCTGAATCGTCCGTAATTATGATTCCCTTGCATTAGTGTTCCGTAGGTTACCATCAATTCATATTCTCTCACTTTAACGACCCCCCACAAATTTTTCTCTTATAATAATTTTATTATATAAAAATATATACTATCCTTAAATATTTATTACTAAATAAGAAACCCACCGACTTAAGATCGATGAGTTTCAGGCTGAATCTCTGGCCGAATCCTGACCGAATACTAGCGGAAACTTAGGGTTACTTACGGGTTTTTACGGTGAATTTGTAGATCCTTAAACCCTCTTGCAGACTGGCTTGTATCAAGGCTTTCAGCGTTTTATATCAACTAGATTTGTCTACATTATTGGTGGGCGATACTGGTCTCGAACCAGTGGCCTCATCCGTGTGAAGGATGCGCTCTACCGCTGAGCTAATCGCCCCAGTTTCGATATTCGACGTTCAGACGATCGAAGCAAAAAGATTAATTTGTTTTGTAGTTTTTCCTGACCTCTGGCTTCTGATCTCTGACTTCTGAAATGGTGGGCCCACTAGGATTCGAACCTAGGACCAACCCGTTATGAGCGGGGGGCTCTACCGCTGAGCTATGGGCCCATTCTAGGACAAAAACAAAATTGGCTCCCCGAGTAGGACTCGAACCTACAACCTACCGGTTAACAGCCGGTTGCTCCACCATTGAGCTATCGAGGAATGCCCTTTGCACGGATTATTATACGTAATTCAGCCGTTATAGTCAAGCTTTTCTTTAAAATTAATTCTTGGTTAGTGTCGATTCGTGCTTATTCCAAATAATCCTTTAACTTTTTACTCCGACTTGGATGACGTAATTTCCGCAAGGCTTTAGCTTCAATTTGCCGAATTCGTTCTCGTGTAACTCCGAATTCCTGTCCTACTTCTTCCAAGGTCCTAGTCCGCCCGTCATCAAGTCCAAAGCGCAATCTCAACACTTTTTCTTCGCGGGGAGTTAATGTTTCCAGAACTTCTTCCAATTGTTCTTTTAAAAGAATGAACGAAGCAGCCTCAGCCGGTGCCGGAGCATCGTCATCAGGGATAAAATCTCCGAGATGGGAGTCTTCCTCTTCTCCAATTGGTGTCTCAAGAGAAACTGGTTCTTGAGCGATCTTCATAATTTCTCGCACTCGCTCAACTGGAATATCCATTACCTTTGCTATCTCTTCAGGTGCCGGTTCTCGTCCTAACTCCTGCAAGAGTTGTCTTGAAACGCGGATCAACTTATTAATTGTTTCCACCATATGCACAGGAATCCGGATTGTTCGAGCTTGGTCTGCGATGGCACGGGTAATGGCTTGACGGATCCACCATGTGGCATACGTACTAAACTTAAACCCTTTGATATAGTCGAATTTTTCTACGGCCTTAATCAGTCCAAGATTCCCCTCTTGAATGAGGTCTAGGAAAAGCATACCCCGTCCAACATAGCGCTTCGCGATGCTGACTACGAGACGCAAATTGGCTTCGGCTAAACGTCGTTTTGCTTCCTCGTCGCCGTCCTCCATACGTTTTGCCAATACTATTTCTTCCTCGGCAGAAAGCAGAGGTACTCGTCCAATTTCTTTGAGATACATTCGAACCGGATCATCAATTCCAACGCCTTCAGGCACAGAAAGATCCACTTCCGCCTCTTCCTCTACTTCGTCTTCCGCTTCATCGATTAGATCATCATCGTCATCCGTGACCTTTTTCAACACTTCCAGCTCAACTTCTCCAGGCTCTGGCACCACGTCTATTCCCATCCGTCCAAGTTGTTGGTAGACATCATCTATTTGATCCGCAGAAAGCTCAACCCCTTGGAGAGCATCCATAATCTCCCGGTAAGTTAAGGATCCCTTCGTTTTGCCTTTCTGAATGAGGGCTTGGACACTTTCCATTTTCTGCTCTTCGCTCATCTGTCCCCCGCCTTCCCTCGGATCATTGTTCCGGGTGCCTTTTACCTTACTTTTCGCCACGTTTCAACCGCTCTCCTATCTCTTTCAACAGAGCCATGGCCCCTGCCATGTCACCGGATTTTTCTAAAGCTGCCATGCGGGCTTGAAGATCCTCCACTCTTTCCTCAGCTTGCGTAGAAAGAATCTCCTTGATACAATCATCTAAAAGCCGCTCAGTTTGGGATATATCTAACTCTTCCAGGAGCAAGCTAGCTAACCGGCTTTGAACCGATTCGTCGCTGTGCGCAGGCAATCCACCATCCTGATCGAGATAATCAAAAATTTGCTGGTGTTCCGGTATTTTCCAGAATAATTCACCCAGCTTTGCCTTTATTTTTGGCAAATGCGAAACATCTTCTAACAGCATACGCAAAATCATGCGTTCAGCTCGATAAACCCCTAAATAAACTGTTGGTAGAGGGTGCATAGTACTATTCTTACTAATAAGGGTCTCCATATTATTATCTCTATTTTTAACATAATTAACCTGTTTTTGTTGAGAATATTCCTGTACACGCTCATTTTTAGGTTTTTTCATTTCCTGGCTTGCTATCTCGCGTTGTACTGCTTCCAAAGTAAGTCCCAGCTCTAAACTTAAAAAGCGCTCATACCCTTCCCTTTCAACTGGACTAATGACTTTCAAAATGTCCGGAGCAAGTTTAATGACCAACTCCGCCTTTTCAGGGATACTTTGCGGTGGAGCATCTTGGACAAGAGTCCGATATTTAAATTCAACATAGGTTAAGACTTTGCTAAGAGCATTTCTAAACTCCTCCACACCGTAAGATTTCAAAAACTCGTCCGGGTCCTTGGCACCAGTTAAGGTTAAAACATCAACACGGATTCCAAAGTCGCGCAGAATTTCTCCCCCTCGTAAGGCAGCCTGAATTCCTGCTGGATCGGAATCGTAGAGGATGACGACACGCTGTGTATACCGTCTTAAAAGTTTTGCTTGATCCCGTGTCAAAGCAGTCCCTAGAGATGCTACTGCATTCGGAAAGCCGGCTTTCTGGAGCGCAATAACATCCATATACCCCTCAACTAATAAAGCGTACGCTTCCTCACGGATTCCCTGATGTGCACGATGCATCCCATAGAGGTGATGCCCCTTGTTGAAAAAAGGGGTCTCTGGAGAATTGAGATACTTAGGGAGTGAATCATCCAGTACTCGACCACCGAAGGCAATTGGATGATTGCGGCGGTCCAGTATACTAAAGAGGACGCGGTTACGGAAGCGATCATAATATTGTCCACCTTTACCTGGCGTCCCTCTTTCTAAGGCTAGCCCAGCTTCCGCCAATTCTTGCGGCTGAACCCCTCGGCCCTGCATGTAATCCAATAATCCATCCCAACGCTCAGGAGCATAACCTAATCGAAAGCTTTTCATCGTCTCAAGGTCGATCCCACGCTTAGCAAAGTAGAGACGTCCTGGTTCTCCTTCCGGTAACCTCAGTAAAAGATCATGAAAATAGCTTGCAGCCCATTCATTTATTTCTTCAAAACGTCGCTGGAGTCGGATTTCTTCTCGCTCACGGGGAGATCGCTCTTTCTCTGGAAGCGTCACTCCATAGCGGAATGCCAAATTCTGAACGCTCTCCACAAAAGACCAATTCTCCTTCTTCATAACAAAAGAAAAGATGTTGCCTCCAACGTTGCATCCGAAACAATAGAACATTTGTTTCTCCGGGGTAACAGTAAAACTCGGTGTTTTTTCCGAATGAAAAGGGCAAAGCCCCAAATAGTTTTTCCCCTTACGCTGTAAGCTGACATACTCCGCAACAACCTCAACGATATCCGCGCGCGAACGCACTTCCTCGATAATCTCTTCCGGAATAAATTCTTCATTAATTCTATGTTCCACGTTCTTTCGCCCTTCGATTTATACCCACATTTTTTTTAGTTTGTCAACCCTATACTTATACAATTCTTCGCCGAAACTTCACGGAATCCTCTTTTTTCGCCCCTCTAATTTAGAATTAGTTTGAGAAAGGATTCAGGTAACCGTTGACCGTCTAATTTAATTCTACTTATTTGACGATAATACCTCCTTTCTTCGACAATTATTTGTGCAAAAGATGGACCCCATAACTTCCCCAACAAAGATGAATCCCGACCACTCTTTCACACAGATAAAAAGCATGTTAGTATATAAGCAGTAAACCCTATCCCTTCATCTTTTTATTATGAGCGGTTTGCTACAAATAATGAACTTTATGAGGAAGGTGGATAGATTATGTTCAGACGTTCATTTAACACTCTCGTATTTACGCTCGTTGCTCTGTTATTTGCTGGACTCTTTTTGACAGGGTGTACTAAAACACAAGCCGTCACACCATCGAATAACACTCCTGCACCTGAAAGCACAGCCCCTACTCAGCCCGCAGCGACCACTCCCACTCAACCAGCCCCGCACTCCGTAAAGCTAACTCTCTATTTCCCGAATTCGGATGCCACCGGCTTAGTAGCCACAGATCGAACAGTCACCTTAAATGATGACGAAGTTATTAAGGCCATGTTTAACGAACTGGCGACTCCTCCTTCTGGGTCGGAAAAACCACTTCCTCAAGGGACGAACCTTCTAAGTGCGTCAGTAAGTTCAGACGGCGTTGCGACAATAAATCTATCTAAAGAGTTTCAGAAGAACTTTAGCGGTGGATCTGCTAGCGAACAAATGACGATTTATAGTATTGTGAACACCTTAACGACTCTTTCTAACGTTCACAGTGTTCAATTTCTCCTAGAAGGGAAAAAACTCGATGGAATTCTGGGGAATCTCGCAACCGATACTCCACTGAAGCCAAATGAAAGTTTAAATGTTAAAAATTAACAAATGATGCTCAGGCGATAATGAAACTTGTTATTTACTAAAAGAAGAGAGAACCCGCTAGATGTTGTGAGGGTCCTCTCTTCTTTGGCTTTTTCTTTACTGATTAAATGTTAATGTAGAGGAACAAACAAGCTCTGGAACAGATCGATCGCGTAATTATCGGTCAACCCGGATATATAGTCAACAACCGCTTGAGTTTCATCTCCGTTAGCCCACTCTAAAAAGTTCTCCGGTAATTTGGATATATCCTGTCTATAATATTCAAAAAGGGCCTGAACAATGTATTGCCCTTTTCGTCGTTCTTCGCGTAAAGTTGGGCTGTTATAAACCCTTGCAAACATAAAATTCCGGAATTCCTGCATGGTATCTCTGACCTCAACCGTCTGTTCAATATGATCTTTTCCACTTGATGCCTCAATCATGTCAACCACCATCGTGGTAATCATATCGCTCGGTTTCTCTCCGAGTATCCGCTTAACAGTCTCTGGCAAATCGCTTTGGATCAGTAAACCTGCCCGCAGAGCATCATCGTAATCATGACAAAGATAAGCAATCCTGTCTCCAGTTTTCACAATCTGCCCCTCTAAGGTCTTAGGGATACCTTCTCCGGTGTGATGTAAAATCCCATCGAGAACAGGCTCCGTGAGATTTAAGCCGTGGCCCTCACGGGCCAACACCTTTAAGATGCGGATCGACTGTTCATTATGCTCAAAGTGACTAATAATCCGTCTCAGGGCCTCCTCCCCGACGTGTCCGAAGGGGGTGTGAC
>NZ_MLBF01000100.1 GCF_001936615.1 Desulfosporosinus metallidurans
AGCCCTTCTTTTTCTCACTCCGCTTAAAAGTGCCTTGTAGCGTCTTAGGGCATAGATTCATGTTGTTGTTTAAAGCTTCCTACCTTCTGTGAATTAGACTACTCTGCTTAGAATGGCATCCTAGCGTCTGTCAATGTATCGATGACTATATAGGAAACAGTCAATTGGGATAGGTAATCATAAGTAGTTGCTGGTGCTCTTTTCTCTTAGCAGGAACGAGGTGTTATGTACTCATTCTCAATTAGACTCTGAGATATTTCGATGTCTCGCTCGGGGAATAAGTATATCAAAGCCGCTCATAGCTTGATTGTTAATTTCAAGGCTTCTTAAATCTAATTGAGAATAGCCCTAATATAAGGGTTAATCGATGATGTAGTGTCTGCGCTTAAATGCCGTTCTAAAGGGTACAAGTTTAATTAGCACCCTTTATTCACTGAGAGACTTCTAACAACTTAGAGAGGTGTTTATGTAGGTCTGGTAGTGAGTGATTGAGTCGGAGAGTGTTGGGCCGTCTCCCTTTTCCTTATTTATCATGAGATAATGCTCTTGTCCCACGATTACCTTCTATAAAGACCGCCCATACCGCCATCAACCCTATATCACACTCCAGGCTCCATGTCACCCTTTACATATCTATACCGTCACTACACACTTATAGCTCAAAGATTGCCTTTAGTTCTCTTCTCTTGTTCAATCATCCACTGGCATATCATACATATCTAAACCATTTATATAATACTTTCCGTTAATGATGTCTACTGTCTCCGCTATCTCAATCGGACTACCATCTTCATTAGTCTCCTCTACATAGGGTTTCTTAGGTTGAGGTTCTATGGCTTCTATAATTGGGAGGTCTTCAGTCTTTTCTATATCCACTACGTCTTTCATCTGCCGGAACTTAGCAAACTCATTGGCTAGTTCTACGCTAAGAGGATTGTTTGCCTCTACTCTATCCGAAGTTACTTCTACCTTAGTAGTTGTCTTCCCTAAGCTTCTGTCTAGCAAGTAGGTTAATGCTCCTATCTTAGCTCTGACATCGCCTTTCTTGTCTAAGGCTATTCGGCTGAGTTCTTCGAGATATGTCTGAGTATTGTTTAGACAGTAATTCTCAGCATTGGTCATCATATATTCTTTTCTCAGAGCCATGGCATTCTTGAACTCTTTATTTCGTAACCATAAATATATCGTCTCTCTACTGACGTTACACTTGGTTGCTATGACCGTCTTCTTCTCCCCTATGATTAGAAGACCTATTGCCCTTTCCTGTTCAACGGAGAGTCCCATTTGATTCACCTACTTTTACATGGCTGTGGTTAGCATTTCTTCTATTCTAGAGACAATAAGTTTCCGTACCTTTACGTTTTTACTCTGAAAAGGCATATACATTGTCCCAGTTGATTCATATTGTTTAACAATCCTATTTTTGCTCTCATGATTAACGACTAAGGTATTCATTGCATGGTTTGATTCGATATGGTAAGCGATAACATAAAAGGCTCTGGCTTCTTCAATAGAATCTTGCCATGTAACGCCAGTGAGTCTTTGTTTTGCCACTTGTTTAGCCTCTTTCCTCTTCTTGACTATCTTCCATAATACGATCTGCCTCTTCACACTCAGCACCCTTTAAATGGATACAGTTAGTACAATTTATCTTGGTATCGTTATTAGCAAAAGAATCGACAAAGGCATTACACATTAGATTCATCCTTTCAAGATAGACCCCAATCCATAGTTGGAGCCGGGCTCAAAGTTGAGCCCGGCTCCAATATAGCAGATACAGATCACCTCCTATGTCTGATAGGTATCCTCAGGGCAATATTCATACTGCTCCATCTGTAGTCGTATGTCTTGCTTTATCATATTCAATCAAATAAAATCAGTGGTAAGAAATTTATGCCCTTTCTCAGAAAGGATGTTTGGAATGTCTAATGTTACATCAAGACAGTCGTTTGGTAAGCTCTTTATTGATAATAAAAAACCTATTATCTTACCTAGTGAGGTTTATAAGGACTTACACTTAGATGACGAGGGTAAGATCTTTGAGGTAATCGTTGAGAATGGCAGAGTTATCCTTGAGCCTAAGTTTACTGTACCCAAAGACGAAGAATGGTTTTGGAGTGCCGAATGGCAAGCAGGAGAGCGTGAGGCCGAGGAGGATATTAAGGCTGGCCGGGTATCTCCTATGTTTGATAATGCGGAAGATGCTATTAAATATTTGCATAGTGTGGAACATGATGAAGATTAGATTAACTTGAACGTTTCATTCTTGCTTATGTCTTATAGGCTCACACTGCCCCATCTGCGGCCTGTATTGATTCTGCTTATCTGAGTATTCTTCACGCCAAACGTATTAGCGATTATCCATTGTCTAACGCCCATCTGAAGTAACCTCTTGATTTTGACAACGTCATCCGTGGTAAGAAAGCTGTGTCCGTTACCTTCGCCAGATTGCGCTGCCTTCATCTTAGCGGTGTCTATGACCCTGCCCGTTCGCCTTGCAATCTGTTCCTTATTGATGACCTTCCAACCGTCAATGGCCTCGCAGTACCCGATAAAGTAGTTCTCTCTTGCGTTCAAGCTCGAATCCTTATAGCTCTCTTCAAGGATCTCAAACCGGATTCGGTTTCGGTCTAAGTTCCATGCAATTTGGAGTTCAGGATAGTCATGACGATTACCTCGGAACTTCGCTAAGTGATTACTCCACCGCTTCAAAATGTTAGTGCTTGCTCCAACGTATACATTGCCTGTGAGAGTATCTTCGATTTTGTAGATGCCTGAAATGATTGTTTCCATGTTGATACACATCCTTAATTCGTTTTGTTACGATGGGACTCGGCGATGTTTGCACCTGTCCTTAAAATCATTACTTAGTTTTCTTACTGGTGTCAGGCTTGGTGAAATATAGACTCCATAGGACTTGAAGCTGTCTCACAATCTCTTCCTCAGTCAACGGTTTCGTCATCCGTATACTTATTAACGTCTTCATCTTCGTCAGTGATTTTAGAAGTGAACTCTGCTGTCGCGCCACATTCTGGACAGCTAAATGTGGCTACGATGCCATCTCCTTCGATACCACAGTCATCGAACGCGAAGTCACTGCTCCATCTAAGCTCCGTACAACAAAAGTAGCAATCAGGCATTGTCCAGACCTCCTAGCTTCTCAGTTTCTTAGTTTCTTGACTGTCAATCTTGTACTGGTCGATCCTGTTCCGCAGTGGAAGGCTGTTAGCGAATCGGAATATATTCCGACTTGTGCAGTCCTCGTCAGGCGCAAGGCCACGAAGGATGAATCCTGACATCATTAAATATCCTGCTAGTCTTTGGGACCTTATATAGAACCATTTAAAATCGTAAGTTTTCTCAGTTGATGTTTCTTCCATTTCTAATTGCCTCTTCTCATAGCTTGTTTAATGTTCTCACCCATTCGTTGCGATAGCGTTTAAACTCACGTTCCATAGCCTTATACTGTGCATAATTAATCAACCAACGGACAAGGTACGATACCAAGGCCAGGTTAATGAGTATCAGCATCAAATAATAAAGTGTAAGCATTAGCTTTCAGCTCCATTTGATTGATATATAACGAGGGTTGTTACCCTTCAATTTCAAAAAGAGAGCACCACCCATGGCTGTAGGTAGTGCTCAGTAGGAGGCCTGCCATCTTACGATGACAAAATTATCAAAAGCCTATCGGCGATTTGGCATTGTTAATTCAACGAACCTTAGAAACGAGTGCCTTGATTATGTCTAGCTTCACATCAGCCAGAATACGCTTACCATGAAGGAACATCGAAATAGAGCATTCACTCAAATCACAGTATCCTGCGACGAAGTTCTGGCGCACCCCATTATTGATGATATAGTCTTTGAGCTGTATTCTTATGGCTTCGGTTTGCTCATCGAATACAACTGTTTTATTCATGTCGTAAAGCATGTTTATCTTTCTCCTTTGATTTAATTGGCCCTATTCATTTAATAGCCTTGCTAAAGAATTCTTACTGTGACAAACCACAGGTTCTCTTCATAGTGCGTCAGGTGTTTAGGCCTCTTAGGTGTTGTACAGTTCATACAAAGGATTCAACATAGAAAACACCCTCTAGATGTAACATAACGGTACATCTGAGGGTGTTTTAGAATCGAACATTTTTGACTTATATTGCTTTCTTCGAGGCTCTGAGGGCTTTGGCCTTCGCCTTGTTTGCTTCTACAGAGCAAGGCTTACAATATTTTTGATTGTTCTTGATTTGCTTGAACCTTGCTCCACATTGGCATAAGAAGTAGCCCTTATCTAGTGGATTCTCAATGTTGTGTTTGATCGCATCCAATATCACATCACCAAAGGCTGTCATTAAAGCTGTTCGTTTGGCGGTCTTATGTTTGGTGAAAGAGTGAACGACTATTTGGTCTACGATCTCTTCTAATGAAAGTTCAGGGAAAGCATTAACCATATCTTTTCTGAGCTGAGAATAGATTTGACCAGCAATCAATGAATTAGGTTGATCTGATACCATGAAGGCTTGTGTCTTAGCCTTGTCGAGCTTGTCATACAATTCAACGACTTCAGGTGTCGCGATGGCGTCCTTGTCGTGAAGCAGTGTCTTGTAATCGAACTTCCCTACTTGGCTGAAGTCGTACCGATAAGGGGTAGGGATATCTTCGATCTTCTTACATAGCCGATTCATGAGGGAGTCATTAATCGGTTCAACTTTCTTTTTGGGATCATCGTATTTTAAGTAGTAAGGGAGGTCGGCTCCATTGACTCCCTTGAGCAAGTCTTTAACTCGTTTATCGAGTGTTGGGAAGTAGCCTGTCTTAGCAACATCGATTGAGAGGTTATTTAAGAAGGTGAGCAGTTGAGGTACTTGGAGGTTGCCATGTTTTGCTTCATCTGAGTTGTAGAACTTGCTCAACTTATTACTCCATGTTCCGATTGAACCATGTTTGAAGGTAAGTTTAAGGCTAGTCCAGATATTATCATTCGTGATTTGCTCTAACTTGCTCTTTCCTGCTGAGTAGCTGAGAGGCAGGACACCGTCCATGGATCGTTTCGCGGCATTGTATAAAAACTCTTGGTTAGATACCAGAAGGTGATCACCATCCACATCAAACATCAGCACCTTGGAGCAAAGGGAGAAGCTTGAGGTCATGATGGCTTTCGTTGGATTCCAATGTTTTGTGTCGGAATTGACAACGTTCTTTGCACAAACATGCTCTAAATATAAGGCAGGGCTTCGATTGAGTAGTAAGTTTTCTTGGTCTTGGAATACTGAGCAACTAACTTCATCCCCTTGGAGTAAGCATTCGTCTGTGTGAGCAATTTCATGATTCAACCAACCGCCCATGTCAGGGATAACGTAGGTGTTGACCGATCCTTTGATTCTGATTTTACCCATTGATGCTTGATAACGCATTGAATGGATACGGTCTTTCAAAAGCTGTTTCGTTGAGTAATCTTGCAACATCTCAGGATAGAGCATTAATGCTTCCTGTGAAAGGCTCTTATGCTTGTTCTGTGGAGTCGCACCATGGAGAGCTAACATCGTGTCACGCTGGCTGTATGCGTCTGTCAGTTGATTTCTAACAGGGGTGATGAGTTGTTCAAGTTCTTTCTCAGTCATTGAGATCATACTTTGGAGGAATTGGTAGTTTGTTGAGCCAGTTCTCATGTGCTCCTCTTCTTCGTTACAGATGTTTGCGGTGCAGTGGTTGGTTTTATATTTTGTCTTGTAATCATTCCATGAAGAATAGTATTTTGACATCTTGAACATCGAGGCACTGAACACTACGTCTACGTCTCTAAGGTCATGTATATCGCCGTAGATATCCGGAATCATGTAGTTGCCACTCTCGGCACACTTGTCTAGGTAAGGGGTACTCACAAGCAATCCTTTGAAGAAGGGCAATCTTACTTGGAGGTTCTTTTTGGAGAGCGAAGGATTAATCCATCCTGCGCCATCCGAATGTACGATAGTATTCTGAACCATGACTGAAGGGGTCACTATGAAGTTACCTAGGGTGGTAGGGTCTTCTGAGATGACATCCATAAGGCCTGTAACCGTGGTTGACCAATCTGGTATCACAATGGCTCGGTCAATGTCGAACTCAGGCCATGGGTCTGATGCGGAGAACAACAAGGCACTGTAGGCTAAGAGTTTTGGTAACACGATGCCACCCTTGAAGTCAATATCTTCATGAGTAATTCCACACAGAAGGGATGCTGAATGCTTCTTATAGATCCGATCATTGATATACGTCAACTTCTTATCTCTCATGCCACCAGCAGTTGCGGTGTAGAAGCTATAATGTTCACCGTTGAAGTCAAAACCTGATTTCATGAGGTGTTGGGCTACTACATAGTTCGTGATTTGGAATGAGAAGATGTCAGTCGTTGTTTCGTTAGCCACAAGACCAAGAGTTCTCGTAAAGGAGCTGGCGAAGATCCGATGTTTCTTAGAGGTTTTGGTCAGTGCTTCTGGCTTTAGTTCTCTGGGAATGTTGGAATCGGCAGAGTCTAAACAATAAGTTAAAGCTTTCTCGGCTATCTTCTGTTCAACGAGAAGGGCCTTGTACGCGGAGTTCTTGTTAAGAAGGTCAGTATACTCAGGTGAAGCTATTACCTTGACTGAGGCTGTCTCCTGCTCTGTTACAAAGCGTTTAACGAACCGTGAAGCGTACTGTTGATTCATGAGGTCTTCTGAACTTGTAAAGGTATACTTGAACTGCTTGGTTTGACTGAGAAGGTTAAGTAACTCGTACTGCTTAATGGCGTTGATGTTTAACTGGATGTCAGACAAGATTCTGCAAATAGTTTGTTCCTCTGTTGTGTAGAGGTCTTCTTGTTGGATAGCGTAGATGTTTACTTGATCTTTCATT
>NZ_MLBF01000101.1 GCF_001936615.1 Desulfosporosinus metallidurans
GATCTCGTTGCCCTAGGAATGGTAGAAACCCGAGGAATCGTGGGAGCAATTGAGGCAGCCGATGCCATGGTCAAAGCTGCCAATGTAACGTTGATCGGCAAGGTAAAAGTAGGGGGCGCATTAGTGACGGTCATGGTACGAGGAGACGTTGGAGCGGTCAAGGCCTCAGTCGACGCGGGAGCAGCAGCAGCAGAACGAGTTGGAGAACTCATCAGCTGCCACGTCATCCCACGCCCCCACCAAGAACTCGAACAAATCTTACCCAAGTTACCTACCATTGAAGAGAAGCCCAAAACCAGAAACGTCGAGAACACAAAATAAACCGTCGGAGAAAGCGCAAGCAACCGACGTCTAAAGGAGGGTTACCATGATTGAGCCCATTAAGCCTAAGGTCTTAGCGGTAAGACTCATTCCCAATGTCGCTCCGGATTTAGCGGAGAAATTAGGACTAACGGGGGATCAACGTTCGATCGGCATGATCACAGCCGACATTGACGATTCAACCTATGTGGCTTTAGACGAAGCCACCAAAAAAGCAGAAGTCGAAGTGGTTTACGCCAAAAGTTTCTATTGCGGCGCGGCCCGAGCATCAGGCCCCTTATCGGGAGAAATCATCGGCATCTTTGCCGGCCCGAACCCAGCCGAAGTCCGCGCAGGCGTCGATGCCTGCATAGAACACTTAGAAAACGAATGTTTCTTCTACACCTGTGATGGCGGGAAAACCGCCTGGTTTCCGCATACCGTCTCCCGGACCGGAAGTTACCTCTCTAAAATAGCGGGAATCCCAGAAGGAGAAGCACTCGCCTATCTCATCGCCCCGCCGATCGAAGCCATGTTCGGCTTAGACGCTGCCCTCAAAGCAGCTGAAGTGACGATGCAAGCCTTTTACGGACCACCAACCGAAACCAACTTTGGTGGCGGACTCTTAACCGGATCACAAAGCGCGTGTAAATCCGCCTGTGAGGCCTTCCAACGAGCCGTCATCGACGTCGTGGAAAACGGCCTCAAATTCTAGACGAAGGGGAAGTGCAGCGTTGAAATGGAACTTGATCGCGATTTATGCTCCTTACAAGAAGCCAGAAATTTAGTACGAGCTGCTCGCAAAGCCCAAGAAGCCCTCATGAACTTCACGCAAGAACAAGTCGATCACATCATCGACATGATGCGCGAAGCCGGAGAAGCGAATGCAGCCCGCTTGGCCATGATGGCCGTCTCCGAAACCGGGATGGGAAATTACGCCGACAAATGCTTCAAAAACTACTTTGCCTCCCGCACCGTGTATGACTCCATCAAAAGCATGAAAACCGTCGGCATCATCCGCGAAGACCGCGAACACAAGATCTGGGAAATCGCCGAGCCCGTCGGGGTCATCGCCGGAATCGTCCCCACCACCAATCCCACCTCCACCGTGATTTACAAAGCCATGATCGCTCTAAAATCACGCAACGCCATCGTCTTTTCCCCGCATCCCTCCGCCGTGCGCTGCACGAATGAAGCCGCTAAAATCATGCATCAAGCGGCCGTCGCAGCAGGAGCCCCCGAAGGGGTCATAGGGTGTATCCTGAATGTCTCCATGGGAGCCACCACTGAACTCATGAAACATCCCAGTGTGGCCATGATCCTCGCCACCGGCGGAAGTGCCTTAGTGAAAGCCGCCTACAGCAGTGGCAAGCCCGCCCTCGGTGTCGGACCCGGCAACGTCCCCGCCTTCGTCGAACGAAGTGCCGACCTACCCAAGGCCGCCGAATACATCGTTATGGGCAAAACCTTTGACAACGGAACCATTTGTGCCTCAGAACAAGCGATTGTTGCCGAAGAATGCATCGCCGACGAACTCATAGGGCATCTCAAACGCAACGGCGCGCATTTCCTCGATCCCGAAGACGTTCAAAAAGTGTCCAAAGTGGTCATGTTAGCCAAAGGAGGGGTCAACCCCAAAGTGGTCGGCAAAGACCCCAAATTCATCGCCCAACTTGCCGGAATCAGCATTCCCGAACAAACCAAGTGTCTCATCGCCCCCTTGAGCGGCGTCGGACCACAGTGGCCCTTATCCTACGAAAAACTCACCACCGTCCTCGGCTTCTACCGAGTCGCCGATTGGCATGAAGGGTGTGAACGCTGCTTCCAACTCCTAGAAGCCGGCGGAGTCGGGCACAGCCTAGCCATCCACAGCCAAAACGAAGAGGTCATCCGCGAATTTGCCCTTAAGAAACCCGTCAATCGTATCCTCGTCAACACCCCAGCCGCCATGGGAGGCGTCGGAGCCACCACCGGCCTATCCCCCTCCTTCACCCTAGGGTGTGGAACTTGGGCAGGCTCGAGCGTCTCAGAAAACGTCACCCCACTGCACTTACTCAACATCAAACGAGTCGCCTGGCATCTAGGAATACCCGAGCGCAAACCTGTGGAGCCTATGAACGTAGCCGGAGCAGGGGCAACCGAAGGAGTCCAGAACTCGACCCTTAGCACGCAAGTCGATGCCAACATGGTCCAAGAAATCATCAACCAAGTCATGCAACATTTAAATGGAATGAAGTGTTAAGATAAAAATAAACTTTGAATTAAATTAAGGAGGGAACACGATGGCACAAGATCGAAGTGTAATCGCACTCGGCATGATTGAAACCAAAGGATTAATCCCCGCGATCGAAGCAGCGGATCAAATGTTAAAAGCGGCCAATGTGTCGCTATGCGGAAAAGAGCATGTCTCCGGCGGACTCGTCTCCGTCATGGTAAGAGGAGATGTGGGAGCTGTAAAAGCAGCCGTGGATGCAGGAGCCGCAGCCGCACAACGAGTCGGAGAACTACTCAGCGTGCATGTCATTCCGCGCCCACACCAGGACGTCGAGTACATTTTACCCGTAGGCGATAACAAAACCTATGGTGAAAAATAAGCACATTGACTCCGGAAAAACATCGAGGCTTCAGTGAGGATGCTGCGCTACCAGACGTTAAATCAGATAGTCAATCGTCGATATCTGACCTATGACCTCCGACTTCTGTAGTGTGAGGTGAAAATATGATCGTAACCGAGTATGAATTAAGAGCCAATTGGCATAAAACGAAAGACAAAGTGATCACCTTACCCCAGGGGAGTGTGATCACCCCTTCGGCCCGAGACTTTATTCGGTCCAAGGGAATCGATGTCCAAATTGAAGGAAACGGAATTCTCGACCTCCACAAAAACAATTTTTCCAATGCCCAACAAACCACAAAAAGGGCAAAACCCTTCGAAGAGAAACTTAACTCCTCTCAAGAAAGTCAAAGTCAGAGTAAACGTCAACTTCCAAGCCAAGCTCAAACCTCACCAGGGGTCAAACCCGAACACATGACCCATCTGCGTGTCGGAGCCTTAGTCACCAAGACCCACCCCGTGATCGCCTATCGAGGACAACTCGATCTCTTTCAGTGTGAACTCGTCGAAGCCCAGGGCTTTTTTGCCCAAGAAGGGGAAGATGACCTCGTTCTTAAGCTCGAAGAAATCGCCGCCTTTGCTCGGCAACTCATGGTCAGTGAAGTCAAAGACGAACCGTTTCAATGGGAAAGCCTCATCGGACTGACTCCAGCAGAACTACGGGAACGGTCCCATCACCCCAAAACGTATTACGGAGTCGAGCATAGCCCGCTCAGCTATACCCATGGAAAGGTCGTCTCCAAGCTCCATCATCTCAGAGCAAAATCACGAGAAGTCGAACTCTACGCCAATCGCGCCTTCACCGACGAGGACGGAAACTGCAGCCGAACCGACCTGATCCAGGCCTTAAACCGGCTCTCCAGTGCCTTCTATATCCTCGCCTGTAGCGTACGAGGACGTCTTCACCAAGAAAAACGAGTTCCCATCGGAACCTCGAATCGCCATATCCACCTCTCGAACGAGGATTTAACCACCCTGTACGGAGAGAACTACGCCTTGACGATCCAAAAAGAACTCTCCCAACCCGGACAGTTCGCAGCGAAAGAAACCGTCACGTTAGTCGGCCCTAAAGGATGCCTCGAGAAGGTCCGAGTCTTGGGCCCTGTCAGAAAACGCACCCAAGCCGAAATCAGTGTCACCGATTGTTTTAAACTGGGCATCAAACCCGTCATCCGAGATTCAGGACACCATGATGGAACCCCCGGCCTACAAATCATCGGCCCCTTAGGGAACGTTGACCTCGAATCCGGCGTCATGGTGGCCAGTCGACATATCCACCTAAACCTCGAGGAAGCAGCGGAGTGGTCCCTCAAGGATGGAGACCGGGTGCGCGTCAAAGTGCAAAGCCAACGTCCCATGATCTTTGAAGACGTCCTGATCCGAGTCCATGAACACTACCACAAAGAAATGCACCTCGATATGGATGAAGCCAATGCAGCCCTCCTCGACTCGCAGAGCCAAGGTCTGCTCATGGGGGTATAACGCATGAACGAAGAACTGATCAACCAACTCGTGCACCGCATCCTATCGGAGCCCGCCTTTCAAGCCCTCCTCCAAGGAAACGGAAACGGAGCAGGAAACAAGGCGGTTAAACCCGCCGCTCTAGTCCTCTTAAACTACGTCCCCGATTTCGAACGAGTCTTAAGCGCCGTGAAAACACGCTGGGGAGCAGAGTACACGCTCACGATCTTACCCAGCGAAAGCGTCGCCAAGGCTAACCCAGCTCTACCCGAAGACATGAACTGGATCACACCCCAAGACGCCTTGACCAAGACAGACTGGCAAAAAATCATCGTCCCAGCGTGTTCAGCCAATACGCTAGCGAAAGCAGCCTTAGGGCTACGAGATAACCCCCTGAGTGAACTCATCGGACGTGGAATCACCCAAGGTCAACCCATCGAACTCGTAACAGAGTATCTCGGCTTTACCGCCCAAACCCCAAAAGCCTACCTTGAACTTTATGAAGGATATCTTCAGAAAATAAAGTCCTACGGCGTAAAAGTCTACACTAGGATTGGGGACGAAAAGACGGCTGCGGAACCCACTCAAGACGTCATTCGGTTCGAAAAGAAGTTCTTAGGAGATAAAGATGCCTATGGATTTCCCGAAGCATCAAGGGTCTTCGTCAAGCGATTAACCGTCATATCCCCGCTAGCCCGAGATACCTTAAAGATCCGCCGAATTGAATTGTGTACGGACATGGAGAGAGAGGGTGGAAGACGATGATTTTAGCTCGCGTCATTGGACATGTCTGGTCCACACGCAAAGAAGAATCCTTACGTGGCCTGAAGTTTCTCGTCATCCAACCCGTTACCCTCACCTATGCTGAGGATGGATCAGCAAAGCTGACCGAACACGGAAACTCCCTCATCGCCGCCGATCAAATCGGAGCCGGAGAAAGTGAACTGGTCATGGTTGCCAGCGGATCCTCAGCCCGACAAGGGCTAGCGAATCACAACATTCCCATCGATGCCATCATCGTGGGCATTATCGATAAAGAAACCTTTGAAGCGTAAGCTTAAGTGGGTGAAAAAATGAACGATAAAAATACGAACACTACAACCACGAACGGTACAAGCCCCAAGGATATAAGCGCGACCGTCCGAGAGGCAGGCGTCGTCGGCGCAGGCGGAGCTGGTTTTCCAACCCATGTCAAACTCGCCGCCCAAGCCGAGATCGTGGTCGTCAACGGAGCAGAATGTGAACCCATGTTGAAAACCGACCAACAACTGGTAGCACGCTACCCCGACCAACTCATCAAAGGGTTAAAACTAGCCATGAAGGCCACCGGTGCCCAAAAAGGAATCATCGCCTTGAAGGCCAAGTATCAGGCCGCCATTCAAGCCTTAGAGCCCTATCTCACCGACCAACTGCAGATCACAATTATGCCGGACATCTATCCCGCCGGAGATGAAGTTATTACCATCTGGTTAACCACAGGACGGCGCGTCCCCCCAGGAGGAATCCCCATCAATATCGGGGTCGTGGTCAATAATGTTCAAACCCTCATCAATGTGGCTAAAGCCCATGAGGGAGAGCCCGTCACCACGCGGACCCTTACCGTCACTGGAGCCGTCAAAAATCCCATCACCATCACCGTGCCCCTCGGAACCTCCCTGCAGGACGTCCTTAACCTAGCCGGTGGAGGACGGGGTGATGACCTAGCCTATATCCTCGGAGGCCCCATGATGGGAAGCTTGATCACAGATCTCAGCGCACCCGTCACCAAAACCACCGGAGGACTCATTGCCCTCCCCAAGGATCACCCACTCATTAAGCGGAAACAAATGCCGCTAGAAACCGTCCTGCGCATCGCCAAAACCGTCTGTGAACAATGCAGCTTCTGTACTGAACTCTGCCCACGTCATATGATCGGGCACGAATTATCCCCGCATCGCCTGATTCGAGCCGTGAATTACAAAGCCATGGCAGATCCACAAACCTTGACCAGTGCTCTCACCTGTTCAGAGTGTGGGGTATGTGAAGCCTATGCCTGTCCGGTGGGAATCTCACCGCTGCGGGTCAATCGCGCCTTAAAAGCAGAGTTACGAGCCAAAGGAATCAAGTATCAAGGAGAACTCGGGAAGGTTGATCCGATGGCCCAACATCGCGTAATCCCCTCCTCACGCTTAGTGCAGCGCTTAAAATTAGGTCCTTGGTATAAAGAGGCACCCTTATCCCTAGAGACCTATGAACCCGAGGAAGTGAGCTTAAGCCTTCAACAACATATAGGGGCACCCGCCATCCCCGTGGTAAAGGTCGGAGAGATCGTTCAACGAGGACAAGTCGTCGGAGAAATTCCGGAAGGA
>NZ_MLBF01000102.1 GCF_001936615.1 Desulfosporosinus metallidurans
AGTACTAGTTAGTCCTAAAGCTACCTCTATGCCCAGCCTACCTCAAGTTTTTTTACACCCTATGGACCCTATACAGGATTGGTATGAAAGCGAGCAGTTTCGCACGTACACAAGCACCTATTTTCAATCCCTTGAAACTGGCGTAATAACCTCTGCCCTTTTGTACTTTTTACATGTACCGCCGAAGCCGTCATTCTTTGCCGGCGTCGTGGCGTCTTATCAATCTTTCTATAGCGGTATTTCTGGAGCCCAAACCGGGTATGAAATTGTTTACTACTATTGGTGTCCAAGTGGTATTCCGTCTTCCCCTTTGAAAACTGGTGAGGTTGAGTATGCTGAATCATTTCTAAAGAATGGTAAATATGTATATTCAGCTACTACTAAAGAGGGTAAAAGTACAATAGAACCCGTTAATGGTACAGTCAAAATTACTAACGAAAATACAAAAAAAGTCAAATATTCAAAACCTGTTGTTACTTCGAATACAACCGCAAAAAAAAGTACTGTAACTCCTTTAATTGCCGGGTGGGATGCGTACGGACCTATTAGATATAGTAGTTATGCCATAGATACAACTTATGCATCTGTACTTGCAGGTTGTCTCGCATCTCTTTATGGAGGACCAATAACAGGAGTATTGGTCACTATTGCTGGTGCCTTTATTGCATTGCATACTCCAGATGTATGGTATATAGAGACAAACTACGTGGATTCGTATGATGATACTCACTTTATGGTTAAAACAGAATATTATGCTTATTCAGATTATACTAATTATCAAGGTGAGTCAGATTTCATCTATTGGACCTAAGTCATAACAATAGTAATTCAACCAATGTCACTAATGTCACCGTTAATCAAGACGGGATTGTGAAAAAACAAAATACTTTTTCACAATCCCGTCTTAAGCATTTACTTTCACTTTTTCTGGGATCGACTTGACATGGAATACTACAATGGATGATTCAATACGACTAGGAAAGAGCTAGGATTGGCACCATGCTTATAAGTTCCTGGAGAATTTAGAATGAAAAAAACTAAAATCTTTGAATGGCTTGGTTTTGGAATTTGTATAATTGCATTGTTGGCATTTGGCATGATGCGTGCTAATGGTCATTATGATACAATTTGTCTTAATGTATCTTTCATCGTAATGCTTATGGGTGGAATTATTACGATTATTGCTTTCTTTATAAGAAAAAAAGCAAGCCAGTCATAGCTAACATAATAGCCCGGTACCAGCATAGCTGTCAAAAGGGCAAGCAGTTTCCACGATTTAGGATATTTTTTATAGATAGTACCGTGTTCCTATTGGAATTGGCAATTTACGCTTGCAGTTGCATAACTCACGCGGTTTAAGGATACAGTCACAAATCTTTTTGCCGTAGTGAGAAGCGTGAGTCGCCATACAAGTACCGTCACCAGCGATATTAAACTTCTGAGGGCCGCCAAGTAAGCCGCTTTTAAGGGAAGGGAGTACAAAAAGCTCTTTGAGGATGAGGTTTAGAAAACTTCAATTGAATCGGGGAGTTTGGCGTCGCGTCGGAATACTTGATCACCCTTTTAACTAGCCGTTCAGAGAGAGTCGTAGGCGGAGAGTCCATCTTCTGATTTTTTTCGTTAAGACTTGGGCTTACGGCGAAAGCTAAGCAGGTTGGATTTGTAAAGGGATCTATTCCTTCCTGATCAGCCTATCCATAAAATCATAAAAAGTACCAACGCCGGGAAGGGGGTCTGCAGTAAGACCATCAATCCTTGAAGAGCCAAGGCAGGCTGGGACGAACCCAGAAAGAATAGCAAAGAAGGGCTCTGTGAGCGTAATATGACAGTACAGGCAGGTATGCTGGTCACTCCCTTAAAAGCCATAAGAATTAAAGACCGAAGCATGGCAACCGCATCTTTGGGAGGTGCCCCTTGAGTGGAGGAAGAGTAGTAATTCCGAATAAGAGGGACGATGGCGGAAAGGTACCTTATATTTTACACCAATTATCGTCTGTTTCGTCTATACCAGTTAACACCAATTAGATAACTCAAAACTTATGTCTGTACCTCAGAATAAGAAGTCGAGCTATTAGATTTAGATATAATGTTGTTTTAGTGTGTCCTTCGGATTGTTAGTTATTCTACTAGCTTTAGTAAAGGCCCCTCCACCTCACTCGACTCTATACCGTACTCGAATTTAGAACAGTGGAGGAAAACTGTGCAAACTAAGCTATATGATACCCAATATACCCACCGGAGCGTTTTGGACGTTTCGGTCAATTTCATACGGCTATCCAATCTTCGCGAACCAGACGGGGCGGCAGAAGGAAATTTTATATCAAGCTATTTCGTCAGCCACAATGCTCTGCATTATTATAAATTTGTCGGAGTCGGCTTACTTTGCATGTGTCTAATTTATGTGGCAAAAAGGAATCAGTCGAGCGTAATCAGGGTGCTGTGGGCTTCGAATTTTGTATTTGGCTTAATAGTTGTTTCTAATATCGTTGTATATTTTATCCAAACGCATCATATGTAAAGGAGCATCGATATTGGAATACATAGTCACAAGATG
This sequence comes from Desulfosporosinus metallidurans, assembly GCF_001936615.1. Classification (GTDB taxonomy): domain Bacteria; phylum Bacillota; class Desulfitobacteriia; order Desulfitobacteriales; family Desulfitobacteriaceae; genus Desulfosporosinus; species Desulfosporosinus metallidurans. The sequence goes on from NZ_MLBF01000102.1 coordinate 2,555, forward strand.
GCTAATAGTCCAGCGACTGCCACTCAACAAGCGACTATAGTAACCGTCAACGCAGCAAACCACATTGAATCTCTAGGACGTTCAGGACTTAAGGAACCAGGCGCATTGATAAGCGTGAATAGCTTAGGCGGGCTGAATATCCGCTATCGAGTGGATTTGTTTGGTCATGGTATTGAATTGCCGCATTATGGCAGTGTAAACTAGACTAAATAATTAAGTCCTATAGCATCTTGAAGAGGCGCCAATGAGGTGAAAGGTATGGATGAACGAGTAGAAGAAATTAGGCCCATTAGTCGGATTCGGCCACTTCGAAAGGTTGCACTCGCCAGACCCAGAAGGGGCGGACGCGAACTAATGTATCAACTCAACCGGTATCATAAGTCCAACAAACCTAAAAGAATTAATAAAAAGTTATCTGTCGTTTCCAAAACTAATGAAACAAGCGCTGTTCCTGATTTGAACGATTATGCAACAGATTTAAAGAAGCGTATTGCATTTGATCGAGCCATGATAATAGGCGATTAGAGGTATCCAAAAGGACGGACATCGCAATGAAGAATTGTGAAATGAAGTTGAATGGTAATATATTAACGATAAGGGTATATTTCGAAGGAATTAGGCAAATCGGCTTCGGGAAAGAGTATTATAATTGCCTCTACAGAAGGAATGTCTCAATTCCCGAGAAAGAGGATATAAAGATCGGCCTAAATGTTTATCGAAAGCCTTGAAAGCATGATAGACTTATACGTCCTTGGCATCCTCTGGTCAATTGGTAGTTCAATTGAGGATAGATATCCTTATTTTATGCTCCGACACAATGATCGCTATTTCTTGGACGTTGTTCGTGAAGCATTAGATGTTTCAACCAGAGTTTTTGAAGGAGAATCAAGAACTGGCCCACAATACAAGCTGAAGATATTCAATTTCGATCTGAGCAAATTAACACAGTATGGTTGGCAACCACGTCTCAGCGCGCAGCGTAGCTAACCTAATATTTCGGAAGATGTCGATTTTGTCCGAGCCTACTTTGAGTAGTTCAGTAGATACTATTACGATCCGGAAACGCAATAAAGAACGAACATCGCCTCGTCTCCGCATTTATGGAAACCGATATTTTCTTAATGAGCTAACCGAGGTGTTGAGTTCACAAGTTGACATAACTCCTAAGCTTGTTCAGAAGACGACTAAACAGTCAGAGTCGAGCGGCGTCCTCTACTATCAAAGTCGTCGTGAGCTAGAGAAACTGCTCGCCTATCTCTATCCGAGTGGTATCCAGTACTTCCATCGAGAATACTATGAACATTTTAGAAGCTTACTATTAGAACTTTTACCCCACTGAAAGGGTAATTCGCTAATGTTATTTTAGAGGGGTTGAAGGACAAGATGTGTGGCCGATTTTCATTTGCCGAAATCATTGGCATCGTAGAGCGTTTTGAGCTGGACCAGGTTCAATTGGAGCTTTGGCCTCGTTATAACATTGCTCCATCTCAACAAGTTCCCGTGGTGATCCATCAAAATGGGGGCAATCGTCTATTTATGTTTCGGTGGGGGCTGATACCCTATTGGGCTAAAGCTGAGAGTATTGGAAACAAATTAATTAATGCCCGTGCAGAAACCTTGGAGGAAAAGCCGAGTTTTCGCAGGTCTTTTGAGCAAAGGCGTTGTCTGGTCTTGGCAGACGGTTTCTACGAGTGGAAAAAGGAAGGTCGTATCAAGAAACCTTATAGAATCACGTTACTAGACGGCAGACCATTTGCTTTTGCTGGTCTGTGGGATTCTTGGTTGTCACCTACAGGCCAAACGATAAACTCATGTGCGATCATTACGACGACGCCTAATAAGTTGATGGAGCCAATACACAACCGAATGCCTGTAATATTACCACAGGACATGGAGTCAGTTTGGTTGGATGTGAATGTTACCACCAGCCATGAAGCTAAAGGTATGTTGACCCCTTTTCCAGAGGAACGCATGGTCGCCTACGAGGTTTCACAGTTGGTTAATTCTCCGCGCAATGAGGGACCTGAATGTGTGGTTCCAGTAAACAGTCTATTTTAAGATCTTTAAAGAATTTGTATGAATTTAGACAACCCCATGGCTCCCAAGAGAGTACTGTCTGATCAAAACCTCATAATAACAATAAGCTCTCCATCACTGATGGGGAGCTTATTGTTATTATTTGGCAAATGAATTTCCTTTACTACGAACTTGTGTTTTGATAAAATTGGAACAAACATTCTTAAAGAAGGTGAAGGCAATGGGTAATCGAATTATCTTCCATATAGACGTAAACTCTGCCTATCTTTCCTGGGAGGCTGTTCACAGAATTCAACATGGAGAAACACTTGATCTAAGGACCGTCCCTTCTGTTGTGGGGGGTGATCCCGAAACACGTCATGGGATAGTTTTGACGAAATCGATTCCTGCAAAGAAATATAACATACAGACAGGTGAAACTATCTACTCTGCCAAAGCGAAGTGTCCAGAGCTGATCATAGTGCCCCCGAATTATGGTCTATATATGCAATGTAGTCGTGCTTTTGGTGATATTCTTCGTGAGTATTCGCCTCTGGTTGAGCAATATTCTATAGATGAGTATTTTATGGATTTCACAAATATGGGAAGGCTCTATACTGATCCCGTTGAAACAGCTTATAAAATTAAAGACCGTATCAAAGAGGAACTTGGGTTTACTGTTAATATCGGGATCTCTACAAATAAAATCTTGGCAAAGATGGCTAGTGAACTTAAAAAGCCAGATAAAGTACATACCATTTTTCCGTATGAAATCGCCGATAAAATGTGGTGTCTCCCCATCGAAGAACTGTTCATGGTGGGGAGAGCTACGGCGAAAAAGTTGCGGAGTAGAGCCATTAACACTATTGGCGCTTTAGCGCATGCGGATCTGAAGATGATAAGGCTTTTTTTGAAAAGTCACGGGGTTTTAGTATGGAACTATGCGAACGGAAATGATATATCAGCCGTTCGAGAAAACCGCAGAACAATGATAAAAGGAATCGGCAACTCGACTACAATTCCATTTGATGTGGAAGATGCGACGACTGCCCATTTAGTCTTGCTTTCTTTGACTGAAACTGTAGCATCGAGGCTACGTCAAACAGAATACTGTGCTCGTTTAGTTTCGGTTTCCTTAAGGACCAACGAATTTTATTCCTGCTCTCATCAACGAAAGATTGCATCGGCGATCGATTGCACAAACGCTATTCATGAGGTTGCTTGCGAACTCTTTGACGAGCTATGGAAAGGTGAGCCAGTTCGGCATCTTGGAGTTCGTGTTTCTGAGTTATGCAGAAATGATTTTATGCAGCTTTCTCTTTTCGAGAAGGATTACGAAAAACAGAGAGTGGTTGATCGAACGATCGATTCAATTCGAGAACGATTTGGACCAGATGCAGTTTTTCGTTCATCGTTTCTGAATAGTGGGGTACGGTTTAGGTCTGGAGGGACAGTCGATGATGAGGAATACCCGATGATGTCGAGTATTTTATAGAGGGGTAGCAGCTTGATGTGGTTATATGGAACATGAATCCTGGCGAGTGAAAGAAACTTGGAAGTTGTTCAGTCAGCAAAAAATACGTACAACAATGATACAGAAATAGCCCCAATAGATTGATAATGGCAAAATCAATCTATTGGGGCTATTTTTTAAAACAACGCGCTTACACATTCTTGTCGTTCTGGTTATTATTTTCTGATAATAGTAGTATCTGGCAGGAATATTTAGGAAAGTTGTTGAATTCTTGAGGAAAGTGAATTCAAAGTTAGCGCAAACCAGTTTACAATATGCAAAAAACTACGAGATGTTATTGATGGTTGGGAGATGGCTTTGTAGCTATTTTGTCTATAACTGGAAATTAGGATAAGGATAATCCTATTGTTTTGTAGAACTATTTCTAATGTATAAATGTAAAATAGA
>NZ_MLBF01000103.1 GCF_001936615.1 Desulfosporosinus metallidurans
AAAATACTCCCCTTGAATGCGGGTCCCTGTACTTATTGTGCAAAGTGTGCCTATCTTGTGGGAGAAAAGTGCAAATTTCCTGACAAAGCAGTGTCTTCCGTTGAAGCAAATGGAATTGATGTAATGGCCCTGGTAAAATCCTCTGGAATACCCTATAACAATGGTAAAAATACGGTTTCATTTGTAGCACTAATATTATTCAATATTTAAAATACAATGTTAAAAGGCTTGAAGCAATTTTTGCTGCAGGCCTTTTTAAACTTTTCCAAGTAGAAAGTTCTAGGGGGGTGTTTTTGCACACCATGTTCAAATAACCTGTCGATGTTTAATTGCCTTTGGATTGGGCTTATGTAATAATCTCAGAAGAGGCAGTTTCAGCATACGATTAATTCCTTGGGATACACAAAACAGTAGCCTTTAGGGGCTACTGTACCTGTCTGTTCGAACGAGCTCTAGAGGGTTTTAAAGGGCAGGATGAATAACGCAGGTAAGAGTAAAGGTAAAGTTTTATTATCTTAATGAGGGGGACTGACGATGATTAGTAATTATGATATCTCGCAAGCCATGACCATCAAATTAGATCTTGAATTGCCAGAGGTCCAAGAATTTAAAGATGGAATCAGGAGAGCTCCAGACAGAGGGTTTAGTTTAACACCAGCTCAAACGAAAATTGCTTTAAAAAATGCCTTGCGCTATGTTCCGGAAGAATTCCATGAGACGTTGGCCCCGGAATTTCTGGAGGAATTGCGGACTAGAGGTAGAATTTATGCTTATCGTTTCAGACCGACTGGACGATTATCTGGGAAACCCATCGATGAATATAAGGGAAACTGCACAGAAGGCAAGTCCTTTCAAGTCATGATCGATAATAACTTGGATTTTGAGGTAGCCCTTTATCCCTATGAACTTGTAACCTATGGCGAAACGGGAAGTGTCTGCCAAAACTGGCTGCAGTATCGTTTGATCAAAAAATATCTTGAAGTGATGACAGACCAGCAGACCTTGGTGATGGAATCGGGCCATCCTGTAGGCTTATTCCCCTCTCGACCGGAAGCGCCTAGGGTAATTATCACCAATGCTTTAATGGTGGGTATGTTTGATAATCAGAAGGATTGGGAAATTGCTGAACAAATGGGTGTCGCTAACTATGGTCAGATGACGGCAGGTGGATGGATGTATATTGGACCGCAGGGGATTGTCCATGGCACGTTTAACACCTTACTCAATGCCGGAAGACTAAGGTTAGGAATCCCACATGATGGGGATATTCGAGGGCATTTATTTATCTCGTCGGGCCTTGGTGGGATGAGTGGGGCTCAGGGAAAATCAGTAGAAATAGCCCAAGGGGTTGGTATTATCGCTGAAGTTGATGAATCTAGAATTAAGACCCGTTATGATCAGGGTTGGGTTAGTCGAGTTTCTTCAGATCTTGCCGAAGTCTTTAACATTGCCGCTGAGTATGTGCAGAAGAAAGAACCCATGTCGATTGCTTACCAAGGTAATGTCGTGGATTTATTGGAGTATGCCGTTAAACATAATATAAAAGTGGATTTACTCTCCGACCAAACGTCTTGCCATGTTGCCTATGAAGGGGGTTACTGTCCGCAGGGGGTTTCCTTTGAAGAGAGGACAAGGTTACTCGGAACGGATCGGATTAGATTTAAGGATTTGGTAGATCAAAGTTTAAGACGCCAATACGAATTGATCTGCACTTTGGTGGAACGAGGTACCTATTTCTTTGACTATGGAAATTCGTTTATGAAAGCGGTTTATGATGCTGGGGTAAAAGAGATATCCAAAAACGGCGTGGATGAAAAAGACGGTTTTATTTTCCCGTCCTATGTTGAAGATATTATGGGTCCAGAGCTTTTTGATTATGGGTACGGACCTTTCAGGTGGGTTTGTCTCAGTGGCAAAAAGGAAGATTTGAGAAAAACTGACGAGGCAGCCATGTCTTGTATTGATCCGACCCGCCGGGGTCAAGATCGGGACAACTATATTTGGATTCAGGATGCCGAGAAAAATAAACTCGTCGTCGGTACCCAAGCGAGGATTCTTTACCAGGATGCCGAGGGAAGGATTAGAATTGCGCTGAAATTTAATGAGATGATTCGTGCCGGAGAGATTGGGCCGGTCATGTTGGGACGGGATCATCATGATGTGAGTGGAACTGATTCTCCATTTAGGGAAACAGCCAACATTAAAGATGGGAGCAATGTTATGGCCGATATGGCCGTCCAAAGCTTTGCTGGAGATGCAGCAAGGGGGATGAGTCTCGTATCCCTTCACAATGGTGGGGGCGTCGGGATTGGTAAAGCCATCAATGGTGGTTTCGGCTTGGTGCTTGACGGGAGCGAACGTGTAGATAACGTTATTAAATCCGCTCTTTTATGGGACGTCATGGGCGGAGTGGCACGACGGTCGTGGGCCAGAAATGAGCACTCCATTGAAACAAGCCTTGAGTTTAATGAACGTTACAAAGGTTCAGGGCATATTACGGTTCCCTTTATTCCGAAAGAGGAATTAGTGGATGAACTAGTTGACGGATTATTTGGACCAAAATGAGGGGCGACGCAAGTTGGGGACGGTTCTTGACTTACATTAAGGTAGAGCAAATGAAGGGAGCAGGTAGATTGAATCTTAAAGAGTTTAGTTTAAGTGAATTTGCCCAGGAGGTGGCGTCGTCTTCCCCTGCGCCAGGTGGCGGAAGCGTGGCGGCTTATGCTGGGGCTCAAGGATCTGCTCTTGTTGCCATGGTATGTCGTCTGACTCTGGGACGAGAGAAATTTTCGGCGGTCCAACATGAGATGAAGTCTTTGCTGGAAGACGCAGTGGCGAGGCAAGAGCGGTTATTGGCTCTTGTTGAAGAGGATACTCAAGGTTTTACGGTTGTGATGGAGGCCTTAGGTCTCCCTAAGAATAGTGAGGAAGAAAAACTCCTTCGTCGTGAAGCTTTGGAAACAGCTACATTTAAGGCAGCAGAGATTCCTCTGCGCACAGCTAAAGAATGTTTGGCTGGATTGCGTGAAATGCCCGGCTTGTTGGCTAAGGGAAATCCTAACGCTTTAAGTGATATGGGAGTTGCGGCTCTTATGTTTAAGTCTGGTTTAGAAGGGGCCCTCTATAACGTGCAAATAAATGCTTTGGGGTTAAAGTCCCTCAAGACGAAAGAGGACTTGCTGGAGGAATGTCGAGGAATACGAGGAGAGGGAAACAGGTTATTTGAAGAAAGCCAGGGTAGTGTATTGGAGAGGTTAAAGTAGATACTAGGAATCAGAGCTTTAGGGAGATGTTGTATGTGGTAAAAGTCGTAGAATGTATTCCGAATATTAGTGAGGGTCGGCGGCTGGATGTTGTTGAGGAAATTCTCGCTGAGGTGAGGCAAGTGGCGGGTGTGACTTTGCTGGATTATTCTAGCAATGCGGATCACAATCGGACAGTTATAAGTATGATTGGTGAGCCAGAAAAAGTGCTTGAGGCTGCCTGGAGATTGATTTCTAAAGCGGCTGAAAAGATTGACCTTGATCAACATCAAGGGGAACATCCGCGCATGGGGGCTACGGATGTTGTCCCTTTCGTTCCTGTCCGAGGGATGACGATGGAAGAATGTGTTGATCTAGCCAAAACATTAGGGGAACGTGTGGGTCGGGAATTATTGATTCCTGTCTATCTCTACGAGAAGGCGGCGTCTAGGCCTGAACGGCGCAATTTGGCGGAAGTGCGTAGAGGGCAATATGAAGGGCTAAAGGAGAGTATTGCGACTTCTGAGCGCACCCCGGATTATGGGCCAAGTGAGTTGGGAAAGGCTGGGGCGATTGCTATTGGAGCTCGTCCCCCTCTAGTTGCCTTTAATGTGAACTTGGGGACAACGAATCTTGAGATTGGCAAAGCCATTGCCAAAGGAATACGGGGTAGTTCAGGTGGATTTGTGAATATTAAAGCCTTAGGGATTGATCTTTCGGAGCAAGGGCTTGTGCAAATTTCTATGAATATGGTGGATACTCAGGGGACTCCACTGTATCGGGCTTTGGAATTTATTAAAACAGAAGCGGCTCATTTTGGTGTGCCTATTGTCGGTAGCGAAATTGTCGGGCTTGTTCCGCTTGATGCTATGATGGATGTGGCAACCTACTATTTGGGGTTGCATGATTTCTCAAGTGAGCAGATTTTGGAGAAACGCGTATTTGGGTTTTAGGAGCTTTGGCGCGAGCGGAGGTGCAAAATGCTCGTTAAGAGGAGATGATTTTGTGAAGTTTGCGGATCTTTTGATTCATTCTGCTTCTACTATGGTGACGATGGAAGGTCACTCGGGTAGTCCTGCTCGTGGGGAGAAGATGTCCGAGGTTGGTTTGCGGGAAGACGGTGCGGTCGCTATGCGTGAGGGTGCGATCGTAGCGGTTGGTACAACGGAGGAAGTTTTAGCGGGTGGTTGGGTTGGACCAGAAACGAGGCGAATAAGTGCCCAGGGAAAGGTTGTTTCTCCGGGATTTGTCGATCCGCATACACACGTTATCTATGCTGGTTCACGCGAAAATGAATTGTCCTTGAAACTGAAAGGTGTCCCCTATCTTGAGATCCTTAAACAAGGCGGGGGGATTCTTTCAACGGTGCGGAGTACAAAGCAGGCTACTGATGAAGAGATTAAGGCCCAAACAAGGCGCCGCCTCCAGACGATGCTTAGCTTAGGAACGACGACGGTAGAAGTAAAGAGTGGGTATGGATTGACATTAGATGAAGAAATGCGGGCGTTGCGTCTCATTAAGGAATTAGACAGTGAACAGGTAATCGATCTGGTACCCACGTTTATGGGAGCACATGCGGTTCCGTCGGGTTATAGTGAAGAGGAGTTTACAAACTATATTATCGCAGATGTGTTGCCACAAATTGCTGCTCGTAATCTAGCAGAGTTCTGTGATGTTTTCTGCGAGCCTGGGATTTTTAGTGTCCACTCTAGCGAGAGAATTTTATCGAAAGCTAAACAACTTAACTTTAGGTTGAAGATCCATGCCGATGAATTAGACGCGGCAGGAGGAGCAGAATTGGCAGCGAAACTGGGCGTAACGAGTGCGGACCATTTACTCCAAGCTTCGGATGGCGGGATTGCCGCTCTTGCTGAACAAGGGGTGATCGCGGTACTGCTTCCGGCGACGTCTTTCAACCTTGCCAAGAATTCTTATGCCCGAGCGAGAGACATGATTAGTGCGGGGGTCCCCGTCGCTTTGGCTACGGATTCGAATCCGGGGTCATCCCCAACGGAGTCAATGCCTCTTGTTTTAACTCTTGCTTGTCTTTATCTTCGCCTTACTCCTGAGGAAGCCTTGACGGCGGCGACTATAAATGCTGCGCATGCCATTGGCAGGGCGGATGAGGTAGGAAGTATAGAAGTGGGGAAACAGGGAGATGTTCTTATTCTCGACATACCAAATTTGAATTATTTGCCGTATCATTTTGGAAATAATCCAGTTGGGACAGTGATTAAACGTGGGAAAGTGGTTTGGAATGTTAATCCCCTAAATGGTACTTCTTAATCTTACGTTAAGTGTAGGGACGCTCATATTGAGCAATTCCGCGATATGATGGCGGTGGAGGGCATTGTTATCCGGGAAACAGATGGAATTATTGAAAATAATTCTGAAAAAACTATTGAAAACCTTGGGCGCCTCGCTAATCAAGGCACCCGTGAAGTAGATCGGATCGTTCTGGATATTATGGTTCATAAGAAAGTAACAGTAGAATAAGGGATGGACAAACCATCTTCGGACCTGTAAAATAGTTACATATGGTTAGAAGGTTGAGATTCAACCTAGGGAGGATTACTTGCATGGATCAAGAAACTCGAGAGATGTTTGGAAAAGTCCTTGGCTTACTTGAAATCATGAAGACAGACGTATCAACATTAAAGACAGACGTATCTACGTTAAAGACAGACGTATCAACATTAAAGACAGACGTATCTACGTTAAAGACAGACGTATCTACGTTAAAGACAGACGTATCAACATTAAAGACAGACGTATCAACATTAAAGACAGACGTATCAACATTAAAGACAG
>NZ_MLBF01000104.1 GCF_001936615.1 Desulfosporosinus metallidurans
TCATCTGGATAACAACATCGTTAAATGGGTAAAGGAAACCTACAGACAATATGGCGTCAATTTATTTTCTTTTGCATATAATCTTGCTGATACTTACCATGATAGGTATGTGAAATATGAACGAGAACTTTATGGAGAAAGGCTATACTACGTAAATAACTACAATTATCGTTACAATAATAATCCGTTTGATATCGATCGCATCTATGGTGATAACAAGCATAGACCCTTCTTGGAAAACAAGAGAGGCGAGTTGGAAATGATGGTTATGCACGAATGGTTGTTCACAATGGTCTATGATGACGACTATTGGCCCGAGTACGTTAACCTTTGTGTATCTCGAGGAAGGGTGAATATTGTTGGAAACGTTAACGCCTTGTTGCCTGTGAGCGGCTCCGGGCTCAATTATCCTGAAGATGCATCTTGTCTGACGGAGCATATCATTACAACTGACGGCGTTTTGAAGAAGAAACCAGAGAAGCCATACATCTTGCGGGTAGAAGTTTCCCAAACATATGCCGGTGTATGGCAGAATAGTGAAGAAATGACGTCATTAACAAACGCCTTGAATGCATCATTCAAAGAATTTGGTGTGCCAAAAGTATTAGAGTTGACTGCTCCGGTTAAAACTGCATCATTTGATGAAGAGATATTTATTTTATGTTGCTCTATACTTGAAAAGAAAATGAAAAAGAATACTCAAATGAAAGTTGCCATTGTGAACGGATTAGAAAACAAGATGTTGAAGCAGAAACCGAAACCAATCAGCTATTTAAATACTATTGAGGACTTGATAAAGCTAAAGGTCCAATTACGTGAACGTAAAATTCCGCTGAGATTCTCAATTGATTTTCCGGCTCTGCTTGGAAGCAAGAGGAGCAGTTCCTATAGCCAAAGTGAGGTATTTGGAGCATTAACTGAAATCAAAAATTCAATTGTATGCCTGAACATTACAAATTTCAAAACTCAAGAATCCTATGGCCCGAGGTATAAACAAATCAGTAAGGAGCTGGATGCTTATTACTTACATAAATTTAAACACCCTACTTATGATGATTTCTATACTATGCTGAGTGCAGCTTTCAATGATAATCAGAAACGGTATTTAATTCCCAAAGGTATGGCTAATGATGCCGAATTGGAAGAATTAGTCGACAATTTGTTGCGTAGCGGTTTTGCATTTTGTGATGGAGGAGGACAGCATGAGTGAGTCGCAAAATATAAAGAAGACAAGGCAAACGCTATATGAGGAATTATGGGCTGAGCCGATGACAACAGTTGCGGTTAGATATGGTATTTCAGATAACGGATTGCGTAAACGATGCAAATCATTGAACATTCCATTACCGCCAAATGGATATTGGGCAAAAGTTAAAGCAGGAAAGCCTGTTGCTGATCGACCTTCTCTCCCGCCGTATAATGAAACAATACTCAGTTACGAGAGTCATGGTGATGAAGCGAATGCTTCAAAGGTTCAGTCGAAAAGGAAGAAAGGTATACTTGAATTGCTCGACTTTGAGGAATTGACTGTTGAGCAATTAGAGAATATGCACGACTTTGATTTGCTGGCTCCAGGTTCATTGGAGATTTTCACAAATTGGTGCAATGGTTTGACAGTACCGGGACGGATACAAGATTACGACGAGCTAATCTCCAAACACAAATTGGAAATGGAGTATCGAATAGAAAGAGATAAGGAGTACCCCTTTAGGGGTGAGGGCATTAAGCTATGGAATCCGTTAGAAAAGGTAAAGGACCGCGACAATGAACCAATAATTCCAATTAACGTTTCAAACAGCCAGCGCAACCGTGCTTATAGAATCGTTGATACTATTTTGAAGGCGTTTAGGGAGTTAAAGGGCAGTACCTCAGTTGATCGAGGGGATAAAGACAATATCAATATAACGATATTGGGTACCACGATATCTTTTGACTTATGTGAATGCAAATCGAAGCGGCGATACCTCGATGATCAAAAGACAGAGTTCAAGCCGCTATATGAAATGGTTTTTGACGGAAGACTTCAAATCAATTGGCGAATATACAAAGGAAGGCATTATTCTAGTTCCGAAAATACGCCATCGAATTACTTGTCTTACATTGATGTTGTTGATAATAGATTGGAAAATCAAATTCCAATGATGATTACAGAGTTTTATAAACGATGCTGCGATAATGAAATATCTGCTCATCTTGACCACAAAAAGTGGGTTTTAGAGTATGAGCAGGAGAAAGAAGAAAGTCAGGCCAAAGAGTTAAGGGAAGAGCAGCAGAAACGTGAACAAAAAAGGCAAGCACATAGAAATTCTCTCATTAATGATATTTCAGTTCATGCAAATAATTGGTTCAAACATGAGCAACTTTCTAGGTATGCAGATGAACTTGAAGCCCATCTGGCTACATACACAGATGAGTAAGCTGTCCAATTGTTAAAAGAGTATATTCTGTTAGTAAGAGAGAATGCAGATAGGTGCAATCCACTTAGCCACATACTTCGAGAAATGCGAGTAATCGAATCACAAGAGGATAGCTAAAGCCGAAAATATGTAGAGGGGTTAGTATTGTGTGTCATCCATATAAAATAGTGGTTGCGCATTATATTGCATATAAAAACAAAAAATGATATAATTTAATCACCGGATTCCCTTATTTTATCCCATGTAAAAGTTCTTTACAGAAAAAACATTTCATGATATTATGAGTGTGTAAAGAATATCTGCATATAATATTAGTGATCATACTCCGGTGTCCTACGGGCCCGGGGTTTTTATTTTGGAAGGAAATGAGTATGGATAAGATATTCACAAGTACAAGGTCTCAAATGATCAAGCTTAGAAAAAGAGGCATGATCATTAATAATGGAAGTAGAGTTAAGCGAATTCTGGAGATGGAAAACTATTACAATTTAATTAATGGATATAAGGAATTATTTATAGATTCAACGTATACAGGTCCAGATGAAAAATATATACATGGAACTGATTTTTTCGAAGTTTATTCATTATATTTATTTGATAGGGAATTAAGAAATATCTTTATCAGATATATATTAGAGATTGAAAATAATTTTAAAAGCATTCTTTCACATGATTTCTCGAAGAAATATGGTTATGATAATTATCTGAAAATAAACAACTTTGACATAAGTGTAAAGCATTGGGAACGAAAAACTGCTGCTCAAAAAATTGGTGACATTTCAGGGCTAATTGCAAGCTTACAAAGAGACATCTCAAATCAGTTAGCTAAGAATAATCCAATGATCTCACATAATATGCTTACCTACGGATATGTACCGTTGTGGGTTCTTGTAAATACCCTTTCATTAGGAACATTAAGTATTTTCTATAGTTATTTAAAACAGGCAGATCAAAATGACATTGGAAGAAAATTTTCTTTAAGACCTGATGAATTAAGTAAAATAATTTTTGTGCTTTCGATTTATCGTAATGCTTGTGCCCATGATGAACGTTTATATAATCTAAAGGCACTTAAAAGGGATATGCATCCAAATATGATAAAAACAAATAGTATACATACACAAATGAATATACCAATCGGCAGAAGTAACAATCCGGTATATGGAAAAAATGACCTTTTTGCAATTGTAATTATATTTAAATTAATGCTGAGCAAAAACTCCTTTAATAAATTTTTCTATTCTGTTAAAGGTGAAGTAGATAAATTAGCGAAACAGATAAATACTATTACTATTGGAGATGTATATAAAGCAATGGGATTTCCACCCAATTGGATAGACATTAAAAATTGCTAAAAGGATTATAATGTTTGCATCCCTACAGATTTGCACCCCCCTAGAAAAATGCACCCCCTCGAAAATCAAAGGGAGTGCATAATTTTATTGTATCAATTATTGAGTTATTAGACAATTTACATATTTGGATATAATTTGTAATTGTGTGACTTGAACCATAAAATTTCCGTTTGGAAAAGATATGCTTCCTCATTTTGGTTCTTAGGTGTTTACCGGAGTGAATTATAAACCATTTGTAGTAATTCAGACTCGAGCTTTTGGTTGAAGATCTGTTTAGCATTAAAATCAAGCCTTTCGGGGCTCTTTTTGTTTGTTTTTGTTTTGTTCTACTTAACCAGATCTTGACCATGATGGGTGTGATGTGCTCACACCGATATTCGAGAAGCATTTTTTGGACAATAGCTATGGGTTTAGACCTGGACGAAGCGCTCATGATGCGATCAGGAAATGTCAAAACAACATAGATGAAGGGTATAAAGTACTTTTAAAGCGTCGAGAGTTTTTACGGACTGGGATTTCATTTTAAGCACAACCGGAACCATCAACATCATAAAGCGGATCAAAAGCCAGCTTACAGAGTTTACGCCATTGTCAAAGCTCGTCTCCACCCGTTTTCCAGTTATGGATTTAGCCATGGAGCCAAAGAAGGTATTGTCACCCGTCGCAATGACCACACAGATTGCAGAACCACTTACCACATTACTTCCCATACAAGATTTTCAAGAGGTATTTCCATTCTGCCAGCTCCGTCACGCTCAACAGTAACGGTCGTATGCACCATGTCATTTAACTTTTCGGCAGCATTGTTTGAGCGTGTTTCTTGAATAAAACGCAACAGTCTGCTAATTGTCACCATCACACAGATAATAATAACCGAAGTTAGGTCACGATCCTCTGGTGCGACTAACACTATATCCGTAAAAACAGATATAATTGCAAGGACAAAAAGTACAATGGTAAAAGGGTTTATAAAAGCATCAAATAGCCTTTTAAGCACAGATTCTTGCTTATCATGGGATATTGCATTGCTTCTGTATTTATCCCGTTGAGTGTCTACCTTATCTTCATTTAGACCGCTATATGAGGTTTCCATTTCCCTAAGAAAGACACCTGTTTGCATTTTGCTGCAAGTAAGCAATTTTTCAGACAGTGGGGATACCTTGCTCTGTACATTTTGAACTACTTTTTTCATGGTCTTAACCTCCTTAATTTTGCTATCAGACTACAATTTAATGTAGTCCAATAATTTAGGAAGTAAAGACATAAAACACGTAGCAAGGTGTGCTTAAATCATTATATTGGATTTTAGCATCTCTGTGCTTTATCGTTATTTTAGATTTTAGGCAGAGGAACAGACCGAGGGATTACATAATAATTCCATGAGAGACTGCTCCTTTTTCTACTTCGCCCGTCAGGTTTCATGTCCCCGCTACTTCCTTCGTCCATTCCTCTCACCTCCAAATAAATTCAATTGAAGTCAAGATCTGCAATCGTACGTGCAACTCTTAAAATTCGGTCATGCGCCCGAGCACTGAGGTGTTGGCTTTCAACGAACAATGGCAAGGGAATATAACCCAAGTTACACACACAGAAAAACAGTGTATGATATCGTATAAATTAATAAACCAATGCAAAAATCCCTTGCCAAGGCATGAGCATTTAGCTGAGGCATTACAGTTTCGCACCTTGTATAAACGTTTAAGGGTATAACTATACATTTCTCAAAATGAATAAAATGTGATAATATTTCGAGTAAAATAATGTCGGGAGACTAGGAGGTAAATAATGGATAAGTTCAACGTGATCTTTCATATCGATGAGCAGGATAAAGCAGGTTTAGTGCTCCATAATATTAGCAATTTGATTGTTGATCTTGGTGAGGGAAATTTAAACATTGAAATGGTTGCTAATGGCGACGCAGTGAAGATGCTTGCAAGGGATACCAATGTATTTGAGACAACGCTTAAGGAATTAGCAGAAAAGAAGGTCGTATTATGCGCATGTGCCAATGCCATGCGTGATTTAGGTATTCAGAAAGATGAATTGCTTGATTTTGTGACTGTCGTTTCCGCTGGTGTTGGTGAAATAGTGAAAAAGCAAGCTGTGGGTTGGGTATATATTCGTCCGTAAGCATGAAATAGTAATTGAAGAGATTAAAGAGTTTTCTTTCTTTTTTGCTCCTTTGACTTATCTTTAAACCCACAAAAATGCCCTCCCATAGTAGATAATTTATTCTACTATGGGA
>NZ_MLBF01000105.1 GCF_001936615.1 Desulfosporosinus metallidurans
AATATCATGTGCAAGTGCAATAGTTTCAATAAGGTCAAGATTGAGATTAAGTTTGATACCAATTGCTCGGGCGATCTGACATACCTCAAGTGTATGTGTCATACGACTTCTAAAGTGGTCGCCTTTAGACGATGTATATATCTGTGCCTTATCCACCATGCGACGAAATGCACGGGAAAAAATGATACTATTACGGTCAATCTGGAATTCTGAAATGCCCAATTCGTTGTTTGCATCAGCAAATATTCTTTTGCAATCTTCATTTGTTTGTGCAAAAGGATGCATGTTACGGTAGTTTGTTTCATGAGTATTTTTCGAAAAAGCTATACCATGTGTGATTGACGGCTCGAAAAACATGATATCCTGTTCCAGTTGATCCAAAAACTTTGTGCTCATTTCCATCTTTGCTAAATAGACATCTTGCTCAAAGTCGCTCTTTAGATCAACAATAAAGTTCTTCATAAAATTCTGTACTACAAAGGCAGAATCGCATTTATGTTTAGCTACATAAGTTATGTTCCCCCTGTCGTTTTTTGATCCCTCGGCCCAGAATAGTTTTATAGGGGAAAAATCTCCGGAGTTCTCCTTAAACGCTACAAAAATAACAAGCATAGTACTTCTATCTGACATGCTATTCAGACAATCAATATTAGCTTGTTTTAACCCTTCAACATTATAAAACTTATTTTCTTGGTTTACGAAAGATTGCTCCAAATGGTTTTCTGACGTTATACCTTCCAGTAGCTTTATTAATAAAAACTCTTTTATTTCCATAATAGTAATACCCTCCAAAATAATCATATCATAAATCGTGGTAAAACCTGTTAGACTAGTAAAGCTTTGATTAAATTAGCTGATGGCGGTTCACCCAACTGTTCTTCCAGAGCACGTTCAATCCTTGCTGCAATATGTCTAACTATATCAATAGTTACGATTGTTCATCTACGTCATTTAAAGGTGGAACTTTGATTATCGGAGTAAATGCCTTTTCGTTTATTTTTATCATATTGTAACTTCTGGCATCCAGGCTTTCAATTGCAGTTCTCGTGTCCGTATCCTTTATTGTTATTCCTATAATGACCTGTTTCCAACCCTCAACATCAATTATTCCTTTAAAGAACGCCTTCATATTCGATATCACAATACTGTGTTGATCGGGCTCATCAAATATCAAGATGCCTGGATGATTTCCAAGATGAGTATTTGATGTTTGAAGCAAAGCCATCGTAAAGGCCCAAATAGCTCGAATATTATCACTAGCTGATGAATCAAATTTCATATCGAAATTATTGATTACAGGTAAATAAGTATCTCGTGAAATAGATATATCATCTATATTCGAGACACTTTTATATCCATATGTTCTAAGATCATTCTTGAAATTGCTCTCAAATGAACTTAACTTTTTCTTGTCTTCTAATGTAAATTTTTCTTTAGGAATTTGCTCCTTCTCGTCTAAGTATTTTCTCCAACGTTCTGAAAGTTCCGTAAGTTTTTCAAGAGAATCATTAACAGTATTTTGGAATTTCTCTAATTGTTGTATCTCATTACCTAACTCAAGTTTTTTATAGACAATAGATTCGGATAATTCCTCGTCTACTGCATAAAGATCACTTCTTAAAGAAAGAGCTAATCTTCTGAGTGTGAACAAGCTCCTCTCAAAATGAGAAATTGAATTCTTCAATTCCGCTTTAGCTTCGGAATGGCCGTTCAGTGCAAATTCAAACATTTCTTTCTGAGCAACTAGATGTTTTATATTTTCATCAATACTCATTATATGAAATTCATTGGCCAAAGGTAAAAGTGTATCAGCAATTGCCTGATTGCAAACAGGGCAAATACCCTTAATTATTTCAGATCCTATGTCTGCTCCAAGGTTCTTTAGCCTTGCGGCGTCTTTATTATTAGCTATGTCAATCTTGATAGTATCTAAACTCTCTCTAAGACTTTTTATACTTGCATCTTCCATGCTTAGCTTTGTTCTAGCTTCATTAATCTTGTTAGATATTAAATCGATTTGCTTCTCTGTTTCATCAAGCTCAACTTGCAGCTCATCAAAATTATCTACAATTTTAGGTTTCAGCGAAGAAAGCCGACTCAATTCATCTCTCAGGTTTAAGATGTAGGAGTTTATCTCTTGTCTATTGATGTACTCTATGGAAACCTTAGCTCGTACAGCTTCTTCAAGAATTCGTGGTGAGTTGGGAAACCCTGAAATAATACACTGGGCAGACCTGCTGTCAGCAATGAGAGCCTGTACGATATCATTCCAAGACTTTTCAATCTCATTTTTTTCATCTGTCAAACTTATCTTTTTCTTTTCATTTTCAATAGTATCAAGATTAAGTATGTACTCAACAGTGCGCTGCTTAGCCTCTTTAATACCTAAATTAGGCATTCCTGAAAATATGTCTGCCCATCCACGCTTTTGTTCAATAAACATACTTGAAAAAAGCAGTTGTAAGTACAATTTGCTTTCCGAATCACTGTAATTATTAACGTAGGGTAATTCCAAACCCAAATACCGTTCTAAAAATGTGTGAAATCCCTTTTCTCGAGTTGCAGAATTGGGCATATGTACATACATATCATCATAATCCACAGAACCTGTTTCCACATCAGCAAGGCAGCCAAAATATACAGTAACTAAGCGCGAATCTCTATTTTCCATTTTTGCAGTACGATACAAGGTAATGATATCTGTTCCGTTATATACTTCCAAGTATACTTCAGATTCAAGGGTGTTAAAGGTCTTTGAGTTGTACTCAATGGAGTTCTTATACGCTGACGTCAGAACCTTTTCGCCCCTGCCGCCTATTATCTCTTCAAAACCTAAAGCATAGTATATCCCCTCTATCACTGAACTCTTTCCACAAGTATTGTCGTCGCTGGCAATAAAATTAATGCCTTGCATGAAGGTATGGTCAAAGCCAGAATCTTGTTCCGCAGTACGTATCGTAATTTTTAATCTATCAATTTTAAGCATTCGAATACCTCCACAAAGACATTATGTCCTTAATTTTAGCCTCTGTAAGTTTATTTGAAAGCGAATCAAGTCGCTCTTTTTCTCGTGCCATCAACTCAATATCTTCGTCAATTTTACTAACGAATTTTTTTCCTTTGTCCGTCAAGCGATATAATCCATTTGCCTGTTGTGCAAACATACTGTCTCCCAATGCATAGTTCAAAGCTCTATTTACTGCGGGATCGAATCGAATAGGCGTATATTCATGGGTTCTATCATTTGCGAAGTCGATTAGTATATTCATGTCACTTTCAAACGTTAATGCTAAAGAGATCATGTGCAGCTTTAGAATGGAGCATCCACCACGTCCACATGACTTTGCTAAAATTAAGCACAACTGCGCAACCTTATAACTTATTCGATAATTATAAGGTACTGCTTCAGGTCTATCAGTGAATAGAATTTTATCAACTGAATCAAACAACTTATCCATAATAAATCACCCTCTTCTAAATTCCATCGGACAATCCGCTAACCACGCGCCAACCATATCATGTTTTAATTCCATTATTGACGACGTAGTAAAATACTTGTCAAATTCTAGACTCAGTTTTTGCTCAAATTCACCTAAAATCTCATTAAAAATACTCATGTTGAGTGAGCGATCTTGATTCATTTTTGTCTTTAAACTAACCTCACTTTTACATGCCCGCTCTAGTGTATAAATGTGCTCATATATTTCCGGAAAATCAGCCTGCAGCATCCGCAAAACCTCAATACCCTTAATATAATACGCGACATATGCTCCAACTACATCCTTAAAGTCTTCATCATCATCGTTCACTGGATTCATCACAGCTTTGATTTTCCGTTGTATGTTATGTACTTTTTCAGAAGGGCATTTATCCCAAGGTATAGTGTCAAAGCTTTTGACAACAACATTTAGCTTTGTATCCGTTATTGTCTCTCGTATAATCTTTGAAAACTCAACCTTGAAATCTTCTGCTACTTTAATCACAATCACAAAGTTGTCATCCAGATGATCATATTCTTTTGGTTTGCCAGATTTCCCTCGAAGAATTTCATTACGCTTAGCTGTGGCATGTTGCAATAGTCGATTATCCTTATAGAAAGGAACCACATAATGCCACTGTTTTATTGTGGGTACTCCAAGGTCTTTCAGTCTCTGTTTATATATTTGATCTACCAATTTGTTTATATCTTTTGTAAGTTTATCGCGCTGATGCTCATACAGCTCATCATCATTGTACTCACGCTCAGGGCAATAGCATTGATACACGATGCCTGTTTGGGTATAACCTTCGATACCAGCATCACCCCTGTATGCAGCAGGTATTTTTTGATAGTTATCACTTTGGTAACGTATGCGATAGCATGCATCGCACCATTCTTCCCAAGCATCTCCAGTAAGTGGAGTTTTAATAAAACTCAAAATCATGCTTTAACTACCTCCAAATGCCTAAAGGAATTGAGTTTGTCAAATCCGGCTCATTTTGCAGACATTTTATATCAACTATCATTTCTGAACTGTCCGAGATTAACTGAATTTTAGCCAGACTCAATGGATTGTAAATTTTCAACAGTACAGCTTCTTTATTTATAAAAAATAGCTTTTCGCCAATAAATAAACATTTTCTTTCCCACACATTGATACCTCCTGTAGCTTGTCGTCGCACATGAAAATCATTAGAAGATCTTCATTTCTTCAAGCTTTGATCATTGTGGACCAAGACATATGGCTACAGAAAACTATATTCGTGTGTACCCTGTTCTTAGTTCTTATTTGCATTTTGATTCAGGTTTTACTGCATCCTTTGGTATTGCCTAGGTGTCGGTGTTGGCAAAACGGACAGCACCGGGAATTGAGCACATAACACCTGCGCCCAGCGTGCTGTGATTCCCCATTTTTCGGCTGCCTCTTTCACAGTAATATAGTCCATAAAAACAACCTTATGGAGGAAAATCTTGTATATTTTATTATATATCGAAAAATGAATAAAACAATGCATTCACCGAAAAAGCAAAATTTTCCTCGGAAATTACAGATACGTCACATATAAATTTGTAGGCAAAGCTTTTATGCACAAAAACTCCGATACCATGCCCTATCATTGGGAGCTTTTCTATACAAATGCTCATTACAGAAATTCTTACACTGAGCTTTTGAAGCTACAGTAAATAAGCAGAATAAGATTCTCAGCAACTTTGGGAGCTCGAGAGCTTTATTCTAATTATTTTCCCGCACTGATTCCCTGTTCTATTTCCGTCCCATCCTTAAACCTCACCAATAGCCTACTTTTTGATATGACAGTAATCTTGTCAATCAGCTTCCGGACGATTATATCGTCAAACTCTGCAATTTCAGCTATACATGCTTCTAAGAACTCCATCATATCTTTCAGTGAAAAGGCTTGGTTGTTTAATGCGTGTTTATGGGCAGTTTGTTTTTTGATCCGCTTTTTTATGAAACGCTTATTCAGGATTAAGTGATTGATCGCATTAACAACGCCCTCACGCAAATATTTTTCTTTTATCGTAGGTGACTCCAAGCAAAACTTTTTACCATACTCCATCCGATTATTGCACCGCCATGTCACTTGGCTCTCGCCGGAATGGTATCTTTTATAGCTTGCACTGGTTACCCGTCGATAAAATCTGCCACACTCGCCGCATACCACGATTCGGCTGAGTGCATATTGGCTGTACCTTCCTTTTTTTATTTTTGTATTTTCTACGTTGTATATTTTCGGCGCATCGCTTCTGTGCTTTTTTTCAAACTGCACCCGGTCAAAAAATTCTTTGGAAACAATGGGGTCATGGCTGTTCTTCACATAATACTGAGGGACGATGCCGTCATTGATCACTCTTTTTTTCGTGAGGCAATCTACGGTATAAGTCTTTTGCAGCAGAGCCTCCCCCATATATTTTT
>NZ_MLBF01000106.1 GCF_001936615.1 Desulfosporosinus metallidurans
AATGATTAAATAATTGTTTGTTAATGAATTACACAACCTTGGGATGCGAAGCTTTGGAGGGCATCCTATGGTTTCTTTTATTAACACATCTAAATCTTGACTTAGAGTGCACTCTAAAATATACAATAAAATTCTTAAGAGGCGTTTTTGAAACTCTGGGGAAGCGGGGATATACTAGTAAGGTTTAATATATGTCTTGCAATGCATGTCTTGAAAGTACCAGGTTAGAAATCATAGAAAGAAGTGAAACATTATGGAATATGCACAATATGGAAAAACAGGAATGAAAGTGTCTAGATTTGGACTTGGGTGCATGCGATTTCCTTCTGATGAAAAAGAAGCTATTGAAATAGTACGTTACGCCATCGATAATGGGGTGAATTATCTTGATACCGCCTTTATTTATAAAGATAGTGAAATCATTACAGGAAAGGCTTTAAAGGATGGCTATAGAAACAAAACTTATTTAGCTACCAAAAGTCCTATTTGGAATATAAACAAACATGAAGACTTCGAAAAATATCTAGATGAAGAATTGGTGCGACTTGGAACGGATCATATCGATGTATATCTACTTCATAATATGAATCATGGCAATTGGGAGAAGGTTAAAAAATTTGATGGTCTTACTTTCTTGGATAAAATGGTGGAAAAAGGTAAGATAGTTCATAAAGCTTTTTCCATACACAATACCTTAAAGGCTTTTAAAGAAATTGTAGACACCAATGATTGGGAGATGGCTCAAATTCAGCTTAATATACTGGATGAGAAACAACAAGTTGGTGTTGAAGGTTTGAAATATGCAGCAGATAAAGGTTTAGCAGCGGTTATAATGGAACCGCTTAGAGGGGGCTATATACTAAATACAGTTCCAAAGGAAGCAGAAGATTTAATCAATCAATATCCGGAAAAGCGCTCTTTGGTAGAGTGGTGTTTTAGATGGCTTTACAACATGCCAGAAGTATCTGTAATTTTAAGCGGTACAAGCACTTTACAACAGTTAAAGGATAATATGAAAATTTTTGAACATGCAGCTCCAAATGTTATGTCAGAAGAAGATTTAAATTTGATTAAAATGATTCGTGAGGCATATGAAGCAAAAAAGAGCATTGGCTGCACCGGTTGTAGATACTGTATGCCATGCCCACAAGGTGTAACAATTCCAGAAATTTTTAAGCTTTATAACAGCCAGCAGCTTATGAAATCACATGTGATTGACACAGTAGTATATCAAAGTAATTTGGTGCCTGCTGGTTCTGGTGCAGATCAATGTGTATCCTGTGGAATCTGTACAGGACTTTGCCCACAGACTTTAGAAATTCCAGAATTACTAAAAAGAGTTCATACTGAATTCATGAACAGTACTTACCCAACACAAAGATAACATTGAAAAATCAAATTCTCCACTTTCAAAAAAGTTCGAATTTGAATCCTATACCACGTTGATCGTGGTTTGAATAAACTGTCTGACGGAAGAGCTAACCCAGCTTTTAGCACAGGTCAAGTAATTTTACCTGTGCTTTTGGTTTTTTGCTTAGGATAAAAAGCTTTAATAAACTAAGTTTGATGATCAAGAATCGTGAGTTTAAACTATTTCCCCGAGAAATAAAGCTGCCGCAGATTGATGCCATCAGAGATACACTTAAAGTCGTGGATATAAACGGACTAAAACAAATCAATCAACACATAGTAAAAACGGCAGTTGAGAATAAGGTTTTTGAAAACGGAACCATTGACGGATATATCGTGGGATGCATAGAGTAAAACTCTATGCATCCTATTTTTTATATTATAGTACTATGTGTTTACCGTTATATTGTAGACCAGGTCTGAGTTTGCATTAAACTGGTGAATATTGTATATAATTGGAAATTAAACAGAGGAATAAAGTGTTAATAAACGTTCGTCAATTAAATATCTGGACCATCGCTCGATGACAATGACCAAAGTGGTGGCACCAAACAACATGCGATATTAGGGTTAATAGACTCGTTATTGTATGACATTTGAAGTAAGTAGTTATCTACAATAACTTCAGGACAAACATTATTGACATTCCGATACCCAAGGTGGCAATAATATTACGGCTCTTATAAGCCACAAAAGCAGCAACTATGCCCGCAATCAGGTAGTGATTGTTTAAACTAATATCCAAATATCCCTTGGGTAAAAGTAATGACGGTACAATTAAGGCTGTCAATATGGCAACTGGGACATATTTTAACCATCTGTTTAACCAAGTTGGTACCCCTGTAAACCGGAACAATGCTAGAGTTCCGATTCTGGTAAAATAAGTAACTAAGGCCATCCCTATAATAATGTAAAAAACTTCACTACGCATGTTCGCTAGCCCCCTCTAATAAGACCCCTATTAAGCTGGCTGTAAGGCAGGCGATAATAATATACCACTTACCAGGTAAATATAGGGCAGCAACTACCGAAACCCCTGCTGCCGCAACGAATACAATTAGACTGATGCGGTCTGCCAATAGCGGTATCAGCAATACCAGAAAAGTTGCCGGCATGGCAAAATCAAGCCCCCAAGTTAAGGGGTCGGAAATGTAGCCGCCCAAAACTACCCCGGCTACAGTAGACAAAACCCAAACTAGATAAAGCACAGTACCCACGGTCAATTGATAGAGCACACTGTATTTGGCCCTGTGAATTCGGCTAAAGGTCAGGGCATAGGCTTCATCGGTCAAAAGGAATGCCAGGAGTGCTTGAAGGGGAAACGGCAGTTTAATCATATAGGGCGCCAAGGATGATCCCATGATCAAGTGGCGCAAGTTTACCAGTAAGGTAGTAAGAATAATAATTCCCCAGCCCGTTATGCCTGCACCCAGCATGGTAATCCCAATGAACTGTGAAGCACCAGCAAAAACGATGACAGACATTGAAATAGTTTCTACTCCTGACATTTTTGCTGTAAGCCCCATTATCCCGCAGGTAATCCCAAAGGGCACTACTCCGAGCACCACTGGAGTGCACTCGCGGAGTGCCACCCATGCTTCTTCCGCTAGTTCGTTCTTACCTGAGATGAGATTTGATAGCTGCATAATCATTCCACCTAACTCTAATATTTCTTAAATCTTAATGGGTATAAAAAACATTGTAAATATCCAATTTCTCTAATATATTAATAATTGGATACAAAATAAGGAGAAATGCTAAATGGACATATCCAAACACTTGAATAGCGCGGAGTTGGATACCTTGAATAAGCAACCGCTCTATCTGCAAATTGCCTTACTCATTGCTGACAAAATCCAAAAGCAAGTCCTGCCTTCAGGTACGAAGCTACCCCCTGAGCGGGAATTAGCTGACCTCTTTGCTGTAAGCCGTACAACTGCTATCAATGCCTATCGCAAGTTGGAACAGCAGGGAGTGGTATGGACAAAAGTAGGTAGCGGGACTTATGTAGCGCAAGCACGTGATTTAGAGCCCTTATCTGAAGTTCCCTGGCCTCAACTGTTTACCGCCTATCCTAAAAAACCGTTAGCCTCAATTTTGAGGGATATGGTTTCTACTCCTGCGCCAGGTACTATATCTCTGGCCGCAGGTATGCCTGATCCGGCCCTTTATCCTTTGGAGACCTTTACCGAGTTGTTTAACCGCAATATTGGAAGGGCCGCACCTGCGGATTTTGGACATATTCCAACAGAAGGTTATAACCCATTGAGAAGGGCAATCGCCGCAATGTTGAGCGAGAAGGGCATACCAGCTTCGACGGAGAACATACTCACTCTCTCCGGGTCCCAACAAGGCTTATATTTACTTAGCAAAGTGTTATTGGAGCCAGGCGATTATGTCGTGATGGAAGCACCCACGTTTATCGGAGCTATTCAGGTTTTTCAGGCTGCAGGGGCAAGGGTTTTAAGCCTGCCTTGCTCGGAGAAATTATCATTAGAGCTGTTGGAGGACTATTTAATTCGCTACCGGCCAAAATTGTTATATATGATACCTACTTATCAAAACCCGACCGGCAGGGTTTTACCAGAACAAGAGCGCCAAGATTTGATTAAACTTGCAAAACGTCATCGTCTTGTGATAGTGGAAGACGATCCCTATAGCGATTTGTGTTATGGCGAACAGCCCCCTCAGTCTCTTAAAGCTTTAGATTCCTACGGAGGGGTCGTTTATCTGGGGACTTTCTCGAAGATTCTATTCCCAGGTTTACGTACAGGCTATCTTGCAGGCCCACATGTTTTAATCAACCGGCTTGCCTTGGAAAAACAGTTTATTGACCTTCATTCAAACAACATAGCCCAATGGCTTGTGACGATGTTCTTGAATGAAGGGAGACTTGATCAACATCTAACCACAGTGCGGAGGGAATATAAAAAACGCCGGGACACAATGGCTAAAGCTCTCCAGCGTTTGTGTGCAAACGATATTGAATTTATCGTACCTGAGGGAGGGTTTTACTTTTGGTGTAAGTTAAAACAAGCGGTCACTTCCCAACGACTCCTACAGGAAGCTGCCAAAAACCGAATTTCCTTTGTACCTGGCGAAGCTTTTCATACAGTGCCCACCCTTGATAAAGAGTTTCGCCTCTGTTTTACGACTCACAATGAAGCAGTTTTGCTTGAAGGCGTACAGCGCTTGGCCAAAACCTTGACACAAATAACAAAAAAGAATAAAGATAAAGATAATGATGCACCGCCCTGTTCGGTATGGCCGATTATTTAGCCTATAGAAGAAGAGTTGAGGTTTACGTGTCAACTTTTACTATGGACAATGTGGAGAAACCGTTACGTTTATAAAATTTGCAATGAAGCATGGCTAAAATATAGTCGCCAGTGAATCGGAGACTGAAGGGGAAAGTAAATAAATGGAAATAATAGAGAAAATAATCGATGTAAAAAGCTATGTCACTAAGTCTAATGTGCCTGTAAGTGACTTTTCTATAAACCCCTATATTTGCTGCCCTCATGCTTGTAAATATTGTTACGCCAGTTTCATGAAACGATTTACAGGTCACAGTGAAGAATGGGGAACTTTTGTGGATATAAAAAGGTGTGACAGTCCAATTCATACCACAAAACTGGAAGATAAATCTATATTTTTATCTTCCGTTACGGATTGTTATAATCAATTAGAAGAGAAGTATTGTGTAACAAGAAAAATCTTAGAACAGTTAGTTCCTGTCCGGTGCCATATTTCTATTTCTACAAAATCAAGCCTGATACTAAGGGATATTGAATTGTTGAAGCAATGTAAAAATTTAGAGGTAGCCGTTTCCATTAATACACTTGATGAGAAATTTAGAAGTGACATGGATAAAGCCAGCAGTATTAACGATAGGTTGCGTACATTGAAAGAATTAAACAAAAACGGTATTTATACGATCCTTTTTATGTCACCAGTTTTTCCTGTTGTTACTGACTTTAAGGCCATTATCGCGCAGACGCACGATTTCGTAAATGAATATTGGTTCGAGAATTTGAATTTACGAGGCGGTTACAAGCGAACAATACTTTCCTATATTGAGCATGAATATCCGCATTTAAAGGATTTGTATCATGATATATACATCGAGGGGAAGAAAGATTATTGGATAGATCTGTCCGTGGAAATTGAAAATTATTGCCGGATAAATGGCATAGAACACAACAATTATTTTTATCATAAGGAATTAGTAGAAGC
This sequence comes from Desulfosporosinus metallidurans, assembly GCF_001936615.1. Classification (GTDB taxonomy): domain Bacteria; phylum Bacillota; class Desulfitobacteriia; order Desulfitobacteriales; family Desulfitobacteriaceae; genus Desulfosporosinus; species Desulfosporosinus metallidurans. Next base: position 5,647 of record NZ_MLBF01000106.1, read on the forward strand.
AAGAAAACAGGGACTTACACTTAGAAGGTAAATCCATTTCAGGAATTATCGTATTACTTGGAAAGTAAACCGAATGAACTTTTTATCCGATTTAAGCAAGGAGTTAATAAGTATTTTATAACTATACT
>NZ_MLBF01000107.1 GCF_001936615.1 Desulfosporosinus metallidurans
GTTGAAACCAGTCAAATTCATTCGCCAAATTATAACAATAAGCTCCACATCAGTGATGGAGAGCTTATTGTTATAAGGTTGTGAGCAGCTGGTACCCCTTGAAAGCAGTTTGGGTTGACCGAATCCATACATATTCTTTCAAGATCTTAAAATAGACTGTTTACTGGAACCACACATTCAGGTCCATCATTGCGCGGAGAATTAACCAACTGTGAAACCTCGTAGGCGACCATCCGTTCCTCCGGAAAAGGTGTCAACAAACCTTTAACTTCACGGCTGGAGGTTACATCCCCACCCAACCAAACTGACTCCATATCCTGTGGTAATATTACAGGCATTCGGTTGTGTATTGGCTCCATCAACTTATTAGGCGTCGTCGTTATGATCGCACATGAGTTTATCGTTTGTCCTGTAGGTGACAACCAAGAATCCCACAGACCAGCAAAAGCAAATGGTCTGCCGTCTAGTAATGTGATTCTATAAGGTTTCTTGACACGGCCTTCCTTTTTCCACTCGTAGAAACCGTCTGCTAAGACTAGACAACGCCTCTGCTCAAAGGACCTGCGAAAACTCGGTTTTTCCTCCAATGTCTCCGCTCGGGCATTGATCAATTTGTTTCCAATACTCTCATCTTTAGCCCAATAGGGTATCAGCCCCCACCGAACCATAAGTAGGCGGTTGCCCCCATTTTGATGGATCACCACGGGAACTTGTTGAGATGGAGCAATGTTATAACGAGGCTAAAGCTCCAATTGAACCTGGTCCAGCTCAAAACGCTCTACGATGCCAATGATTTCGGCAAATGAAAATCGGCCACACATCTTGTCCTTCAACCCCTCTAAAATAACATTAGCGAATTACCCTTTCAGTGGGGTAAAAGTTCTAATAGTAAGCTTCTAAAATGTTCATAGTATTCTCGATGGAAGTACTGGATACCACTCGGATAGAGATAGGCGAGCAGTTTCTCTAGCTCACGACGACTTTGATAGTAGAGGACGCCGCTCGACTCTGACTGTTTAGTCGTCTTCTGAACAAGCTTAGGAGTTATGTCAACTTGTGAACTCAACACCTCGGTTAGCTCATTAAGAAAATATCGGTTTCCATAAATGCGGAGACGAGGCGATGTTCGTTCTTTATTGCGTTTCCGGATCGTAATAGTATCTACTGAACTATGCAATTCAAAGTAGGCGCGGATAAAATCAGCATGTTCCGAGATATTCGGGTAGCTACGCTGCCCGCTAAGGCGAGGTTGCCAACCATATTGTGTTAATTGGCCCAGATCGCAATTGAATATCTTAAGCTTATATTGCTGTCCAGTCCTAGATTCTCCCACAAAAACGCTGGTTGTAATACTCAATGCTTCGCGGACAACGTCAAGGAAATACCGGTCATGATGGCGGAGCATGAAATAAGGATATCTGTCCTCGATAGGGCTGCCAATTGACCAGAATATGCCCAGGACGTATAAGTCCATCATTGATTAAATCCGTGCGGCAATTTGCAGCCATGTTTCTTTCGTCAAAAAACTTTCATCAACTTGCTCCTCTAGCTCTAAAAAACGTTTATAGGGGATACTGAATGAAAGCACGTCTTTATTGATATATTTACGGGCTGAGGGATCAGTTAGTCCTATAATGCACTTTGGATTTGCCGCCCCTGCTTGTTCCAGAGCATAAAGTATGGATTGCTGACAGCCAGAAGCAAAGTCCACTTTAACGTTATCCTGGGTTGGTTGATCATAATTTGCAAACCAACTCAGTGCGGAAAGCTGGTCTACATTGACTAAGAATATGACAATTTCAGGTGTTTCACCCTCAGCCAATTCCGACAAAGGCTTAAATACCATGTACGTCTTTGCTTCTGCCGTTGGTAATCCCATCGCAAATTTCGCAGCTAGCTCGGGATTCTTCTTGTAAAATTCGCCTTCTCTACCTCCTACACCGCCGGTGGATAAAAAATATTCAATAAAACCTAATTCAAACCGTTTAAAACCCAGTCCAACTTTGCCACCCTGACAAGTCGTAGTCTCAGCGTCAAATACAGTGATACGACCATTGGCTGCCGCATTTAACATGGAGATTACGCAGCCCCATTTTCCTTTCTGAAACTGCAAGGCCCCCTCAGGTTTAAAATCCGAACGGAATACAGCAACCGGCTGGTTTCTTAGTTTTATGGAATCGGCAATCTTGCTTTTCATCTAAACCCTCCTTAAATCAAGTCATGCTGTAGATCTTGTACTTTTAATACATCTAATCTGCTTATTCTACTCCAGATCACCTTACAAATTAGCAAAGATTTTTATCCCATTTCCATGAAGTTGGGTCTTCAGGATTACTAAGCACCTTATACATAACCTAATGAAGCCCATCTTATGGCTTTCTATAGATATTTAGACCGATCTTTATATCTTCTTTCTCGGGTATAGACACATTTCCTTCAGTCGAGGCGATGATTATGCTTTTCCTGAAGCGGATTTGCCAAATTCCTTTGAAACATCATTCGTTATCGTTAATATATTACCGTTCAGCTTCATTTCGCAGTTCTTCATAAAATGTTCCTCCTTATTGGATGCCTCTAATCACCAATTATCATGGCTCGATCAAATCCAATACGCTTCTTTAAATCCGTGGCATAATCGTTTAAATTGGAAACAGCGTTTGTTTCAGTGGTTTTGGAAACCTCAGGTAACTTTTTATTAATTCGTTTAGGTTTTTTAGCTTTATGATATCGGTTAAATTGATACATTAGTTCTCGTCTGCCCCTTTTGGGTCTGGCAAGTGCAACCTTTCCTACTGGCCGAATCCGACTAATGGGCTTAATTTCTTCTACTCGTTCATCCATTCCTTTCACCTCATTGGCGCCTCTTCAGGATGCTATAGAACTTAATTTTTAGTCTAGTCTACACTACGATAATGCGCCAACTCAATAGCGGAACCAAAGTTATCCACTTTATAACGAATATTCGGCCCGCCTAGGCTATTCACACTAATCAATGCGCCTGGTTCATTAAGTCCTGAACGTCCCAGTGCTTCAAGGTGGTTTGCTGCTTTTACGGTTACTGTTATAGTGGCCTGTTGAGTAGCAGTGGACGGACTATTTGGCCATCTTGTGACAAAGCATTTCATGTCAATGCTCCTTCAGTTCTGATTCTGAATAAAGTACAAAACCACATTAGAAACAGTAATGAAACTATACGCTAGATTTGCCCTCCACAGCACCCTAATCACTCTCAACTGGCTTTTCAAATCCCTTTTTGCAGCATGTATTAGATAAATACAAAGGAATCCGATTCCCCCTAGTTTTAAATAGTGAAGAGCATTATGATCGATAAAGTAATCTGCTATAATATTTCTTTCTACTGCCCCATGACTCAAAGCCAGCATGGTTGTGAGATAATCCACGATGTTTAGTATGCAGAAAAGTAATAGTAGCTTATATACTTTTTTCAGAGGGTTTGCCTCCCTTAATCGATGACGCTTATTCAGCGTCACTACTTCCTACAAACCGACAAAGATTAGCATCCCACATCCATTTTGATTGATCTTCGGGGTTGCTGCTCAGAAACTTAGTCAAAACGTCATGCTCTGATTCGCACAAAGCAGTCTCAAACCATTCTACAGGGTAATATTAAGTGATTTACAGACGGCATCCAGCCGAGCTTTGACTTTTTCATCTGCTGGAAAAGCTATGTACATTTGATCACTCCGATTTCGGATTAAATAACTTAAATCTTCTTATATGTTATTGCCGATAACAAAACAAATTTTACTTTCTTATACTACTACCTAATAACTTAACCTCATTATATGGTATCCCTAAACCACTACATACAGCTTGCTTTATCTGAAATTCGCAATCGTAAAGGTAAAAGTGATTTACTACTAAATGTCTAAGCACAGCAAATGAATAAATATTAGTTTTAAGTTCTGATCCTAGTTCTAATACTTCCTTTAATGGGAAATTATTTAAACATTCTAATTTAACAGCAACATCAATAAGATTGAATGTTGTACAATGATTACTATCCAATACAGATCTATAAGTTCCCGTTAAATTGCTATTGCCTACTGACTCAGCTATTTTCCTTATAATTCCAACGGAAATGTACTCCGTCAAACGCAAAATGATATTCTTACTTTTTTCTGGTAACTCATCTTCAGCTAAATTCTCTTTTTCTTTTATTAACTCGGCCATACGTTCGACTATTATATCAATATTTTCATTAATTCTTTCTAAGAATACATTGAGCGTCCGCATTCCAAGCTGGTAGCACTCTAATATAACCTGGTACTTGATATCTCCTTTAAGCGATCCCGGGAAATTTTTTACGATTTGTCCAGTAATTTCGATAGTTTTAAACGCTTTATTGATTGAAAGCAACTCGTTCATTAATTCATTACTTTCATCTTCCTCATCATCTTCGGACATATCAAAATTATAATTAACATCATCTTCTTCCATTGACCTATTTAATTTGTCTTGTTGTTTAAGTACCTCTTCTCTATTTCTTTTAGGATTATCTAAGGAAACTGCAATCTCGGGTATTTTAATATACATTTGGTTAATAAAGTTAAGATGTTTGTCAAAATTATATGCTTCGATTTGGTTAAATAATTCTTTTGACTTTTGTAAGAGCGAGTCTATTATGAAAGGGTCTTTTGATAAATGACAGAGGAACATCACAATATTCGAATATTGTTCATTATGTAGCTTCTCGCATAAAAGCAGAATCTTATCCTTAATTTCAAGTTCGGTTATATGGTTGGCAAAATACTTTGCAACAAAATAATAATATAAATACTTATACTTGAAAATGAACTCACTCGCACTCACGTTTTGCAAAATTCCAAACTTAATAAACTTATCAATTACATATTGAAAATCCATGTGCATCTCATAATCGGTATTATATTGTTGTGTTATTGTGAAGAAATCAGCGTTCGTGATTATTCGAAATTTATTACTGAATATATAAAAAGCCAACTCTGATAAAAATGTATAATAAGTATCAATATCTGATGCCTTTGTAACAGATTTAGCCATATTTCGCGTTATTAATGATTCGTAAAGGTATCCATAAGAACTTAAATTATTATTGCTTTTACTTTGTATTGCCTCAAGCTGCTGAATTATGAGTAAAATGAAGACGGGGTATGAGGGGAGAAAGTTTTTCCCTAATAGATTATTGATATTTCTTTCTACCTCAACAATTTGATTATTATTGTCGGATTCATAAAATTCGTCTCCTATAAAATACCATTTTGTTATTAATTTATTTCTAAGATAATGGCCAAAATCGCGGATAATACAATTTGTTATTTCAACTAAGTTATTTTCCCGGTTATAAAGTTGCTCAATTTGAAATTGGCTACTAGCAAAAATTAAGACGTACTCAAATAACTCAAAAAGAGTGTTCAAAAG
>NZ_MLBF01000108.1 GCF_001936615.1 Desulfosporosinus metallidurans
TATACAGCTTTTCGTCCTCCATAAAATTCTCCTTTTCCAATAATCGTCATTATGCCGTTACTCTGTATAATGCGTCATGGGGTATAGTAATACAGCACCAGGTCCTTAATCTGCCAGATACACTCTGCCAGCACATAGAAAATGACGGTGTTTTTCGCCCGCTTCTTATACTGCGTCTGTTCTTCCTCCGCGCCGGAGAGCCTGATCATGCAGTATATAAACCTTGCGACGGCGCCCAGGCGGACAAGGATGATAATCGCCTTGGAAATGTCGTCCATCGTAACCAATGTCCATCCACCGCCTTTACTTCGTTAATTTTTGCGCCATGCCGATCAGCCTCACGGAATGGTACACATTGTTGATAACCCCGCCACCACCGCCACCCGTCGTGATGAGGAAGTCCTGCAAGAAGCGCGGCGTCCGGATGGCAAGCATCATGCAGGCCAGGCCCCAAAAGACGTGCATGTTGAGCATCAGCCCCACGCCGAGCTTGGAGAGGACAATCTGCACCACCACGGCCAGCATGGACTGGAAAAACTTGTTGAGATATGCCTTGAAAACGCCTTTGTCGTTGTCCAGGAGTCCCACGCAGGCAAGGGGAACGCCCACCCGCAGGATAAAGATTTCAAGGCCCCGCATGAGAAACTGGAAGTACAGCATGAAATAGCAGATGATAAAAATCAGCCCGAAGATGGCTGTCACAAGCCCCATCGTGGAAATACCATTCACCCATGCCTGCCAGCCGTAATTCGTTGTTACTCCGATGGCTGTCAGCAGTTGGCTGGTCATATCCTCCACAATGTCTGCCATCCACTTATACAGAGTGGGAAAACAAACGGCCACCGCCAGCGCCTTAAAAAAGTTGGTCAGCAGGGAAAGGGGTTCTTCGTCCGCATCGCCGTCGCTCCAAAGTATATAGGTTTCAAAGCCTTTTTTAAGAAACTTCAATACGATGAGAGACACGCCGAAGCCGAACAGGATGTTAAAAAGCGTAGCCGCGATATTGGAGCCGGACACGGTGGTCATGTACTGCTCCGCATACAGGGTCATGGGCACAATCCCGGTCAAAAGGTCGTTGATATAGGCAATGGCACCATTTAACAGCGCGACGATAAGCAATACCAGGAGCACTTCCAAATTGATTTCACCTCCCTCCAGGATTTTGCTTTACGAAGCGTCGCTGTCCGTTCCGTCCCCAGCCTGTTCGCCCTTTGTGAGCGCCTCATGGTAGGCGTCCAGCACCTCTTTTTCGATTTGCTCCCGCACCTCGGACCGGATGGGGAAGCAGATGTCGGAATATTTGCCGTCAGCGTTTTGACGGCTCGGCATGGACACAAACAGGCCGTTTTTACCATCGATCACCCTCACGTTTTTCACGACGAAGCAGTCCTCGATCACAAGGTTGGATACGGCTTTCAGCTTGCCGCTGTCCTGAAAAATGTTCCTGATTTCAGCTTTAATCTTCATTTTCAAAATCCTCCGTACAATTAAATAGGCAGGGGCAACGCGCCCCTACGGTCAGATACAATAATTCTACTGCCGGTAATCATCCATGATAGTTAAACATATCCTTGATGCGGTCCGTGATAATATTTCAACTCCTATCATTTGAGATAGGAGCCAGTATATCAGGCTGGAATTAACGGCAGAGAAACCAATGCGGAAGGCACGCCTTCTCTGACTTAGCCTTGGTAGTTGAATATGGCCTTTATTTTTTCAGAAAGCAACGGAAGTATAGTCGAGCCAAAGAGCAGATACAATCCTGCAAGGACTAAAGCTCCCAAAACTACGCTGATCATTACGTTGATAGCAAGGTCAATCATTCCTGACCCACTTCTGTCTGTCAGGATGCCTCTGGCAGAAACCATTCCCTTCATCATATTTACTCTTGCCTTCATAATTAAGTTTTTCATACTTGAATCTCACCTTTCTTATTTTTCTTATTGAATGACTGTTGGCAATGAGGGGGTGAAGCCTTTTGAAAGTTAAGATAGTGGAAAATAAAAAACAATGTGCGAAACACTACCTTTGGTCAGATTGGTTGCCGCAGTTACTTATAGTAACCGATAATCAAATTCAAAGTTGCCGAGCCGAGTACGGCACCGATACAGGACACAATGGCAACCACAATACGGTTGTTCCACTTTTTCGTGTCCATCTCGTCGGCGGCGCTGCGGCGGATGAAGAAATAGATGATCAGCAAGCCCGCTACCACCGGAGCCAGCACCATCAGCCAGGTGGTGACATCGCCGATCAGCTTTTCTGTCCCCGTGACAATCTTGCTGCCCTGAACGCCGTCAGCGGCGTAAGCCGGCACCGCCATCATTGACGTTGCCGCTAAGACGGCAACGACGAAGGTCCGGACTTTCTTTAAAAGCCTTGAGGCCTTTTTTGTTGCGTTTTTCAGTTTCATAAAATCCTCCTTTCCTCAATCCATATCCGCTTCACCCGTCGCCGATTGACCTTTCCCCTCCGCGGCCTTTTGCTGGAGCTTGCGCATGATATCCTTCTGGTAGTAAACCCAGATATTCCACAGAGCGATTTCCTTGCCCACGTCGGTGACGAGCGGGCGTTTCTGCTCCCGTTCTTCCCTTAACCGGCGATTATGCTCCTTGTCCCCCAGACCCAGCATCTTGTTGAAATACCACTCCGACAGGTCGGGGGAATACATGATAGCGGGATGGGTCCGGGATGTAACGATCTGGTAGGGACGAGAAACCCGTCGTACTTCGTCCACATTCAAAAGCTTGCGCTCAATCAGGCTAATGCTGTGGGAACTTGATGGAGTGGTGTACTTCGCATGATTGGCCGATAGCTGATAGCTGGAAACGGTGTAGGTCCCCAGCTTTTCGCTGATCTCCCGCAGGGTGTCCATGTCATCAGCCTGTAGATAAACCAAGGTCTGGCAGTTGGCCTTGATGGTATCCGAGATGTTCTCATCGTACTTTTCTTTCAGTTGGGAGAAGGACTGAATAAACAGGTTGAACCGCATCCCGCGCCCGCCGCCGACTGTGAGTTTGTTCGCAAAATCACTTATGGTGGTGAAATTTCCGAATTCGTCCAGCATGAAGTTGACCCGTTGCTTGAGCCGTCCACCTCTTGTATCTGCCAGATTTGCTAAAAGCTCATACTGCTGCGACACGATGAGGGAGGCCACTGGATAAAAGGTGGTCTTTTCGTCCGGCAATATGATGAACAATGCCTGCTTTTCCTGCCCGATGTCCTGCAATTCAAAATCGCTGGTATGGGTGATGGAATAGATGGATCTTGAAGTGAACAATCTGAGGGTTGTCAAGGCGGAGGTGTAGAAGCTGCCCCTTGTCCTTGACGGAGCCACATCGGAAATGGAAAGCAGCGCCTTGGCGGGATGGGAGGGTGGAAGTTTTTTGACGTACTCTAAGAGAGGCATTTTGTTTCCGATCATCTTCACCATTTCGGCGATAAACCAGTAGACATTGGTGAGGTTCTGGTAATCAGGCCGGCGCCTGTTGTCGCACACCACGCAGAGGATGGCAGCGGCAATGATGGAGCATTCGCCGTTTGTCCAGATTTTTTCGCCTTCCGGCTTGCCGACAAAGTTGTTGGTCAGATCCCAGGCCAGCATTTCCGCCCTGTCAGTGTCGTCACAGTTGACCGCATTAATGATAGGCTGCAACAGGTTGTAGCGCATACTTTTGGACGGGGTTTTGAAATCCAGCACCAGCACCCGGTAGCCGAGTTCTTTGAGAAACTCCGCGGTGTAGTCGTATAACTCCGCTTTCGGGTCACTGACCACGATGGATTCACCGGCCAATCCCAGGGTGCAGATGGACTGCACCACCAGGTTGCGGGTTTTCCCGCTCCGGGTGGCACCGACACACAGCAGATGGCTGTCCTCGCCTACATAATAGATGTGCTCGTTAACGCCCTCCTTTTTCATTCCAAGCACAACGCCGCCCTCGCGTAAAGCAAAGGCGACGTCTTCATCGGGTTCCGGTTTTGGTTTAGGGATTGTCTTGGGATGAAATATCGTCCTCAACCTCCTTTTCCTTGTTCTTCTTGTTTTTCAGAAAGTCTATATTATCATAGCCGCCTTTGATAAGCGCCTTGATAACCTTGTTGTGGGGATTTAAAGCAAAGCTTGCAAAGGCTTTGTCCTTTTCGGCGTCTTCGAGCCATCTTGCCGAGCCGTGCTGGTACTGTCCCACCGCAACGGGCGTCTTGATATCCGGCGTGATCTCCGTCAAATCCGACTGATAGGGCCGTAGGTTAGTGAGAAAGTACATCACCGCCAGAATCAGCATGAAGCCCTGCAAGCAAAGATAAAGAAGAAAATGCTGTTTACTTGAAAAAAGACTGGCAAGGCATTCACTGATGGGCAGCAGCTTCAATACCGTCATCTGCCTTGACAGTAGCCCGTGAAGGGCGGTTGAGAAAAAGAGATTGACAAAACCGCCGGTCAAAAATATCAGGGAGCAGATCATCAGTTTGGGTCTTGTTTTCATAGCTCCACCTCACATTTCCAGTTCAAATTCGATCTCGTTGAAGGCTTCAAAACCCGTATCGTATTCCGCGTCGTCAAGCTGCTTCAAGGCTTCCTGCCTTGCGATAAAATCCGGGTCGGTAATCAGTCCCTGCCGGACCAGCTCGTCTCCCACAAGGGAGGTGGAAAGCTCATCGGTAAAGCACAGGTTTTCACCCTCCGGTTCACCCCTGGCGGCAACCGCTTCGGGCAGTATTTTTTCAGCGTCCGCCTTTGACATCATAATACCCTTGCTTTTGTCGCCCACAATCTCATAAATGCCTAAGGCGATTTCGCCACAGGAGATGATATTGCCCCATAGGTTAGCGTTGGGCCTGCTGTCCGGCATGGATTCCGCCTCCCTCCGCGTACGGCATAAAGGCGACAATGCTCAGATAGTCCTCGCCCAGCCGCAAAATCAAATCGTCCTGATGCTTTAACACCGTATCCACCGTACTTTCGGGGCAGTATTTCAACAGATCCTCCACATACTGCCCCACCTCAAGGCCGATGGGCTTTTTCATATATTGCTCGTCTGTCATGGCCTCCAACCGCTTGTTCAAATCGTTCTTATAGGCCAAAAACCGCGCTATGGCAATGGTTTGGTTTCTTTTGCTGCCCATGCTTCACCCTCCAATCTCCTCATCCATGTCCTGCCGGAATTCGCCCTCAAAGTCGAAGTCATAGTCCCTGCCTTTGAGTTCGGGCACAATGTCCTCGATTTTGTCAATCATCTGCCCGACGGAAATCATGTCGTCATTGGCAAGATTGTTGTCCAGTAGCGTCAGCTTTACCAGGTTAGAGTGAAGCACCATCAGTTCGGTTTCGGAAAACAGAGCCTTTTCGTCCACCAAGCCGCTTCGGATGGCAAA
>NZ_MLBF01000109.1 GCF_001936615.1 Desulfosporosinus metallidurans
GCCCACTACGTTGATAGACTGGGACTTGTCATTGTTTAATTTTGTTTCGCCCGTGCCGTCCGTACGGATTTTATAGAGATAATCCTTGTCGCTAAAATTTGCATAATAAATCCAGTCGCCCACTACGTTGATATGTTCATAGGACTGATCACCGTTTAATTTTGTTTTACCGGTACCGTCCGTGCGGATTTTATAGAGATAACCATTGTCGCTATTATTTATATAATAAATCCAGTCGCCCACTACGTTGACATACCAGGACTTATCACTGTTTAATTTTGTTCTGCCTGTGCCGTCCGTGCGGTTTTTATAGAGATAAAGATTGTCGCTATAATTTATATAATAAAACCAGTCGCCCTGCTGCGCGACACTGCCACCGTTTACAAGATTACCTGGTGTATTGCCGATCGTATTTACTGCAGCAGTAGATGCCGAAGATGACTGAGAACTTGACGGAGTGGTTGCCGAACTACAACCAGCCAATATAAGAATTGTAATTATGAGTAGTGTGCTTACCAGTATTATTTTCTTTGACAGTTTTCTCATAGAAGATTCCCCCTTTTAGATAATTTTAAAATTCATACATAATAGGTCGGCAACTTTGTGTAAAAGATAAATTTTTGAAGCCTAGGATGCTGTTTGCGCCATGGAGGCAACAACAATATGCATTCCTGCGTTGACAGTTGAGAGTATTTTCGCCGCAGTTGCCGGTCCAAGAGCATTCTCATGGTTGCGCACCATTTTCAACGCAAGAAAATAGACCTTGTTGTGCGTAAGCTCATAAAGCTCCTCAAATGCCTGCTTATCTCCGCTTTTAAGTCTTGTGACAATTTTAATTATCTTACCTTTGGTGCTTCCATCATCCATCTTTTGACACCTCGATATAATCCATTTCAGTATAGTATGACATAAACGTTTTTTCAATAATTTTTATTATTCGACATATTTTTCCGTTTAAGATTTATTTTTTGAAAAGAATAATCCGCAGAATCCGCTTTGCTTCTTCCACAGGCATTGGTTATCTTTCGCAAACCAATCCAATAAAAGAGTGAGAGTTATTATTGTCGGGATAGAAAGCAGGCGCGCGCACTTCTTTGAATAAGTCACGTTTCCTGCAGCCTCCCTGCGATCCCGGACGGTCGGATTTCCCGAGTCCGGTTCTCACCCCAGGTTTATCCCAAGAGCCTTCCCCTATAACCCTAGGTTTAAATGTTGGCAACATATACACCCATTGGTTATATGGTTTACTCAAGGGTTAGCCTTCATTAAAGAGATGCGTTATCAGTCTCGGAGTACTGCGCTTCTCTGAGGCCCCCAAGTGTCCAGAGGTCCTTTGCTTCTACAAGGTGTTACCTTATTGAAAGTACAATTCCCTTGTACTTAAGAAGGCATTACCCCTCTCTCTTCGCTACTACTACCTCATGCGCCAATCCTAAATCCTCCCATCCTTTTTCGGTTGTACCCTATAAGGCGGGTCTTCGATGGTTGTTGCCATCCCATCTGGAAGTAGGATCTTCCCGTTGTTATCTCTGAAAATCTTTCCTTAGATGTCAGAACCCATATCCCGGCTGCTTCTGTGGTGTATTTAGCCGTTTCTTCCCACAGAACTTCGGTCTTCCCCAAAAACCCAATGGGTCGACGCTTAGCATAATTCCTTCAACAGTTTCTGAAGGGGGGTCATTTCGGGACTGCAGTATTCGTTAAATCCTTCTGACCTCTAAGTTTGCTCGCCACCCTGACTGTACCGACCGTATATTCTCTATGTAATATAGGCCGCTGTGACTTTTACTTCCGAACACACCGTAGTTTGTTACCTCCCTACGTTCCGGATATGCTAATCACCTGAATCGGCTAATTGGTGATAGGAGACTTTCACTCCATAAGATTTTCAGCCTTAACGGCTGTTCCAGATTTTTTGAACCCTCTTCTTTTTTACACTATATAGAATAGACGTCTTCAAATTGATTTTGGATTTATAATAAGTGAAATAATTTTATTAATTGTGAGTGCTTGCAATGTTCCGAGTCTGTTCAGCATCTTTAAACCAACCGATAAACTGAAAGCTGGTTCTCCTTAAAGAGCAAGGAAAACCAGCTTTTTGCCTCCAGAATATATCTCAGCCTTTACTTTTGTTAAAATACTGTTGGTACCCTATTATACTTTTACTGTCCAATCAGTTGTCCGAGTTGCTGCTCAATACCTTTACCGATGACTGCTTCTCCGCCGAATAGGGTTGCTCCTGTCAGTTTTTTTGTCCTAAGATAATTTATGACCTGATCAGACAAGCTGCCGTCGGCTAGAATAATTGAAGCATTGTGATTAGCCGCATAGACACTTCCGGCCAGGGCATCCGGGAAGTTGTTGCCGGTGGCTACACAGACATTTCCGGTTAATTTGAAGTATTGGGCTACCGCCAAGGACGTTGCATACCGATCGATCCCTCCGATTCTCACAATATTTGTTTGATCTACACCTGCGAGTTGAGTGACTTGGTTTTCGACGGTTGCGCTGATGACCCCTTCTCCTCCAATTATATAGACTTTTGTGGGCTTGATTGCGGCAATTTCTTGTTTGACAGCGTCACTGAGGCCATCCTTTTGAACTAAGAGGATAGGATTCTGCATTTCCGCTGCGATGCTGCTAATGGATAGAGCGTCAGGATAGTTTTCTCCACTGACCAGTACTACCGACGTTCCAGTCTTGACCCCTAATTGATCCGCTATTTTGACGGACGTTTCATATCTGCCTGTTCCACCTAATCGGGTGATCTTTGTGAAGCCACTTGCGGTTACTTTACCTTCCATGGCACTGCTGACGACGGCGGTGCCTCCTAGGATATAGACGGTTCCTTCCGGGTCTAAGTTGGAGTTCATGTAGTTCAGGACCTTTTCTTGATCAGCATCTGAACTTCCAACCAGTAAGATGGGTGCATTCAGCTTGTAGGCCAGCACACTTCCGGCTAGTGCATCGGGATAATTATCGGCGGTCGCCAGTATAACATTAGCAACCTTATCCGGATAAGTAGCTTTGCAAATAGCCAGAGCCGTATCTATTCGGTCTTGTCCAAATAATCTCCGTACACTGTTTACCGGATTCGTGTTCGCGTCTATAACTTCAAATATCCGGTTATATTTTGTAGCGTAATCTTTTGCGGTAGATGGGTCATATCCTATAATCTTTGTTGCGTCTGGAATTGTATTTGCATCATCATATATTGTTGTTGTTGCAGAGTTAAAACTAATAGCAATTAAGCCTGTGCAATTGGAAAAGGCTCCGTTGCCGATACTTATTACCCCTTGTGGAATGCTAATGCTAGTTAAGCCTTTGCAACCCCAAAAAGCTGTATTGCCGATACTTGTAACTCCTTGAGGAATACTAATACTGGTTATGCTTGTGCCTGACCAATCTACGAAAGCATCATCGCCGATACTAGTCACCGGAAATCCAGACAATGTACTTGGTATTGTAACGATTCCACCAGAACCTGAGTACTTCGTAATTTGAACTTCTCCGTCTGTCACAGTGTAAGTATAATCACCGTCTGTTGCTGCTTGTGTTTGACTGCTCCAACACAAAAATATTGATATCATCATTAAACCGACAAGAAATAAATTAAATATGTTATTTTTAAATATTCTAATAATATCCCCTTCTTTCATTTTGATTCAGCACGTAAGTAAAAGCATCTTTGAATTTATAGTCGAAAGCCACCACCTGGTTAGTCCTCAATTATCACGGATCGAATCAGAAACGATAGTTGACGTAAAATTGTTGCTATTTATTTTATCTATATATATAGGTGATGTTTTATAATAATTAGCGATTGTATCAAAAGCATTATCCGGCTCTAATCCAATGTCAAGAACAGCATTACCTGAAGTCCACATATTAAAATACTGACTATCGACGGACATTACTTTGCATGCATTTTGAAAGCAGTTGTTTGTCGCCAAATCATAAACATTTGCAATTCCAGCTAAATCAATTGCTTTTCCCATCATCTTCATGTAAAGGTCTCGGCTACTGATTTTAAAAGCTATGAATCTATCATACCCTTTGTTTTTTAAATAACTTGCATAGTCAGTTGACGAATTCCCCCTAAATATTTTTGTATCAGCAAGTATCGTTTTCGTTATAAGACCTTCCAGTATCCCATTGGGCTGATAAGAACCATATGAAAAATAATAATTTAGACCTGAATTAGTTCGATCCGTTGTGTAAAAAAACAGACCGACGTGTCCCACAGCTTCTCCCAGTTTAGTTCCCGCAACATTTAGATCCATATCATTCATAAAAAGTACGTAATAGTCACCACCAGAACTTTTTGGAACTGATTGTGTTGCTGTTGTTACTGAAAAATAAGCGACATTGCTTCCCGGACCTCCTCCTGCGGAGTTGTATGGTTTCATTGCTACACAGTAATTGCCAGCCGGCAATGCTCCTACATCCTTAGAAATTCCGGTGACGTAATGATCCCAAACAGCGTATTGATCAGTAGTATAGGGAGCTTTCCAAACTGTAAGACCATATTTGGTTGCATTTGTTGATGCTGCCCAATTAATTACAATGTCTTCTCCAGTTTTATATGTTGCATTAACTGAAAGTGTCATAGCACCAGGCAGGGCGGTCGGAGATACAGTGACAACAGGTTGAACTGTAGCTGCTGGTGCTGTTACTGAAAAACTAGCTATATTGGTATTTGGGCCCCCTCCTGCAGAGTTGTAGGGTTTCATTTGAACTAGATAACTTCCAGCCGGCAATGTTCCTATATCCTTAGAAGTTCCTGTGACATAATTATCCCAAACTGCGTATTGATCAGTCGTATAGGGAGCTTTCCAAACAGTAAGACCATATTTGGTTGCATTTGCTGATGCAGTCCAATTTATTACAATATTTTCTCCCGTATTATATGTTGAGTTAACTGATAATGTCATGGCACCCGGGAGGA
>NZ_MLBF01000110.1 GCF_001936615.1 Desulfosporosinus metallidurans
TGCTGTCAATGTTTTACATATTTTTCGTGTCCCACGAGGGAAACCACAGGGCGCAGCCCGGGCATTTGCTATCCTGATAGCAAAGTGACTAAATCAGGGTTATGCTAAAGGTTTTCAAAACCTAGTGGAAAAGAATCGTAAGAGCTTGCCAATATATCGACTGATTGTCAGCACCTGTATTAAGAGTTAAAGGTTAAAATTATTAATCCTGCAAGAACTATAGGGAGTTGGTAACGTGCTGTGCGTGCGAGGACTTTTGGGCTTCGATTGTAAACGCTTATCTCAAGGGCAAAGTGTAATATTAGCTGGCCCGTGCCAGATCGGTGGGACCTCTCTAGCGTTAGAGGGTATAAGGCGACTTAAACTCAAAGATCATTATGTTATAGAAAAATACTTTACTGAAAAAGAAAGTGCCAAGGATTCCAATAGATCAAAACTTATCAAAATGATGGATTTCGCCCGGGAAGACGATACAATATACATTAAAGATTTTTCTCGACTTGCTAGGAGTACGCAGGATCTTTTAAACATAGTTAAGCAGCTGGACGAAAAGGGTGTTAAATTAAGATCATTAAAGGAAAATCTTGATACTAACACTAGTACAGGAAAATTAATGTCCACTATGATCGGGGCAATATATGAGTTTGAAAGATCAAACATGTTGGAGAGACAAAAAGAAGGTATTGCAATTGCTAAATCTAAAGGGGCTTACAAGGGTAGAAAGAAAATTGAGAAACCGGACAATTGGCAGGAAGTATATCCAAGGTGGAAAAACAGGGAATTAACGGCTAATAAAGCGATGGAGTTATTAGGTCTCAAACGAAATACGTTTTATAAATTAGTGATAATGAGCGGATCGCTCTATACCAGAATACAATTAAAACAAACATTAAGTTGTTCTTATGCGACAGGATAAGCTAAATTACGCAGCAGGAAAAGCAAACAATAAAGAGAAATCGATAATATGACGGAAATAACTATTATAATCTATTCAAATAAGAAGGGACGTTACGAATATGAGCTATGAAAGCATTGCGGAACTGGTTCACGGCTTAGTGAAAAATCCCAATAGTATACTGCCGGCGGAACTAAAAACTAATGAATTTACTATTATCCAAAGAGTTTTTTCCGAGTATAAGGTATGTGGGGATATCGCGACGTTTGGAACTTTACCATTAGGTTTTTGGGCGTAAAAGGGAATGGACCTTCAGCTTGATCAAGTTATTACGGCCGAAATTAATAAAATTCTGACGAGAGTCCAACTTAGTATCGAAATGATCGTTATGATTAATTCCTCGTTGAACGCTGACAGCAAGACCGGTGAACTGTTTAAGTGGGCCCACTTAACACTTATGAATTGTGAGTGCGTAGGCGGAGTGCCCGAAGTTGCGCTGCCAGGCGCAATTGCCATGGAATTATCTGC
The DNA here is from genome assembly GCF_001936615.1 of Desulfosporosinus metallidurans. Lineage (GTDB taxonomy): Bacteria > Bacillota > Desulfitobacteriia > Desulfitobacteriales > Desulfitobacteriaceae > Desulfosporosinus > Desulfosporosinus metallidurans. Next base: position 1,424 of record NZ_MLBF01000110.1, read on the forward strand.
CCTGGCGGCCGATATTTTTGATGATATTCAAGATCAGGATAATGATGATCTGCCATGGCGCCAAATCCCCCCAGCTAACGCTCTGAACCTTGCTATCTGTTTAAGTATGTTAAGCAGTGAGGCTGTTTCGACGTTGCCTGATGATAAAGATAGCAGACTCTACAGGGAAGTTAGCCAAATTCTGAGCCATATGTGGATAACGGCCAGTGATGGCCAATTCCAAGAAGTCCTGTTTGACACTTGTGAGCAAGTTGCGCTTGATCAATATTTTGAGCTGGTCAAGCGTAAGTCAGGAAGCTTAACGACCTGTGCCTGTAAAATCGGCGCAACTTTAGGCGGCGCGTCTGAATCGTTAGTGCTTCAATTAGAACAGTTTGGGACAAACTTGGGTATTATGAGCCAAATTAGGAATGATTTAAACGACTTTTTAAACTTCGAAAAGAAGAAGGATTTTGTTAATCATAAAAAAACCCTTCCTTACGTCTACCTTCTCAACGTTCTAAAAGGTAAAACAGCCAAACAGTTCAAAGAATTGACTCAGATAGAAGCCAAGGGGTTAATGGGGTTCGGGAAGGAAGAACAAGACTATTTAAAACAACTGGCCATTGATGAAGGGGCTGTACATTACTGCAGAGTGATGTATGAAATATTTCGGGAAAAGGCAAAGGAAATCATTCAAGCAATTCCCGTTCCGGAAAAACGGAAAGAGAAGATGATCAAACTTGTTGAAGAAAGTGTTTAGGCGACAAGCATATTATTATGCAAGTGTCGCCTTTCTTGTAGTGTGGTTCGTATATACTGTCGCTGTTATTTATCATCCCTACGTAGGTCTTGAGCTTGAGAATGTCAATGGACAATGGATCGTGACTTACAGCGATCCTCAGGGTGTAGGGTACAAATCAGGGGTACGAGTCGGGGACTTGATTTTCAAAATCAATCAGGATGATCCGGGTAAAAACCGCTTTGTTCAGATATGGAGTGAGGCGGAAGGGGCATCAACTCTCGAAGTCCGTAGGCTTGACCAGCCGAACGATCAGATGATTAACATTCCTGTACTTCCGATTTTGCAGAATTCACTAAACGAAATTCCTTTAGCAATCCTAGGGTTCGTTTTTTGGCTTTTAGGGTTTATAACCTGGTTTAGACGTCCTTTTCTAGTTCAAGCCCGTGCTTTATTTTGGCTAAACTGGTGTATTGGTTTGGCTGTCGTTCTGGCTCCGGTTTCAAGCCGTGATTTGCTATTGGCTAGGGAATTAGAGCTTATAATCTTTTCGGCAGTACCTATCTTTCTCATTAATTTTGTCTCGGTTTTACCGAACGAAAATAAAAAGAGGGTAAATCGGTGGGGCTGCCTAATGTTAATCTTGATGTTCGTAATCATATTAATCGTAACCGTGCTGCAATCTGTCGGTATTGTCCATTTTTTTAGTCCATTAAGAAAACTGGTCTTAGCAACAATGAGCATTGGCATCTTTTTCGCACTTTGGAATTTGGGGACCTTGTTAATTTTGCCAAAAGATAAACCAGAAAAAAACACCGCAAATATTCTACTTCTGGGCATGGTGATAGGATTCTTACCATTCGTTCTCTTGACGGCGATTCCTATTATCTTTGGCTTTCAACTGATAATGGATGCCCATGTTAGTTCCCTATTTGTTTCTGTAATTCCAGTTATTTGGTATTATGCCATTGTCAATAAATATTTGCCGGATAGTCGTAGGCTTTTAAGAACTATAATTTCTTATTTCACTGCCGGAGTGATTATTAGTTTTGTCGTTTCTTATCTGTACTTCGTTTTAAAGTTATCGAGTACATTTAACCTCGTACTGTATCTTACCACGCTATCATTTACCATGTTGTTTATCGTTTGTTTTTGTCTGATTAGAGTTGTGGTAAATAAACTGTTAGACAAATATTTATTTCCAGAAAGAAAGCAAACTTTTAAGAAACGGATGCTTGAATTAAATGAAAGCCTGTCTATGCTTAATGAAGAGGATCAGATGTTAGAAGAGTTGACTAAAAACCTAGGGATTGAGGGAGCTTTTATCATTGTAGAAGATGCTAAAGGAGGATACCTAAAGAAAGCTGTCGGAAGATTCTCTGGAAATCCAAGTGAACAAGTCGAACTGGAGGGATTTCTTCGGACTGATCAAAAGATTAACTTAGATGCGAAAATTCTCCCTAAAGATTTTCCAGCTGAACTCTATATCCCTGTTATTTCTCATGATTATATGTTGGGGATATTTTTAGGCCACCGTTATTCCTGCGTCAAATTTGAACTAGATGAACTACCGTTAATAACGTTGATTTCTAGTCAATTAGCTTATCATCTAGTAACAATGTTGGTTATTAAGGAACTATCGAAAGAAATCAAGGACTTAGCTCAAAGATCTCTTGACTCACGACGAAGGCATCAGGGCCTTCAAGGAATAACGACCTCATTATTTAGAAACTTTGAGAAAGAGAAAAAATCAATAGCCTATGATATTCACGATGGGCCATTGCAGTTAGGGCTAGATTTGGATCGATGGCTAAAATACCTTGTTGAAGAATACCCGGCCAATGGCAATGACAAAACGGTCGAGGCTATTTCTCATATGCGGGAGGTAGTTGAAAACTTAAACTTTGAACTTCGTCTAATATGTAATGATTTGCGTCCTCCATCCTTAACTGATTTAGGATTGCTTTCTGCTATTGAATTGTTGTGCGAAGAAATAATGAAAAAAGAGCTGTTGCTAATTTCCTTGGAGACGAAAGGCATTAGCCACGGAGAACGCTTTAAGGAAGAAGTAGAATTAGTCGCCTACCGTTTTTTACAGGAAGGAATTACGAATGCCGTGAAACATTCGGATTCTGACAAAGTGAAGATTCGTGTTGAGCTGAACGAAGCTGGAATTGAACTCACTGTTAAAGACTTGGGTAAAGGTTTCGATACTAGTAAGATAGATGATTGGTCGTTAACTGGTGCCCATTTCGGAATAGTCGGAATGAAGGAAAGGCTAAAAGGCTTGGGTGGTCAACTGCAAATCAGTTCAACAATTCATCAAGGAACTATGCTCAAAGCCACTATCCCGATAACATTAATAGATGGATAAACACGAGGCAATGATCCCAAAAAATCAAAGATTTCTAGATAAAAGAGGAGATAGGAGTGTCTAAAGAATCAGAACAAGTAAAAGTCTTAATCGT
>NZ_MLBF01000111.1 GCF_001936615.1 Desulfosporosinus metallidurans
TATGATCGATCTTGGCGATAGACATGCCGTCAACTGTTTCGTCTGTCACACCCTTCGTCATCGCGCCGTTGTTGGCATAAATATTTTTGTAAGCGATAAGATACAATTCTTTGTTGTAGAGCAAACGGTAGATGCGATATAACGGTAATTTTCGCTTGCCTCTGTCGCCGATGATATCCAATACTTTTTCGGCCTTCTGCATTCCGCATACCTCCAAGCGATTGATATCGTAACCACCTGTCTCCCTTCTCCTGATCTCCCGCATACTTGGTTACCCTTTCGGCGGTACAACGATCCAGCGGCACATATTAAAGTCCGCCTGTGCAACCGTCATTACAACCGCCACCTTGGATACTACGAAGACTCCGTTACCTTAGAAGTTTCCCCCGTTAGGCAATCCCATGTTCTGCGCAGGAAGAACGTAATAGTCCGACTTAGGTTCCCACTCATTACCTTGCTTGAACTCATTGTTCAATGTCTTATGACTCTGGATTTCTCCGAAAGAAACGCTATTTCGGGTATGTCATAAGTGAGGAGCATTTAGATTGTGTATCCTCAGATGTGAGCTTCCATCACTGGTAATTTAAGTTTAGGCAGTCTAGCTTTAACCATATCGGACAGAACTTGCGCAACCTGATTCTACACAATCTTCAAATCATCCACGCTTTAACACCATGCTCTTGTTCCCTCTTCCTTTCGAATTCAGGTAAGGTGTTGTTCTCAAAGTGTTTCCAAGGACTTTGATCCGGTAACCGGACAATTCTTTCTACGCATGACATGGCGCACAGTCTCCTTTCATTCGGCTCTTGTTATCCAACCGAGGGGCGAAGCCCCATCTGCCAGTGGTAAAATAGATCTGGTTGCTCCTTACAAATGCGACCGAGCAATTTATGAGACTTCAAATGCTTTCTGCCTGTCGATTTGTACTTGCACCTGATCCACTGGATCAGCGTGAGATTTACATAGTTGAGAACATTTCTTGCCTCACCTGCACTGTACTTGTAAAAATAATTCATCCAACCTCTAAGAACAGGATTCATCCGCTCGGCCAACTCCTCAAGCGAAGCAGTTTTGTGGTTTCTTCGTATCTCTCTGATACTGTCTCGCAGATGTTGGCTTGCACCTTTGCTGACTGCCGGGGTAAAGCTATTGAAAAAGTTCCCATGTTTGCTCTTCACAATACGCCTCCGAAAAGTGTATCCAAGAAAGTCAAAGGACTCATGTTCATAGTGCTCTGGATTCACATCACTTCTGCAATATACAATTTTCGTTTTATCAGGATGTAATTCCAGCCTGCATTCTGCCATGCGTTTATTAAGCTGAAAAAGCAGCGTCTTTGCTTCTTTCTCTGTCCGGCAATGAATTACAGCATCGTCTGCATATCTTTCCCAAGGATTTTGTGGTTGCTTTTGTTTCATCCACCAATCAAATGCATAATGCATAAACAGATTTGCTAGTACTGGACTGATTACTCCTCCTTGTGGCGTTCCGGCATTCCGTTCTTGAACGGTTCCGTCCGGCATAACAATTGGCGCTTTCAGAAACCTTTCAATATACAGAGTTACCCATTTGCTGTCAGTATGTTTGCGTACTGCTTTCATCATCAGTTCATGGTCAATGTTGTCAAATAGCCCTTTGATGTCCAAATCAATGACCCACGGCATTTTCCAACACCGCATACGGGCTGTCCCCACTGCATCCAATGCTGAGCGATTCGGCCTGTATCCATACGAATCATCGCAGAATATAGGCTCCACTTGTGGTTCAAAGTTCACTCGCACCACCATCTGTGCAACCCTGTCGCTAATGGTTGGAATTCCGAGTAATCTTTTCTTGCCATCCTTTTTCGGAATTTCCACTCCTCTGACTGCGGCGGGAAAATAGCATCCTGATGACATCCTGTTCCAAATTTTGTATAGGTTGTTTTTCAAATCTTTCTCAAATTCAGTGAAGTCTACTCCATCAGTACCGCCTGCGCCATGATTCGCTTTTACGCGTCTGTACGCTTCCATTACTTGATGTTTTGAAATCTCAAACGGCTTTCCTTCTTTCATCAAATCCTCCCATTTCTGGTTGTTCAATTTCCGAAGTGCAGATAACAGAATCCCTTCGCTCCACTGCCATTACAGCAGTTTCCTCACTACTACGAATTCTTCCGAAACTAAACCTTGCATCGCTACTTTCATCCTTGTCGTGTCAGCGCTTGGATTTTTCGCTTATCATCAAGGTTTAGCTTTCTCCTGTTCCTTATAAGAGCCTATATCGTGCTCCTGTAGCCTTTACGCCGACAGCCATCCGGTCAATAAGCAGGCGCCCACCGGATTTTGTCCCAGTTGTGGCTAAATCATCTGGTTTTGACTGCAACAAACCCATTAACGACGCTTCACGGGCTATTCACTTTCGTTCAGCTTCACGATGCACACCTGACTGCTACAGCAGCCTTTTCCATACGCGCTCAGCACCACAACTTTTGGTTGCAGCACCCTATGGTGGTTTGAAACCTGCACCTGCATGCCGGTTCCGGGGGGCCTACCCTCATCTCTTACAAAGCACGTCCGACTGCCACACCATTCTTTTCTTTGCACAGTCGTCCTTTCAGGACACACTTAGCCTAACGGGTATATGGATAATGGTATCGACTCCTTTTTGGTAGAGCTAACCTCATCATTTCGTATTGGCAAGTGGTGTCGGGAATATTCTGTTGTACAATGGGCTGTGCCCCCCAAAGATAGGACTAGAAGTTATTGAGATTTCTTCTCATAATCTTGTAGCTTGGTTCGAATTTTCTTTAAGGCTTTTGATACTGGGCTATGATTGGCATAACCCAGTATCCTGCTGATTTCGCCAACCTTGGTTGCGCCGTTCCGAATCAAGATAATTACTTGCCGTTCCTTATGGTCAAGTAAAGCAACAAAATCTTCCCAAAACAGATCGTTTTCAACTTCAGTTTCTGGCCCTTGAACAGGTAAAGTGTCTGGAAGCTCTACAAATTTAACCCTAAATTTTGAGCGCTTTTTATACAACTTCCTCTCAAAGTCTTCCCTTTCATATGACCATTTTAGTGAGAAATCGTCTTCCACACGATTTGATTTAATTGCATCAATTACTGACCTCAATTTTCCTTGATTGTCCGCCATGTCTACTAGTTCTTTTGCCACCTGCCAAGCATCTTCCTCGCCTTCCCAAATGTATCCTCCCATTAATGGCCTACAAATACTGATATCTTTAGGAGCCTGTCTCTGTACACCTTTGATTAAACGCTCTTGTTTTTGATTGTCATATTCAACCCTGCCATACTGTTGCAATCTTTTCTCTATTACTATGTTCACGTAAGGCATCCAGTAATCCAAATTGTGTGCTAGCAGCTTTATAGAATCGTTGGAACTGTAGGCACTTATCTGTGATTGGGAGTTCAGTAAAGGCCATATATAGGTTGCAAATGCTCTTGAAACTCTATTATCAAAATCCTTTGGCAGGTTTCTTTCGATTAACGGACTTCTTAAAGAATGTGGCCAGTTCCCCCCCTTTAGCAAAGGTAATCCATAATACCGTAGGATTCTTGGTGGTAACATGTGATAGATAGGAAGGTAAGCGTAATACTGACGGTCACGTAACTTTGGAATAAGGTAGACATTGTGGTCTTTAAACTGTTTCAGCCATTCAAGTTTCTCCGGCACTTCTTTTTCAAACAAAGCGTGCCTTGCCTGGCCACTTTCCCATGAAATATTCCACTTTGAAATAAATACGTCTATCTCTGTCCATTGGCGAGAAGTGTAAAGCCTCTCAGGTACATATACATACTCAGGGCTATTTACCAATTTTGGAACAGCTTGAAACTGGAAGATGAAGGCTGATGATATGTTGTATAACGAAGGGTACTCGTCAGGGTCCGGCGAATCAATTTGTAGTTCATCTCGCCATAGATCCTCTTCCGTAATTTTATTGCCATAATCATTATTTTTCATTGCAGTACTCCTCCAAATTTGATTCTACCTTTCCTACGACAAATATGGGAGTTTTTGTTCCATTAATTTTCAAAGCTGGCCGGATACCGTAGGAACGGTGTCCGGATAGTTTAGGAATGCTTGGCCGGTGGCACAAGAACACCGGTCTGAATTAACGAGAATAGCCAAGCGCAACTCTGTTTGGTAATCCGTTACATTTTCTCAACGAACACTAGGATTCGAAACAACTACACATCCCACTGTGTTAAATAATTTCCCGAGCTCCTAGATAAGTTACTTTACACTTTCCACATTCTTCCTCTATTTCCTCTTAAGATCACGGAAATATTCCAAGAAAAAACAAGAAATCGCCAAGCCAAAAAGACAGCTTGGCGATTTCTTGTTAGTCATTAACTTATTTACTTACCCAGTCTACGCATCAAATACTTCTATGACCCAGTTCACTATGTTTTACCCCTGCGCGAGCTCGATCCGTGAAGCTAGTGACCCACCAAGGAAGATAATTACTGAAGATCAATGTATAGCCAACTTGCCCAGTTGTATGGAAAGCTGGCCTTTATCTTGTCTGAGAAACATAATCATCAAATTCATAACTAATATCTTTTACTTGAATTAGTTTTACTTTACGAATTTTCATATTC
>NZ_MLBF01000112.1 GCF_001936615.1 Desulfosporosinus metallidurans
CAATTGCTAGGCGAAACTCTATCTATATAAACCGAACTCTATCGATCATTGGACCTGATTTGCATTGTGGTAAGGGTATCCCTTCATTAAATTTTACTAACTGCTACGTGCAACTATGGTTTAAATTAACTATTTTGGAGGTACCAACTTTATGAAAACTGCAGCACAGTATGAAGAGAGTCTACGTGGCCTTAATTTCAAGGTTTATCTACAGGGCGAGTTAGTGGAGAACCCAGTGGATCACCCAATTATTAGACCGTCTATGAATTCCGTTAAAGCTACCTATGCTTTAGCCGAAGATCCACAATATGAGGAATTGATGACGGCTACCTCACACCTTTCCGGTGAGAAGATCAACCGTTTTTGCCACCTACATCAAAACACTGAGGATCTTGTAAAAAAGGTAAAAATGCAACGTCTTTTAGGGCAACAGACAGCAGCTTGCTTCCAACGCTGTGTCGGTATGGATGCTATTAACGCCGTTGATAGTGTTACTTTTGAAATGGATCAAAAATTAGGAACAAATTACCATGAACGATTTGTTAAGTTTCTTACAAGAATGCAAGAAGAGGATTGGACAGTCGACGGAGCAATGACCGACCCTAAAGGCGATCGTGGCCTGGCACCCAGTCAGCAGGAAGATCCGGACTTATTTGTACACGTTGTAGAAAAAAGGGAAGACGGTATCGTAGTAAGTGGCGCAAAAGCACACCAAACCGGAGCACTTAATTCCCACTGGATTCTTGTTATGCCTACTATAGCGATGGGAAAGAATGATGCAGACTATGCGGTAAGTTTCACGGCCCCAGCGGATGAGGATGGAATAATTTACATTTATGGCCGTCAGTCTTGCGATACCCGTAAATTAGAAGGTGGAGACATTGACGTTGGAAACAAACAATTTGGTGGTCATGAAGCCTTGATGGTTTTTGATAACGTATTTATTCCTTGGGAAAACGTTTTCATGTGCGGAGAATACGAGTTTAGCGGCTCTTTGGTAGAAAGGTTTGCGGGATATCATCGCCAGAGCTATGGCGGCTGCAAGGTGGGCGTTGGGGATGTCTTAATAGGAGCAGTGGCTTTGGCAGCGGATTACAATGGTGCTGCAAAGGCATCGCATATTAAGGATAAACTGATTGAAATGGTCCATCTCAACGAAACATTATATTCCTGTGGTATTGCTTGTTCAGCAGAAGGTCATAAAACTGCATCGGGCACCTATTTAATTGACCTGCTTTTAGCCAATGTTTGTAAACAGAATGTTACTCGTTTTCCCTATGAAATTGCTCGTTTGGCTGAGGATATTGCTGGGGGTTTGATGGTAACCATGCCTTCTGAAAAGGATTTGCGTCATCCCGAGATTGGTAAAGTGGTTGAAAAGTACTTTAAGGGTGTTGCTTTTGTACCAACTGAACATCGTATGCGTATTCTGCGATTGGTTGAAAACCTCACCCTAGGCACTGCTGCGGTCGGTTATAGAACAGAATCTATGCATGGCGCAGGTTCACCTCAAGCGCAAAGAATCATGATTTCCCGCCAAGCTAACCTAGCACAAAAGAAAGAACTGGCCAAAGCCATCGCCGGGATTTCTACAAAATAGCTGAAGTCCTGACTGAGCTTTAAGTCAGAGTTTAAATGGGGATGTTTGTATGAAAGAAATTATCGATATCATCGATAGGAAAATACGTCCAGCACTTAACGCTCATAATGGCGATATCAGCCGGGTTCGAGAGACGCCTGAAGGTTTTGTTAAAGTGAGATTGACTGGGGCATGTTCTACATGCCCCAGTTCTCAACAAACATTGTCCGAGTTTATTGAAGCGGTGATCAAAGCTGAATGCCCACAGATCAAAGGCGTGATATCCGATTGTGAGACAAGTGACGATTTAATATCTGAGGCTTTAGGAATTCTACGGAAGGTTCCACAGTAGAACTATGCTTGATAAACGGGCAAGCATTAATTTTTGTGGTGGATGTAACCCAAGGATTAATCGAGGAAAAGTTGCTGGCGAAGTGAAAGAGCTTCTAACGTCGTATGGTTACCATATATCTTTTAACAGTTTTGACGTAAATCTTATCATATATTTAAGCGGATGTACGTCAAACTGTGCTCAAAAGTATAGCAAGAGTGATATTCCTAGCGTCGTCGTTGCTGCTTTAACAGTCGATACTGTGATAGTAGACGAAAGCGGGATTGTCGCTGAAATTGTAAAAAGAGTGAGGAATTATTATGAACAACTGGAAAAATAACTATCTAGAAAGGATTGTAACTCCAGAACAGGCTGTCCTGCACATTAAGTCCGGTGATCGGGTTGTAATAGGGCACGCTTGTGGAGAACCGCCTTCCTTGATTGAGGCATTAGTAAATAGGGCTCCAGACCTTAATTCTGTTGAAGTTGTTCACATGGTGGCTATGGGCCCGGCAAAATACGCCCAACCAGGAATGGAGGAGAGTTTTCGGCATAATGCACTTTTTATTGGGTCTTCCACTCGTAAAGCCTTTGAGGAAAAGAGGGCAGATTTTACTCCTTGTTTTTTTTCCGAGATTCCACGCTTGTTTAAAAACAACATCCTACCTGTCGACGTCGCCCTCATTCAGATAACACCCCCTGATGAGCAAGGATATTGTAGTTTTGGAATTTCTGTTGATTATACTCAGGCAGCCACAGAATGTGCAAAGCTTGTCATTGCTCAGGTTAATAGTTACATGCCCAGAACAGGAGGGGCCAAAATCCATCTGGACAAAATTAACTTTATTGTGGAAAAGGACGAACCATTAATTGAGCTAAAACCGCCTAAAATTGGAGAAGTAGAAAAAGCCATTGGAGAGAACGTAGCAGAGTTGGTTCAAGATGGTGCCACCCTGCAGTTAGGTATAGGGGCAATACCGGATGCAGTATTGTTATTCTTAAAGGAAAAGAAAGATTTGGGAATTCATTCGGAAATGTTTTCTGACGGTGTTGTAGCATTAGCAGAGGCAGGAGTGATTACTAACCGGAAGAAAACCTTGAATCCAGGTAAATTTATGGCAACTTTTTTAATGGGAACACGAAAACTATATGACTTTGTTAATAATAATCCAACCGTTGAGCTTCATTCAGTCGATTATGTTAATGATCCTTATGTGATCGGGCAACATGAAGCTATGATTTCGATTAATTCTGCCTTACAGGTAGATCTGATGGGACAGGTAAACGCGGAAATGATTGGTTCAAGGCAATTTAGTGCCGTTGGAGGACAAGTTGACTATGTCCGTGGAACAAGCCGTTCGCTAAACGGTAAATCCATCATTGCCTTACCGTCTACGGCGGCAGGTGGCAAGATTTCACGCATTGCTTGTGAATTAGATCGTGGGGCTGCAGTGACGACCTCTCGAAATGATGTTCATTACGTTATTACCGAGTATGGTGCTGTAAATTTAAGAGGTAAAAGTCTTCGTCAGCGAGCTGAGGCTTTAATAAGTATTGCTCATCCAGATTTTCGCGTTAGTTTGATGGATGAAGCTAAAGAAAAAGGAATTCTCTAAGAAACGAGGGAGGTGAACATTTAAACGGGTATTATAAGCCTTCAACTGGTAATTTAATAACCTAACAAAACTGAATGGAGGAAGAAAAAAATGAAAGTATATGTGCTTAATAATGGGTGGCTGGAATGTGATGAGAACTGGATGGTTGCTCAATCAGTGCTCGGTTCATTGGGCAATAAGACACCCCAAGTCAATTGGATCAAGATACCTGTCTACGCGGTCTTAATTGATCATCCCCAAGGTAAAATATTATACGATTTAGGGTGTCACCCGGATGCAATGAAGGGATACTGGCCTGCCGGGCTGCAAGGAGTTTTCCCTTACTATTTCGAAGAATCTCAAGACTTTGCTACACAACTTGCTCTGACTGGAACTAAACCAGAAGACATCAAAACGGTCGTTTTATCCCACCTCCATCTTGATCATGCGGGCAATATGCACTTATTTGAGCATGCAGATGTTTACGTTCACCAAAGGG
>NZ_MLBF01000113.1 GCF_001936615.1 Desulfosporosinus metallidurans
GTCATCAAGCTGCAAGATAATTCTTATCCTCTGATTTCGTAACATTGCGGCCGAAAAAGAGAGGACCCCCTTGATTAAATCATTGACAGAACACTCCTTAATAGAAACTTTAGTAGGACGGCCGAAGTCCAGTAGTTCTTGAATTTCCGAATTTTGACGGTCAACCTGTTCGTCTATGGCCTTTGTGAATTCTTCGATGCCGCTCACTTGGGAGTATTCTTGCTTCATAAGTTCGACTAAGGTTTTGATGATGGCGATGGGATTGCGCAATTCATGAGCCACACCGGTTACTAAACGACCAAGTGCGATCAGGTGTTCAGATTGCCTAAGTTGATCTTCCAACCGTTCCTTTTCGGTTAGACCTACCGCCATTCGGTTAACTGCTTGAGCCACCTGACCCAGTTCACCCGGCATTTCGGGCAATAAGTGATGGATATCTTTCTCCATGCTCTGTAATCCCTGCTTTAAGCGGTCGACCCCGGTGGTTATATTTCTAATCATGATCAGGGTACCCACCATAACTAAGGCCAGTACGCCAAGGGTGAAATAACGCAGCAGTTTCCGAAAGTAACTACTCTGGTAAAAGAAGGGATTAAGTCGCTCCTCTACCCACATCACTGCGACCACTTTCCCTTTGAGTACAACAGGGGTAATGTACTCAACGATCTGATCATCCCAAGAACCGGAAATTCGAAAGAGTGGTTCAATACCGATTTCGGTTGCTATCAGGCCTGGTTTAGTAGTGGAAAATATTTCTTTCTCCCTCTGAGCCTCTTCTTGCGGTGAGAGGTTACGATAGTTATGCAGGAATCCCAGTACCGTAATCTTCTCTGTACTGGGAACATAAAGAACGAAGCGAATACCTGAATTTGCAGGAACTTGGGGTTCTACGACTCGGGTAAACTCATTAGTAAGCAGAGTTGATGGGATAGCGTCAGGCCCTGCCCATAGAGACTCCAGATTTTTCGAAAGTTCATTATTTGTACTTTTGACCAAGGCCTCGAGTCTCTGCTCTTTGTCTAAGAAGACAACTTCATCCGTCCGTGAAGCGAAAAAGATGTCATACATCAAAGCTAATAAAGGTACAAGCATGATGGCGGCAATGATAATTACGATCTGGTTCGTCAGACTGTTACCTTTAAAAGAAAATTTTTTTGTCTTATTCTTCAGCAGAATCGATCCCCCCTATAATGACAGAATCCAAAAATGGAAGCATATAATGCATGATTCATGTGCAGAACGTTGAATCGATATGTTATTTTCACTCAGGATTAAATAAAGATTATACATTTTAGCCCCTTTTGAGGACCTTTTTGAATAAAGATATGTATAGTCTACAGTCTTTCAGATGAAAAAGGGGTTTCTACACTGGAATCATATATAGTATTGAAGGGAAGATGCACTTATAAAAATGTTCTAATACTTTATAAAAAACAGAGGATGAAGATGATAAACTGCCTTAATAAGAATATTTGACAGTTATTCGAGGTGTAGTATTTGCTACACCTCTTTTTATTTTATTTGATAAAAGCCTGGATCTAGAGGGTTATAGAGTTGGCACGCTGATTGCTACATAAAGAATTATATCACAAGCAAAGGGGGGATGATATCTGTTTTAAGTGTACATTACTCAACTACTTACAAAGGAGAGATTAATATGAGTGGAGCATCCAAATCCAGCTATTTATAAACTGCTATTTTTCTGGCAGTCAATCGCTTTTACAACCGTATTATGGATTGCTTTATGCAGTAGGGGGAGAAAGAATGGAGAGAAAGAAACCCAATTGTAAATTTATGTTTGAGATATTTCTGGTATTTTTCAGGATTTCACCGATGACTTTTGGCGGAGGATTTGCCATGATACCTATCATGGAAGATAAAATGGTGAATAATAAAAAATGGCTAAGTAGGGAAAATTTAGTCGATATTTTTGCTGTTTCCCAGTCATTACCAGGTGCTATCGCTGTCAATTCAGCGACTTTCGTTGGATACCAGATTGGAGGCGTCCTAGGTGCCCTGTCAGCAATGTTAGGAATAGTACTGCCGACATTTGGCATTATAATTCTATTAGCGGCCTTGCTGGGTTCTTTCCAGCATAACCTACACGTTCAAGCTGCATTACAAGGTATAAGGCCTGTAGTAGTGGCCCTGATTGCTTCAGCTGCATATAAAATGAGCAAGGTGTCTATTGTTGATAAAACTTGCTTGGCTATCTGTGCCGTATGTATTCTAGCCCTATTATTATTTAAAAGTCTTAATCTAATTCTAGTCATTTTTTTAGGTGCAATTTTTGGAATTGTGATTGCAAAAGCTAAAGAGATACAAAACCTGCATGTATCTCAAAAGAAAGCAAGCGGTGAAGAATTATGAACTTGTATTGGGATATGCTGATCACTTTTTTCAAACTAGGGCTTGTCAGTTTTGGTGGCGGGTATGCCATGATACCCCTTATACAGACGGAAATGGCGAACCACCATTGGCTTAAAATCGGTAAATTTACGGATATGATAGCTATATCAGCGATGGCTCCCGGCCCTATTGCTAGTAACACTGCAACAATAGTAGGTGATAAACTAGCTGGTTTTTTGGGAGCTGCGGACGCTTGCATCGGCGTTACGCTACCTTCACTATTGCTCATACTCATTGTTGGCAAGTTGTTTTTTAAATTTCAAGAGCACCGGACTGTAAAAGCTGCATTTTACGGACTTCGACCCACAATTATTGGAGTTATCGCTTTTGCTGCAATCAAATTTGCCATTAGTAATGGAATTATTGGAGGAAGTAATTTTATTGACGTAAAAAGTTCAATTCTATTGGTCGCAGCGTTTATTTTGTTAATAAAGACAAAATTACATCCGGCATATTTAATTTTACTATCAGGTTTAATCGGTATTGTGTTGTTTTAGTAAAGTTTTTATTGGAGATCTTTTAATGTAGATATTTTTTAAGACCATCATTAGGTGCATAGATCCTGTTAATATTACCAAATGAAAGAGGTATTTCGCATGAATAATTCTGAGTTTAAGGTACTTCTCTACTCCGATGGGTCACATCAAGCTTTTTCTGCTGCCGTTTATACTGCCACACTATTGAAGAAGATGCCCAATATGCATTTGACTATCATGCAGATTCAACAAAGTGATGATGGTTCTAAGGGGACAGAATATAGTTGGTTAGAGTTGAGGCCAAAATACAAAAGATATTATTGGGGGTGTTCAACGGGAACAGAGTACAGTTGGATAGATACTTGGCCGGCTTGCCCTACCCCGGGTTGGATGAAAGGCGTGCTGGATGAATCTAAGCCGGATATAAGGAATCAGTATGATAAAATACTTACTAAGACCAACCAAATTTTTTTAGAGAAAAAGCAAAACGTCAAGCACCAGTTAATATGTTCTAATGTCAGTATTTCCGAGACGTTAGATATATCCGATACAGCTGACACCATTATTGATTATGCAACAAAAAATTCCTTTGAATTGATCATTATGGGTACACGGGGGCTTTCTACTTTTAAAGGGTTGATTTTTGGTAGTTTAGCGCATAACGTACTAGACAGATCCCCTATGCCAGTGTTATTAATTAAGAAACTTCCGCAAGATTATATTGATAGTTTCTTGTCAGACACTGAGTCCTAAGGTAATTTTCAATAAACAGGTAACGCTTATAGATAGGTCTGAAAGCGTCAGGCAGGGCCATTGCCACTAGCCTGAAAGTTGATAGGTTAACATTAGCCCCGAAGAGAAAACAAATCTCTTCGGGGCTTTAGTAATTTTTCAAAATTGTGGTATTACAGGGAGATTAATAATAAAGGTAGATCCTTTGTCCAGTTCGCTTATCACATCAATCGTTCCGCCGTGCAATGTAATACTTTGATAGGATATCGATAGTCCAAG
>NZ_MLBF01000114.1 GCF_001936615.1 Desulfosporosinus metallidurans
GTTTGCGCTAGCGCAAACAGGCCAAAAGCTGACGGGATTGCCTGACCGAAAATTGCCAGATATAATGACCATATCATAGTAAAGGAAAAAGATGTCTCCATATGACGTGATCCTGCTCTAACAGGTTCACCGGAGACATCCCACAAAAAACTTCATGGTTATTGTATCAAATTATGCTCTCATTGAAAACCCACAAACTGGTTCTTTTTTGTTCGGTGTGCAGAATCCGTCCCTTGTCCTTGTTGCGGTGATCAACTCATCGTTATTGGGAGTCGGCAAAGAAAATCTAAAAATAGTGATGGGCAAACCAAGGTGTTAATCATTCGCAGACTTCGTTGTGTACATTGCAGACGAATTCATCATGAACTCCCTTCTTGTCTGGTGCCGTACCAACGCTATGAATCTTCCTGTATTGAAAGCGTCGTCTTAAAGGACTCAAAATCCTCGGACATCGCGGCCGATGAATCCACCTTGTATCGCATGCGAATGTGGTTCAACGCACTGCTTCCTTACCTGATCGGCTGTTTAAATGCCATAGCAAACCGCTTAGGACAAGCCCTTGTGGAGGAGCCATCCGTCTCTCCACAATCTGCACACCAAAGAATCGGATGTTACGTTGGGAATGAGCCCGGGTGGCTGGCGAGAATTGTCCGACCCATTGCTAATTTTAATTTATGGGTACATACCCGTTCTGCATTTTTGTCCGCAAACACCTGAGGTAGACTTAAAAACAAAGGAAGTTTACCATGAAAGGAAGGTGTTTTCGGTTGAAGAATCAGAAAAAAGCCGAAGAAATTGCGGTCGAACGAGTCCAACTCTTATCTCCACTCCTTGTAGAAGGGCTCGATCCGGCCAAAATGCGAGAAATTAAGGCACACCTATGTGAAACATATGGTGTGTCTGATCGCACGTTGCGTCGCTATCTGGAAAAATATCGTCAAAGTGGGTTTGTTGGCTTAAAACCTCAAGGGAAAGGTCGAAAAGCCATGGAAAGTATTCCTCCTGAATTACTTGAACAGGCGATCTTGTTACGGAGGGAGGTCCCAGGTCGTAGCGTTGCTCAGATCATTCAGATTTTGGAGTGGGAAGGAAAAGCACACGTCGGAGAACTCAAACGCAGTACACTCCAGGAACACCTCGCAAAACGAGGTTACAGCACTCGCCAAATGCGGATGTATGCCGATTCTAGTAGTGCAGCTCGACGCTTTCAGCGGCGACATCGCAATCAATTGGTTCAGTCGGACATAAAATTTGGGCCTTATCTTCCCATAGGTCCGAATGGCTCTAAAAAACAAGTGTATTTAGTTTGTTTCATCGATGACGCTACAAGATATGTACTTCATGCCGCCTTCTATCCGACCCTCGATCAGATCATCGTTGAGGATTGTTTTCGGATGGCCATTCAGAAGTGTGGTTTGATGGAAGCCGTATTTTTCGACAACGGTAAGCAATATCGCACGAAATGGATGAAACGAACCTGTTCCAAACTGGGCATCCGCTTGCTTTATGCTCGTCCGTATGCCGCAGCCTCGAAAGGCAAGGTGGAAAAATGGAACCAATTAGTCGACGCTTTCCTAAGCGAAGTCGTCGTTGAAAAGCCAAAGACTCTCGATCGGCTCAACGAATTATTCCAAGTATGGCTCAGTGAATGCTATCAGTTTAAACCGCACTCTGCTTTGGACAAGAACATGAGTCCAGAGATGGCTTATCGCAGCGATAAAAAACCCCTTCGGTTCGCAGATCCAGAAGTCCTAGCCAATGCCTTTTTGCATAGTGAACCTCGTAAAGTGGATAAGTCTGGTTGCATCCACTTTATGGGGAAACTTTATGAAGTAGGTCTTCCGTTCTTGGGATGTAAGGTCGATGTCATCTACGATCCAGCCGACATCAGTGAACTAACGATTGAATACGAGGGGCACTCCCCGTGGAAAGCTCATGAACTTGTGATCGGGGAGCGTGTTGGCAAGCGTCCGGCCTTGCCGGAGCGCATGCAACCACAAAAAGTCGAGTCTTCGAGGCTACTCGGAGCTGCCGAGGAGAAAAATCGACAACGTCGTGAGCGTCAGACACCAGCCCTATCCTTCCGTGCAGTTCATAAGGAGGGGTCGAGTGATGTTTGAAACCTTTTACGGACTCAGTCAAACGCCGTTTTCACGAGACATTCCCACGAGCCAGCTCTATGAGTCGGTCTTGTTGGAAGAGACGCTCGGACGACTTGAGTATGCTGCCGAAAGAAGATGGTTCGCCGTTGTCACAGGAGACTGTGGGACAGGGAAAACCACCACTATTCGTCGCTATGCCCATACTCTGAACCCATCAAAGTTCAAAGTACTCTATCTATCGGACTCCAAGCTCACACCAAGGCACTTCTACAAAGGGCTCTTGGAACAACTCGGCTTTGAATCGAAGTTTTATCGCGGAGACGCCAAACGTCAGTTACATCGAGAAATTGAACTGATGCGGGGAATTCAGCATCTTCTGCCCGTCGTGGTCGTAGATGAGGCTCATCTTTTAGACCGGGAAATGCTTGAAGAAGTTCGCTTTCTGCTCAATATGAAGATGGATGCTGAGAGTCCCATGGCACTTATTCTCGTCGGACAGAGCGAACTGTGGGATCGCCTACAACTCCAGGCTTATGCTGCGATTCGTCAGCGGATTGACTTACAATGCAAGCTGACGCACTTTGACCGTTCGGAAGCCGAGGCCTATATACAACGCCATTTAACGTATGCTGGTGCAACCCAGGATATTTTTTCAGAGGCGGCGTTGGATGATATTTACCGTTTCTCTAGCGGTGCGGCACGGCTCATTAATAAAGTCTGCACGCATTGCTTGATGTATGGCTCCCAAAATGGTCACCGAATTATTGATGATCGCATGGTCAAACGGGTGATTGAGGGGGAATTGTCATGAAGGGATTGGATGAATACTTTTTAAAGACAGGGTTTTATGATCTTCTTCCTCAAGCCACACAATTAGCTGAAGAGCTTGGCTACGATCAAAGCGAGATGATGGAAGCCATCTGTAAAGTGAGCGATAAATATTACCAGTACCCACCCACAAGAAATAGAACGGCTTGGTTCAAGAGGGTCTTCATGGAAAAGTTAGCTGAAGCTAGGGCGGATATTTTGGCCTTTAGGTTAAAGGATGCAAAAGGATAACCTTATGAAAATGAGCAAAATGGAGATATATGAACAAGAGAATTACCACAGAATTGGTTCATATGTGTGTTGCTATGGTGCTTAAAGTATCGTCCTTTGCACCAGAATGAGGAGGGAAAAAATGCCGAGGCAGTCTATTGAACTACCCAAGGCCATCAAAGAAGGCCTTGATAAAATGGCTTTGACCTTTGGAATGTCGCAAAATGCTCTGATTAACCTTGCTGTCACCACGATGGTTGTAAAATACGACGCAGAAGGAACGAGAATCTTCTTTGATTTAATTTCTCCACCAACCAAAAGAAAATAGCACATTGATGTTCCTGCGAAAGTAGGACATGCTTTAGTAAAAAAGCTATCATATTTAACTAAAGTAATAACGACGGACGGACTGACAGACAGACGGATATTAACCAGTTGATAAACTAGATAATATCCGTCCTACATTAACCTCTATATTGGTCAGCCTGTCTGTCAACACCTAGACAATTTACGACGTCAATCTGTGGATATCCAAAGGCGTCAGTAACA
>NZ_MLBF01000115.1 GCF_001936615.1 Desulfosporosinus metallidurans
TTTCTTTGCTGCCCATGCTTCACCCTCCAATCTCCTCATCCATGTCCTGCCGGAATTCGCCCTCAAAGTCGAAGTCATAGTCCCTGCCTTTGAGTTCGGGCACAATGTCCTCGATTTTGTCAATCATCTGCCCGACGGAAATCATGTCGTCATTGGCAAGATTGTTGTCCAGTAGCGTCAGCTTTACCAGGTTAGAGTGAAGCACCATCAGTTCGGTTTCGGAAAACAGAGCCTTTTCGTCCACCAAGCCGCTTCGGATGGCAAAATCCTGTGTGGCGGCCTCCTTGTTGTAGAAAAACTGCCGCTGCACCGTCTGATTGTTTTCGGGGGCTAAGCGGTAGGTGGAAAACACATAGTCAAACAGATGGTGAAATTTGCAGGCCAGCACCACGCCGTTGTACTCGGCCAGCTTGTAGGAGCCGTTGGGGAGTTTTTCATTGGCGTCGGTGTAGGGGCGCTCGGAGCAAATACCAGTTCTGACCGCCGTGGTTCTCGCAGTGTCGTTGATGAGGTTCAAAACCTTGTCCTTGACTGCTACAAAGGGATTTTTCTCAAGGGTGTCGGCTTTGGTGTAAAAGGCAATAAGCTGCTTTTTATAGTAGATGTCGGCAAGGTAGTCGGAGGAATCGGAACGCTTCACCTCAAAGCCCCGCCTGGAAAGCTGTTCAAAAAACTGCTTGTAAAAATCAATCTTGCTGCGCATGGTCACACCTCCAATTCGTTTTCGGGTTCCTGCTCCGGCTCCGATTCTTGCGGTAGCATGTCAGCAACAAGCTTTTCAAGGCTTTGGGTCATATTTTTCAAGTCCGTATAACCCAGCTTCTGCACCCTCCTGACAAACGCTCTAAAAAACGGTTCGCTCAATCCTTTCATGGCCAGTATCACTCCTTTCCCAATTGCTCTCGCGTTTTCACGTTTTTAGAAAAATAAAATACCCCGGCTTTTGCTGCCAGGGCATATTCTGTGGTGGTGAAGGCCAGGATCCGGGTACCGTCGTTAAAATAAAAAATGATCACTAGTTCATAATGGTGAGCCAAGGAACTTTGTTGACGTACTGACCGTTCACTTTTGTCTCAATTGTCTAAAAATTTATCGTTCCAGTTCTTCTTCATTTGTCTGATCAGCCGTTAGCTCTCTTTGCTCTGCTTTCTGCATGATGAAAGGTTGTATGGTATTGTAAAAAGCTTCCGCGTTATCAATCTGGCTTTTTGCTTCTTCCTGGCTGATTTGTATAAAATCATCATAGTCGCTTTTCCCTCTGAGCCTGCTGGCATCCCCAATCATACTGGAGTAGGTGAGATCCAAAACACCGGTTTTAATATAGCTCTTTCGAAAATTTGCAATAACTGCAGAGTGTTTTTTAAAATCCATACCGTCGAGAATCAATAAGGCCCGAATGGTGTGGAACATGGAGTAATAAGCCCTGTTTATACAGGCTAAAAAATGATCGGCACTAAAATCATGTTTTGCTGTTTCTAAATCCTCTTTAGCCTTTTGCAGCCTATACCGTGATAATTCTTCTTTACTATAATCAGGCATTAACTACAACTCCCTCGTTTTGCACGTTTGCATAGAAAGGCAATACATTTTTCCAGTTTTGGAAATGATTATAGTCCTTTACTATGACGGATAGGACAACATCATAGTTTAGTTCTAAATCATTACAGTATTTCCACAGTTCCTGTTCAAAAAGTTTAGTTGTATGATCATCGCCATTGACAAGGACCATGACATCAATGTCCGACCATTCTTCATAATCGCCACGCGCATAGGAACCGTATAGTATAACTTTAACAAGTTTATCGCTAGCAATTTCTTTCGCTTTATTTGCCAATAGGGCAACTATTTTATTGATAGTTGTTGGCGTGTGCATTTTTGAGCCCCCCATTTCTATCAAATCAGCTACTTTCCAAAGCCTGTTTTAAATCCACAATCAATTCCGGAAATTACTCACGGCAATGCTATCTTCTTCAGCATAGGTTTTCGGCTGGAACTTTAAAAAAACTTAAATGTCCAGGTTGATCTGCTGACAACCGGTGCTTTGAGTGGAAGCTTCTTGAAAAAATTCACGGTGAAGAAGTGTTGTTCTACAATTCAAAGTACTCTTCTATTTTCCCTTTATCAATGCGCAAATCAATATCACTTCCAGGTTTAGCTTCTCCTCTGGCATAGAAACGGAAGAGCTACACCCGTTCTACACCATAGCGTTTTGCTATTTCGCTGACAATGTTTTTGATTTCATTCACAGTATTAATCTGCGGATGAGATAGTCTTGTCGCCACAAGTAGAAGATATTCTTACAGTTATTATACATTGCCATGTTTTTACAGTAAAGATCAGATTCAGATACTCGTGATAGTTATTCCTGCGATCTGTCTGGAAATCATCTCCTTTTTTGTTCTGTCTTTTTGGCGGATTAGCCTTCATCCCAGCTCGGCAGTATCTTCTTCATTTTCGAGCCTGTATTTTATCTTGGAAATCTCATAAATAACCCCTACCCGAAAGTCATATAATTCTCTGAGCTTATTCCCGTTGTGCTGGTTGTACCAGCAGTCCCCATCCGTGTAAACATGGTCAAACATTGGAATTATATCAATTGTTTTTGCTTCAATAAATCCTTTTTTATGCCCAATGCCTGCTGATATAGAGTGAGTGCCATTGTATGCAAAGCATAGATCTACACCCGTATAATAATACGCTAAATGGTTTCCTTTAATATATTCAAATGAGTTCTTAGCTATAATTTTTATGATAGTTCTCATTCTATCCCTATGCCAGGCTAAAACCAAAACGCAGTCATTCGCTAAATCAACCTTTTTCATTTTCTCTTCATCTGGTTTAGCCCAGATTTTGCTTCCTGCTTCATCTTCATAATATATGGGAAATGGATGACTGATTTTCTTATCGAAGTTCTCTTTGTTATAGAGAATTGTTGTCAGTAAATCATTTTTCAAGTCTTCCTTAATGATTCCCAACATATATTCCAAGATGATAATCTGATCCTGTTTGCTCTGCTCATATTCTAGGGTTTGCCGTACAAAGTCCATGGCATAATTGAATTCCCAGCCAGATTGTTCCGGTTTCTGCACATCTTCTTTACCAAGAATCTTTCCCCAAAAGTTTCTTAACATATATCGTTCTCCTCGATCTGTAAAAAGGTTTCCAGAATTTTCACGGTATTATTATAAACTCTTTTCTGGAAAAAAGGTACATAATGCATGAGGGAAAGCAATTCATTACATACTCTCAAATACTTGTCTTCCTCAAATGCTTTTTTAATGTCTACAAAAAAATGCAGATATCGAAAATGCGCTATATTATCTTTTTCATAGTTTGTTGCCGGTTTTCGTTTTAATAAAGTTTTATAAAAATCATGTAGTGCTTCCTTTGCCCGCAGATTCGTTTCTTCATCTACGTCATTATCCCATATGTCATAGGGCTTTAATATCGCCTGAATTTCCATTTCCATATCCATATCCATATCCATATCCTCATCTCCAATAATAAAATAATCGAAAAAGAGTGGTTCTTTGTCCAAGTGCCTTAGAGTTCCAGTTTTTCTATAGATTTTTTCTTGATTCATTGAAGCTTTATTACCGTTCCATGCCCCTGTCCTTATGCTGCAAGTACCATTCCTTTTTTGCCGCTTTTGAAAGCTC
>NZ_MLBF01000116.1 GCF_001936615.1 Desulfosporosinus metallidurans
GTTGAGTCCTTTTTATGGCAACAGGTCTTTCTTTTGATGGCCAACAATGCCTTATTTCCTTTTTGTTGGCGGAGAAATTAAATCGAAAAAGATCCTTGTTCCTTCGGCATCATATTTTACGACCATTGTTGTGACAGCAAGGTTAATCAGTGCATTTTGTGTCATTCCAAAGGTTGATGCCATTTTATCAAGACCTTTTTTGATGTTCTCGGGTAGTTCGATAGACTGTCTAGGCATTTTCCCCCTCCTCATTCTGGTGCGAATGCTGATACTCTAAACACCGTAGCAACACCAATATGAGCCACCCAGTTTGGTGTGGAAATCAGTTAAGCGAATGATCAGCGAGACCTTTAGTAACAAGGAAACTAGGTTCATTGTCCAGTGGTGTTTTGCCGATTCTCATGTCCTCATTTTTTTACTTTCTCTGCCCTAAAGTACAGAATATCTGCCCTAGCCTCAGCTAATTTTTCAACAAAGACCTTTCTAAACCAAACGTTTCTATTTTTAGTGGGCGGATACTGGTAAAACTTATCACTCGTCTTACAGACCGCTTCGATCATTTCGGCTTGATCGTATCCAAGATCTTCGGCTAATTGCTTGGCCTGAGGAAGAAGATCATAAAAACCAGTCCTTAGAAAGTAGTCTTCTAAGCGCCTCATGACAATTCCCCCTCAATCACCCGTTTGACCATACGGTCATCAATAATCCGATGACCATTCTGGGCACCATACATGAGGCAATGCGTACAAACCTTATTAATGAGTCTGGCTGCACCGCTGGAGAAACGATAAATGTCATCGATCGCTGCCTCTGAAAAAACATCGCGGGTTGCACCTGCATAAGCCAAGTGCCGCTGTATATAGGACTCAACCTCGGCACGATCATAGTGTATTAGTTTACACTGCAAATCGATCCTTTGACGGATCGCAGCATAAGCCTGAAGCTGAAGCCGTTCCCACAGTTCACTCTGGCCGACGAGAATGAGCGCCATGGGACTTTCTGCATCCATTTTCATATTAAGTAGAAAACGAACTTCCTCCAGCATTTCCCGATCCAGAAGATGAGACTCATCGACGACCACGACCGGCTGTAGATGCTGAATCCCCCGCATCAGCTCAATTTCTCGATGCAACTGACGTTTTGCATCTCCACGATAAAACTTCGATTCAAAGCCGAGTTGTTCTAAGAGCCCTTTGTAGAAGTTGCGGGGTGTAAGCTTGGAGTCCGATAGATAGAGTACCTTGAATTTTGACGGATTCAGAGTTTGTGCATAACGGCGGATGGTTGTTGTTTTCCCCGTTCCACAGTCGCCAGTGACCACGGCGAACCACCTTCGTTCAGCGGCATACTCAAGACGTCCCAACGTCTCTTCTAATAACACCGATTTATAGAGCTCGCCTGTAGGAATATTGCGTGTAAATGGCGTAGAGTTGAATCCATAGAACGATTCAAACATCCTTCGAGCCCTCCTTATGAACCGCGCGGAAAGAAAGAGCTGGTGTTTGAATCTCACGACGTAGACGATTTTTTTGTTCGGCGGCCCCAAGGAGTCTTGAGGAGTCGACGGCTTGTGGCTGAAGGTGCTTAGGCATGGTTGGACGTTTCCCGACATGCTCTCCGATCACGAGTTCGTGTACTTTCCACGGGGCGTGTCCCTCGTATTCGATGGTCAGATCGCTAATGTTTGCCGGATCGTAGACCACGTCCACTGTACACCCGATAAACTGAAGTCCGACTTCATATAATGTCCCCATGAAATGGATTAGACCTGATTTGTCAACCTTGCGCGGTTCGTAATGTAAAAACGCATTGGCTAGCACTTTCTGTTCTGCAAATCGAAGGGGTTTTTTATCGCTGCGATAGGCTGTCTCCGGACTCATGTTGTTATTCAGCGCAGAGTGTGGTTTATTCTGATAGCATTCACTTAGCCATACCTGAAATAATTCGTTGAGTCGATCCAGTGTCTTTGGCTTCTCTAAAGCCACTTCCTTTAGGAAATTATCGACTAATTGATTAAACTTTTCTATTTTTCCTTTCGATTCTGGAGAATATGGTCTAGCAAATAACAAGCGAATGCCTAGCTTAGAGCAGGTTCGAGTCATCCATTTCGTCCGATACTGCTTTCCGTTGTCGAAAAATACGGCATCAGGCAATCCACATTTCTGGATCGTAGTACGAAAACAATCCTCGACAATCGTTTTATCTAGGGTTGGGTAGAAGGCAGCGTGTAGTACAAACCTCGTTGCGTCATCTATAAAACAAACCAGATACACTTGTTTCATGGAGCCATTGGGACCAATGGGAAGATATGGACCAAATTTAATGTCGGATTGTACCAACTGTTGTCGGTGGCGTCGTTGAAAACGTCTGGCTGCTACCCCAGAATCTGCATATATGCGCATCTGACGGGTGCTGTAACCGCGACTTGCCAATTTTTCCTGCAATGTGCTTCGTTTGAGTTCTCCACACTGTACTTTGCCTTCCCACTCTAGGATCTGGATAATCTGTGCAACGCTTCGACTGGGTACTTCTCTACGGAGCAAAATCGCTTGGTCGAGCACATCTGGAGCAATCGCTTCCGTGGGAGCTCTGCCCTTGCCTTTGGGTTTAAGACCTCCAAATCCACTTTGACGGTACTTTTCCAGATACCGACGCAATGTTCGCTCTGATAGCCCATGCGCAACACATAGTTGTGCCTTGATTTCCCGTGCTTTGGCAGGATCAAGTCCGTCTGCAAGAAGTGGAGACAAGAGTTGAACTCGTTCAGCAGCAATTTCTTCGGCCTTCTTCTGATTTTTCAACCGAAAACACCTTCCTCTCAAAAGTAAACTTCTTTTTTAGTCTACCTCAGGTGTTTGCGGACAAAAATGCAGAACGGGTATGTACCCATAAATTTGAATTGGCAATAGGACGGACAATTCTCGCCAGCCACCCTGGCTCATTTCCTACGTAACATCCGATTCTTTGGTGTGCAGATAGTGGTGAGACGGACGGCTCTTCCACAGGGGCTTGTCCTAAGCGATAGGCAATAGCATTTAAACAGCCGAGCAGATAGGGAAGCAGTGTGTTAAACCACATTCGCATACGATACAAGGTTGAGTCATCCGCCGCGATGTCAGAAGATCTTGAGTCCTTCAAGACAACACTTTCAATACAGGAAGATTCATATCGTTGGTAAGGTACCAGACAATGAGGTAATTCATGATGAATTCGTCTGCAATGCTTACAACGCAGTCTGCGAATGATCAATACCTTAGTTTCTCCATCACTGTTTCTACATTTCCTTTTGCGACTCCCGATAACAGCCAGTTGTTCTCCGCAACAGGGACAAGGGACGGATTCTGCACACCGAACGAAAAAAACCAGTTTGTGGGTTTTCAACGAGAGCATAATTTGATACAATAACCATGTTGTTTTTGGTGGGATGCCTCCTATGAACCTGTTAGCGCAGGATCATGTTAAAGGGAGACATCCTTTTCCTTTACAATGATATGGTCATTATATCTGTCAATTTCCGGTCAGGCAATCCCGTCAGCTTTCGGATCTTTTACGCTAGCACAAACAA
>NZ_MLBF01000117.1 GCF_001936615.1 Desulfosporosinus metallidurans
GATTATGGTCATTCTCTTAATGCTTGGAATTTTTCTATCCCTTTGGGATTACTTCCCAGACGGCTATGCCCCCCCATTAAAACATGTCGGTTGCCTTACGAGTTTCAATGATCCCACTGTCGGGTATCCAATTCATCTCAAGCTTCCTCACCCCCAGCCCTGGACTTGACCACAAAAAGTAAAGCTTTACATCCCTCCATTTAGTCGAGTCGAATGCCAACCGGCAGTCCACGTACTGGATAACGGCATTTACTTCTAAATAGTCCTTCAGTGAAGGTGGTTGCAGCACTCGGAGGGATTCGTTCTCAACTTCAGATTTCTTCTTTGACTTTTCTCTCCATGGTGCATCAAACAGGTGACGACACCGTACTTCCCGGTC
The DNA here is from genome assembly GCF_001936615.1 of Desulfosporosinus metallidurans. Classification (GTDB taxonomy): domain Bacteria; phylum Bacillota; class Desulfitobacteriia; order Desulfitobacteriales; family Desulfitobacteriaceae; genus Desulfosporosinus; species Desulfosporosinus metallidurans. The sequence continues at coordinate 380 of NZ_MLBF01000117.1, forward strand.
ATTTCCTTTAACCGTTTGCTTGTGTTAGATTTTTCATCCCGGTCATTTGTAATATGACGGATCAAGCTGAATTGATCAATTATTACACGTCCTGGGGTTGAGTTTGTATATCATGCTCGATCTGAGCTACAGTCAATCCCTAGGCCCAGTCCTCCTGAGTCTTGATGATCAGAGGGGCTTTTTTTAGTGTATCTGTCGAAGAAGTCCCTCGGTTTTAAAAATGGGCAAAGAAATAAGCCCAGCAGATTTTTCTGCTGGGCCTATCTATCACAATAAATATCCATTACCTAAAATGGTTAAGATGTATTCAAGGAAAATCAACACATAAAGGGGCGTTTACTATGTAAACTAAGCTGAAATTCTTGATGGCTATTATCTTACTTATGATTTTTACATGGTACTATACTGGCTGGATAAGGGAAACCTTCCCGAACCCAACCACCGGATTCCTCATAAGGACAATTTCAGGACTGATTATAGGGGCTGTCATTGCATACATTAATTTTCGCAAGTTTCTTCTACATGTTGCCCTTGACAAGAACTTACCCCCTGATGTTGCAATTGTTAAATCTGGAACAAACAAGGAAACTAGATTTTCTATAAATCCTCATTTGACTAACGAGGCTGTTCAAACAGTGGTTGGTTATAATCATCTTAGAATCTTAACTCATAAAAACACCATAAGTTATAGGCAGGCGAAAGTCATAATCCTCATGCTGGGATTGATAACATTATTTTTATTCCTTTTTGGTATATCTTAGTCGTGATCGTATAAATTTCCTCTCTAGAATGGCCAAAAAAAGATAGGCACCGCAGTTTTACTACTGCTGTGCCTATTTTCATATTCCCACCTCACCTAAGACACCCAATCCACCAACACACAATTCAGGAAACCGCCGGGTTTGCCTAGACTGCTTTATTGGTAACGTCAGAGCGGTTGGACAAAGTGCCAAATTCGGCAAAGCAGCCTGACTTTAAACAGAATTTGATTTGCTTTTTGAACTGTTACAACGGCTAATCACCACAAAAGCGAGGTCAGCAGTAAGAAAGTGGAGTGGTCTGAGAATACCAGCAGCAGAGTTTGCATCTGTATTTTGGGAAACTGCTTGGAACCTTTCCGATAAACATGAATCAAATAGCAATTTCTTATTGTATGAAACTATCGAGTTATCGATAAACAGCGAACAATTGACGTTGCTAGAAAATTTGGTAAGAATAAGCAAAACAAATTTGAACTACAAGCAGTTTCTTTAGACAACCTCTCCCGTGAAGTGGCAGATATCAGGGTAGAAGTTGGCGAACAAGTTACTGATAGACTTCTTCATAGACCCAGTGTAGCAGATAGCAGTAATGCAAGATATCCCACTCACCAACATCCACCCGTATCCCAACGCTCCCATTTAACTCGCAAGCAATATATCAACAATCAATATGCCCCTGCCTAATCCTCAAAAAGGCAGGGGCATATATGAATTATCGGACACAAATTTAATAAAGGTAAATTATAACTTTCATTCAATTTCCTTAGCGTGGGTTTTGTCGGAATTGTTGGCGATACCCCTTGAGGAGATTGTCCTTAAAAAGATAGACTCTAAATATGAAATCGGTAAGTGTTCTAAGAATTGGTTGAAGGTGGTTAATTATAAATATTCAACGGTATCGATCGCACGTTATTCCCTTGCTCAATTATTTTGGCCCCGATGGTTTTCATAAGTCGTTCATTCCTACCATTATATTCATATGAATTTCGTTTTCAAGTGCAGGGTGCCGTTATTTGAGATCACACTTGGTTTTTAATACATGCCGCAACCGATATAAGGATCTGACCAATTCCTTAGCTTCCGTCATAGAATACGTAAGGATAACATCCTTTATTTTTAGGTTAGATGTTTCGGTCTGTTTTTCAAGGGTCCTAATCATCCTCGAAAAGTTTTTATAGTCGTTCTGCTCTCGTTTATTTTTATCCTCCAATTCGCTCATAAATATCCTCCTAGAGCTTTAATCTTCTACTGACGAAAGCCACGGCGCGGCGGAGGCGGTTTAGGCTTCGCCACGATTGAGGGCCTTCTGCACGCTCTGCCTTAACTCCACACTGCTATGAATTCGAGGATATAGGGTCCGACAGATATTCCCCAGTTCCCATAGGGCTTTCATGATTTTGTTCTGCCTAACATAACTGGGAAGTTGCGCACGATTTTGGCCTGTGTTACATCCTTCTGCGCCACGATGCCATGATGAGCTGGATGTCTGGCCATTCCTTTCAATCATCTCGTCGTTTGTTTGCGCGATGGTCTGATGAGGACCACTAAAGTGGTTCGGGGTGTCGCCAACATTTAATGAATGTTGGCGACGACACGCCTACTAGCTAAACTCATATTCATCAAAATGTGGCTGGTGTGTGGTAGTTTATTGAATATTTTAGGTTATAAATTTTCTATAAGAACAAATAAAAATGGTATCATGTCCTGTACCTAAGTTCCCACCTAACGGGCAAGAGGACCAAATTGATCTATTGGCCAATAGCGAACTAGACTCCGGCCAGTTATATTCTTAGTAGGTAAAAAACCCCACATCCTTGAGTCAGCGCTATTGTTACGATTATCCCCCATAACGAATACTGAATCTGCAGGAACAACGATCGGTCCGAAATCATCTTTTGATTTATCTACTACATACGGTTCATAAAGTGGGTTATTGTTTATATAGGTCGTGTGATTACGTATTTCAACTTTATCTCCGGCAATGCCAACAACCCGTTTAATAAAGTCCTCTGTAGCATGGGCTTTTGGTGGTGGATGGAAAACAATAATATCTCCAGCCCTGATATGGTCCAGATGTTTAAAGAAAAACTTATCCACAATGACACGGTCGTCAATCTGAATAGTTGGCACCATGGAAGGAGTGGGAATTTTGCGCGCTTCAACAACGTAGGTGCGCAAAATCCAAGATAGTGCGAAGGCAATAAGTACAATTTCGATCAGTTCCAACAAAAATTTTGATTTACTTTTCGGCGACTTGAAATCTTCCATAATTCACCTCTTTCTTTTTTTATATTAACACAGGCCTACGGAAATCCAAAG
>NZ_MLBF01000118.1 GCF_001936615.1 Desulfosporosinus metallidurans
TCCCCGAACCACATCGGAGAGCATGGTGCTCCCGATTCTTGCCTCCAGCCTGGTCAGCGCCGTTTCCTCATTGCCCGATTTCATGTCGGCGATGGTGATTTCCAGCTCCTGCCGAAAACTCTCGCCCGCATTTTTTTGATAGGAATTCAAAATGGACAGCACATCGCGGGAGACCTTTAGCTCCTGGGAAACGGTAGAAACGAACCTCGGCAGCTCATATTCAATCCTTTCACGTTTCTGCCTCACAATTTCGTCGGCCACCTGCTGTTCTCTGAAAAAGACCGCCACCGCCAGAAACAGGATGACGGGGGACAAAATGGGGAAGACGGGCAGCAGGGGGAAAATCAAAAGCGCTATCAGTCCCGCCTTTACCCAGGCCCTGGCGATATAGGTTTCGGGGGTCAGCTTCATCCCTGCGGATTTCAAAGCGGCCTCCAGCTTGCGGCGCCTGTAGCCATCCAGCCTGATAAGCCCGGAAAGTCTGGATGAAAGCTCAAAGACGACTGTTTCAAGGTTCATGGTCTGCTTTTTATCCTGCCTTGCCACCGTCAAGACCGCCTTTGTAGTTGCAAGGGTCGGCAGCTTCAATACGTCGGCAAGGACAAAATACGCCCCTGCCGCGAAGAACAGGACGAAGAAAAATAGAATGGCATACAAGGGTTTCACCTCATTTCAGAATTATATTATCGCTTATATTCAACCGGCTTTGTCAGCCGGATCACCGCGGCCAGGGACACGAAGATCACCGCACCGCAGACCGCCAGGATCGCCTTGCCGAAGGATGTGTCCACCAGCGCTGAATACCAGTCCTTGTTGAGAAAATAGATTAACGGTATGTTACCGACCAGCAGCAGCGCCATCGTGATAAACTCCTTTAAGGGCTCATACATCAGATAATCCAGCTCCGCCGATACCACCCGCACGTCTGACAGCTTTGAAATTATAGGGGTCAGGGTGGTTTTCAGGGTTTTATCCTCCTGGCAGGCGGTCATAGAGTCGATCCACTCATGGAACACATCGCTGTTCAGCCGGGGCTTCATGGCTTGAAGGGCCTGCTTCACATTGACGCTGATCAATTTGGTGTCGGCAAGAAAGCCCTGGAAAACATCCGCGACCGGCGGGTTCAAATAACTGAGGTTTTCCTCCACCGCCGTGATGACGCTCTCATTTCGGATATAGGAGGTCGTAATAATCGACAGAGCCGTTTCCAGCTCGGCGTTCATCTGTTTTTTGTAGGAGTGGGACGTGAACAGGATGTACCAGAAAGGCAGCAGCGCCATCCCCAACGCCGCCACGGGCACCATAAAGAAATTTTCCATCAGCAGGGAAACCAGCACGCCAACCACAAGCAGAAAAAAGGAAAGTGCGCACAACGCTCCAAATTTTGTGCTTTTGCCTGTGAGCGCCAGCACTTCTTTGGTTTCCTGGATGGTTTTACGAATGCCCCGTGCCTGCCTGGGGGATTTTGCTTCCTCAATCTGCTTTCCAATGGGTTTTTTCCGGCTTTGCAGCGGCCTGATAATGCTTTCGGCAAACTCAAAGGGGGAAAGCCTCAGAAGCAGGAAACTCCCAGCAATCAGGCCGATGAACGCCAGCATAATGAGAAATGTCATGCAGCATCGTCTCCTTTCGTGATTTTTTTCAGAAGGCTCATCGGCATACCGTTTTCCAGCAGCCTTTTCTGCAAGCTCTCGGACAGGGTGTTCACCCTCTGGAATTCTCCGCAGACGTTTACCTTACCGTCCACCACCTCATTTTCTAAAACATGAAAGCGGAAAAGAGTACGAATTCGCCTTTCTCCGTCAGGAAGTATCTGACACTCAGTTATCTCCATACACTTTCTTGAGTTGTCCTCCAGTTTTTTCACGAACAGGACAATAGGAAACGCCTCGGTGACAAGGTTGTATAGCGTCCGATCGCCCAGGTCGTATTTTTGCGTGCAGAGCGTCACCATGCGGTAGTAGGTGGCATTGCAGCTATTGGCGTGGGTAGTGGTAATGACGGCGTGACCGGTCCGGGCCGCCTCCTGCGCCGCAAACGCTTCGGCTGATTTCATTTCGCCCACGCACACCACATCGGGGTTGCAGGTCAGGGCGTACTCCAGCAGCTTTTCCTGGTCGATATTCTGCTTTTTGTCCTCTGAACACCGGGTGACGGTATGCACCACGTTATTGAGCACATTGCCGTTTTCGTCCTCTTTAACAAGGTCGAATTCACGGCAGCTGTTTTCAATCGTAAACACACGCTTATCATCGGGAATGGTGGACAAAAGCCAGCTCATCAGCGTGGTTTTTCCGCTGCCCGTGGAGCCAGTGACGCACATGGAAAGGCCGTACCGCAGGCAGACGCTTAAAAAATCCAGCATTTCGGCGGTGGAGGTCCCATTGCGGATAAAGTCCTCCCGCGCCAGTTTCTGAGGGTTGACAATCCTGATGGAAGCCGCAATCCCTTTGCCATAGTCGGTCAGCGGGTTGCCCAGGACGGTGATGCGGATTTTGTTGCTCAAATGCCCCACGACGGCAGGCTGCGATTGGTCCAGAATCATGCCGGATTTATGCAGCAGGCGCCGCACCACATCGACGGCATGTTCGGGGCTGTTGAATTTTTCATCGGAGGGAACCACTCTGCCGTCGGCATAGGTGATTTTTACGTCCTTCCAGGAATTGATGTTAATTTCCTCAATATTGGTGGCAAAAAGGTAGGGGGTCAAAAACGAAAACTCTGCCATTTCACTGTAGAGCCTTTCCACAAGCTCATCCGGCGTCAAGCCCTCCACACCCAGGCTGTAATCGGTCAGGTACTTGGAGATGTAGGCGGTGATCTGCTGTTTTTGCTCCGCCGGATTACCCGCAATCACGGTGGCATACTTGCCAGAGATGTATTCCTGCACCTCCTGTAGAATCTCGGAAAACGGCTTTTGGTGCTTTGCCGTGTTGAAGAAAAGACCGATGTTCTTAGCCATTTCCAAACACCCCCTCTGCGATTTCCCGGATGACGGGCTCATACGCTTTTGCGTCTTTGCCGGAAAGACCGTCCAGCAGGGCAAGGGAATAAAACTGTTCCTCGATGGCGTCCACATGGGGCAGTTTGTAGGAAACGCCGCCGTAGGCGTTTTCGTAGCCGCCCGAATCCTGCCGGGGCTTTACATTGGACAGCACCCTGATGTGCTTCTCCGGTTTGAACCGGCGGTCGGCAATGAGGGGCAGGCAGGACATGAAGTAGGACACGCCTTTTAAATCACAGCTTCCCAGCCGCAGTACCGCGTCGGCCACCTCCAGGGCCGCCGTGGACAGAATGCTGTCGGTGAGGCTGCTTGCGCAGTCCACCACCACACAGTCGGCAATATGGCGCAGCAGCACCAGCAGGTCCACCGCGCGTTCCTTCGCATATTCCGCGTAAGTAAAGACATTTTCTCCCGCC
>NZ_MLBF01000119.1 GCF_001936615.1 Desulfosporosinus metallidurans
CCCCCGGACCACATCGGACAGCATGGTGCTCCCGATTCTTGCCTCCAACCTTGTCAGCGCCGTTTCCTCATTGCCTGATTTCATGTCGGCGATGGTGATTTCCAGCTCCTGCCGGAAACTTTCGCCCGCATTTTTTTGATAGGAATTCAAAATGGACAGCACATCGCGAGAAACCTTTAGCTCCTGGGAAACGGTAGAAACAAACCTCGGCAGCTCATATTCAATCCTTTCCCGTTTCTGCCTCACAATTTCGTCGGCCCCATGCTGCTCTCTGAAAAAGACCGCCACCGCCAGAAACAGAATGACAGGGCACAAAATCGGGAAGATGGGCAGCAGGGGGAAAATCAAAAGCGCTATCAGTCCCGACTTTACCCAGGCCCTGGCGATATAGGTTTCAGGGGTCAGCTTCATCCCTGCGGATTTCAAAGCGGCCTCCAGCTTGCGGCGCTTGTAGCCGTCCAGCCTGATAAGCCCGGAAAACCTGGATGAAAGCTCAAAGACGACTGTTTCAAGGTTCATGGTCTGCTTTTTATCCTGCCTTGCCACCGTCAAGACCGCCTTTGTCATTGCAAGGGTCGGCAGCTTCAATACATCGGCAAGGACAAGATACGCCCCTGCCGCGAAGAACAGGACGAAGAAAAATAGAATGGCATACAAGGGTTTCACCTCATTTCAGAATTTTATTATCGCTTATATTCAACCGGCTTTGTCAGCCGGATCACCGCGGCCAGGGACACGAAGATCACCGCGCCGCAGACCGCCAGGATCGCCTTGCCGAAGGACGTGTCCACCAGCGCGGAGTACCAGTCCTTGTTGAGAAAATAGATTAACGGTATGTTGCCGACCAGTAGCAGCGCCATCGTGATAAACTCCTTTAAGGGCTCATACATCAGATAATCCAGCTCCGCCGATACCACCCGCACGTCTGACAGCTTGGAAATTATGGGGATCAGGGTGGTTTTCAGGGTTTTATCCTCCTGGCAGGCGGTCATGGCGTCCAGCCACTCATGGAACACATCGTTGTTCAGCCGGGGCTTCATGGCTTGAAGGGCCTGCTTCACATTGACGTTGATCAATTTGGTGTCGGCGAGAAAGCCCTGGAAAACGTCCGCGACAGGCGGGTTCAAATAGCTGAGGTTTTCCTCCACCGCTGTGATGACGCTCTCATTTCGGATATAGGAGGTGGTAATAATCGACAGTGCCGTTTCAAGCTCGGCGTTCATCTGCTTTTTGTAGGAATGGGACGTGAACAGGATGTACCAGAAAGGCAGCAGCGCCATCCCCAACGCCGCCACGGGCACCATAAAGAAATTTTCCATCAGCAGGGAAACCAACACGCCAACCACAAGCAGAAAAAAGGAAAGAGCGCACAACGCTCCAAATTTTGCGCTTTTGCCTGTGAGCGCCAGCACTTCTTTGGTTTCTTGGATGGTCTTACGAATGCCCCGTGCCTGCCTGGGGAATTTTGCTTCCTCAATCTGCTTTCCAATGGGTTTTTTCCGGCTTTGCAGCGGCCTGATGATGCTTTCGGCAAACTCAAAGGGGGAAAGCCTCAGAAGCAGGAAGCTTCCGGCAATCAAACAGCTGAACGCCAGCATAATGAGAAATGTCATGCAGCATCTTCTCCTTTCGTGATTTTGTTCAGCAGGCTCACCGGCATACCGTTTTCCAGCAGCCTTTTCTGCAAACTCTCGGACAGGGTGTTCACCCTCTGGAATTCCCCGCAGACGCTTACCTTACCGTCCACCACCTCATTTTCCAAAACATGAAAGCGGAAAAGAGTATGAATCCTTCGCTCTCCGTCCGGCAAAATCTGACACTCGGTTATTTCCATGATTTTGCGGCTGTTGTCCTCCAGCTTTTTGACAAAGAGTATGAGCGGAAACGCCTCGGTGACAAGGTTGTATAGCGTCCGATCGCCCAGGTCGTATTTTTGCGTGCAGAGCGTCACCATGCGGTAGTAGGTGGCATTGCAGCTATTGGCGTGGGTAGTGGTAATGACGGCGTGGCCCGTCCGGGCCGCCTCCTGCGCCGCAAACGCTTCGGCTGATTTCATTTCGCCCACGCACACCACATCGGGGTTGCAGGTCAGGGCGTACTCCAGCAGCTTTTCCTGGTCGATATTCTGTTTTTTGTCCTCGGAATACCGGGTGACGGTATGCACCACGTTATTGACCACATTGCCGTTTTCGTCCTCTTTAACAAGGTCGAATTCACGGCAGCTGTTTTCAATCGTAAACACACGCTTATCATCGGGAATGGTGGACAAAAGCCAGCTCATCAGCGTGGTTTTTCCGCTGCCCGTGGAGCCGGTGACGCACATGGAAAGTCCGTACCGCAGGCAGACGCTTAAAAAGTCCAGCATTTCGGCGGTGGAGGTCCCATTGCGGATAAAGTCCTCCCGCGCCAGTTTCTGCGGGTTGACAATCCGGATGGAAGCCGCAACCCCCTTGCCATGGTCGGTCAGCGGGTTGCCCAGGACGGTGATGCGGATTTTATTGCTCAAATGCCCCACGACGGCAGGCTGCGCATGGTCCAGAATCATGCCGGATTTATGCAGCAGGCGCCGCACCACATCAACGGCATGTTCGGGGCTGTTGAATTTTTCATCGGAGGGAACCACCCTGCCGTCGGCATAGGTGATTTTTACGTCCTTCCAGGAATTGATGTTAATTTCCTCAATATTGGTGGCAAAAAGGTAGGGGGTCAAAAACGAAAACTCTGCCATTTCACTGTAGAGCCTTTCCACAAGCTCATCCGGCGTCACGCCCTCCACACCCAGGCTGTAATCGGTCAGGTACTTGGAGATATAGGCGGTGATCTGCTGTTTTTGCTCTGCCGGATTGCCCGTAATAACGGTGGCATACTTGCCGGAGATGTATTCCTGCACCTCCTGCAGTACCTCAGAAAACTGCTTTTGGTGCTTTGCTGTGTTGAAAAAAAGGCCGATATTCTTAGCCATTTCCAAACACCCCCTCTGCGATTTCCCGGATGACGGGCTCATACGCTTTTGCGTCTTTGCCGGAAAGACCGTCCAGCAGGGCAAGGGAATAAAACTGTTCCTCGATGGCGTCCACATGGGGCAGTTTGTAGGAAACGCCGCCGTAGGCGTTTTCGTAGCCGCCCGAATCCTGCCGGGGCTTTACATTGGACAGCACCCTGATGTGCTTCTCCGGTTTGAAGCGGCGGTCGGCAATGAGGGGCAGGCAGGACATGAAGTAGGACACGCCTTTTAAATCGCAGCTTCCCAGCCGCAGTACCGCGTCGGCCACCTCCAGGGCCGCCGTGGACAGAATGCTGTCGGTGAGGCTGCTTGCGCAGTCCACCACCACACAGTCGGCAATATGGCGCAGCAGCACCAGCAGGTCCACCGCGCGTTCCTTCGCATAGTCCGCGTAGGTAAAGACATTTTCTCCCGC
>NZ_MLBF01000120.1 GCF_001936615.1 Desulfosporosinus metallidurans
AAGGACTCCGCTACTCGTTATAGATTATCATGTGAGGTTCTATGACCGAATTATACGCTCCGTTGACCATGTGGTCAATATGAATTTACACCCTTCTCCGAAGGCTTGATAACTTTAGAGATACGCCCGAGAAAACTAGGAAACACGGGGAGGAAACACGGGGAAACACGGGGAAACACGGGGACAGGTACATTGTTCCACATGAAAACGCATGGATAACAAAAGAACCCCTAGAATGCCTATATCTTAGACATCCGGGGTTCTTAGTAATTTTCACTCACATCCTACCTTAATAAATCGCATACAAAACGTCCCCTTGGAAAACTGTGGGACTGTGGATGGCGTCCTACGATCCATGCTCAGTGTATGCACATCTTACAGAAGGATTTGCGAATGTGTGGGCGGAATCAACCGTCGGGTTAGTTAATACTTCTGAATATCTAAGGCCCCGTCGGCTCATCACAGAGCAGCAGCTGGGTGTTTTTTACAATCTCCCGAGCGATAAACCTTGTGGAGACCTTTCCCTTCCATCAGAATGTCCATCCCATACCCCTCCCTAGTGTTACGAATACATTCCGTACTTTAGGATCTCCATATACTCGTTATACTCTTCCATCAACTTAGCGTAGTTCTGTAACAACTCTTGCTCCTTTCCCAGATAGTTCTTCATGTATTTATCTCCTAGAGCTATTGATTTAATGCCTTAACCTGCCGAGGAAAGCCTTTGTTCGTTTTTCCTGCGGGTTACCAAAAATCTGAACAGGTGAGCCTTCTTCGACAATCCTACCATTGTCTATAAAGATTACCCTGTCCGCAACTTCCCTGGCAAAGCCCATTTCATGTGTCACAACTATCATAGTCATGCCGTCTTCTGCCAACTGTTTCATTACATTGAGAACTTCTCCGACTAGCTCAGGATCAAGAGCCGACGTTGGCTCATCAAAGAGCATTATTTTAGGATGCATAGCTAGCGCCCTAGCAATAGCGACTCTCTGGCCCTGTCCCCCAGATAGCGTGGCTGGGTAGTAGTCCCGTTTGTCGGAAAGGCCAACCTTCGAGAGCAACTCCCGGGCAACTCGGATTGCATCGTTTCTCTCCTGTTTAAGCACATGAATTGGAGCTTCGATGATATTCTCTAACACAGTCAAGTGTGGGAAGAGATTGAATTGCTGGAACACCATTCCCACCTGACGGCGAATCTGCATGAGCCTACTTGATTTCCTTTCAAGTGGTACGCTGTCAATCAAAATTTCTCCTGCGGATAGTGTCTCCAATCCGTTTAAACAGCGCAGAAGCGTGCTCTTTCCCGAACCACTCGCTCCGATCAGCACCACAACCTCGCCTGCAGACACTGTCGTATTGATACCATCAATGACTCGTGTCTTGCCGAAGTCTTTTATTAAGCCATTAACATCAATCATTGATTTTTTCGGCATGTAAGCTAATTCCATGATCAACACCCCTTTGTCCGGTTTTCTTTGGATAATCGCCATTCAAGACTGCGTAAAACAGCCGATAACACAGTAGTCATCAGCAAATAGAGCGCTGCCGCTGCGGTGTAGAATTCCATAGAGGCAAAGGTCACACTGGCAAAGCGCTGGGAAGTTTGAAGGAGCTCCGACATCGTAATGACGGAACAAAGAGATGAATCTTTCAGACTGATAATAAACTGATTGCCTAAGGACGGTAACGCTATCCGCAAAGCTTGTGGAAAAATAATTCTACGCATGGTCAGTAACTTCCCCATGCCAAGAGATAAAGAAGCTTCGGTTTGCCCTACTGGGATGGCTTCAATCCCCCCCCGAAAAACCTCGGCGATATATGCTCCGCTGTTAATTCCCAGTCCCAGTACGGACGATGCAAAAGCATTCAATTTGATGCCAAGCTCTGGCAAACCGAAATAAATGAGAAATAACTGAACAAGCAAAGGGGTTCCCCGAATCAGCCAAATGTAAAAATGCGCAATAAATCGCAGAGGCGTGTGGGATATCTTCAAGAGAGCTGCAACCAGACCTAAAAGGATGCCAAAAGCGATTCCCAACACCGCCAGCTCTATGGTCAAACCCGCCCCTTGCAACATAAAAGGCAGATATTTAATGATGATACTAAAGTCAAGATTCAAAGAAATTCCCCTCCAGTCTGATCAGAGCTGCACCCCTTTATTGATCTGTTTCCGGCCTAACGGATATCCGCACTGAAATATTTTTCACTAATTTGTTGATAGGTTCCGTCATCCATCATTTTGGTCAGCGCATTGTTCACGGCTTCCAGCAGTTTCGGACTGTCTTTTCGTATCGCAATACCCATCTTCTCCACATATAACAAGTCACCAGCTAGTTTAAAGGGATAATTATTCTTTTTAATCGCATTCAAACCGACAATTTTATCAGTAATCACGGCATCAAGCCTGCCGTTGAGCATATCGTTAAGGGCATCGGGATCACCTTTATACGTCTTCACAGTTGCCCCCAATTCCCGTGCTTTCGTTTCAAATGTTGTGCCCAGCACAACCCCGACTGTTTTGCCTTTGAGATCAGCCCCTCCGCTGATGTTCGAGTCAGAGGGCACAATAACTTGGGCTCCTGATCGGTAATAAGGGGTACTAAAATCTACTTTCTGCAACCTCTCATCCGTAATCGCCATGCTCCCTAAGATCATATCAAACTTGCTGGTTGTCAACCCGGCAATGAGCCCATCCCACTCGGTTGCGATAGGTGCTGGTTTCACGCCAATTCTTTTGGCAATCTCCTGGCCTATTTCCACATCAAATCCAGTAAGCTGGTTCTGCTCGTTATAAAAATTAAAGGGCGGGTACTGACCACTCATGGCATAGGTCAACTTTCCGTCAGCCTTAATCCTGTCCAAAGTTGTTGTAGTGGCAGAATTACTCTTTGATGCACCACAGCCGGTCGCTACCAGCAAGATTAGGGTAACAAGGATAAGTACATTAAGCTTTTTCATTTTTCTTTTCTACCTCCTTTGAACTTGTAGCGTTTTGACAAAACACAACTTCAAAACTCCTTAACAAACAATAGAACCACCTCCTTTGAATCCTGTTATGCGTCAACTAATAACGCATCTGACAACTTGCAGAATATTTATAAGTTGTTACATCCTAAACTATACCATATTTTATAACTTAAGGTCAAATCTGTATCTTGACAATCTCATAAAATCCCATCCCATGGGTTGACATTTACCATCTGACAACTTATGATTATTATAAAGGTTGTTAGTACTTGGGCGATCTTCCCCTGGTACTGTCTCTATTCTTAAGGCAACTGGGGCCTGCGCTATTCCTGTACAAACATTTGTGTAACCAGACGAGGGGGTAG
>NZ_MLBF01000121.1 GCF_001936615.1 Desulfosporosinus metallidurans
TTGTGGGCGCTCACTTTAATTGACATTAAAGTGGCGCTTTTTTCTTGCTTAATTTGTCGTTTCTGTAGATAATGGTTGTCATGTGGATAAATGGTTCACATGACAATCTTAAAAAAGGATAAAAGAAAGAGGAAACATCATTGGCCGGCCAGCCTCGTTTCCTCTTTCCCATTGGTTACTACCAATATGATTTTAACTGAAGAACTCTGGACTGTCCAGTCATATATTGAACTATTTAGTGAGGGGTGTCCTACTAACTTACGTCCAACAATATGTCCGCACTGCCAGGAAGCAGTGATGTTGCACAAACATGGAAGTTTTAAAAGAACCGTGTATACCTTATTAGAAGAGTTCATCATATCCATCTACCGGTTTAAGTGTATAGAGTGTGGGAGAGCTACCTCGTTACTTCCTAACTTTGTGATGGAACATCATCAAGTGGCCTGGGACGTCAAAGAAGAAGTGGTCCGTCAACAGTTATCGGGGGTAGCCTTGGCGAAAATCTCGGAAGACCTAGATACCTCGGCTGGAAAGTTTAGTGAGAAGACCCTTTGGCGTTGGACCAAAGCAATACGTGATGAAATTAGAGACTCGTCGTCGGAACTCTGGCGGGTTATTTTAGAGAAACTGCCCCATGTAGAGATTCCCGTTGGTCCGTCAAAGCCAGTTCGAGAACAGGCCTGGTTGTTTAGGACGTGGGAACAAGTAAGATCGATGGTGCCGGGATATAGGAACATTGGTCTTCTTGCCTGGCTCTACCAGATTAAACGCTCAAGGGCGGTGACGGTCGGGTAGCTTAATCCCACAAATGTTGTCCATGGTGTGGCGCAACTTTTTCAAGCAGAATAGCGGTAGGGGCAATCCCGCCTAGATTTATGCTTGAAGGAGTGAGAAACCATGGATTTTCCGACCGATGAACAGGTAGCAGCGTTTCGTTATGGTTTAATAGCACCGATTGTATCTCGTCAGACCCCGATGATTCCCGGGGAGCTGAAGCGTCAGCTTGAACAAATTGCCGCGCAAAGTTATACGATTCCTGGCAGTCATAAGACTCAGGTCAGTGTACGCACGCTTGAGCGCTTTATGGCAAACTACAGAAAAGACAATTGGGACGGGCTTAAACCCAAAAAGCGTCCTCAGAAAAATGCCATAGCCTTACCAGCTCCCGTCTTACAAAAGGCGATTGAGCTACGCCGTGAACGTCCCGAGCGTAGTGTGGAACAGATTATCTACCTATTGGAACATAGCGGTATGGCTTCGGAGGGAACTCTGGCCCCCAGTACCTTATCTCGGCACTTGCGCAAGGCAGGTGTCAGCCGCCAGGAACTCTTGCAGGCTGTGGAATCATCGAGAGGTCATCGACGCTTCGAAGTGGAAGATGTTCATCTCATGTGGCAGGCGGATTTTCAACATACCCTTTATTTACCGGACCCACTCAATCCAAAGAAACGTAAAAAAGCGATGTTATTCGCCATCATTGATGATTTCTCTAGGGCAATTGTCCATGGAGAATTCTACTGGGATGAGAAATTGCCTCGTTTAGAAGATGCCCTAAAAAAAGCGATCTTGCGCCACGGAGTGCCCGCTCAGTTTTATTGCGATAATGGAAGCGTTTTTTCATCCCACCATTTGGTTCGGATCTGTGCCAAGTTAAACATTAAACTTTCCCACTCGCGTCCATACAAGCCCCAAGGTCGAGGGAAGATTGAGAGGTTCTTCAGATTTATTGATACAAGCTTCAGACCAGAGGCCCATGTGCAGATTGGAAATGGTAGCCTTACCACGTTAAAACAGTTAAATGAGGCCTTTACATCCTGGTTAGAAGGGTACTACCACTTGCGTAAGCATGGTAGCACCGGTCAATCTCCTAATGATAGGGCAGCGAGTCTTAAACGGACAATGCGCCGGGTATCGATGACTGAACTGACTGAGATCTTCCTTTGGGAAGAATCGCGGAAGGTGGATAAGGCGGGCTGTGTCAGTGTCTTCGGTAATATCTTCGAGGTCCCATCTCATCTTTCTAGTCAAACAGTCACACTTCGTTTTGACCCCTACGATCTCAGCGTAATGCAAGTTTGGCATGAAGGAAACCGGCTAACCGATGCTCGACTTCTCGATTTAAATCGTAGTATCCATGAACGGGTCAAATCGAGATCCAAGGTCGAAAAGCAGGAGGAAGCCCCGGTGTCTGGGTTGAATTTCTTCAAGTTGGCGGAAGAAAAACGCCGGAGCACATGGGCCCAAGAAGCTTTAAATTTTGGGCCAAAACAGGAGGTAACCCATGACTGATCTGCCAAGTTCTACCCAACTAATTCCCTTTTCTCGTTCTCCCATGAAAGATATGTTCTTTGAGGCCGGTGCTTATGCTGAAGCGCTAGCTCGCTTACAGTTGATGGTTGCAAATTCTGGTTTAGGAGTCCTTACAGGAGAAGTTGGCAGTGGCAAATCGACCCTCCTCCGCCGTCTAGGGCAGACCTTGGACCCTGTTCGGTACCAAATGATCTATCTAAGTCGTGCGGGAATGAAACCACGGGATTTTTATGGAGAATTATTGCGTGAGCTTGGAGAAGAACCGCCTTTTTCCCTAGCTAAGTCCAAACGTTTACTCGAACATGTATTAACTGATCGGTCTATTCAAGGAAAAAAATTCTTGATTTTGGTGATTGATGAAGCCCAAGATATTAGTCCTTCCATGTTACTAGAGCTTCGGTTTGCTTTAAATCACCAGATGGATTCCGCATCCTTGTTTTCCATCATCCTCGTTGGGCAGCCCGAGCTACGGCGCACCTTACGAATGAACAAATATGAGGCCATTGCCCAGCGCATTCACCTTCAGTACCACCTGAGTGGACTTAACGTCCAAGAAACGGCGGCTTATATTCGGCATCAAATGAAGAATGCTAGTATGACCACCCCTGTCTTTTCTGATAGTGCTCTCGCTCTCATCCACTCAGAGACGAAGGGCATTCCACGGCTGATTAACACGATTTGTACCCATGCTCTCTATGAGGCTAAGAGAAACGGGAGCGAGGTTGTTGAGGATGCTCAAATCGGGCGGATTTTAGCGGATGCTGAACGGCAACGTGGTACCGCTATGTAGATTCTATCCACATTATCCCCAATATACACATGGATTGGCATGTGTGTATTGGGGATTTTCCTTATTCACATGAACTGATATTATTAGAGATAAGTATTGACGGTAGAATTCTACTGGCATTGGCGTGTTGTCAGCACCTTTCTTCCGCCATTGGCAGTGAGATACACGCCGTCATTTTAGGTGAGAAGCGACA
>NZ_MLBF01000122.1 GCF_001936615.1 Desulfosporosinus metallidurans
TGTGGGCGCTCACTTTAATTGACATTAAAGTGAGCGTTTTTTCTTGCCTTCTTTGTCGTTTCTAGTAGATAATGATTGTCATGTGGCTAAATAGACCACGTGACAATCTTAAAAAAGGATAAAAGAAAGAGGAAACATCATTGGCCGGCCAGCCTAGTTTCCTCTTTCCCATTGGTTACTACCAATATGAGTTTAACTGAAGAAATCTGGACTGTCCAGTCTTATATTGAAGGCTTTATTGATGGTTGTCCAAATCACTTGCGTCCAATGATGTGTCCCCACTGCCAGGCAGAAGTGATGTTGCACAAACATGGAAGTTTCAAAAGAACAGTGTATACGTTATTAGAGGTGTTCATCATATCTATCTTTCGATTTAAATGTACCAAGTGTGGGAGATCGACCTCGTTACTGCCTAACTTTGTGATGGAACACCATCAGGTGGCATGGGAAGTCAAGGAAGAGGTTATCCATCAACAGTTATCTGGGATAGCTTTATTGAAAATCGCAGAAGACCTAGTTACCTCTGCCGGAAAGTTTAGTGAGAAGACTCTTTGGCGCTGGAGCAAAGCAATCCGTGATGAGTTAAAAGATTCGTCGTCCGAACAATGGCAGATAATCTTAGAGAAACTACCCCATGTGGAAATTCCCGTTGGCCCGTCAAAGCCAGTCAGAGAATGGGCTTGGTTGTTTACGGCATGGGAACAAGTAAGATCGACGAAACCGGGATATATGAACATTGGTCTTCTTGCTAGGCTCTACCAGATTAAACGCTCACGGGCGGTGACGGTCGGTTAGCTTAATCCCACAAAAGCTGTCCATGGTGTGGCATAACTTTTTCAGTCAGAATATCGGTAGGGGCAACCCCATCCTTAATTTTTGTTTGAAGGAGTGAGAAACCATGGATTTCCCTACAGATGAACAGGTAGCGGCGTTTCGTTACGGATTAATATCACCGATTGTATCTCGTCAGACTCCGATGATTCCCGGAGAGCTGAAGCGTCAGCTTGTCCAAATTGCCGCGCTCAGTCACACAATTCCTGGCAGTCACAAGACTCAGGTCAGTGTACGCACGCTTGAGCGCTTTATGGCAAATTACCGAAAAGAGGGTTGGGAAGGGCTTAAACCCAAAAAACGTCCTCAGAAAAATGCCATAGCCTTACCTGCTCCCGTCTTACAAAAGGCCATTGAGTTACGCCGTGAACGGCCCGAGCGTAGTGTAGAGCAGATTATCTACCTATTAGAACATAGTGGTATGGCCACGGAAGGAACTCTGGCCCCCAGTACATTATCTCGGCACTTACGCAAGGCCGGTGTCAGCCGCCAAGAACTCTTGCAGGCTATGGAATCGTCGAGAGGGCATCGACGCTTCGAAGTTGAGGATGTTCATCTCATGTGGCAGGCAGATTTTCAACATACCCTTTATTTGCCGGATCCACTCAATCCAAAGAAACGTAAAAAGGCGATGTTGTTTGCCATCATTGATGATTTTTCGAGGGCGATTGTCCACGGAGAATTCTACTGGGATGAGAAATTACCTCGCTTAGAAGATGCACTCAAAAAGGCGATCTTGCGCCACGGAGTTCCTGCCCAATTTTACTGTGACAATGGAAGCGTTTTTTCGTCCCACCATTTGGTTCGGATTTGTGCCAAGTTAAACATTAAGCTTTCCCACTCGCGTCCCTACAAGCCCCAAGGTCGAGGGAAAATTGAGAGGTTCTTTAGATTTATTGATACAAGTTTCAGGCCAGAGGCGCATGTGCAGATTGGAAATGGTAGTCTTACTACGCTAAAACAGTTAAATGAGGCCTTTACATCCTGGCTCGAAGGCTACTACCACTTACGCAAACACGGTAGCACTGGTCAGTCTCCTAAGGATAGGGCAGCGGGTCTTAAACGGACGATGCGCCGGGTATCGATGGTAGAATTGACCGAAATCTTCCTTTGGGAAGAAGTGCGAAAGGTGGATAAAGCAGGTTGTGTCAGCGTCTTTGGAAATATCTTCGAGATCCCGTCTCATCTTTCTAGTCAAACTGTCACACTTCGCTTTGACCCCTACGATTTAAGCGTAATGCAAGTTTGGCACGACGGAAATCGGCTGCCTGATGCCCGACTTCTCGATTTAAACCGTAAGATCCATGAACGTGTCAAAACTAAGTCTAAGGTCGAAAAACAGGAAACCCCTCCCGCGACGGGCCTCAATTTCTTCAAATTGGCGGAACAAAACCGCCGTAGTCAATGGGCCCAAGAAGCTTTGAATTTCGGGCCAAAGCAGGAGGTAACCCATGACTAATCTGCCAGGTTCTACCCAAATTATCCCCTTTTCTCGGTCACCTCAAGGAGATATGTTCTTTGGGGCAGGTGCTTACGCTGAAGCCTTGGCACGCTTGCAGTTAATGGTGACTAACTCTTGCCTTGGTGTGCTTACGGGAGAAGTCGGTAGCGGTAAATCCACCCTTATTCGCCGTCTGGTGCAAGAATTAGATCCAGTCCGGTACCAGGTGATCTATTTAAGTCAGGCGGGCATGAAACCTCGTGATTTTTATGGAGATTTATTGCGTGGGTTAGGTGAAGAACCGAATTTTTACCTATCTAAATCGAAACTGTTGCTCGAACAAGTCTTAAACTACAGAGCTCTTCAGCGGGATAAATCGTTGGTTGTAATTATTGATGAAGCTCATGACATTAGCCCGTCCATGCTCTTAGAGCTTCGGTTTGCTTTAAATCACCAAATGGACTCAGCCTCTTTACTTTCTCTCATTCTTGTCGGGCAGCCGGAGTTGCGGCGGATCTTACGTATGAACAAATACGAGGCCATCGCCCAGCGCATTCATCTTCAATACCATCTTAGTGGTCTTACTGCTCAGGAATCGGCAACTTATATTCGCCACCAAATGAAGCAAGCAGGGCTTACTACCCCTATTTTTGCAGATAGTGCTCTCAGTCTAATCCACTCTGAGACGAAAGGAATTCCACGGCTGATTAACACAATCTGTACTCATGCCCTCTATGAGGCCAAACGGAACGGAAGCGAGGTCGTGGAGGACGCTCAAATTGGACGAATTTTAACGGATGCTGAACGGCAACGGGGTACTGCTATGTAGATTTTATCCCCATTATCCCCAATATACACATGGATTGGCATGTGCCTATTGGGGATTTTTCTTATCCAACATTGTCTGGCATTCTTAGAGGTAAGTATTGACGG
>NZ_MLBF01000123.1 GCF_001936615.1 Desulfosporosinus metallidurans
GGATTCACCGGCATTTTTTCCGTTGACCATTGGCTGCTCCCGATTCTACAAATTTCCCACCGTCTCCATATTTGCACAACCCTAAATCTTCATAGGTTTGAATTTCCGAAGAGGTAAAAGCGTCGTGAAGCTCCACGAAATCAAGCTGCTCCAGCGGGTTCTCGATCCCTGCCATTTTGTAAGCTTCTTTCGCCGCAACTCGGCCTCCCCTGAAGGAATGGACCCCAGGGTATTTCAAGTCTTTATAATCCTCTGCGCGTTCGTGGTCAAGAAGGATGACTTCACGTGAGGGACGATCCGATAAACGCATGGCATCCGTTCCTGTTCCCACGCCGCTGATCAGAATGGGTTTATCCGTTAACTTAAAAGCCATTTCTTCTGAAGCTAAGATAGCCGTAGCCGCCCCATCCGACATGACACATATATCTAACCGTTTCAAGGGATCTGCCACCATTTCAGAGTTGAGGACATCTTCGATCGTTAGTTCCGCGGGGAACTGGGCATAGGGATTATGCAGTGCGTTGCCATGATTCTTAACGGAAACCGCCGCAAGTTGCCGCTCCGTGGTACCAAATTCATGCATATGCCGCTTGACCATCATGGCATAATAGCCTGTGTAAAATCCGCCGACGGGGTAATCAAAGTTAACATCGGACGCTAGGGCGATAAACTCATTTCCCTTCCAGGTATTCACATGGGACATGGTTTCAAAGCCAACCGCGGCACAGACGTTCATCCGTCCACTGGCAATAGCCTCCCAGGCTGTTTGAAAGCACATTCCTCCCGTAGCTCCTCCAGACTCGACTCGTTTGGAAGGCTTTGGGGTAAGTCCCAAATAATCTTGGACCATAATTCCTGCCATCAATTGACGGGTAAAGTGATCCGAAAAATAAGCGATGACTGAGCCGTCAATCTGGTCTAGGCTCAAGTTGGGTATATCGGCCATAGCCTGATCAAACGACTCTTTGGCCATATAACGGAAGTCCTTTTTCGGTGTGGATTTGGCGAATTTCGTGATGCCGCCGGACACCATATACACTGGTCTCATAGTTCTCCTCCTCATACCTATTGGATTTGTGAGTTCAATTAAGCCTTTGCTTTATTTAGTTTTCAACCACCATCTAAAACAGGTTCATCAGGCCCTTGCTCTTGAAGAAGCTGAGTTTACCTTCGAGATGTCAAAGATGACATGAAATAACACCAGAATAAAAATATGGCACCCCCTTCCTGCTTCTAAGGGTTATATAGAGCAAGAGTTGTGCCACATTAATGAATATTCTGAAATGTTGTCTGAGCCCACAGGTATCAGGTCTCGGGACGAATTACTATCGCATTTCAGCTATGGACCTAGGCAATTTAGCCCAGGCAAAGTTGCCTATTCACGGCATTTCTGCCATGTCTTACCGGCAACCCAGAGCCCGCGAGATGACCAAGCGCTGAATTTCAGACGTTCCCTCCCCTATTTCCAGCAGTTTGGCATCTCGCAGATACCTTTCTACGTGATAATCTTTCATATAGCCATATCCGCCGTGAATCTGGATAGCCTCTAGCGAGTTCTTGACCGAAGTTTCTGAAGCATGCAATTTGCCCATAGCTGATTCTCTGCCAAAAGGCAGATGGGCATCTTTAAGACTTGCAGCCCGCAAAATCATCAGGCGTGACAACTCAGTTTGGGTAGCCATGTCTGCCAGTTTAAACTGGATAGCCTGAAAACTACTTAAAGTTTGCCCGAATTGCTTGCGCTCCATAGAATACTTCAATGCCTTATCAAGTGCACCTTGGGCAATGCCCACTCCCATTGCCCCTATGCTGATCCTACCACCGTCTAATATCTTCATGAATTGACGAAAACCATTGTTTTCCTCACCTAAGAGATTTTCTGCTGGAATTTCTACATCCTCAAAAACAAGTTCCGTTGTGTTGGAAGCATGAAGGCCCATTTTATCATAAGGAGTGTTAATCTGGAAACCTGGAGTACCCGGTTCCACTAAAAAGGAACTTATCCCTCGGGTTCCTTTCGAAGGATCGGTAAGCGCTGTTACGGTAACAACTCCCGCATAACTGGCATTGGTAATGAAACATTTCGAACCGTTGAGAACCCATCCTTTATCCGTTCGACGAGCTCTTGTTCTCGTGCCGCCTGCGTCAGACCCTGCCTCTGGCTCTGTCAAACCAAAGGCCGCCAAATACTTGCCACTAAATAAAGAAGGTAGATATTTTTCCTTTTGCTCAGGAGTTCCGAAATAGTAAATCGGGCTTATTCCCAGGGATAGTAGCGCTGCATAAGTAATCCCAGTCGAGGCACATACCCGAGATAGTTCCTCAACGGCCAAGGCATAACTGACCGTGTCTCCACCGGTTCCTCCTACATCCTCTGGAAATGGCAAACCTAAAAGTCCCAGCTCTCCCATCTTTTTAACGATTTCCAGTGGAAATTCACCCGTCCGATCACGTTCCTCTGCCCCAGGCTCTACGACCTCATCGGCAAAGGAACGCACCATGGCACGCAATGACTTTTGATCTTCAGTTAAACCAAACATTTACCCTACCCCCTTCATTTTTTCCTTATCAAGCAGGAACAAAATAGACGTCAGTGGGTTTGAACTGGCTCAAGCGTTTAAACTTTGCCTTAATATCCATGCCAATTTTCACATCTTCCGGGGCTACTCCAATCAGGCGGGATAAAAACAGTGTGTCGACCCCAGGCCACTCGACCATAATGAGGGTGAAAGGGGTTTCTGCCAGAAACTCTTGCCCTCCAAAATAACACGTTGTATAGGTATGCACTTTCCCTGTCAAGGGGAGCTGCATCCATTCTGTCTCCGCTCCACAGGTCATGCAGTGGCTGCGCGGGGTCGCAAACGTACCGCCGCACTTTGTGCATTTACTTCCTTTAAGTTCCCCTTTTGCTAATCCTTCAAAAAAGGGTGAGTCTTGGGCATAGCTATGGATATAATCCACTTCATAGTGGTATTTCATAACGATGGGATCTACGTTATAAAGTACACATCCTTGTTCAA
>NZ_MLBF01000124.1 GCF_001936615.1 Desulfosporosinus metallidurans
ATGGGTTCTTTCACAATCCGAAGCTTAGATACTGTGCACGATAAAGTTTACTTAGAGGCGTAATACTTGAGCAGGATTTTCAAGACTTCTGGACGACTGAAATTGCTTGGTGGAACCTCGCCTTTGGCTAACATTCCTCGCAACTTTGTGCCACTAATTTTCAAGTGATCTTCTTTACCGTGCGGACATGTTTTTTCTGTAGTCATTCCTTCGCATTTGTTACAATACATAGCTGCGGTCACTTTGATGGGCTGACAGAGAAGTTCGCCTGGTTTGAATTGGTCAAATATTTCTTGAGCTTGATAAGCTGTATAATAGTCGCCCACACCAGCATGATCACGACCCACTAGAATGTGGCTGCAACCAAAGTTTTGGCGGAAAATAGAGTGAAGAATAGCTTCGCTAGGTCCAGCATAGCGCATTTCCATCGGATAAACTCTCATCACAACATTTTTCTCATTAAAATAATTCTTTAACAAAACTTCATAACATTCTAGACGTGTTTCAGCAGGAATATCGCCCTCTTTGAGTTTTCCGACGATTGGGTGAATAAACAGGCCATCACATACTTCATTACCCATCTTGCATAAGAATTCATGGGAACGATGTAATGGATTCCTTGTTTGGAAAGCAGCGACGGTAGCCCAGCCCCTCTCATCAAACAACGCTCTAGTTTGCTCAGGGGTAGCGTAGTAATCACCGTATTTAGTAGCATATCCGAGTTGGCTAAAGGTTACCAACGAACCACCAACATTGATATTCCCTTGGCTCATAACTTTAATAACACCGTCGTGTGCAGCATCATCCGTAAAGAAAACGGCCTTACATTCCTTGACTTTGTCATACTCATATTTATCACTAATTGTTAATATTCCGCAATAAGTATCGGTTTCGTCATCCACTAAGGCTACTTCCATGCCAATTTTGAGGGTGGCTGCTTGCTCTTCATTGACGGAAAGTGTGATTGGAAGAGGCCATGCTAAACCATTGGTTAAGTGTTTTGTTTCTACAACACTTTCATAATTTGCTTTGTCCATAAATCCTGTCAATGGGCTAAATGCACCCATACCAATCATTAAAAGGTCAGAAGTTTCTCTAGAACTCATACGAATTACAGGTAATGTTTTTGCTTTTGCCAAAGCCTCAGCTCGTTGTGATTCAGGGAGTAATACCGGAGTTAACTTTCCACCATGTGGCGCTACTAGTTTAGACATGCTCTAGTCCTCCTCATTTAAGTATGTGACTATACTCACAAATAAAGACTACCACCATGACCATATTTAGTCAATAATTCCAGCATCAATTTATCATATGGTGACACGCTTTACTGTTGAGTTATTATGTCGCAATTATTCGAATTTAGCAATATAAGTTACTCATCGACTCTAAAACTATCTCGAACGAACCGATAAAAGACAATCGTCCTCATGCCGCTTGAGCAGGGCATTCAAATAGAGAACGGAAAAATAACATCATTCCTGTCCACTATTTAAGAGGATAACCCCAGATTACTTTGACAAAATACTCAAATTTAACACATAATAGATTAGCCTACCTATGCAATCAATTACTCTTAGCACTAAAAGTGCACCCAATATAGCCATATACCTAGAATCCTGCCATTGCAATTTTATATGGTATAATTCTTTTTTCAAGATAGTATTTCAAAGCTTAGTCGCTATACTCTATAATCACTTCATTTTACGCATACCAAAAAACCCCATATGTGTTGACACATGGGGACGGAAAACCCAAATCATGAACCGAGGATACCAAATGTCTCCGGGAACCCCTAGCAAGCTATTTGGCATGCCATGAATCCCCATTGCCATATCGTCCCTATGTTAGTAAGGTAATTCACTCTTAGTCAAAGATCAAAACCTTACAGTCATTTCGTTTCGACGCTCTTAATTCCCTCTTTAATTTTCCCAGATATTTGTTCCATAAACTCCTGAAACTTCGTATTAGCGTTGTTAGATAATAGTACCTGACTATTTCTAATACATAAAACTTCCATATCCTTGATCTTTTCCTGTTCTTCTTTGCTCAATTCTATTCCAGCCATTCGCTTGCCATGGTGTTCCTGTTTCAATTTTTGCAGGTCTTCTACTAGTTTAAGAGCCTCCGGATTATGTAGAAGATCATATTCAGACTTCTTAAATTCTTGGTAGATAGCAGTAAGAGCGATTGACTTACCTAGCTCAGTGCATTTTTGCATAATTTCCTCAAGTTTATCCATATCCATGATTCCTCCTTTGATCTATCAAAATAATTCATCCGACCTAATTAGTATTTACAACGTATGTTTTTCTAGTAAAAAATCATTAAGGAGAACCACAGATTTGCAGCGTACAAGTAAGCAAGAACATTTAATATGCTTACCGTCATTTAATCGGGGGATGAATACAAATCTGTAAACACAAATTTGCGCCCATCCCCTTTTTCAATCCGCAAATTAGGCATTAGCCTATTCTAAGGCCTAGTTACCGATTGTCTTAATCTATTACCTTAACCAAGTGTTACTCAACGCCAAACATATTGATAATTGGACGTTTGAAGACTGACCATTCATTAGTCGCTGGATCAACCTTCATATTGACGAAGCAAAGCCAGTTTTCTTCATCCAATGTCGGATAGTCTGTGCGGAAGTAATAGCCAGGCCAACGGGTTTCTTTACGGAACTCCACTGCGCGCAAGTGGGCTTCTGCTTGCCATAATCTGTGTTTGTTTTCCCAAACTCTCAACAGTTCATACAGATCTCTAGCGGCCAGTTTCTCTGAGTCTTCTTTGAGGAAGCCTAACAGTTCTGCTCCACGAGTCAACGAGGCCTCGTTGGTTGCAAAGTTAGAGCCTGCACCACCAACATACTCATCCATGAGCTTTTGTAGACGGAACATAAATTGCTTAGGAATGATATAGTTTGGATTGACATTCTCATCCGTGCTGAAGCCTTTGAATTCTTCAAAGAGTGCCAATGGTTGGAAGG
>NZ_MLBF01000125.1 GCF_001936615.1 Desulfosporosinus metallidurans
CGTAAGCGGTGGAACAAATAGCGTTACCTAAAAGTTAACCCCGATTTTCAGCCATTTGAAAATCGGGGCATCATAATTAGTTTAACCTTTTAAAAAAATCCTTCGCTTTCGACATCCATTATGTATTCGTACTGCTTGCGGATAAGCTTAATGAACTCAGCATCAGACAGATCATTATACCGATTGGTTCCTTCTTCGACGAGACATTCAAAGATGAGTTCTGAATAATCTCTGTCTTCCTTAACCATCTTCCGATAGCGCTTTTCAATCTCATAGGGAAAGTCCAGCCAATAGGTTATGTCGTCGATTTCTCCATCCAGAAACGATTTCGTCATATTCATGACGTAGTTAATATTTGCCATGCTCACTGTTGCTCATTTTCCTTCCTTGGGCTCACCCATATTTTTTTTTGCACGACATGCTGCGGGAAGCTTCTCCGACCATGGCATACAATCATCCAATAATTCCGGTGTGTTATGAAAGTCCAGATTGGGTAGATTTTTAAAGAGATGAACCAGGTATTCGTACGGATCTAGGCCATTGGCTGTAGCCGTGCTGATGATGCTGAATACCAGGGCACTGGCTTCGGCACCTTGTGGGGTGTCGCAAAAAAGGAAGTTCTTTCTTGCCAAAGCTACGACTCTTATCGCATTCTCCGACAAATTGTTCGAGAGGGGAATGCGCCCATCCCGCAGAAAATTTGTGAAGTATTTTTTGTGATTTAGAGTATACTTGATGGCTTTCTTTAAAGGGTCTTGATTGGTCGTCACATTTTCTGCCCACGCAAAAAAGGCATTTAGAACAGGAACACTCTGTTCTAGACGCTTCTGTTGTCGTTCTTCAGGAGATAGAAGTTTCCACTGCTTCTCCAACTTAAAGAGCTTGTCGCAATACGCTCTTCCCTTAGCACCGGCTGAGCCTGGGATTTCCTTTTTGCTGCTGTTCAGTGGAATGGCCTCCAGATAGTACCGCCTTAGGTGCGAAAAACATAAACAGCGTATGATGTTTTCCACCTTTTCATACCCAGCGTAGGCGTCTGAAATTAAATATCCGGAAAAATCCTTCAGAAATCTTTTAGCGTTTTCGCCTGCTCGGGTCCGAGTGTACTGAAACAAAATGACCGGTGGCCCATTATCTTGCTCGTTACGATACAACCAAAAGTACGAATTGCTGGAGGCCTTTCGACCCTTCTCCTTATTGCACTGGATGGTCGTCTCATCGCACATGATGAGATCGTACGTAAGCAGCTTCTCGCGCATTCGTTCATAGATTGGTTTAAGCCACGAATCGGCACACCGTATCACCCAGTTTGACATATTGGATCGGGTTAAGGCGATCCCTATACGCAGCCATTCCTTCTCTTGACGGTAAAGCGGAACCGCCAGGGCATATTTCTGATACATAATCCAAGCCACACTGGTTGCCGATGCCAGAGATCGTGGCATAACCGGAGCCGGAACAGAAGCCTTTTTGATGACGGCATCGGGATAATCCTCTGTCGTTCCGCAGGTAGGACATTTGTAGATATATTGCACATACTCGGTGGCTTTGACCTTGGCGGGTATGTACTCTAGCTCGGTTCGTACGGTCTTCTTACCAATGACTTGAAGGGGAGAAGAACAAGTATCGCATACTTCCTCTGCATCCAGAACACATTCCACGACTTCGTGGGGAATATCCGCAATCAGATGGGCTTTGTCACCCTTTGTTCTTTTTAATCGGGTGTGAGCTTGGACTTCTTGAGTCTCTGCTTTTTCTTCTTCTGCCGGAAGCTCTATTTCACCCTCAAAGAGATAAAGTTGTCCTTCAGCAGGTGTTTTCTCGCTGGAAGCGCCAAAACGCTGCTTAGCTGCCTGGAGAAGCGCTTGAGTCAAGGCCTCGACGTTATGTTCCAGGAGTTCTATACGCTTTTGCTTTATTTCATTCTCTTCGCGAAGCTTTCTTTCCGACTCTTTAAGATCAGAAAGTTCCTGCTCAAGGTATGTCAGCATTCTCTTTTTCTCCTTCACAACATACCTCTATTATACCGGAAAATACCTCAATATGCGATGTTTTCAGGGTTTTTAGGGCAAAAAAGTATGAATTTTGTGCCGTTTTGAACACAAAATCCAGTATGCTGAATGTACACTAGTTTATTACTTCTAAAAGGCGACACCGGTAGTATCGACGGTTTGAGGATGGGCCTTTTTCTGATCGATTTGCAGGCCTTCGAGCAGCCACTGTAATTGCCGGGCGTTAATATCTCTGAGTTCTCCTTTAGTTTTTGGCCACTGGAATTTCATATCGTTAGCCAAGGATTTCGTAGCCAGCAGAAAACCGTTTCCATCCCACCTCAAGGCTTTAATGGCTGTATGCCGCTTATTACAGAAAAGGAATAAGGTGTTTCCGGAGTAAGGATCCATTTTAAACTGTAGGGCAACCATAGCGGTTAGTCCGGTGATTTGTCTTCGAAAATCCGTATACCCAAGAGCAAGATAAATATGCTCAACTTGATCGGCCATATGCTGGATCATAGCTTTTGCAAAACCTTTACGATTTCTGCTAAGGTCACCGGATCGAAACCATTGGGGATGCCGATCGAAAACTTGCCAAAGGATAAGGACATTTCTGCTTTGGAAGGCTGGATCTCTAGCAAGTTGCTTTTACTTTCCGGTAGCAGGATAACTTCTGCGAAAGGGCTGCTATTATCCACCGCCTCTTCCTTTTCCAAAACCTTAAATCTTTTAACCCAGTAATAGTAGGCTGAACTCTTCAGTCCATTTTGCTCGCACCAGGATTTAACACTCTGTCCGCTCTGACGAAATTCCGCAATGCGGTCCCTCCAACACTTTTCAAGTGCCAAATCTCTTCCCATAAAAAACCTCCTGTCTCGTATTCTTTCTCATTAACAGAATACCAAAACAGGAGGTCTATTACACGACGCTATTATATCCACCGCTTA
>NZ_MLBF01000126.1 GCF_001936615.1 Desulfosporosinus metallidurans
TAGAAGTGGCTAATAGCCTTTCTAATAGACTCTTCTTCATTCCGTGCTGGGATTACAACAGATAATGATGGATAACTAATCTCCTTATCGAAACAACTAGTACCACTAAAAACTGGTTTCCTTCAAAATAAACGAATTTATCCAGTCCAACATGACCGCAGGTGCTTTCTTTGTCGACTGCGCTACCCATTAACCCTTTCCCCATGTGGCCGGCTTTCTCGACCTCGGAGTACTAGAACAAATCCAAATTCCTGATGCAATACCATCAGCCTTCCTCTTTTTCGATTGTCCAGCCTTACCTGATATATTTCTTTACAAGTTTCTGATCAAAGCGAATTTACTCCTTAATCTTACGGTGTTTATAAACTTCATTGCTCTGGAGGTGATCCTTAAGTTGATGCTTTGGTTCTTGGTCACAGGATACACCAAGAAAAAATATGTCGAGGAGTCCGTCCACAAACTGCTCATTTTCAAAGAAAGGCTGACGCTTTAATAGATATTGCTCAAAAAAGAACCCCATGACCGCTCCCCAGAAAACCCTCTGCATTAGCAAAGGATCCATATCTCTAAAGATACCTTTTTTTTGTAAATCTTTTATAAAGATAACTGTGTGGTTATTGAATAATTGTTTACCGAATATGTCAATGAGTTCAGGGTAATTTTCGCCATCCGCCACCAACATACGAAAAAAACCAGTCCATTTTGGTTCGGCTAGTATTTTCAGAAGAGATTTAGCACTTTTCCGGTAGTTATCTTTATAGTCCTTTTCGCTGAAGTCCTTAAACAATCGGGTGGTTATTTCCATAGACATTTCACTTACAATAGCTCTATACAACTCCATTTTACTGGGGAAATATTGATAAA
The DNA here is from genome assembly GCF_001936615.1 of Desulfosporosinus metallidurans. Lineage (GTDB taxonomy): Bacteria > Bacillota > Desulfitobacteriia > Desulfitobacteriales > Desulfitobacteriaceae > Desulfosporosinus > Desulfosporosinus metallidurans. The sequence goes on from NZ_MLBF01000126.1 coordinate 865, forward strand.
TATAGGCAGTAGTATACCCAAGATTTTTGGCTATGTCCTCCATGATGGTTTTGCTATATCCTTTTTGGCCGAATATCTCAAGTGCACCTTCAATAATCCCTGAACGTTTGGCATCACTGAATGGATTTTTATGCTTTATTTTTGCAGGAAGCTTGGTGGCTTTGAATATTTCCTCCTTAGTCTTAAAATAATTGTAAAGATTACTCTTGGACATCCCAACATTTGCGGCTATTTCATCAACTGTAGTTTTCTTATAGCCTTTTTCTACAAATATATTAATAGCTGCCTTTATAATTAAGTTCCTTTTTTCTTCCATTATAATGAATCCTCATTTCCGTACAGTTTTTTATGTTTAGTGAATGAACGCGGCATAATAATAATTATTATTATAATTTTCCAATTTCACTACAAAAGTCATGCTGCAGCTTCGCCCATTGACCGAACATATCATATATTAATAATAAGTGTTTAGTCAAGAATAATCATGAATTATTACAATTTTTTATAATTCATCATCGCAAACGAGGATACCCCTTCGTTTGCGATGATGAATTATAAAGCTTGACTTTGAGAGGCCTTGGAAATTGATTTTTTATTAATTAAGCTAAAATTACAGATTTAACATGTTTTCTCACTTATAAAAACTTTTTATTTTAAAAATTGGATATTAAGTACCATTTGTCAAAAGCAATTAAAACTAATCTCCATCTCTTAATTGTAAATTAACTTTTTGTCAAAGTAGATTTTTAGACTTTCCTCAAAAAAAATTCAATGCTCAATTTAATCTTCAATAATTTAAGTCTTATATATTGTTATCTCTACGATATCGTAAATGAACTCCAACTCCGCTTATAAGATAAAGGGGTTAGTGGTACGTTTTCACCTACCCCTTTTCGAAAAAGAACTGAATTTGGCCTAATTGAGCTTAGGGCCATACAGGGGTGTCAGATATAACAGGCTCGTTCACGGCCTGTCCGTCGCTCCACAACCCCAAAAACGCTGGTTTGAGGTGTCGTCCAGACAATAGTCACCGTCTGTACCGAAGAAGGCGAGGCGTAGTTGAAAAGGGCGGTTGCCCACTTCCAGGCACCATAATAGTCAATGGCATCCAGCACCTGATTGTTGACATCGCTGTGAACTGAGGAGATATCATTGGTATCCGGCGATCCATGAGTATCGGATTTGATTAAAATCCAGTCCCTTAGACTGGACGAAATCTGAGTGGAATTGTTCCAAATATACCTGCTGGGAATGTCCTCAACCGTTGTATCCTCACTGCTCACCAACGTCAGCATATAAGTATCGTTAGCAATCTGACTGTAATCCCGGTAGGGAACCCCGTCATCGCTGCCGTCAAGATTCCTTCCGGCATTCATAGTCATGATGGCTTTGGGCTTGGGAAGGCTCCATGTGGAGTATCTGGAAGCAATGTTGGCAGTTGTTGTGCCACCGGCAGAATGCCCCAAAATGCCGAAATCCATGTTGCCGCTGGGATCGTATTTGGGTTGCGCGTGTGTAGACGGATTTGCAATGATATAATTCATCGCAGCCTTAATAGCATTACCGGCATTGACGTCATAATTATTGGGATCCGTAAACATGTTTTCATAGTACGGCCAGATTACAATGTTTCCTTTTTTAACCAAATGATCAATGAAGTCTTGGTTATTATCGGGCGTTGGATTTAAAGAATAGCCGTGTATAAACGCCAGCACAGGGAGAGTAACGGTTGCTTTGGGTGATGGTTCATATATGATATATTTGTTTACTCCAGATCCAATTGTTTGAGACATTACGCTGCTGTACGTATAGTTTGAGCCCCCGGGCCCACTGGTAGGCTGGGACGGTCCCACGATATCGGCGCCACAGGCAACTCCTGAAAATGATAAAGTCAACAACAATACAAATATCACTACCATTGACTTTTTGAACAAAATTCATT
>NZ_MLBF01000127.1 GCF_001936615.1 Desulfosporosinus metallidurans
GCTTGTTACCTGGCGATGACCTACGTTTCCAGGGGCCTGCGCCCCAAGTATTATCGGCCCTGGAGGTCTTAACTTCCGTGTTCGGTATGGGAACGGGTGGAACCCCTCCGGCATGATCACCAGATGTCTGAGATTTCATCATTCTTGCGAACGCTGTTCTCTCAAAACTGCACAGAGTTGTCATTCTAGTCTTCGTCGATCGAATTTGAGCCACTTACCTAGCGGGCTCATGTTAGGTCAAGCCCTCGACCTATTAGTACCAGTCAGCTCCACACCTCACGGTGCTTCCACATCTGGCCTATCAACCTGATCATCTTTCAGGGGTCTTACCAGCTTACGCTGTGGGAAATCTCATCTTGAGGTCGGTTTCGCGCTTAGATGCTTTCAGCGCTTATCCGCTCCGAATATAGCTACCCAGCGGTGCCTCTGGCGAGACAACTGGTACACCAGTGATTCGTCCATCCCGGTCCTCTCGTACTAGGGACAGATCCTCTCAAATTTCCTGCGCCTGCGACGGATAGGGACCGAACTGTCTCACGACGTTCTGAACCCAGCTCACGTACCGCTTTAATGGGCGAACAGCCCAACCCTTGGGACCTACTACAGCCCCAGGATGCGATGAGCCGACATCGAGGTGCCAAACCTCCCCGTCGATATGGACTCTTGGGGGAGATAAGCCTGTTATCCCCAGGGTAGCTTTTATCCGTTGAGCGATGGCCCTTCCACTCGGTACCACCGGATCACTAAGCCCGACTTTCGTCCCTGCTCGACTTGTGGGTCTCGCAGTCAAGCTCCCTTATGCCTTTACACTCTGCGCGCGATTTCCAACCGCGCTGAGGGAACCTTTGGGCGCCTCCGTTACTCTTTAGGAGGCGACCGCCCCAGTCAAACTGCCCACCTGATACTGTCCCCAACCCCGATTCAGGGGCCTAGGTTAGAATTTCAGTACAAAAAGAGTGGTATCCCACCGTCGACTCCACCAAGGCTGGCGCCCTAGCTTCTTAGTCTCCCACCTATCCTGTACATTTTATACCAAAATCCAATGTCAAGCTACAGTAAAGCTCCATGGGGTCTTTCTGTCCTGTCGCAGGTAACCCGCATCTTCACGGGTATTACAATTTCGCCGAGTCCCTCGTCGAGACAGTGTCCAGATCGTTACACCTTTCGTGCGGGTCAGAACTTACCTGACAAGGAATTTCGCTACCTTAGGACCGTTATAGTTACGGCCGCCGTTTACTGGGGCTTCAATTCAAAGCTTCGCTCTTTCGGGCTAACCTCTCCTCTTAACCTTCCAGCACCGGGCAGGTGTCAGCCCCTATACTTCTCCTTGCGGATTCGCAGGGACCTGTGTTTTTGTTAAACAGTCGCCTGGACCTTTTCTCTGCGGCTCTTGTTGCCAAGAGCGCCCCTTCTCCCGAAGTTACGGGGCAATTTTGCCGAGTTCCTTAACGAGGGTTTTCTCGCGCGCCTTAGGATTCTCACCCCATCTACCTGTGTCGGTTTACGGTACGGGCACCTAATCACTCACTAGAGGTTTTTCTTGACAGCTTGGAGTCGGTTACTTCGCTACTATGTTTCGCTCCCCATCACGTCTCAGACTTTTCGCAGGGCGGATTTGCCTACCCTACATCCTACTCGCTTGGGCCAACTCAACCAACGGTTGGCTTAACCTATCCTTCTGTGTCACCCCATTGCTCAAACGCTTTTAGGTGGTACTGGAATCTCAACCAGTTGTCCATCACCTACGCCTTTCGGCCTCGGCTTAGGTCCCGACTTACCCTGGGCGGACGAGCCTTCCCCAGGAATCCTTAGATTTTCGGCGGACAAGATTCTCACTTGTCTTTTCGCATACTCATACCGGCATTCTCACTTCTATTCTCTCCACCCAACCTTACGGTTGACCTTCTCTGATAATAGAACGCTCCCCTACCCCTTACAGTAAACTGTAAAGCCATAGCTTCGGTGATACACTTGAGCCCCGTTACATTTTCGGCGCAGAACCACTCGACCAGTGAGCTATTACGCACTCTTTAAATGGTGGCTGCTTCTGAGCCAACATCCTGGTTGTCTGTGCAATTCCACATCCTTTCCCACTTAGTGTATACTTGGGGACCTTAGCTGATGGTCTGGGCTGTTTCCCTTTCGACTATGAAGCTTATCCCCCACAGTCTGACTCCCAATCTAAATCTCATGGCATTCGGAGTTTGATAAGGTTCGGTAACCTGGTAAGGCCCCTAGCCTATTCAGTGCTCTACCGCCATGACTCATCAATTGAGGCTAGCCCTAAAGCTATTTCGGGGAGAACCAGCTATCTCCGTGTTCGATTGGCATTTCACCCCTACCCACAGCTCATCCCCTGCCTTTTCAACGACAGTGAGTTCGGGCCTCCAGTAGGTTTTACCCCACCTTCACCCTGGCCATGGGTAGATCACACGGTTTCGGGTCTACAGCATGTAACTCGTCGCCCTGTTCAGACTCGCTTTCGCTTCGGCTCCGGCTTCCCGCCTTAACCTCGCTACATACCATAACTCGCCGGTTCATTCTACAAAAGGCAC
>NZ_MLBF01000128.1 GCF_001936615.1 Desulfosporosinus metallidurans
TATTTATCTCGGAAAATCGGCCATATGGACGTTTGATGAACGGAAGTCTCGGCAACATTTCCAATAAGATAATGAAAACCGCAAACATCAGGCAAAGCACTGGTGACCGCAGAGGGTTCCACATTTTCCGCCACCGCGTGGCAACGGAGCTTTTAGGTGGCGGCGTCCCGCAGCCGGTTATCAGCAGGGTGCTTGGCCATACGTCACCCGATTCCCTTGAAGCGTATCTGAGCGCCGACTTTAAGCATCTCAAAGAGTGCGCACTCAGTATAGAACGGTTCTCAATGCCTGAGGGGGTGTTTGGGAATGAGTGAGTCTACATCCTTCCTTGCGCCGCTCATGCGGGCGTTTGTTTACTATCGGAAGGCTTCCGGGCGCTGGAATGAAGCCTCTTATGAAGTTAATCTGAGTCTGTTCGACAAGCATTGTGAAAAGTGTTATCCCAATGCTTCCGAACTATCACAAGATATGGTGGATTCATGGTGCTCCCGGCGCGAAACGGAAACAAACAATTCATGCCGATCCAGAATATATCCTGTGGTCAGCTTCATACGCTATCTGCGTAAACGCGGAATGACAACCGTTGCGGAACCCGCCGTCCCACGAAAAGAGCCGAGAACCTATATCCCACACGCGTTTACGGAAGCGGAACTTAAAAACTTCTTTGCAGCTTGTGACTCAATCCCCGCCACGCCGACGACAGAAGAACAGTTGTCGCGCCGGATAACCGTCCCCGTGTTCTTCCGGCTGCTATACAGCAGCGGCATACGCACGAATGAGGCGAGGATGTTAAAGCGGGAAGACGTTGACCTTGACGGCGGCGTTTTGAACATACGCTATTCCAAGGGCCATGCGCAGCACTATGTTTTGCTGCATGATTCTATGCTTTCGTTGATGCGACAGTACGATGGAGTCATTGGCAAAATGTATCCGGGTCGGGTCTACTTCTTTCCCGCCAGAAACAGAAACGGTGGCTTCCACAAAGCATCTTGGGTACAGCGGAATTTTAACGAAATGTGGTGCCATCATAACAGCGGAAACGCCGTCCCATACGAACTCCGGCATAATTACGCCATTGAGAACATCAATGGTTGGACGGATGTAGGTTTCGATTTCAACGCGAAACTGCTTTATCTCAGCAAGAGCATGGGGCATAGCGTTTTGGAAAGCACGAAATATTACTATTCGCTGGTTCCGAGGCTGGCTGAAATAATTGAGGCCCATACCAACGAAGGTACGGTCATCCCGGAGGTGGACTATGAGAGCTACTAACGAGTCCGTCGCGCTGGCGAGGCATATTAACGCTTTTTTGAATGAATATGTCCCCTCCCAAAAAACCAGGAGCGCGCACACATTGAAAGCGTACAGCGATGCGCTCAGTTTGTATATCGGTTTTCTTGAAACGGAAAAGGGCATAAACTCAGGCAATCTCAACGGGGATTGCTTTTGCGCCGCGAACGTTGAGGATTGGCTCGTTTGGCTGATGGAAAGCCGTTCGTGCGGCCCTGAAACCTGCAACAACCGACTGGCTTCGCTTAGGGCTTTCCTCAAATACCTTGGCGGTAGGGACGTTTCGTACCTTCACTTGTCGCAGGCCGCGTCACGGATAGAGCGAAAAAAGGTATACGCTAAAAAAGTGACTGGCATGAGTAAAAAAGCAGTAAGCGCCTTGCTCGAAGCCCCGGATTCGTCTACAAAGGCCGGACGCAGGGATATTGCTTTGATGGTCGTCATGTACAGCACCGCCGCCCGGATAGACGAGATATTGTCTATGAAGGTTGAACAACTGCACTTGGATGCGGATAAGCCAAACATCACAGTCATCGGCAAGAGGGGCAAAATCCGAACGCTATATTTGCTGCCCAAAGCCACTGCCCACCTTCGGGCGTACATCAAGGATTCTCACGAAGCTACACCTAATCCGTCATCTTTCGTGTTCTACTCAAGGAACACAGGTCCCACAGGAAAGATGAGTCAGAATGCCGTTAACAAGCAGCTTCGCAAACACGCACAAACGGCACGGGCAGTATGCGGTGAAGTCCCTGCCGATATTCATGCCCATCAGCTTCGTCACGCTAAATCCTCTCACTGGCTGGAGGACGGCATGAACATTGTCCAAATATCCTTCCTGCTTGGTCACGTCCAGCTTCAAACGACGATGGTCTATTTGGACATAACTACCGAGCAGGAGGCAAAGGCATTGGCCACGCTCGAAGATGAAAACGATAAATCCGCACCCAAGAAGTGGCGTAGCGCAGATGGCAATTTGTCCGCGTACTGCGGTGTCCGAACGATGAAGAAGTAATTATTATCCGAACCTTTCTCTTGGATCTTCCTTTGAATATCAGGTTCTTTGCGAAAGGTTCGGATTTTATTTATGTACGGATAAC
>NZ_MLBF01000129.1 GCF_001936615.1 Desulfosporosinus metallidurans
CTCATCAAGCTGCAAGATAATTCTTATCCTCTGATTTCGTAACATTGCGGCCGAAAAAGAGAGGACCCCCTTGATTAAATCATTGACAGAACACTCCTTAATAGAAACTTTAGTAGGACGGCCGAAGTCCAGTAGTTCTTGAATTTCCGAATTTTGACGGTCAACCTGTTCGTCTATGGCCTTTGTGAATTCTTCGATGCCGCTCACTTGGGAGTATTCTTGCTTCATAAGTTCAACTAAGGTTTTGATGATGGCGATGGGGTTACGCAATTCATGAGCCACACCGGTTGCTAAACGGCCAAGTGCGATCAGGTGTTCAGATTGCCTAAGTTGATCTTCCAACCGTTCCTTTTCGGTTAGACCTACCGCCATTCGGTTAACTGCTTGAGCCACCTGACCCAGTTCACCCGGCATTTGAGGCAATAAGTGATGGATATCTTTCTCCATGCTCTGTAATCCCTGCTTTAAGCGGTCGACCCCAGTGGTTAAATTCCGAATGATTATAAGGGTACCCATCATAACTAAGGCCAGTACGCCAAGAATGAAATAACGCAGCAGTTTCCGGAAGTAACTACTTTGGTAAAAGAAGGGATTAAGTCGCTCCTCTACCCACATCACTGCGACCACTTTCCCTTTGAGTACAACAGGAGTAATGTACTCAACGATCTGATCATCCCAAGAACCGGAAATTCGAAAGAGTGGTTCATTCCCCATTTCAGTTGCGATCAGACCTGGTTTAGCATTGGCAAAGATATCCTTCTCCCTCTGAGCTTCTTCTTCCTGTGATAAGTTGCGATAGTTATGTAGGAACCCTAGTACCGTAATCTTCTCGGTACCTGGAACATATAGACCGAAGCGAATACCTGAATTCGCAGGAACCTGGGGTTCTACGACTTGTGTAAACTCGTTAGTAAGCAGGGTTGATGAGACATCGCTTGGCTCTGTCCACAGAGGCTCAATATTTTTAGAAAGTTCATTATTTGTAGTTTTGACCAAGGCCTCCAGTCTCTGCTCTTTGTCTAAGAAGACAACTTCATTCGTCCGTGAAGCGAAAAAGATGTCATACATCAAGGCTAATAAAGGTACAAGCATGATGGCGGCAATGATAATTACGATCTGATTCGTCAGACTATTAAGTTTAAAATAGGAAAATATTTTTTTATTCTTCAAAGAAATCAACCCCCATATAATGGAAGAATTTAAAATAGGATTATATGATGCATATTCATCGAAGGAAAGATACATTTATAAAAATGCTTAAATACGTTATAAAAACAGAGTATAAAGATCATAAATGCTTAAAATGAGGGTATCTTAGATTTACCGAGGTGTAGCATTTGCTACACCTCTTTCTAGTTTAATCTAGTAAAAGCTTGAATTTGGCGGTTTTTAGGGTTGGCACGCTGTTTGCTATATAAAGAATTATATCACAAGCATAAGGGGGAAGATATCTCTTAAATCATTGAGTTGTAGTATTTGAAATAATTTCGGGTACCATAAATACTGAAAGGTGGGATTCAGTTGTCTAGCTTAGTACTCAATAAATATTCACCTTTAGTTGATAGAATGAAGCAAGAATCCGGAGATGAATCTTATCCAATTTGGCTCTTAGTTAATCCCAAATATCCTGGTGCTATTTACGATATTTGGACTCCAATATTATATGAGATTCAGGACAGGGTATATCGTAAACTTCATGCAAGGATTGATACTGAAAATATTTTCATAAAAAGTGCTGTTAGCGATATCGGAATAGTTCGTAATAGCTCTAATTGGTGGGCAGCAGAAGTAGCTAAAGAAGAAGTGATGTTAAGGGAAAGTGTCCGCGAACATCAGCCTAAAATTCTAATTACTTTCGGTACCATTACGTATGAGTTTGTAAGACGTGTCTTCGAGATAAGGCCTGAAAAGGGGCCTAAGTATTGGAGTACTACTAACTTAGAAGATGAATTTGAACGATCAATTGCGAACTTTGATATAAACCAAACAAATAGGATTCCCTTACCTAGTCGAGTAATGAAGAGTGGTAAGTTTATTGAAGATCGCAATTATTTTAGTTGGAATGACAACGAAAGTTACTTTCGTGAAGTTGCAACGAGGATTGCCGATAGGATCATTGAAAACAAGGATAGTCTTAAAATATGGATTGAATAAGCGACACTTAGGAGAAACGGCAATGGCCTTGAAGAGAGAAAATCTCTCTTCAAGGCTTTATTATGTGTAGTTGCCGTTATTAATGATGCTGATTTCCATTACTATATTGATTGGCAACGATGCTCTCCTCGCCAACTTTTACTTGGCGCTGTGGTGGTTCCTATCTGATCATAATTGGATATTTCTCGGCTAAAAGGGTTTCTTTAAAGTCTTGATGGCAAGAGAATTTTGTTGT
>NZ_MLBF01000130.1 GCF_001936615.1 Desulfosporosinus metallidurans
CCAAAGGAATCCTTTTTATTAATTTCTTATTTCCCCTTATCTGTGTAAGAATAGTTGTCATAGGACTGTGAGAAAAGTATAGATTTAAATGCCCTAGTCAAAAAAGCTTCCGGATTACAGCCGCAATAAAACATTGTAATATGATAACGTCAAACCCCGGCATATCAAAGATGTGCCGGGGTTTGATTTGTCAATGTACCCGATTAAAAAACATATTTACTACAGAAGTTTGAACACGTACCAATACAAACATTTGCACATCCAGAAATACAGCATCCAGTACAATCAAGACACATATAGCCTTGAACATCGTTTGTACTTGCCTTTTTAGAAAATAAATGTTTCATACCCTCACCTCCTTTCAAAAATATCTAGTGTTAAGAGCCTTTAAACCCTTACACATTCGCTTGCTCACACTCTTCGTTAAGCATAACCTCACATGTGTTAAAATCCATAATCCAATATCCATTCTGATTTACTTTCCAACTATATTTTTGTTGCATTTTTTGCCACCAATTATCATATTCAATTCTTGTACTAGCTAAATCATTATTGATTTTTCCATATAGATCAGGGTGTACTTTTTCAGATACCGTCAGAATTAACTCCTCCAAAGAAGCCCTTCTATTATATATTGGAAGCATAAAGTTTTTTTCAGCAACTGTTACCTTTCCAACTTTTATATGATTCATCATAATCTACTCCATCCTTTCCTTTAATTTATCAATAGCATCTAAATATTCTATGCTATTTAATACATTCTTAAATTTAATGTTTTCTGGATTTAATTTTTCCTGAAGTTTCAAAGATGCATTTCTTTCTAAATGACTAAGCACACATTGGATTTTTGAAGGTGTGTTTATCTCATTTGTTAATTTTTTATTCATATAAACACATCTTTTACAATGATAAGAATCACATCCTGAACAAATCGGTGCATTCTCTAGATCAAGTAGATATTCATTATAAATATCAATACCATTATCTAAATCACCAATATTATTATCAGGATTATCAAAATAGAATGCTGGACAAATATAAAATTTACCGTTAGGTGCAAGAGAAATATGACTCCTACCAGCATCACAATTACACATGAGGTCTAAGTCTAAAATATCGGTTAATATATTTATTTGTAATGGATTAACATTTTTATATGTTAAAGCAACAAATTCTACTAATTCTTCTAACTTTTCTTTGTAAAGATGAATATCTGAATCAGTCCATTGATCTATATCTTGAATAGTTAGATTTATCCTATTTACAGACTTGTATAAATCTGATACAAAATTCAATATATTTTCTATATTGTTTCTCGTAATCAAAAGTATACATATTCCTTCAAAATTACTAGGTAAATTTGAATTATGATCACATATGACTATTGAATTTTCATCAGTGTTTTTTGATTTGTTGCTAATAATATTAAGAAAACTCTCATTTTGTAAATTCCTATCACCCAAAACTACTGGGTTTAAATTATTATTTTTAGCAAATAATAAACCTTTGTGAATAATATCATCATTCATATTATTTGGTGTATCCCCTGTTTTTGAAACATATGAACAATGTGGAGTAATATTATCTGAAATAATAAATTGTAGATATTTTGCATCTTCTGATTTAATATATCTAAATTTTTTGTATTCCTCTCTTGGAGAAATCAAACCTGTTCTCTTAGTAAACTCGTTCCAAAAATATTCATTAGCGCGTACGTTTGCCTTATGCATTTTACAAATATAGGTCGCCCTTTTATAAATAGTTCCATTATCTGAAAAATCATAATTAGCTCCAGTACACCAGGCACATCCAGTAGCAACTTCACAATTAATGCATTCTTGTGAACTTTGATTTTCTAATGATAGACCTGCAAATGGGCGAAGTTTATCAAAATTAATCCCCTTATCTATACTTCCAATCTTAAATCCTTTTTTATCACTTAGTGCAAAATCTAAGAATCTTACGCATGGAAACAAGTCTCCTTTATAATCCACTGCAAGCATTTTACCTGCTCCACAAAAATTATTTTTTAGTTCATCTGATTTTAGAGGAAACCCAATTTTGGGATCAAAAAATCTTACTGAATACTCTTTCCACATCCCTTTATCAAGAATATAATCTGCTAAATCTTTTAATTGACTTTCAAATATAATATCATCTCCATCTTCCCAAACATTTTCAAAAACAACATTAGCTGCTACTGTATTTATTCCATTATTCCAAAGACTAATGATACTTTCTTTTAAATATGGTAAATCATCATGAGAGAATGTAGCTTTTGTCATAGCATTTGGAAATTGACTTAACCATAATGGTACATTTCTTATAACCTCATCATATGATCCACTACCATCAAGTTTAATTCTTTGGAGATCATGTTTTATCTTA
>NZ_MLBF01000131.1 GCF_001936615.1 Desulfosporosinus metallidurans
TAGTACTCTTAACGCTTTGATGTTTAAAAAACAATTTATTTTATTTTTTTCTTTTCTTCCATATATCTTCAAAGAATCCTAGAAAATCTATACCAAATTCATTTATTACTCCCATGAGGATTTTAAAAAACACGATGTATATTATGAAAATGAGAATAATACCTAATACGAAATTCATATAAGAGATAAAACCTCTACTTTCTTTCTAAATTAGATTATGCTCCGAAATTCAGCGTCTACTATATATCGAATGTTTTATTACTCCAAACTGGTGCATGATCCTTTAATAGACTATGGTTCTTGGTTCATAATACCATATACATACAAATTTGTTCAATTTATTTAGGACAAACGTTTAACAAAGACACCTCTTTTGCTGAGGAGTCTTTGTTTGTCAATAAATCTATTGAACCATTCTTATTTCAAGGTTCTAGGTACTTTCCGTTCTTTGAAGCTCTATTATACTTTTAATAAAGAGTGGTTTAGATGTAGGCATTACTATAGTTAATAGTTCCCTGTATATTAATTGTTCCGTTTGGAATACCATAACCAAGAACGCCTATATAATTTGTAATATCATAATTATAAACTTGGCTCAAATATGCGTAGGGCGTACTAGCACTGTACAAATAAATATGATTTGAGTATGTTTGAGTTACTGTCCACCAACTAGTAGGAATTCCCGTGGCCCTAGGAGCCCAAGATGACCCCAATGCATATGACCACATACCATCTGTATAAGCTCCTGTGGCATAATAATCAACAGTTAATGTATTGGTATAAGTGGTAGCTCTAGTTGCTATTGAAGTACCACTACCGCTAGCTAAAGCGCATAATGTACCGTTAGTACTTAAGTTAAGAGGGGCAGTATCATTCGAAGTTATTTTCTTTGGCATTTTCTTGGCTTCTTCAAGAGCCTTTTCTAGATCGCCTACTGTTACAGTAGATGAGACTGTCTTAGTATTTTTCACTATTTTGCTAGGATCAATATTATGAACTTTAAGAATATCATTTAAATTGCTTTCTGTAATTACTGTATCCTTTGAATAGGTTTGGGGTGTTGGAGTAGTTTTATTATCTGCAGCAAAAACCGCGCCCCCTGTTGATAATAGAAACGACATAGTTAAAACACATGCCACAACTGGTTTGAATAATTTTCTTAACATTCTAGTTCCCCCTCATTTTTTTGTATCTCCCATAACTTCTCTATTGACTCCTCGTAAAATAGTTTCGGGGATAAAAATATTTTTCTCCCTCTCTTAATCTCCCTTCACAAATATCCCCAGTAGGTGTAGTATATAATAGCTACTATTTTGTGTAGGGGCGAACACCTTCAGATCATTTGTTACTTTGCTGGTATTGATGATCTGAGGGTGTCTGTATTTAAATGGCGGGAGCCATTTAAATACAATAGAGTCTACTCAACGCCTCACCGGACTTCGGGGAACATTAGCGGTCATACTGATTTTTTCCTGCCCCTTATAAACATTAATGTCCTCATTGTGGCCAAAAGCTGATAGTGATTAGCTTAGCGTATATAACCGTTAAATTGTTGTTCCAACCCCGAGTTAAGAATATCGCAGATTTCTAACTTTGTCCCCCGTAATTTTACTAGGTTTACCCCAAAAATTATGCAACAAATAGGTACAGATTTCGACTTTTCTTGTCTAACTCAGTAGGAAACTAAAGAAAACTACCAATTATACAAAGATGAAGGACTTAGCAATTTCCAAGTCCTTCATCTTTGTATCTTAAGACTGCTTCCAGACGTGTGTTTACCTTTAATTTGAGAAGGATATTTCTAACGTGAAAATCCACTGTCCGAACATTAATTCCTGTGGTTAAGGCGATCTCTTTGCTGCGCAAACCTTGTGATACTAATTCTATAATTTCTATTTCTCTGGGAGTAAGTAGTATACTCGGTGTTTCTGAGTTCCCAGGAAAATGCGAGTAATCACCGTTATTCCCAGGGTGAAGATAAGCCTCTAAATCTTCGGAAAAATAGACACCACCATCATAAACTCTTAAAATTGCTCCAATCATTTCCTTTGCTGAACAGTCTTTAAGAAGGAATCCATTAGCACCGTTACTAATAGACTTAGTAACGTAACCTTTTGGGCTATGCCCGGTCAGCATAATAATTTTCACTTCAGGTTGAATTTTATTTATCTTGTCTATTAAATCAGTTCCACAGGCATCAGGAAGCCTAATATCTAACAACACGACATCAGACCTGGTTTTACTAATTAAGCTCATACATTCTATTCCGTTCTTGGCGATTCCAACTACCAAAATACGGGGTTCAAGAGATAGCAAGGCAACAGTTCCTTCCGCAAAAAGCGTATGATCATCT
>NZ_MLBF01000132.1 GCF_001936615.1 Desulfosporosinus metallidurans
CTGGAAGTTAATTTTCAGTTAGATTGTTACAGGGTATAAGAATACTTTTTCTTTTCTTTATGTGAGCATGCAGGGCAACCTCCACCCCGTGACCTTCTATCAACGGATGCCATCCATTCAGTGTCGCATTTTGAACATTTCCACCACACTTTTTTTCGAGTGCCAGCAATAACCATTGTGGGCTTAAGATTACCATTTTTATCGTAATTCCATTCTTTTACTAATTCCGGGAATAATGTCTGAGTATCATTAAAACCAGTTAAGAGACGTACATGACTACAATAAGGGCAACCTTGACCTTTACTTCTATTATTTATAATAGCTTCCCATTCATGCCCACAGCTCCCTTTCCACCATACTTTCTTATTGCTATGTGTGGATACTGTTGTTGGTAAGATGTCTATGTTTTTTTCATAATTCCATTCGCTGGCTAACTGAGAATTTATATCAAGAAGAGAACCATTCTTGATAATTATTTGTTGACTTCTAGTATAAGCAGCCTTAAGCTTCGAACAATCCGGGCATCCACTTCCCTCGCTTCTATCTGCAATCCTCATGGAATAACTTTTCCTACAATTAGGACATATCCACCAAACTGATTTGCCACTACGAGAAGACACCAGTTCTGGCCTTAAAACACCATTTTTTTCACAATCCCATTCTTTTGCTAAATTAGGATGTTTGTATGCAAAAGAGTTTCGTTTTTCCTGTATATCCATTAATGAATAAATTTCTTTTTTATCAGATGCAATATCAACTCTAGGATATAATACTTTTAGTTCTTTTTTGAGGACAATTCTAATAACCCGTTGCAGATCGAGATCATTCGGGGATACAATGTAATCAATTGAAGAATCATTCAGCAAACCAATGTCCTTGACTCGAAGCCTAATAAGTTTTATTCCATTTTGTTGACATACTATATTTTTATTAATATCTCTTTCCCTCGTGTGATAAATCCCGTCATATTCCAAGCCAATATTCATAGATGGGATATAAACGTCTAGTTCAAGATCACCAATGCTTTTATCTTTATAATTTGCAATCGCATCTTTAAAGAATTGCCTAACATAAAAATACAATGCTTTTTCTGGAAACGAAATATGCCTCTCGTTATTGCAAATAGGGCATCCTGTGCCACTACTTCTATAATAGACTGATGCTTCCCATTCATGCCCTTTTTTACATTTCCACCATACTTTCCTCTCAGAACCAGCTACAACATCTGAAGGCTTTAAATTCCCATTTTTGGTTGGATGCCATTCTTGAACTATTTCGGGTTTAGTTGTCGCTAAATCATTGTATCCTTCCAAAACTTGTTTGTTCACACAGATTGGGCACCCTAACCCTTTGCTTCTATCAGACACTTTTGCACTCCAGTTATGCCCTTTGTCGCATTGCCACCATACTATTTTATTACTGAATTTAGTTACATCTGAAGGTTTTAGGTCTCCATTTTTTGTTAAGTTCCATTCGCGAGCTATTTTCGGATTTATAGTTGCCAAATCATTGAATCCAGCTAAAACTCGCCTTCCGCTACAAATTGGACATCCTTGACCTTCTTGTCTTTTACAAACTGTGCACTCCCACTCATGTCCTTTTTCACATCTCCACCATACCTTTTTGTTGCTTCTAGTTGAAACCATAGTTGGTTTTAAATATCCGTTTTTATTTGAATGCCATTCCATAGCTAAATTCGGATTATTTGATTGTAAATCATTAAATCCTATTAATACGGACTTTCCTGCGCAAAATGGACAACCTTCTCCTCCTTGCCTGTGGGCTACTGAACTTTTCCAGCTATGGCCATTTTCACATCTCCACCAAGCCTTTTTATGGGTTCCACATGTTAATGTATTGGGATCAAGTTCTTTGTTTTTCTCCCAATCCCATTCGGCCATGAGTTGTGTGTTATCACGTAAATATTTCTTTTCCTTTTTATCTACCATTGCTTTCAACCATCTTTCAGCTACCAAGTTGTAATACATTATAATTGGACAATTTTGTATTTTAATAAGTCTGTAATTTTTTTGTTTACCTTAATTCAGTATACTCCTGATTTCACTCCAGTCATTACGGAAAAATGCAAAGCAAAAAGAGGGTCAGTTCTAGCTGATCCCCAATCTTACCAACTTCCGCTAATAGACATTATCAATACTTATACTCTATTGACTCCACTTTTACCGAAATCAGGATTCATTGGCTAGTTGGTAATTGTAAACCTACACTTCGGATAATTGTTACACCCTTTAAAATCTCCATATTTACCTTTCTCGTGATCAGCTCCCCACCACATTTGGGACAACTATTAACGCCAATTGT
>NZ_MLBF01000133.1 GCF_001936615.1 Desulfosporosinus metallidurans
ATAACGATAGGTAAGGCTTTGATATTATCGCTGCCTTTTCCCCCGTCCCACACCGTGCATGAAAGTTTCCCTTCACACGGCGTTCAATCACAATTAGTAGTTAATCCAATTTGCACAGTTTGCAACTCGAATGATTTTGCTTAAGAGACCTTTACTGCAAGGTTATTCAGAACTATCAATTTTTTAACTTGTCGTTTATCAAGTAATAAAGCGGCAGCAGCCAGTTTAAGTTTGCTTTTGTCTGGTTCATGTATAAGTTCATGCATTGCCTTAGTGACAAGTATGAGATTTTTATACTTATCCTCGCCACCCAATACTAATGGTTTTTTGTGGTGGCAATACATAGTCTCAAATTCAAGAATTGCTCCAGTGACAGCACATTTTCCTTTTTGAGCAGCATACAGCGATAACCTGTTGTCATTATATTCAATGCTTTGCCCTTTTTCAGGATTTCGCATTAAATACATGAGCATATCTATGTCTACGCATTCAAGTCGCTTATGAATTTCTTCCCTACCTATTTTAGTATATTTGTTAATACCTTTCTTCTTATACAGCGCTACTCGATGCCGTATATAGGCAAGGGGAACTATTGCTGTGCCATAGATATATCGCAGTTCCTTGCTGCTTCCGTACCGCTCTTTAATATATTTTGGTGGATCCTTTCCTGCTCGCTTTATTCCATCTTTCAACCTTGCTTTGAGACTCTTTTTGACTCCAAAGGCAATTTGGTTGAAATCCACGCTCACAAGGGTTGCTATTGCATAATAGTTGTGTACCCCAATTACATAAGCATTATATTTATTAACTGCTTCATAACCGGTCTGCATTCCTTGCGGTTTCTGGATTTCTTTCACTAATTCATGCGTTTTGTCCTTGATTTTTTTTTCAGCCTTCTTGGAAATGTGAGATTTTACAGTATATCTTGGTTCTCCGTTTTTCTTTTTGCCCTTCTTGTGAAGTTTCAATCTGAAGCCTAAAAAGTTAGAGTAGTGGCGTTTGAGGTTTACAATTTTGGACTTTTCTGGACTTATCTCTAATCCTAGTCGATCCATTAACCACTGCTTCGTCGCCTTAAACAGCTTTACCGCATCACTTCTTTTACGGCAAAAGATTTTAAAGTCATCAGCGTATCTTACAATGTAACATTCCTTTAAGTTTGTCCGCCGTAGTGCTGTGTATTTAGCACCTTTATATTTCAGGTTATATCGGTGCTGTGTAGGTATCGTTTCCCATTGGCTTGCTATCCACCAATCTAATTCGTTTAACACGACGTTAGAAAATAACGGCGAAATCACCGAGCCCTGGGGGCTTCCCTGTTCTGGAAAGCCTATTCCTGCAATCTCCGCTTTCAGCATTTCTGAGATGATACTGAGTAGCTTTTTATCTCTAATACCCATCGTCCATAGTTGCTTTATTAGTTTTGCATGATTCACATTGTCGAAAAAGGCTCGAATATCAATGTCTATTACAAAGTGTAGTCCACTATTTTGCATATATTTATGCGCTTGCGAAATTGCATGTTCTGTACTCCTATTCGGTCTGAATCCATTGCTTCGTTCAAAAAACTTCGCTTCGCAAATCGGTTCCAATACCTGTAATATACACTGTTGAATGAGCCTTTCCATAATGGTGGGGATTCCCAATGGGCGCTTCTTCGTTGCGTCATTATCTTTCAGTATTTCTACTCTGCGGACTGCTTGAGGTTTGTAACATTGTAGTCTGGCTCTCACATAATCAATAAGTTGCTCATCTTGCCATTTTGCCAAGTCATCAATTGTCTTTTTGTCTACGCCTGCTGTTTTACTTCCCTTGTTTTTCTTGATGTTGCGATAGGCAAGCCCGATGTTTTCTCTCATCGTAATTAATTCCACCAAATTAGTAAAAACTTCATTTCGCTTGCTTCGTTCGTATAGTTCATCTTGAATTGCTTGGAAATCGTAATATTCAGCATTTCGCAGCTTTTGCCTTTTAAGCTTCTTTTCAGTTGTCAAAGTCGGTTACTTTCTCCTTTACAGAGGGGATTTCACCTTTGTTAGTCATACTCGAACCTTCGAATACTATGCACTTAGACGTTTATACTTTTTGTGACTACAGCCTGTCCCTCC
>NZ_MLBF01000134.1 GCF_001936615.1 Desulfosporosinus metallidurans
TCATTTGATTTAATAATTTCTTTTAAAGTTACATTTTCATTCCTAAACCGAGCATTCGGATTACTTTCTTTCTTTAGTCGGATCGCCTTTTGCGGACAAAGGTTTATACAGGCAAGACAAAATTCACAATTTCCCCCATATACTGGTTTAAACTCGTCAAGTTTTATGTTGTCCCGAGGGCAAACCTTTACACACGTTCCACAATGATTGCATTCGTTCCCAACAGAAAAATCTTTATCTGTATTAAAGTTTGGATTTATTTTGTAGAAGTATTGAATGACTTTAGTCCACATCGAATCAGAGAACGTTTCACTCCTGATGTATCGCTTCTCTTGATTCACATCGTTCAACAACCGGCTCAAATTCTCTTCAATATTTTTCTTCTTCATCTTTTGTTTATCGATATTAAATATTGGTAAATAGTTATCAATCATGAGCAAACCGTCTGCATATTGAATATGAATATTATTCTCCTTTGCAAACCGCACAAACCAATTGGCGCCTCCAGCAAGCTTGTTTCCATAGGTCATAATAACAAAAATATAGGGGCTCTTGAGGGTGATCTTCTCTATAAATTCGCGGACAATATTGGGTGCGGCAAATCCATAACAGGGAAATACAAGGCCGATTCTTTCATCTTCAAAATGTAATTGGTTGCCTTTTAAGACTTTTGGTATCGAATAAAGTTCTCCTCCAAATCTTTTTGCGACATCTAAACAGTTACCAGTAGCGGTAAAATAAAATACTTTCATATATACCTCCATTGATTCTATCTTTCTTTTGTCTGAATGATACAGTCTCTTGAAGTTTCGGAAAGCCCTAAGATTTCTTCATGGGTGATAATAATGGTTTAACAGTTCTATAGTTTTATAACTATCGAACTGTTTGGCAAATTATGAACACTGATAAATCATTTATGCTGTAATGATAACAATTTGCTAACTTCTTCGACTAACTCTTCATTCACTCTGCAGATTAAAAATTTTCCTTTTTTTTCTGTACTAATCAAATCGGCATTCACCAATTCTTTGATATGATGTGAAATAGTAGGAGCACCGATATTCAGAGAGCTGATGATATCTGAAACAAAGCATTCACAGTCGGTTTGAAAACTAGATTCATGCATCTCGGCAATTTTAAAATACAATTCTAGTCTATTGGGATTAGATAGTGCTTTGAATAGCTTTGCCACTTTTTTCGTGTCCATATTCCAACTCCAAACTCATCATATAAAAGATTTGACAACTATCGAATTAATTGTAACTGGTCTAAATGATCCTGTCAATGCCGGACGAGATAAAACGATCTGTTCGTTATTTCCGCCTCTAACAATTTGTTGAGCTGTTTTTTCGGTTTGAAGGATAAGGGAGCACCACATTTCAAGATGCTCCCTTATCCAACTCTGAGTTTATTCTTCCATTTCCTCCACCCTCATCCCACTCTTCAACTCAAAAACAAAATGCGTTGGTGATACATTTTTGAAATTCACGTAATGCTTCAACAAGAGAAAGATTTTTGTCTATATTTTCTTTAGGATAATGGAATTCTAGAATTGTTACATCTTCTTTGTTTTTTGAAAAGGATATTTTGCCGACGGCTTAAAATCCCCTCGGTAAGAGGGGATTTTAAATGTAGTAAAAAATACGGCTTCGTTACACACAATAGTTCCTTAGGGTAGTAGGTCGAAATTAATAATGAACTCTTCTTGAGTCCTACGAACCTTGAATAGCGTCCTCTTGCGCCTGCGTAATTGTTCCTGCTTTTACTAGGCTGTCCAATGCAGTTTTAAATCGATTATTAGATCCTCTCTTGAAGTCGCCTATTTTAGGAGTAATAGCATCCTCTTGAGCTTGAGTAATTGTTCCCGCCGTTACGAGAGCGTCCAAAGCGGTTTTAACTCCACTCTCTGATTTTGTAGCTGTTGTAATCGCAGTTGTGATTGCATCTGCTTGAGCTTGAGTTATCGTTCCCGCTGTTACGAGAGCTGCGAAGTTAGATTTAAGTCCTTCCTGGGGTCCTCTCTTGAAGTCGCCTTTTTCAGGAGTAATAGCGTCCTCTTGAGCTTGAGTAA
>NZ_MLBF01000135.1 GCF_001936615.1 Desulfosporosinus metallidurans
AAGTCCTTCGGTAATATGTCAAGACCTTAAGTGAGTCATATTTTCAGTAATTCAATTATCAGTGGGCAAAAAAAGGCAACAGGAAACCATCTCATCCCCCAAAATATCATGGGAATAAGTTACAAAAATGGGAATTAAATTATCGCGTTTTATGCTTAGCTTACATTCCCCCTATTGCCATGTGGCATGTAGATTTGGTTGCTGCGTAGCAGAGCATCAACCATACGGACGAGTTTACGTGCAGTAAGCACAAGAGCACGGCGATGATGGTGAGTCTTACTTTCCGAAAATTTACGTTGGTAAAAAGCTTTGTACTCTGGTTCCTTTTGGCGTACTAAGTTAGCAGCCTGGATGATATAACTGCGCAGGTAGGTGTTGCCGGTCCGGGTTAAGGGTGTGTCATCGGCCGTAAAATTACCTGACTGGTGAGAACGCCAGGTTAACCCAATGAACTTTGCTAAGGCTCCTTCATTCGGAAAACGACGGATGTCTCCAATTTCAGCAATAATACCAGCTGAAAGCACAGGACCAATACCGGGAATGGTAATGAGTGTATTAGGGAAATGTCTAATCTCTGCTTCAATCGCCTTATCGATTTTCTTTACCTGCTTCTCTAAAGTGTGGATGGTTTCGATGCTAGTGGCCAGGATAAGGTTAATTGGTTGCAATAGACTTCCACGTAGTCGATGGGCCTTGCGGGCGGCTTCCTTCAACTCTCGGGCTTTGGCTTCCGGATCCTCGAAATGGCTTCTTCCTTTCTCCATGAGGAAATCAATCAGTTCATCAAGCGGTCGAGCCGCAACCTCTTCTGGAGAAAAAAACTCAAGTGTCAAGGATTCAGAAGTAGCGCCAAAAGTATTACTAAAAACCGCACCTTGGGCAAGAGTGCTAAATTTCAAGAACAAGTTAGTGAGAAAATAGTTCTTCTCTCTGGAGATCATATCAATCAGATGACAACGAAAGCGAGTGAGGCGCTGTAAAGGTAAGTAGCGGAAATCGACCTGAGAGCCCTCTGGGAGACGGCCGAAGCGTAAACGTTCGGCAATGACCCAGGCATCAATCCAGTCGTTCTTCGGAAGGTCCACATAAGCCTTCTTGAAATTAGCAACGACCTTGGGGTTAAAGGAATAAATTTTGGGCTGTAAAGGTGCTAAACTATGGTCTTCCGCCAAGAACATTTGTAACGGCCAACTATACACGGAAGTGGCCTCTAAACCAATAACCAGCCGGTCTATTTTCTCTTTAGCACAGGCGTCAGAGAGATATCGGGCAATTTGCTCACAACCAGGCTTATCATTCAAAACCCGTAGTTTTTTAACCGGTTCATTACCCCGCTCATCTAAGATTCGCACTTTAAAATCGCTGGAACTCACATCAATACCGACAAAAAAACTCAATTAAAATCACCTCACTTTCCGAGCTGTAGAATATGTAAGATTAACGTTGGGACCAGGCACCACAACAGGTCAACAACCTCGCCGAATCAGCACTTGTCTTAAAAAGACCTTGGATCCAGCCGATCTGCTACCATCGGAGGTGTTCCCTTTAAGCTGTGCAACCTTCGAGTTAAAAGTTCAAATTGTGGGCTGGCAGTCAGACTTAAAAAGAGGTCAAAGCCTCAAGGAGAGAAAGGCCTTACCAGAACGAACCTCACGGTATCATTTTGCCTGAAACCCCAACAAAATTAAATACTTTTTTGTTGTCAAAGAACGATCTGAGGAATCTCAGGTATTCCTCATCCTGAGCCTGTGGACAGTGCCAGCCTATGGAAAAGCCCTTTTGGGTCTGTCTCAAAAGAGCTTTCCCACAGGCTTTGGACAAGTCGAATTTGAAGTATGCTTTGGGGTTAACTTGTCCACACTGCCCACAGGCACGACGACTGCATGGGGTATGCGTTATTCTGCGCGCATCTTATTGATGTTGACCAAACAAATGAATTTCCAGTTTTCTTTGGTCATATAAATACCCCACGTTCCATTAGTTTTTTGAACTCGTGGGGCAGGAACTAAATTAATTATACGAGGAG
>NZ_MLBF01000136.1 GCF_001936615.1 Desulfosporosinus metallidurans
AACCCGAGTTTGGCGACATTTTTTACCATTGCTAGACGTAGCAAGGCTTTAGGCCATGTGTAAACTAGAGTTTTGTCCCTACAACATGGTTTACTGAAGAAGTTTGTTAAATTGGTCGATCACTTTAGGTTTTATCATCTTTTCGCAATGAAACAATTTGACCCATTGTTTCTGTTGTTCCGTCATCTCCGTAATAGTTAAGGAGCGTTGAGGAGAATTTTTCAAGCCAACCTGACTTAATCGGCAATTACTCACCTGTCTTAGTAGTTCTTCAGACGATAGCTCAATTTCTGCTTTCCTGAGCATCATCTCCATAGAGTTTATAAGCAAGTAAGCCATGATGCAGATGGTTACATGGGCTTTCACTCGTTCTGGACGAGTCAAATAGATAGGGCGTAGGGCAAGTTGGGATTTCATCTCGCGAAAAGCTTCTTCAATCTTGTTTTTATCTCGATACTTTTGAACCACTTCTCCTTGGGGTATGGTCAAATCGTTTGTGATAAAGCAAGTTATTCCGTCTAATCGTCTTTTTTGCACTTCCTTGTCCTTATCAATCGCAGCCGATAATTGAAACGATTGAATAATTCGTGTCGTTCCGTTGCTTTTAGTCACTGTCAGTTCAATGGGCGCGACTGTCACGAGAAGAAACGATTTGAGTTTTCGTTTAGCAAGCATCGTCTTGACATCTCGTTCAATCATTTCCTTATTACGCGACTTTTTAGCAATCGCCAGACTGGCATTCTTCTCCTTGATCCAGGCCATTGCTTGAGCCATTCGCTTTGCTCGCGATTCAATATCCTCATAAAATCGAGTAACATCAAATGAGAAAATGAATCGGCGCTGATCAATTTGCCCCTCACGTGTATAGAAAAACTGATTTTCGTCCGTTGGCACAAATTCACGAAGTGCCAGTATCTGTTCATAATCATCGTTTGAACAAGGCTCTGGCATAAATTCGTTGAATAACGAGTGGCAAGCCATCTCATCTTTGTCCATCGCCGATAAATAGGTGAGTTCTTGCTGTTCAAGAAGGTGTAAATGATCATCGGACACCATACCACGATCGAACACAAGATGACATCGGGTCAAACCAAATCGGTTTTTCAAGTCTTTGACCACGTCAGGCAGCGTGGTAACGTCCTGCGTGTTGCCTTCAAGCACTTTCCAATAGAAAGGAGACCCAAGAGGAGTAACCATTAAGGCGATCACAATTTGTTGTAAGTCAGGGCGATGATCTCTCGAATAGCCCAGTTTGGCAATAACACAGTTGCTACCTTCCATATAAGTTGAAGTAATGTCATAGAAAAAGCCTTCACCGACCGAAGGATCAAACTGCTGAAGTTGCTGATAGAGATGAGCCTGTAAGGCGGATTCCCGTTTGTTCAAATCATCTAACTCCCGATAAACTGCATAATTCGATGGTTTGGTTGAACTACTATGTATTGCAGGTAAAACCGTATCTTGAACCCAGTCCATGACGTGTATTTTACTTCGTGGTTCGATGCAACGATTGAGTACCATCGCTTCAGTTAGCAAATCATCCGGAAAAAAGCGATGCAAGTTGAAGGTCTCCCAGAGCGAATGCAACAGAAGGATGGGTAAAAACATCCAATGCTTTGTGACTACGATGTCGGAACTTTTAGCAAGGGAGAGATCGGAATCTTGCTGAGCTTGTAGAATCATTTTCATCCTTGTGGCATCCTCGTCGGATAAGACACCAAGGTTCTGAATGAGACGGTGCTTGGGTTTTCCGTCTTTATCTCGATAAGAAGCGACGATTTTGTAGTAATTATAGGTTTTGCCTTCTGTTTTTAGTGTGACTTTCTTAAGAAACATTTGCAGCCTCCATGAATAATATCTTAGGACTACAAATATTATATCATAAATCTCAGTGTATCAATAGATTAAAAGAATAAATATTGCCAATTATTTAGGACTACAATATTGGGATTAATGGCTATAACCCTTGCGCTGCATGGGATTGGAAAATTATGTCGCCAAACTCGGG
>NZ_MLBF01000137.1 GCF_001936615.1 Desulfosporosinus metallidurans
CCTCCTTGTAAGATAAATATAGGGTTCAGGTCTTAAAACAAACCCGAACGTTCTTTGAAAATCTAATCCTTATTGTTCAGATGAATCATTTGACACACTATCACTAAACATCATGGTATAATCGTTTCTTGTCAGAGAGATAGATGTGCGTTCCTCCTGGATCCCTCTTTTGAGGACTTATCCGTGAATTAGCGTGTCACTCCACAAGAATGATTCGATGTTTAGCTGGTTGGGTCACGGCTTTCGTGTTACCCGTTTCAAATGCAAGGTTGTTTGACATTCTTCTTTAGTGGATGCTCTGATTCATCTGTTTGAAAGGTCGTGTTTTTTTGTCTCAGTTTTTAAACGATTTCGTCGTCGGAATCGATGTTTCTTCGGAATTCTCCCTTGTTGCTATGCTCGCTCCCAATGGCGAACTTATTCGTAAACCCTTTAGGATTGATCATAATCCCGCAGGCTTTCATAAACTGCTCGATATTCTAAAAAAAGAAGAAGAGCGGTTAAAACGAAAGCCCATCTACTTCGTAGAATCTACGGGTATCTTTCATTTACCACTCTTCTTCTTCTTAAGATCGAATGACCTCAAGGGTTTTGTGCTTAATCCCTTGTGTGTCCATTCTACCAAGAATTTCGACTTAAGAAAAGTGAAAAATGATAAGAAAGATGCTGAAGCGATCGCTAGGCTGGCTAAATACCAAGATGTGAAAGTCTCCATGGTACCTGAACCTCAAATTCTTGCTTTGCGTATGATGACGAGGGAGTATTACGCCCTTTCAGATATGCTTACGGAGATGAAGAACAGGCTCTGTACAGATCTTTACCTGCTTTTTCCGGGATTTCTTAACGCGTTCTCGGGGACTCTTGGTAAAACGGCGTTAGCCGTTCTGAAGAGTTATCCCTCGCCTAGAGCCATACAAAAGGCTGACCTTGAGACTCTTACTTTGCTGATCTCTAAAACAAGTCGTAAGAGTTCTGCATGGGCTTCTAACAAGGTAAAACAGCTTCAAGAATGTGCTCAGCTTGCTTCTTCTATGCCCCAAGAGTTTTCATTGCTTGACGCTAAAATCAAGGTTCATATTGATGGCATAGAAAACATGCAGACCAGTTTAAATGGTATCGAAGCACAGATCCATACGATGATTGAGTCTGATCAGTTTCCAGCAAGTGCAAGACGAAATATTGAACTTCTGGATGAAATACCCGGTATTGGCTTTTTGACAGCTGCTACGCTCATTGCAGAGATCGGAGATTTTACCCTTTTCAAATCTCCTAAAGCTTTCACGGCCTTCTTTGGTATTGATCCCTCGGTCAATCAGTCGGGTAAATTCAATGGGGACAGAAATAAAATTTCTAAACGGGGCACACGGTTTGGAAGAAGAGTTCTTTTTACAGCCGCTATGGCCTCCATTCGAACAACACGGAAGGGTGAGGAGATTAACCCTGTTATGCGGGATTTTTATACCTCTAAATGCGTCAATAAGAAGAAAAAGGTCGCTCTCGTGGCCGTTATGCACAAACTTCTCCACTACATCTTTGCCGTTCTACGTGACCAAAAGTCCTTTGAAATTAGGAAGCCCGAAGATCATCAATCTTGGAGAACAACAAAGCTTCAACCCGTGGCTGCCTGAGGCAGAATATATCTGGATTAGATAGAACTCGCTCGATTAGTGTCAAGGGTGATACGAGGGATACCGGAGGCCTTTAGGCTGAGGATATGCTCGCCGATCCGCCCATTGACACGTACACTGCACCCAAACGCTTAGAGACGGCAAAGTCTCTTTTCACCCTAAAGAATTACCCCAGATTAAAAGAGAGTTTGCTTGGCAAGCGCCGAGCGTTTCGTGTCCCTAATCAAACATCGGTTTTAGTCATTGTTCGGATTTTTCAGTGGCTTAGTTCGTTGTACCCTCCTTTTCAGCAACAAAAGTTTAAGAATTAATCAGAGAAGTTCTTGACTTTTATTAGCTGGTC
>NZ_MLBF01000138.1 GCF_001936615.1 Desulfosporosinus metallidurans
TTACCTCTTTAAGGTTAGCAATAACCTCAGGAGCGACTTCTTCTAGTGTATTGTGTTCCAAAATGTACTTAATAGCAGATTTACCAGCAATACGACCTTCAGCATGTGTTCCTGATGAGAACTTATGAGCGCAAGCTCCCGTGGCATCACCAGCTGCAAAGAGTCCTGGTACTGTTGTCATGTTGGCATAACCCCAGAAATAATCTGTTCCACCAGACAAATCTTCTGGACCGGATACCCATGCGCCTGATGCTCCAGAGTGTGAACTGATGAAATATGGCTCGGTTGCGCCAATTTCAGACGATCTTACTTCTGGTTCAACATTGGTCGCAGCCCAGAGTAAGGCTTGCGCAATGGTCATATCGAGGAAATCTTCCCAAGCTTCATTCTCCAGAGTTTTCATTTTCTTCTTGAAGGCCTTTTCGTCTCCCTCGTATTGTTTGGCCAGATTAGCGATGGCTTCCTCTGTCCGCATGAAGAGAGGTCCTTTGCCTTCTTTCATGTCCAACATTCCCAAATAGTTACGCAGGTTAGCAGGTTGTGGCTTAGCTGCTCCGTATTTGCCCCAGTTCTTCAATTCATCCGCACGGGTTTCCATGTAGTTTTCTCCCAACGCATTGGTTGCACGGGATTTGAAAAGTAGGAACCAAGCACCAACCGGCCCGTATGCGTCTTTGAAACGAATAGGTACAAAGCGTACTTCTTGGCTGGTCATCTCGCATCCAGCTTTGAATGTGAAGTAAGCGGATGATCCTGTGGAGAACGGAGGATACCAAGAACGCCCAGCGCCTTCACCAGTGGATTTTGGTTTGAAGACTCCAACCGTTCCACCCATGGCGCACATGACTGCTTTGGCTTTGAAAACATAGAATTTGTTCTCACGAACACTGAAACCTACTGCTCCGACGCATTTGCCGTCCTTGAGTAGTGGATCGGTGATGAAAACCCTTTCATAGATGTTTTCGTCGCCTAAGGCATTTTTTGCGGCTTCTGCGACGATTACTTTATAGGATTCTCCGCTGATCATCAATTGCCATTTGCCTTCGTGCACATAATTACCGTCATCATCTTTCCAAAGCGGAAGACCCCATTGCTCAAAAAGATGAACTGAACTGTCTACGTGCCGGGC
Organism: Desulfosporosinus metallidurans; assembly: GCF_001936615.1. Taxonomy (GTDB): domain Bacteria; phylum Bacillota; class Desulfitobacteriia; order Desulfitobacteriales; family Desulfitobacteriaceae; genus Desulfosporosinus; species Desulfosporosinus metallidurans. The sequence continues at coordinate 1,130 of NZ_MLBF01000138.1, forward strand.
AATGTTCGCCACTAAGTCATCACGGGCAACCCCCATGAGATCATATTTAACATACTTGACGTAATCTTGTACGGTGTTTTTACCTTCTGCTAGCCCAACATATAGATTGATGGCTGACAATCCCATTCCGACTGCTCCAGAACGTGGCATGGATGCTTTATCAACCAAGGTTACTTTAAGTCCATTTTGTTTGGCCCAGTAAGCTGCTTCTACAGCTGCACCGCAGGCTCCCATTCCTCCTCCAATTATGAGGAGATCCGTTGTTACTTCTACCGTTTCAAAGTTCATTGGCATTGATATTAACCTCCTTAATTCATTTCCCTAATTCAACAATTCGACCTTTATTTTTTGTACGTCCAAATTGGCATTTTCATAGAAGCGGGTTCTGTATACAGTTCGATGCTGTTTATATCTGTCGTCACAGGATAATCGCCGCCAGGAACTGCACTGCCTTCTTCTGTCGTCCGAATCGGGAACTTGAACCGTTTGGTCATACCATTACGGAATTTTACGGTCCACATAATGCTGTCAGATCCACGTAGTGGGGTTACCGATGCTCCTAGTGGTACGAAGTCTGCATATCCTCTCAGGTCCATCGCCTGTTGTGGGCATGCCTTAACACAGCAGAGACATTCCCAGCATGCCGAAGGATCCAGGTTAGTCGCTTTCATTCTTTCTTTATCGAGCATCATCAGGTCGTTCGGGCATGCATACATGCAAGCCGTCTTGTCTTGCCCTTTACATCCGTCACACTTTTCCGCAATTACAAAACTTGGCATAACTTTAACCTCCATCATTCATATATTTTTGATTAAGAACTT
>NZ_MLBF01000139.1 GCF_001936615.1 Desulfosporosinus metallidurans
TGATTTCAGTGCTGAAAGCACCAAAATTTCCTCTGCTATCTCACCCGATTTGGTAAATTGTGAGATTTGAATACTTTCCTTAATCGAAAACCCTCCATGACAAAGTCGATATTGATTGATTTTGGGTTTAAACATCCTATTTTCTTGACCTCTTTTGGATTTTTACTATTAAATGGAGACAGGTATCCCTTGTTTCGATTCGGATAATTTTTTGATTACTTTCTTTCGGATATCTCCTTTAAAGAACCGAGCTAACTGTCGGAAATTATGGGCGATAATTTTGGCACCCAGCACCAGTTTACATTTCACGATTCCTCGAACATTCAATTTTCCTACATTATGTGCTCGTTTTAGCGCTGAGTTTGTTCCCTCTATAGCGGCACGTTTACTGGTAGATTCTTTCCGTTCTTCCCGATTTGTTATTTTCATACGGGTCTCTTCAGCGGTCAATGCCTTTTGATTCACATGCAAAACGGTATCTTTCTTCTGAAACTTAACTCGGCAACTTTCTTTAAGGGGGCATTCTCGACAGATCTCAAGTTGAAAGTGAGCGCTTAAGACACCACTCTTTTCATTGAAACTCGTTCGTAAGGGGGAATGGTTTGCTGGACAAAGAACGATCGTTTTCTTACCTTCTATCGTAAATCGACTGTAGGGGAGTTTATCACTGGAGGTCTTACGACCAGTCATATCTGTAAAGTGCATCGTAATTCCATGAGTTTCTGCCTCTTCCACAACGTCAGGACTATAATAGCCCCCATCAGTATATAGATCTTTAACCCCTTGTTCTGCAATAGTTGGTAAACTCTGATTCAGCATTTCTACGTCGCTGGTTGTATTGGGGGCTACATCAAAATGAGTCACGACTTGAACAGGATTATCATCGGCACAGGTTTCCGTAAGATTTAAGGCATAACCCACATGCTTTTTACCGCCTTTGTTACGGTAGGTCGCATCCGTGTCATGTGCCGACTGAAGAGAATTCGAAGAAATCTCTCGATCCCCTTTAGCGATCCATTGGTTTTGTTGTTCGTTGAACGTGGCTTGTTCTTTCAAGAATCGGTCAATAGTCTGTACTGCGGGAATTTCTATCAGTTCAGGATGTCTTTCAACTAATTGGAGCAATTCGACGCAGTGATTGATGATCATTTGAATTCGAGATTGGATATCTGTCGCCTTAAGTTGATAAAGAAACTTTGTCTTGTAATCCGCTTTAAGAAAGATCCTTAAGGAATCGTTTAAGAGAGTTTCTGGAAGAGCTTTTACTCCACAGACTAAGACATCATAGGCAAGGGAGAGTCGCCCACCTAATTTAATGTTGGACATGATCTGAGTTGAATCCATACGTCCTTCACTAGTACTAAGTCCAGCAACTTTAATGAAGTGATCTGTAAGCTTTTCAAACTGCCCCCAAATGAGGTCTGCCTCATTTGGGTGTTCGAGTGAATAATTATAGAGCCTAGAACGAAATTCATAGAGTGTTCGAGGTGCAAAATAGCGTTCTCCTAAAGTACGAAGGCCTAAGGCAAAAGAAATTTGGTAGTTAAAGGCGTACTCGTCCAACAGAACCTCATCTGTAAATTCCTTTAAGTGTTTGATCAAATCCAGTCCTATGAAAATATTAACTGGAAAGTTCGGACGTCCATTGTCACTGGAGTAGAGAGGAACAAATAAGCTTTCGTCAATTTGACAGAAAACATGCTCATAGAAGAGTGCGGCCCAAGAATTCTGCAGTTTATGAGCTAGCCGAGAATCCATGCCATTAAGGCTATTGAACAAATTATTTTGTAAGTGCCCGTTATTTTTGCGGAACATCTGCATATACCCCCAAAAAGTTGAATTATATCCTTAATCCTGAAAATTACTTCATCATACTTAATAATTCAACTTCTGGAAATCATTTTCCTTCTTATTTTGGGCAATATTAAGGGGTTTTTGCAGTAGAATC
>NZ_MLBF01000140.1 GCF_001936615.1 Desulfosporosinus metallidurans
ACGTACGGTATTACATTCCCAGTGCTTCTGGACGAAAACGGGGAAGCAGCCCGGTTGTACGATGTATCATCGATTCCTGCCAGTTTTATTATTGATACTCAGGGAGTGATTCGAGAGAAAATTGTCGGACCTATGACCTACGATTCGATGCAAGAGATGTTGGGTACGCTAAAATAAGGCTATTGTTTTAAGGGTTAACGGAGCTCAGATGTAATGGTTCAGGATTTATAGCGAGCGGATGGAGGTGTATGTTCATGAACACTAAGGGGAAGTCTGTTTTAATTGTCGAAGACGATGCTAAAATCCGCCAGCTTGTTACAAGAGTCGAGGTAGTCTTACGGCGGACCGCTCAGCACTGCAGCAAAATAACCTACCGGGGACTCACTCTGAAACCGTTAAGGGGCGAAATTCATTGCAAGGGAGAACCCATTGTTTTGACGCACCATGAATTTCGTTTGATGTATTTTCTCATGAGGCATCCTAACCAGATTTTGACCAGAGAACAAATTGTAGAAGAACTTTATCCGAATCAGGAAAAAATTGTTACGGAAAGAATAGTCGACGTGCATATCGGCAAATTACGGGAAAAGCTTAAATATGACGGTGATAGCGAAATTATTGAAACGATCAGGGGAATGGGGTATCGCTTTGTTGCCTTCTAAGAACTGGTTTTTTTGGCGAAGAAGTATTCTTGCCAAATTAATTTTGATTAATCTGCTGATCATTGCGATTGTGATTTGGCTGGCGGGCGTTTCCGTAAAAGATTTTGCCTGTTTGCTTTCCAAGCAGTATCAGGTTGCCGACGGAGCATCGAGTAATTTGTTTGACCGGACGATGCAGTTTTATCTTATACGAGCGAGTATCCTGGCGGTCATCGTGGCTGGTATCCTATACTATTTTCTGGTAAGGAAGCTGATCTTACCGTTGCAGCACTTGGGAACTTCGGCTCAAAAGATGGCAAGAGGGGAGTTTCAGCCTTGCCGGGAAATTCCGTCCGAAGATGAAATTGGCCGCCTTATCTCTGACTTCAATCATTTATCCTCCAAGTTACAGCAAACAGAGGAACTCCGCAAAAAAATGGTGAGCGACATAGCGCATGAACTGAGGACGCCGCTCACTAATATTACAGGGTATCTGGAAGCTTTAAGCACTGGCGTCATTCAGGGCGAACCGGAGCTTTACCGCTCATTGCATGAAGAAGCGCTGCATTTGACCGGTTTGGTGGAGGAACTTCATCAGTTAAATATTTGGGAATCGAAAAGGCTGGGGCAGGGCGAACTGCAGAAAATCTCCGTGGAGAATGTCCTTGAAACAACGCTTAAAAGTTTTGAACTTGAATTGAATAACAGGGAAATAAAAGTAGCGGCTAATATCCAGGCTGCTGATATATTAGGAAATAGGGAGGGGATTAAACAGGTTATCACCAACCTGCTGAAAAATGTCCTGCAATATGACCGGGGTGGATGGGTGAAAATCGAGGGAAAAAAGGAGGGCCATATTTACAAAGTGGTTGTGACAAATTTGGGGCAACCCATTCCTGACGACAAAGCGGATCAAGTGTTTGAGCGTTTTTACCGTCTGGACTCTTCCCGTAACCGCAAGACTGGAGGAGCGGGCCTAGGACTGGCTATTATCAAAGAAATTATTGACCAACACCGGGGGGAGGTCGGTTTAATTTCCCGGCAAGATGAACATTCTTTTTGGTTTACAGTTCCTTTAGCAGATGCATGAGAGGAGATATAGACATAAATCATTCCTTAACGAATAAAATCGTCCTTTTTACTCTCAGTGATTGTCCAATGGGAAAGTCAATGGGAACAGTATTGAGAGAAGTGTTTTTTCAAGGTAATGACTCCAAACATAGA
>NZ_MLBF01000141.1 GCF_001936615.1 Desulfosporosinus metallidurans
TAGTTCTCTGCCCCTTTCAAACGAATTAAATTCTATCTGGCGTCCACTCTATCTATAATTAATTTGATTTTACTAAGGACATCTTTGGAAAGTTTTTCAGGTTGATGTGTAGTTAGCAGAGTTTGTGTCTTTTCCTTAACCTTTTGTCCTAAAGTTTTAGCCCCATTTGCTTCCCAGTCGCTAATCCTGCTTCTGTTCATAACGCTCGGCCACCAAAATTCAGAGCGGAAATATTTTAATGTGTGTTCTTCACCTAAGTAATGTCCACCCGGTTGTACTTCATTAATAACTCCACGTGCCATTCTCTCTTCATTGACCTCTACACCTTTAATGATTCTGCGCGTCATACCCATGACTTCATCGCCCATGACAAGTAATGCCAATGAAGCTGACAAGCCATATTCCAATTGGCCGCAGCCATGAATCAAACTCGTACCGCTCATTCCCGCATGCAAAATAGAAAATGCTGCTTCTAAACCCATTTGGGCATCACTGTCTTTTGAATCGGTAGCGCCCGCGAAGCCAAAACTAGGAATCCCAAGAAAACGAAGGGCATTTGCCATTCCTGTTCCCATCAAACTGACTTCTGGAGCGCCGTATGGTAAAATATCGTTCTCGTTATCTTTAATTGTGAAGAAACCCCCGCCAATCACAGGGGTCCCTTGACGTACCAATTGACCTAGCAGTACCCCGACCAAAATATCAGCCAAGGCTACGACAATTGCTCCGGCCGGAGTAGCTGGCGAAGTTTCACCGGCAATGAGCTTGGTCGAATAAATATAAGGAACACCATTTTGGGCAGCAAATATGACCTTTGCCAACGTTTCATCGGAGTGAACAAGCGTTCCTTCCGTTTCAATTAAAAGAACTACAAAGGGATTCTTTTGGAATTCCTTAAGACTTCCAGAGATGGACGTGGCTATATCGAGAATTGCTTGCGCTTGTTCTATACCTTGGATTGATTGAATTATTGGCTTCTTCGTATTGGTTACCAGAGCTTCAAAAGCATGAACTTCAGCCACGTTGGGGTTGACGTCAGTGGGAAGACCGTTACTCATTGCAAAATCAACATTTTTTAAGCCGTCACAGACAACTCCTGCATTCGCAACATCCGCTTTGATCGGTTTTCTCCGCTCACCTGTCATGGGATCAATCACATAGGTATTACCTTGTCCCGGTCCATAAAAAGCGTTCGTAGTTTCTACTCTTAATGCTCTTTTCCCATTCCGGTCACATACTGTGACACGAGAAGGAGCGGTTCTTACAGCCCATTCAGATAACGCTGAAGGAATTCTAACTCGATTCCCATCGACCCAACAACCCGCTTTTTCGAAAACTTCACGTGCTTCTTTGTTCAGAATGTCTGCGCCTGTGCGTTCAAGAACCTCCATCATAGTCATGAAGAGCTCTTCACATTGATCCTCACTAAGCATTTTCCAAAAGGTTGTCTGATTTACCTCATAATTTGTTCTCGTATAATGACTTCTTGTTGTATGCACTTACTTCTCTCTCCTTTCAGACCAATAAAGTTTAAGCCAAGAGCCGATTACAGAGATCTACTGCGGAAGCCGCATCAGGAGCAAATCCATCTGCACCCACTTCATCAGCAAAATCCTGGGAAATTGGTGCCCCACCTACGATAACTTTTACTTGATCCTTAATACCTTCTTCTTTCATGAGTTCAATCGTATCTTTCATATGCAACATTGTTGTGGTAAGCAAAGCAGACATTGCCAATACCTGAGGTTTC
>NZ_MLBF01000142.1 GCF_001936615.1 Desulfosporosinus metallidurans
GTGTCGCTGCACCCCCTCTCAGAACGGAGCGTGCAAGTTTCCTGTGCACTCCGCTCGCCAGTGATTAACTATCAGCCGACATTAGCGTTTATAAATCTCTTACCGTCATATTTACCTGAGTGGATTTTGGTGTGGCATTCGAGACATACTGCGAGTGTTTTCCTTCTCATTGCCATCATTCGTTTCATCCATTCCGGTTTTTCTTTTCTACCGTTACTTTCGAGGTCTTTCAGTTTCTTGACGTGGTGCATTTCAATATTTCCACTTGATCCACATAACTCACACGTATCGTTCATCAGACGATCAATAAGTTGGCTCTTAATGCTGAACACTTTTCCTGTCGGTAATGCGTCCACAATTACGGCATCCTTCTTGTATCCGAGCTTAAACCCTCCGAAATAAGCGACCAACGGCTTTTTTTCTTCCCGTTTCACTTCCGTTTGAAGCACCTTGTAACTTTGTCCGTCCGTTTCGCGAGTCGTTTTGTACATCTTGAAGATTTTGTTGACCGTCGTTTTGAACTTATTCGCAAGGGTACGTGCTAAAGACAATTCCATTGTTCTCTTGAGACCATGTAACTGATGAGCATTATAGGCAAGCAGATAGTATTGAGCGAATCCACGAAATTCGGACTGGTATTGGGCAATAATATCAAAATCGGAGTTGACCGTCCGCTCTTTTCGATGAGTTGGTTTTCCGCTCTTCTTATATTGTCTTGCTTTGTCTTTCATCTTCTCGTCTGGAACGCGAAATCCGATCACCCCATTGATGCTGCGTTGTCCTCGTTTGTCATGTTTCGTATCCTGATGCAGTACGTGGATGTCATAACCGAGAAATCGCGCTTTTTCGGTTTTCGCATGGGTAATCAAGGTCTTTTCTTCGCTAAGCGTTAATTTTAGTTCACTCACGAGAAAGGTTCTAATTTGTTCCTTGACCTTGATCGCATCCTGCATGGGGCCTGAAACGCCCAACAACCAATCATCCGCATAGCGGATGTAATAGAGTCGTCTGAATGCCGGGTCAAACGCATCTTTGGAAGGCATGGACTGTCTCTGCTTGTTGAGTTCCTTTACTATCTTCCAGTCTTGATGGCGCATGTGTTTTTTAATCTGGTTGCTCAGCGCTTTGTAGGTTTTGTTCTCTGTCCTTCTGCCCCCGTAGTTATAGACGGGGAGGATGTGTTTCTCCATAAACTGGTCAAACTTGTCCATATAGAGGTTAGATAGCAAAGGACTTAAGATCCCCCCTTGCGGGCATCCGCTTAGGGTAGAATTATATTTCCAGTCTTCCATATACCCACATTCCAGAAAGCGTTTCATCAGTCTCACGAAGCGATTGTCTTTCACTTTTGCAGCCAGAATTCCGAGTAGAATGCTGTGATCGATACTGCCAAAACAGTCGCGGATATCGCCTTCAACGAACCATTTCACGCTTTTCCAGCCACCTTTAGCACGAATAGAATCAAGGGCTGTGTGGCATCCTCGATTGGAACGAAAACCGTGAGAAGCGTTGCTGAATTGCGGATCAAAGTAGATATTCAGAATCAGACGAATGACTTCTTGAAGTAATTTGTCCGACCAAGTTGGCAGTCCGAGAGGGCGTTGCTTCTTACTGCCTTTTTTCTTGATATACTCACGTCTGACGGGCGCAAAACGATAGGTTTCCTTTTTTAATCGATCGATAA
>NZ_MLBF01000143.1 GCF_001936615.1 Desulfosporosinus metallidurans
TAATGTGTACCCCATGTCAAGGACAATATGGGTTTTTGGAATTCCAATCAAAAGGTATTTATGCTATACTAACCGTGCTTTACCGCAAGGGAGGATAGGGCAACGCTGAGGAGCGACCCGAGCGCCCGTGTGGGTTTACAAGGGAGGCGATGCGTATCAGCACCGCTTCTTTTTATTGAAATCATGAACTGCCTCCCTGGAAACCAAGCGAAAAACCTCGGGGTGTGGGGCAGAGCCCCACCTTCAATTTTCACCTTTTGCTTTTGGTATTGTTAAAGGGTATTTTCCTGTAACGAGATACTTGTAATACTCCCTTGGAGCTAATCTTGCCAAATCCCATTGGTATCGCTCGATGTTGTAATAATCGGTCCAGTCGCTTATTACTTGGTGAATTTCTTCAAACGTTGTGCACTTTGAAATGTCAATTTCATCTTTCATGTGACCGTAAAAGGATTCCTGCGGAGCGTTATCCCAACAGTTTGCCTTTCGGGACATGGACTGCCTTAGTTCACTGTCTTTTATCAGCTGGATAAACTTCATACTTGTGTAGTGTACCCCTTGATCCGAATTAATCAGGGTCTCGGCTGTCAAAGAGATACCATAATTCTCGATGAGCTGGTTCACTGTTGCTAGAACAAAATCGATTTCGAGAGATTCGCTCACTACCCAAGCGAGCAACTCTTTTGTACAGGCGTCGATGATAGTAGACATATAGCACCGTGGTGCCTTCCCATTAATGATGTAGGTGATATCCGTCAGTAGAACAGCACGGGGGCCGTGTGCTTCAAATTCCCGGTTCAGCAGGTTGGGGGCAACATTGCTGGTTCTAAGTGCTTTGGCCATTCTTCGGTACGGATTTGCTTTGCGAATAGGACATATTAGTCTATATTTGTTCATCAAACGTCGGATCTTCTTAATGTTCATGTGTACCGGAGGCACCATATGAAGAAGCCGCATGTAAATACCGCGGGCTCCCTTGTTATAACCACGAAACCGGTACGCCTCCAGAATTATTAGAAAATCCTTTTGGCCTTGTTCTTCACGTTGTCGTCTGAGTCCTTCCGTTTCAAGGTAATGGTAGTATCCGGACCTCGAAACACAGGCAGCAGCGCACAACCAGGCAATATTCAGCAAATTGTTGTCTCGCTGGGTCATCTCACGAATGATTGCATACTTGGCAGATGCGGAAACATTCATGATTCCTAATCCTCCCGGCCTAAAGATACAATTTTTTTTAGAAACTCTATTTCCTGATCTTTATATGCCAGTTGTTGTTCGAGGTATTTTACTTTTGCTTCTGGATCTGTGTATTCTTTGAGATATGACCCGTATGTTGTTAAGTCTCTGAAGCCTTTTCCCGCTCGAACTTCATTATGGATCATACCTTTCAACCCATTTACACGATATTCGCCAAGAATATCTGGATCAATTCCGAGTTCGAGAATAATATCTCGCGGCTGTTTTCTTTCTAGTATTGAATTCCAAAACAGTTCCTTAAACTTGGCAGAGAAATGCACAATACTAGGACTTACTTCCAAGACATAAGGACTTGCTCGGAGATGATTCCTTTCTTCTTCAGTAAATTTCTTGTTAGCCATGGCGGTATTCCTCCAATTCAGATCAGTTTTATTGTAATACCTGTCTGAACTGGAGTCAAAACCACTATTGTCCGAGGTT
>NZ_MLBF01000144.1 GCF_001936615.1 Desulfosporosinus metallidurans
GGTAATTGTCAAATCCTACGCACGTAAGCATAAAAAAAGCCCAACCCCAAGGTTGGACATGAGTTTCTATTTTTTAGTTTTGTAGCAGTTAGCTGGTAGCTCTTTCGACCAAGGAACAAACTTTTCAATCAGTTCCGGAGATTGGTTGAAATCAGTATTCGGCATCTGTTTCAATAAATAGACCAGATATTCGTAAATTTTTAGGTCATTGGCCAGAGCAGTCTGCACAATGCTGTATACAATGGAGCTATCGTGTGCACCGCGATCCGTTTTCATGGTGACCCAATTTTTGCGGTTATGTGTTTAAGAGCATAACCGAAATTATGTGCCGAGTTTGGTTATGTGCTGAATCAGGTTTAATTAACTACTTTTATGGCGGAGCTTCCTGGCTTCAGCACATAACAAAGAGATTTACAGCAACGCCAAAAACTGCAAGATATCATTATCTATCAAATACCTATGCGATTCTCGATCCATATTGGGTTCTTGTACTTTGCTCAGAGCGTGTTCTTTAAGTTTTAAATCAGCAATCATATATTTGTGCGTCGTTTCTATGCTCTCGTGCCCAAGCCAGATAGCGATTGTTGAAATATCTACCCCGGATTGAAGCATACTCATGGCAGTTGAATGCCGGAATACATGGGCGGTAACTTTTTTAGTTCTCAGCGAAGAACAATTGTCGGATGCTCTTAACACGATACATTCAATACGGTATCTGATTCCTGACCGTGTCAGATGTGGGACATTCCTGCCAGACAATAAATAGTCGTCACAGGAAATTCCATGAGCTTTCATGTAGTTTCTTAAATACTCGGCTGTTGATTTCCAAAGCGGCACAGAACGTTCTTTTCGTCCTTTTCCATAAATCCTTATGTACCCTTTGAGGTTATCCAAACTAAAGATATCTTTCCCTTTTAGGGATACCAATTCCGAGACACGCATGCCAGTATTATACAACAGAAGAAGCATCATGTAATCTCTCCGCCCCTCTACATCCGATTGATCGCAGGCACCAAGAAGCGCATCTATTTCATTTTTAGTCAAGTAGGCAACTTCTTTTTTATCGGTTTTCCGGAACGGTATTGCCTTGATTTTTCTTATGTTGCCAAGATATTCAGGACTCTCATAAGAAACGAATTCAAGGAAAGACTTTATGGCAGCCAGCCGATTGTTAATGGTTTTTGCAGTGTTATTTCTTTTGGTTTCAAGGTACTTCAAAAATCCTATTATAGTATCGGTTGTAAAATGCGACATGTTCACAGAATTGGGGGAGATGCTAATGTCATCGTTCAAATAACGTAGATACAGTCTGAACGTGTCTTTATAGGCCTGAACGGTATTGGGGGATACCTTTTGCTGCCCCATTAATCGAACAAGAAAATACTTCTGTAGCAACACCTGAAAGTCTTCACAGTGTTTCATCTGCAGCGCCTCCTAGCTCATTAAAGAATTCTTCAAAAGCATTAGAGGCATATTGCAGCAGTTCTGGCGTGCCGGTCAGATACCAGTAGGTATCTGCGATTTTGACATGACCCATATAAGTGGATAGGTACGCTAACCGATTATTAACATTAACGCCTTCCTTGTACCATCGATGCAGCGTCTGACAAACAAACGAATGGCGAAAAAAATCCGAACGTTCGGATTTCCTGC
>NZ_MLBF01000145.1 GCF_001936615.1 Desulfosporosinus metallidurans
CATCCTTCGGTAGGGGAACAGGTTCGTGGTAATTAATGATATCCCGGACTTTCTCATTGGCAACCTGGGTCAGTGTTTTCTCACCTGCATTTTCCCAAATACTTCGGGCAGCACGGTTGACTAGACGAGGTACATAATTATCTTCAGCATGATCCTCTGTATGATCCTCATCCGTAAACTTACCACCAGGGCCGACCTTTTCGATGACATCCAATGCTAAGGTTTCCTGATCAACACGGATACCACGTGTTAATCTTCTGGCCATTCCAAGAACTTCATCCGCAATAACAACAAGGTCAAGGTTTGAAGTTGTTCCGTACTCGGAGTAACCTGTATCATGATTTAGATTGGCGCCAGACATATTTGTCATAGCGATAGAGAGTGCAGCCTCTATTCCAGCCTGTTCGTCAATAATACAGGAATCAGTACAACCCGCAGTACCGAACATCGGAATATTAAGATAATGGGCTACATCCGCTAAGCCCGCAAGGAGCAGGTGAAGCTCCGGAGCTCCATAGGAGAAGATAGTAGATTCCATATCCAAGATAGTATACACACCACCCATAATGAAGGGGGCTCCTTCACGCGTACACTGACTTAGAACCAAACCGCTTAAACTTTCGCACAATCCCTGTACCATAACCCCTGCCATGGTTGCAGGTGCTGTCCCACCAGCCATAATACATGGGGTATAAATTGTCGGCAGTCTCTTCTTAGCTCCGAGTATCAATTTTTGGGCAGCTTCCCTGCAGTGGACTCCTGGCGAAATCGGTTCAGCATAGAGACAAATAAATGGATTCTTTGTTAATTCTTCCTCACCGCCAGCAACAATCTCGGCCATCTTAATGACGTCTTCTTGTCCCCACTCATCGTTACAAACCGTAATGATAGGTTTATCGGTGTGTAAAATTTGTTGCTCAAACTCGTGGCGATCAGAAACTAAAAGTGGAACATCTTGGACAATCCCTAAAGACATCGCATAATCAATATTGGGAAGGGCATCGAGGACCTTGGTTGCCCAGCCCACGGACTGCCTAGTGGCCCGATGTCTTTCGTTTGTGAATGGGTTTCTTGTGAATGGTGTGCAAGGTCCAGAACCAAAGTAAGCATTATTTCCTTCCACAAAAAGTTCTGGTGCTCCTGTCCGGCTATTGCAAAGCACAACGTGCTTCTGACAAGTCTTCAAGGCCCGTTCAGTAATGTGCGGTGGAATCCGAACTCTTTTTCCGTCGACCCAACAACCCGCTTTTTTTAGAATTTCCAGAGACTCTTTGTCATGAAAGTCTGTTCCAGTGCGCCACATTGCTTCTTCAGCAGCTAATACCAATTCTTGGCACTGAGAATCCGTGAATACATTCATCATCGTAGTTGAATATGCTTTAAAATTAGTTCTAGTTGTCAACTTCAAACTCTCCTTTCAGACCTACAAAGTTTAAGCCAAGAGCCGATTACAGAGATCTACTGCGGAAGCCGCATCAGGAGCAAATCCATCTGCACCCACCTCATCAGCAAAATCCTGGGAAATTGGTGCCCCACCTACGATAACTTTTACTTGATCCTTAATACCTTCTTCTTTCATGAGTTCAATCGTATCTTTCATATGCAACATTGTTGTGGTAAGCAAAGCAGACATTGCCAATACCTGAGGTTTT
>NZ_MLBF01000146.1 GCF_001936615.1 Desulfosporosinus metallidurans
TCATACTCCTTCATTACTCCTTTAACAACTTTCGTCACATCCACTCCCCATTGGGGATTAAAGGTACAGGGGGGAAGAAGTTCTATTTCAATAATAATTCCAGGTGAGAACAGCTCATAGGCTTTGGAACAAATACCATGAATCATTTCTTCATACTGAGACAAGACTTTTGGCATGGTTTCTTCATTGATCAACATGGTAGGAAGTGTAAGATTCACTTCTGGATATACTGTTCCGCCACCAATAACCATTCCATTATTGCAATTTACGGGTTTCTTGGCATGACCGTAAATGAACTCATTTAACTCGGTATAAGCAACATCTGTAAAACTAATGTTAGCCATAATATTACCTCCTCGTAATTTCTTGGTTTTTAGTTCAATAATTTAGTAACAAGTTCCACCGCTGCAGCGGCATCTCCAGCATAACCATCCGCACCAATTTGATCCGAGAATTCTTGAGAAATTGGTGCACCACCGATGATGACCTTTACATTTTCGCGCATTCCTGCTGATGATAACTCATCAATCGTCGCTTTCATAGACAGCATAGTCGTCGTTAATAAAGCTGACAGCGCTAAAATTTTCCCACCGTTCACCTTGATTGCTGCCATAAACTCTTCCGGTGAAATATCTACCCCTAAGTCGATGACCTTAAATCCTGAACACTCCAACATCATCCCTACTAAACTTTTTCCAATATCATGTAAGTCGCCCTTAACTGTCCCTATAACAACCGTACCCTTATTGGTCATCTCTCCACCCGCAAGATGTGGTTTAACAAGTTCGATCCCTGAATTCATAGCACGTGCTGACATTAACACTTCTGGTACAAACATATCATTCACTTTGAACCGCTGCCCAACGACATTCATGCCTCCGATAAGTCCTTCATTAATGATAACAAGTGGATCAACTTTGGCACTAAGGGCCTTTTCCGTTAGAACCTTAACTTGTTCATTGTCACCCTCGATCACTGCATTGCCTAATGATGATAAATCAAACATAGTTATCCTCCTAAATATCGTTTTTTGTTATCCCCTTATACCCTTGTTTTTTAAGTTTAGATGAATGGAATGACTAAAATAGTAATTCAGAACGCTTCTTTACGCCGATTTAACCACGTCCTTCCTTTAGCTTTAATCATTTTAGAATGTTCAAAATGTTTCCTTATCTATTGAATGACTTTATAATAGCCCTGAAAAGGCTTTCTTTGCTATGAACTATCTTGTTTTATCTAGGTTTATCTTGCTTTATAATCGATAATTTCTTAACCCTTTTTAAGGCTTTTAGAGAGGTAAATATGGGTCAACTAATTAAATAGTCTAAACTTCCGCACAAATAGATACTTTCCAATTCCTGTTCCGTCCTAATTAGAGGGTTGAAACCGTATTCAAAAATCCAAGTTGTCTGATATCAATACAATACTTACACTCGTTGTTGGCATCTGCCACAAAAATTTCGCCCCTTACTCAGTTTGAGAAGGGGCGAAATTGGAACTAGGATAATCTTGCCATCACCTTGAACTATTATTATTCCTCGAACAAAAGCTCATAGCGATTGTAAGTTGTAGCATAGACCTAATTACTTTTTAATCTCCGGAACCTTACTCTCTGGTCGCTTAA
>NZ_MLBF01000147.1 GCF_001936615.1 Desulfosporosinus metallidurans
TGATGATCATACGCTTTTTGCGGAAGGAACTGTCTCTTTGTTATCTTTTGAGCCCCGTATTTTGGTAGTTGGAATTGCCAAGAACGGAATAGAATGTATGAGCTTAATTAGTAAAACCAAGTCTGATGTCGTGTTGCTAGACATAAAGCTTCCTGATGCCTGTGGGACTGATTTAATAAACAAGATAAAAGAGATTCAACCTGGAGTGAAAATTATTATGCTGACCGGACATAGTCCAAAAGGTTACGTTACTAAGTCAATAAGTAAAGGTGCTAATGGTTTCTTACTTAAAGACTGTTCAGTAAAGGAAATGACTCAGGCAATCTTCAGAGTTTACGAAGGTGGTGTCTACTTTTCGCATGGTTTAGAGGCTTTCCTTCACCCCGGAAATAACTGTGATAACACACCTTCTCCAGCGAACTCTGAAATGCTTAGTGAACTACTGACTCCTAAAGAAATAGAAATTATGGAATTAGTATCAAGAGGTTTACACAACAAAGAGATTGCATCGGCTTTAGGTATTAAGGTTCGAACTGTGGAATTTCACGTTAGTAATATCCTTCCCAAATTAGGAGTAAGCAAACGTTTCGAAGCTGTCTTATTATGGGCAAATGTTGATAAGGAGAAAATTGCTACGGGTAATTAACTTTAGGATTTACGCAAATGGAGGACTTAGCAATTGTTAAGTCCTCCATTTGCATTTGGTAACTTAAAATGTCGAAGAACATGGTAATTTGTTGTAAATCACGGGGGGCATTTTGGTGGATTTACGGGGGACAAGGTTAGAAATTTACGATAATCTTATTTATAACAGCTACATTTGAGGATGCGTAGACAATGGGGCTGGCCAAAGAGTAAGATAAGTACAATGAAAAGGAATGATGCCAATGCTTAACTGTAATTAGGGTATCGCTAGTTAAACCTAAAAACATGCTCTAACCATTATTTTACATTGATCTTGGCTTAAATCAATTAGAACAATCGTTATTGTTTACATTCCTTAGAGTACGAAATCTTAGTGCAGAAGGTTCCCATGCCGAGTTAGTGGGGGGGTGCTAAGACCTTAATATTATTTTTCATTAAGTGCATAGGTCCTAAATTTCGACAACTGAATAATCGATAATTTATTTTGAGGAGGAAAGCAAATGTTGAAGAAATGTTTAACTGCTTTATTGACGGGGATAATGTTAGTAACATTTTCATTACCTGTATTTGCAGCAACGAACAATGAGCAAAAGGTTACAACTGCTGACTTGCAAAAGGCTTTTCCTGGAACTGATATATCAACAATCGTAAAATCAGAAAAGATTCTATTAACTCCAGAAAACAAGGCAAAATTAGTAGCAATAACTGGTGATAAAGTATATGTAGATAAACTTTATACAAAAAACATTGTTACAGCTGATGGTAGTATTAAACCTGCTAGTGTATATTATGCAACCTACTGGGTTCAAGGAAGTAATATTCTTTCAACGTGTAAGTATGAACAAGATGTAATATTTGATGACAGTTATTCACAAAGCAGGATAACTTATGTGTATCCAGATAACTATGTAATAACGTCTACTGGCGGAACATGGACTATAATAGAAAAACCACAAATT
>NZ_MLBF01000148.1 GCF_001936615.1 Desulfosporosinus metallidurans
CATTAGGGTTGCATTAAAATAATTCGTCTATGTCAAGAGGGTAAATGGATTATATTTACTCAGTGATTATAATCCTTATTTGGTACATACATCCAAATATCATTTCGCACACTGAGGAAGTCGACCACTACCTAGGGTGTAGTCCTTTTCCACAATTTTTACATATATTGGTTGGGGTGTTTACAGAATCTCTGTGCTACGAATTAGGTCATCCATTTCTCCTGAAAATACTCGATTCATAGTTTCTTCATAGACTCGTTCCCAATCTTGTCGCTGGCGTCCTTTTGTGGGTGGGCCTTTCCTGTGAAGTTTTTGCATAAAGGAGGTGAAGGGCTCATACAAACATTCTCTAAGGAGTCGTTGGATATCGAGCAACGAACCCTGATACGCTGCTTTATACTTGATCAACATCATCAAACAATAGGTGATTAAGGCGATGAATAATTGATTAACGACTGCGGCTTGACTCTTACCAAACAGATGCTTAATCGTCAAATGTTGCTTGATCCACTTGAAGAAGAGTTCTATTTGCCAACGGTAGCGATAGATAACCCCAATTTCTTCCGCCATTATGTCGAAATCGTTGGTTAGAATCATGACGGCTTTACCTTCAGAATCCTTCGTGATCACGAGCCTTAGGTCATGTTCCATTCGACTTTTCCCTTTACCGAGTCGTACAATGAGGTCTTCTTCAATTACACTCTCCTCGTCAATTTCAAGCTCTCGAAGCACTTCAACACAGGCATTATTTTTTAATCGGGTGACGAAACGGATACCCTTTCCGCAATAATAGTCAAACTGCTTATAATGCAGATATCCCCGATCAAAAACATTTAAGGCATCTTCATCTTCGACAATCAAGAACTCAAGTTGGCTTTTGTCAGATTTGCGAGCAACAGTGATGGTTGCGGCATCCGGGATTGGATCGCCATCAAATCGAATCCGTTGATGAAGCTTCACACCACCCTTTGTCTTTCTAAAGTCGGCCCATAAGTATTGAGAAAGGCAAAGAGTAATGGTTGAGGCATCGATTAAATAGAGACGGCCTAACGATTGACGCAGAGTATTGTAACCCAGCCTTAATCCTAACGTTTGTACAATTTCTTTATGGATAATACCAGCTATATCGGTTGACATTTCTCTGAATCGACGAGAAATCTGAGAAGTACTAATGGATTCTAGATGAAGGGCTTTGGCAAACGCATCATTGTTTAAACTGTTACTGATCTCTTTCAGACTGGTATATTGTTTCATTTCAGCATTCATGACCAGTTGGACGAGTTGAACAGTTTTTAACTTCTTAACATATTGATCGACAGACTCAACTGTCTTACTAATTCTGTGCCAAAGATTCTGAGTTAATATGGGTTCTACCAATTGAAAAAATGTGGATTCCGTGGTATTCTTGTCCTGCATTTTATCTTTCCTTATTCTTAGATTTGGACAAGAACTACTCCATCTCTAATTATAAGGTTTTTTTATGTTAAAATACAGATTTTAGTCTATTATCTCAATATATCAGTCATTTACGCTGTATTTAGGGGTAAGACATTACTTGACAAATGATCGTCAATTTTATGCAACGCTAGTG
>NZ_MLBF01000149.1 GCF_001936615.1 Desulfosporosinus metallidurans
TTCCTAATATTGGGGCCGAATGGTCTTTTCCTAAGTAAAAATTAGACCAAGAGGACGTCTGATAAAAATCCCAATTGGCGGGTGGCACTGGGGGAACATCTAAGCTTGCTTCTTCTCCATATTTTTTGAGTCTCGCATACGCCCTAACCCAGACACATTTCTTCTCCTTAGGATAAACCTCACACCAGCCGTCTAAGCTCCCTCCACAAGCCCCGTTACGTTGATTTTTCGGGCATTGGGACATCGGGCAAAGATAGGCCATATCCAGCATGGCACAGTCCCCACAGTCTTTACAATCAAGCATGACTACCTTCGCGATATGCTCAAGTGCATGCAATCTTCTTTCGGTCTTTTTCTTACCTTCGGCCGAACGATATATCCCGCGCATCATGGGGAATAGTTTCTTATTAGGTGTGAATAAAAGGCCATGCATCCCCCGCATCATTGTATAGCCCGCATTAGCAGGCGCATCTAATGGGCGGTTAGCACGATTAGTTGGTTGATCTGTATTCAGGCCCGTCTTCTCGTCCTTTTCAAAGTAGTAGAATCCATTCGTTTGAGGATAATCAAATTCACGAACGAGATCCTGCCAGTTCTTACTGAGTTCTTCCCCTTTGTCTAGGACGTATTCCACTTGTTCGTATTTAATATTATGCCCTCCTATATGAACTCCGGCAAAGCCCATGCCTTTCATAATGGCGTACATTTTGGCGGCTCTCAACATCCGCGCACCGACCCCTTTATCTGGGGCACCTTTTTCCGCGTCAAGTTCTGATAGAAGTTTATCCGTGACAACACAGCCTGGTAGCTGATTTTGATTCATAACTCGTGCTGCACCGAACGGAAGAATGTAGATATTGCCCACAACCGGAATATCCAATTTATTGACTTTCAAAAATTGCAATACTTCGTGGAACTTCCGAGCATCGTATCCGAGCTGGGTAACAATAAACTGAGCACCACCGGAAATCTTCTTTTTCAGTTTGTAATATTGTACCATCAATTCGGCCTCGGTTGATTTGAAAGGAGAAACAGCCGCTCCAGCAAAAAAGTCACTGGGTTGGTGATATAAGGGTCCCTTCATCCCCTGAACTTCTAAGCCCTTGTTCATTTCGGCGATAAGCTGTAACACATTAGATGGGTCGAGATCAAAGACTGGTTTAGGGCGTCCTTTAAACCCTGAAACCGTATAGTCGCCAGTCATCACTAAGAGGTTACGAACTTTTGCCCGGTCTAAGGCATAGAGTTGACTTTCCATTTGATTGCGGTTCTTATCTTTGCATGTAAAATGGACCAACGGTTCAATCCCCATTTTAAGGATTTCCATTCCTAAATAATCTGCGAGAATTGCCGGGTTGCCACCAGGATTATCCGTGATAGTAAGGGCATGAACCCTACCCCCTTTAGCCGCTTGTTCTGCAGAGGCGATCGCACTTTCCTGAGCCTTTTCGTTTGCGCCTCTCCCCGGCACGAGTTCCCACGTCACGGATAGCGTGTTTTTATCCAGCAATGACTCTTTGAACTTGTTTTCCATTCCCTAGTTCCTCT
>NZ_MLBF01000150.1 GCF_001936615.1 Desulfosporosinus metallidurans
TTGTAGCCGAGAAAGCTGAGATACGGATTTTTGGCGGGGCATACACAGTTTTTCAAGATAAGCTCCTGCGTTACGTTGGGTGCGGCCAGCACTTCGCCGATGGAGCCCTCCATTGGCTTCTTGGTTTTCAGCACCGTGGGCAGTGCGGGGCACACCGCGTCACAGAAAACTACCGCCACGTTTTTCCTGTTCAGGGACAGCTCCCTTGCGATTTTCATAGCCGTTACGGTTTTGCCACTGGACGGGCTGCCCCAGACCGCCAGAATCTGCTTTCCCTTATTTGGCATTGCTGTTATCCCCCTGGGCTGCGTTTTCTGCTTTTTCCGGCAGCGGGCTGCTTTCAATGATGCCGGCAACTGCGATTTCACCCGTTTTCAAAGTACTGATCCTGCGCCGTTAAAAATTTATCCGCATTGGCCTTTGCCCCGCGATAGACAAGGGTTACCTGGAGGTTGCCGTTTTGCTCAAGTCCGGCCAGCACCTTGGCCTGGGCGGAATTTACCAGCAGGGTCAGGGTGGCGGGAAGTTTCTTTTCCACGTCGCCGCTCTTGTCCCCACTCGCCTTGTATTCCTTGTCCACTCCCGTGCCCAGCGTGACCGCCAGCACCTTGACATACTTTAACTCCGGCGGCGTCACGATAATCCCGGTATTGCCGGAACTCGCGGAAATCAGGGATATGATGTCGCCCAGTTCCAGCTTGCCCGACAGTCCCGCCGCAAACGATTTGATGGTAATGGACATGGCCTGTTTTGTACCGTCAAGTCCGGTCAGGTATTCAAATTCGGCAAGGGGCGTCCCGGATAATTTGGTGGAAAGGATGTAATCCCCCTTTTGCAAGTCGGCGGCGGCGTATTTGCCGATGGCCTCATTTTTGTTTTTCACCAGGTTGCTCGGCAGGTTGTATGCGCCGACCTTTACCGTTTCCAGCTTGTTGGCGGTGATCACCTCGCCCTTTTTGACAATATCCGTAATCCGCACGATTTCCGTTTGGGCGCGTACCGCGCTGCCCCAAAGCGGCGTCAGACCAAAACAAATGATCAGGGAAAGGATGATACAGCCCAGGCCGATCACGGTCCTGTTTTTGAAAATGCTTAATTTCATAATCGCAAGTCCTCCTAGTTTTTTTAGATTGCGGCGCTAAAGAGAAGCGCACAGTAAGATATTTTTTTCTTTTCTATTTTCATCAGCTCTTTGAAAATATGGGGTGTACCTTTGCGTACATCAGCCCAACCTCCATTCATCGCCGTACCGGTACGGATAAATTTTCTGGCTTTTCGCAAACCGCGTCATATTCTGCACCTGATCCACCACCGATAGATTGGTCTGATCCTTGGTGGTCATCATCACTGAGCCGACAATTCCGACCAGCACGCCGATGACGGTGAAGGTGACGCTTTGCGAAAGCAGCCATACAAAAACAGAAACAACTCCCGCGCCCAGCGAACCAATCACCGATTGCAGGAGCTGCTTTTTTCCGAAGCCGGGGAAAAGCTCGGCTTCAGCCTTTACCCCCATAGGGA
>NZ_MLBF01000151.1 GCF_001936615.1 Desulfosporosinus metallidurans
GGCTCTTTGACGACAAGACCAACGCCTGGTGCCGGCCGGACGCCGTCGCAACAGCCCCGGCCGCGCCGACGACGCCTGCGCCTGCGCCTGCGCCTGCACCTGCGCCTGCGCCGTAAACCCGCCGCCGGTTCTGTTTCTCAGAGATGCCTCCGGCGGCCGGGGGGGTACAAACCGGGTACATAGGTAACAAGTTGACTGGGTACATGGGTAACACTTTACGATCCACGGCGGAGGTGATCCATGCCGTGGAAAAAGGTGGACCCCATGGAGGAACGACTCCGATTTATTTCGGAATTCCAAGAGAGCAAATGCTCCTTGTCTGCTGTCTGTCGCCAGTTCGGCATTAGCCGGAAAACAGGATATAAATGGCTTCACCGATTTGAGCTCGGAGGTCTTGAGGCGCTTAACGAAAAAAGTCGTGCCCCACATGACTGTCCTCATAGGACTGAGGCATGGCTCATAGATGCAGTCATCGTATTGCGCCGGCAAAGACCAACCTGGGGGCCACGAAAGATAGCAGCCAAACTACTGCAACAAGGGATGGCTCCACCTGCTCCCAGTACAATTGGTGATATTCTTTCGCGAGCTGGCCTCGTAGAACCAAGAAGGACCAGTCGTCGAGTGGGCATTCGAAGTTGGCGAAGTGGTGTGACTAAACCCGAGCGGGCGAATCATGTTTGGTCGGTTGATTTCAAGGGCTGGTTTCGCACAAGAGATGGAATGCCATGCCATCCGCTGACTGTAAGTGATCTCCATAGTCGCTATTTATTGAGTTGTACGCCTCTCCACAGCCAACGCGGCGAACCTACTGAGCAAGAGTTTGGGAAGATATTTGAAGAATTTGATCTTCCTGAGATAATTAGAGTCGACAATGGATCACCCTTTGGCTCGACAGGACCCTGGGGATTAAGTCGTTTGAGTGTTGGTTGGCTGAAGCTTGGTGTCCGCGTGGAATTCATTCGACCTGGCCATCCAGAAGAGAATGGCAGCCATGAACGTATGCACCGGACCATGAAATCGGAAACAACGCGTCCACCAGAAGCAACTTTACATAAGCAGGCAATTCGACTTGAGCAATGGCGGCAAGTGTACAACGAAGAAAGACCTCATGAAGCCATTGGACAACAAGTCCCTGCGTCTTTGTACAAGCCATCAACCAAGAAATATGCTGGGAGCTTCAAGGAATTTGAGTACCCTCAGTGGTACGAACCGCGGCGTGTTCGAACAGATGGGACGATTTTTTGGAAAGGGAGGCAACGTTTTATTGGTGAAGCGTTCGCCAACTCCACGGTCGGATTAATCGAAAATGCCCTGGGCAATATCGACGTTTATCTTGGAGAATTGCCCTTAGGGGTATTAGATGGAAAGAGCGTATCAGGTCTAATTTCCAGAGGAAAAAGACTCAATACGCTCATGGACAATTTGACCCGATAAACCTGTTACCCATGTACCCGGTCAGGCTGTTACCGATGTTCCCGGTTGTACAGGGGATGATCCCCCCGGCCGCCGGAGGC
>NZ_MLBF01000152.1 GCF_001936615.1 Desulfosporosinus metallidurans
GTTATATCCATTCCTTTCGCTTCGCTCAAGGCACAAAACGTAATGAAATCGTTGTGCTTGGAGCGAACTTTTTATTACACTAAACCCATAGGGATACCAGTAAACTACAAATCACGTGGAGGTGAGTGGGCTGCCTCATTTTATGGGGTGACCGCATTGTTATATGTGTAGTTTGTCTTTCCAAGCACAAATAAGTGTGACTTCGAGCACGCAGACTTATCTTTGTATAAACATTACTCGTTTATTGCCAGACAAACAGTCAATGCTGTCTATCCCTATAACACTTAGAAAGGAGTCTCCCTATGGGTTTAAAAATCGTATATCCCATCTGTTGTGGAATCGATGTCCACAAAACCTTTGTTGTTGCCTGTATTGCTTCGACGAACAACAAAGGGGTTACCACCTACAAAAGCCATCGCTATTCTACCTTTACCAAAGGACTGAAAGAGCTGTCACAATGGCTTAATGAAAATGACTGCAAAGATGTTTGTATGGAATCTACTGGGAAATACTGGATTCCCATATTTAATGTTCTTGAAGATTCCTGCAACATCACGCTGGCACATCCGAAATACGTCAAAGCCATTCGTGGTAAAAAGACGGATAAGAAAGATGCCAAATGGATTGCCGATTTGTTTAAACATGATCTTGTCGCTGGAAGCTTCATGCCTCCTCTGCCGATCCGACAGCTTCGTGACCTGATGCGCTATCGGTTTAAGTTGACTAATTTTATGTCCAGCGAGAAAAATCGACTTCAAAACAGCTTAACGGTTTCTAATATTCAGCTTGGCAATGTGGTTTCAGATACCTTCGGTAAAAGCTCCATGAACATCATTGACAAGCTCTTGGAAAATCCGCTTGATACCTCTTTTGACATCGAGCCTTTGATCCATGGTTCCATGAAGAAGAAGGTTCCTGAACTCGAACTCGCGATCGACGGATTGATTACACCCGAACAAGCAGGAAAATTAAAAGTCATTCAGCGACATTATGAAGACCTAAATTCCTGTAAAGCGGTTCTTGAAACCATTATTCTTTCCCTTGCCGAGTCCTACTCAGAAGAAACCAACCTCATCTTAACTGTTCCGTCCTTTAAAAACCTGTTTTCCGCCATTGCCGTGGTTTCGGAAATTGGTGTGAAAATGGACGTGTTCCCGACAGCTAAGCATTTATGTTCCTGGGCAGGACTTACTCCCACTAATAACGAGAGTGCTGGCAAGAAAAAGTCAGTAAGGATTTCAAAAGCAGGCTGTTACATTAAGCCACTATTAGTACAGTGTGCAACCGCCGTTGTCAAAAGTGATAAGCACCCTGAAATCCGAAACCGCTACTTAAAACTCAAGAAGCGTCGAGGTCACAAACGTGCAATTATTGCTATTGCGCGAATGCTGCTAACTGCAATATATAACATCTTGAAGAACAAAGAGCCCTATAACGCTGAATTGTACAAAAAATCGGACGTTCTTCCAGTAGACCGTGAAATCACGGTAGAACAAGCGATTTTATTGGCAAAAG
>NZ_MLBF01000153.1 GCF_001936615.1 Desulfosporosinus metallidurans
GGGTATGTAAATAATTTTGTGTAAATGGAATTTTTACTTGTAAGTTTTTTTGGTTAAACTATAACTAGCTCTTGCCAACATGAGAGGGTACGGCAATGCTGAAGAGCAACCAGAGCGCTCGGTTGGTTTCTGCTGAAGGAAATGGGAGGCATCGCAAGATGCTTCCTTTTCCAAGTTTCATTTCCTAACAGGCAGAACAAAGCGTTAAACTTCGGGGGCGTTGGGGGCAGAGCCCCCAAGCTTAGAACATAGTAAGTCTATCCTCAAATTGAATAACAAATTGTGAAATACATTCTGCCCAGTTTTGCAAAGGCATAGTCCATTTCTTGCTGATATTTTTGGTGGCTAGATAGATGATTTTCCGTAATGAGTCATCGGTTGGAAAAGCCGTTTTCGTTTTGGTCACTTTTCGCAATTGACGATGATAGCCTTCTACAGTATTCGTTGTATAAATCAATCGGCGTATCCCATACGAGTAACTAAAGTAGGTGGTTAATTCTTGCCAGTTGGTTTCCCAAGACTTAATGACGATCGGATGTTTTTTACCCCACGTTTCTTTGAACATTTCGAAAGCAAACTCAGCTTCTTCTAGAGTTAGTGCTTGATAAACCTTTTTAAGATCGGCCATGACTGCTTTCTGTTCTTTATATGAAACGTATTTCATCGAGTTGCGAATTTGGTGGATGATGCATAATTGAATCGATGTACGAGGAAATACGCTATTTATAGCCTCAGAGAAGCCTGAAAGCCCGTCTTTACATGCAATTAAGATATCTTGTACGCCACGATTCTTTAAATCATTGCATACACCCATCCAGAAACTGGCACTTTCATTTTCACCAATCCAGATTCCCAGGATATCTTTACGACCTAAGACATCAATGCCAAGAACGGAGTATGCGGCCTTGTTAACGATGCGATTATCTTTGCGGACTTTAAAGTGAATCGCATCTAGGAAGACAATAGGATAGACAGCGTCAAGGGGACGGGACTGCCACTCTGTAATCATCGGATAGATTTTATCTGTAATCTTACTTACCAAATCGGCCGAGACATCAATGCCATAGATGTCTTTCATGTGTGCCTCAATATCCCTTGTGGACATCCCCTTGGCATACATTGTAATGATCTGTTCTTCGATTTCGCTAGCGTTTTTCTCATATTTTTTGATGATTTGAGGTTCGAATTTCCCGTTACGGTCTCTCGGAATGCCGAGTTCCGTTTCACCTAAACTAGTTTTAATGCTTTTTGAGGAATAGCCGTTGCGACTATTACCTGAGTTGTTTCCCTTGACATCATTCTTCTCGTAGCCAAGATGCTCATTCATTTCTGTTTCGAGAATCTCTTGGAGAGTTCGCTTAAAGAGATCTTTTAATGCATTATGAACATCTTCTACGGTCTTACACTCTTGAGCCACTTGTCGGGCTAACTGACTTCTGACATCTTGCATAAATGGTCAACTCCTTAATGGTAATTATAACCATTTACACAAAACTCTAGACATCCTC
>NZ_MLBF01000154.1 GCF_001936615.1 Desulfosporosinus metallidurans
ATCTCGCTTTTCAATGATCGTTCCACTGATACCTTCGTCAACATATTTGTCAACTAATATCCAATCAGATTGAGTAGCGATAAACTCTTCGGCTTCCTCACGTTGAATCTTTAAAGCATTTATCTGTTTTTCTTCTTCAGTTGAAACCCTTGCATAATAAACTACTTTAATCATATACAAACACCTCTTCTCAATGTGACCAATACTACTTTGTGTAACCTACAATATAACATCTCCTAAAATTACGCAACCTTCTTATAGAGAGCTTCAACTCCCTCGTTGTACTCAGACTCTGAAATAATTCCTTCATTTAATAATATCTTTAATAACGAAACTTCAATCATTATAATGCCTCTCTCTTCTTTGTATTTGATTAATGTAAAAACAAATACTAAGGACTTCGTTAGTACCTTATTTGCCTCTACACCCATCCATATACCGTTCATAAATTGAAATTGTAACAAGGGTAAGGCCGGGACAAGGATTAATTTTCCTACGCCCCTTACCATTTAGCCCTATATATCGAAAGAAAGACCTCGTTTCCGAGGTCTTTCTGCCATCTTCTGTCGAATTCATATGATTTAACCTTCTATATAGTAAGATATGGAATAGGAGGTGGTGAGAATGACGGTTAAACTTGGTAAATGGGATCTAGGCACTCCAGCCCATAAAAATTTAGTACTCTTCACATCTGAAATACCCCATCAATACTTAATCCAGTGTAATAAGAATAATTTAGCTGAAGTGACTTATAATGGTGCTGACATAGTAATTACTTTAGGAGAAGCGAAGGTCACTATAATTCCAGAGGTCCTATCCATTCAGATAACTTCACTGTGAATGATATAATGTCACTAAAAGGGAACTGTTTTATTGATGAACAGTTCCCTTTTACATAGAATGAACCCCTACTATTTAGTAAGGGTGTCAGATATACTTATTTAATTACTTCGCTTGCTACGGTCTTAGTAACCTTGCTCGTGCCGTATGAATGACAAACTTGACAGAGTGCAACCAATCACGATACCTGCCAAGGTCTGCCTACGCCTTCTTACTATGTAAATACTTTTTTGCAACCCTTTGTCTCATTGCTGTATATGCTTCACGGGTTTTATCATCAGACACTCCAAGATGCCCTATGTGGCAAGTGAACATTATATGGGTCAGGATGTTTAGGGCTGATGTCCAAGGGCTTAGGCAGGCTTGTACTGATTTTGCATAGAATACTAGGAGGTTTCTTAATTAATCTTCACCACGTAACCAACTACCTAATGCATAGATGATTGATATTAATACCCCTGTACCAAAAATTGAGACTACAGCTAACCATTCGCCCCATTCTACAACTGCATAAATTGGTGCGGCGACGAAAGTAATTGGTGCTACTACAAGTCCGATAACAATTCCCCAAAATCCTGCAACTTCATTTACAATAACTGCTTCAGCATATAAAGTCCATAATCCCCAACCAAC
>NZ_MLBF01000155.1 GCF_001936615.1 Desulfosporosinus metallidurans
AATCTCGCCAAATATTTTTGCTCTTTCCATGTCCCTATCCCAGAATCTACTGGCCATATAGAAGAAGAAAATACCCAGAACAACGCTAACCGCAACAATAATCTGTAATGCGCTGGTTAGGCCAATCTTATCAGCGATTGCCCCTGCAATAATCGGTCCCCAAATCCCAGCTAATAGGTAATTCGCCAAAGGAACCAGACTGTAGGCTGTACCCCTCATAAAGGCAGGGACAAGATCCTGAGTTGAAGAATTTACCGTTCCCCAATAACCGGCCAGGAAAGTGGCTCCAATCACCCAAACTATAAATGTATGATTTATGACTTTGTCGTGCTGGGCAATCTGCGTTGCAATTAAAATAGTAATTCCATACAAAGCAACAACGATTCCAGCGGCCAACATTCTGCCTTTTGACGTATATTTCAGTAAAAAGTCACTCACCCAGCCACACAATGGCGCTCCAATCCAGGCGACCAATTTTGCCGAGGCCACAAAAAGTGCTGCGTCTCTCACGCTCATGCCGAAAGAACGTCCGTAAAAACTTGCTTCCCAGGTACCCAAGGTATTGGCGCTGAAAAAGATGGCAGCCGAACCAAGATATATAAAAAGCAGAGTAGGCGTTTTAAATATATGTCCTATAACGTCTTTGATTTTAGGATCACTGCTCTTTTGAGTCTCTGCATTCATCTTCTTGGCCTTGAAGTCTGGCATGAACCAAGCAATTACTGCCAGAATGATTCCAGGTACGGCCAAAACTCCAAAGACGGATTTCCATCCATATTTCACTGCCAGATATCCTGCCAAAGCAATACCTGCTGCTCCACCCAAAACCTGACCAGTTTGGTATATACCAATTACAGTACCTCTTTGTTTTTTAGGATACATGGCGCTAATCATGGACATAGAGGCTGGGGTATAGGCCGATTCGCCCAAACCAACGGCAGCGCGGGCAGCTAGCAGGCCTCCAAACGTTGTAGCTAACCCTGTGGCATACGTGGCAAGACTCCAGAACATGACCATGATCGAAACCATTTTGCGGCGGCTCCATCTATCAATGAGTATCGCTAGAGGGAAAACACAAAGTGATATTGTAACACCCATAACTGAGCTTATTAAGCCAAGTTGAGCGTCCGAAAACATGTAAGCTTTTTTTATAGCGGGTAAAATAGCGTTAATTGCCTGTCTGTCCATTATGTCAATAATAAAAATCAGCCATAAGATTCCGAGCCAAAAATTGGCTTTCCATTTAGGCAGTTTTAATTCCACCTGGTTCTGATCTGATTTAGGAGTAACTAATGCCATCTAAAAGACCTCCTC
>NZ_MLBF01000157.1 GCF_001936615.1 Desulfosporosinus metallidurans
CTCGGACAAAAGTGAAGAAGTATATGATGGATGTGAAAGGTCAGGTCGTCTATTTTGGACGGTCTGGCCTTTTTTGTTTTATATTGGAATATTTATACGATCTTAGAAGGAAATCAAGGAAATGTGTGGAAGGTGTAGAGGTAGCTTATCAAGGTGATCAGAAAACTCCCTTTTAGAATGGTCGAGATAGGAGTCGGATATATCCAAGCTAATGTCTATTAAAGAAAGTAGGGGTTTGTCTATAACTAAGTAGTTTAATTTGTAATCTTGTGATGAGATAGGAGGAACGATTTTGGGATTACCAGTATTATCAGAAGCAGATGTTGAAATCATTATTCCAAATTGTAAAGTCATAGGAGATCGATGCAATGGGGGACAAAAAGTTGTGTTTCCATGCATAATTAATGGAGATAAAAAATATGCAATAAAATTTATGCTAGTTAATCCAGCGATTTTTGAAGAAGGCAATCCAATTATAACCACGGATATTCTGGATGAAATCACAGCCCGTGCCATGAGAGAAGTTGAAATCATGAGGAAATGTGATAGCCCATATTTGATTAAATTAGGACATATAGAGTTTCAAAGGGTATCCTACAAAGATCAGATACTGATATTATTTTCAGAGGAATGGGTTGAGGGTGAGGATTTAAGTAAGGAACTAGCTAAAACAAAGGTACTTCAAATAATGGATGTAATTAAGTTAGGTACCCAGATAACTAGAGCAATTCAAGAGTTGTGGTCTCAATCAAAAGTTCATAGAGATATTAAACCAGGAAACATTTTGCATTGTTCGCATTCAGGAGATTTTTTACTATTGGATATGGGACTAGCCTTTGACTTGAGTGACAAGTCCTTAACTGCTTTTGGGGTAATACCTTGTACTAGAGCCTATGTATCACCAGAGCAGCTAAATATAGCTAAAAAGCGATTTATGGATTTTCGTTCTGATTTATTTAATTTAGGTATTGTAATGTATGATGT
>NZ_MLBF01000158.1 GCF_001936615.1 Desulfosporosinus metallidurans
GATAAGTCGCACCTGAGGCGATACTACCTAGAAGCTATTCCGCTGAACAGTAGCAAAAAAGAGATTCCAGGTTCTGCCGCTGCCAAAGGAAGAGCTTTTTGTAACAAGCTCTTTGCACTTGAAAAGCAATGGAAACATTTACCGCATGAGGAGCGTAAACAGAAGCGTCTAGAACAGAGTATTCCTGTTCTAAATGCCTTTTTTGCATGGGCTGAAAATGTGAATACCCATCAAGAGCCGTTAAAGAAAGCCATTAAATATACACTGAACCACAGGGAGTACTTTACGAACTTCCTGTTGGATGGGCGTATTCCGTTTACTAATGC
The DNA here is from genome assembly GCF_001936615.1 of Desulfosporosinus metallidurans. Taxonomy (GTDB): domain Bacteria; phylum Bacillota; class Desulfitobacteriia; order Desulfitobacteriales; family Desulfitobacteriaceae; genus Desulfosporosinus; species Desulfosporosinus metallidurans. Next base: position 327 of record NZ_MLBF01000158.1, read on the forward strand.
CTTATCCGAGAATGCCATTAGACCTGTCGCTTTAGCAAGAAAGAACTTCCTCTTGTCCGACACCCCGCAGGGTGCCGAAGCAAGTGCACTTGTCTTCAGCATCATAGAAACGGCGAAAGCTAATGGTTTGGATCCTTATGAATATCTAGTCCATATATTTAGAAATCTGCCCAATCTAGATTTTCATAACAAGCCGGAATTATTGGAAAGCCACATGCCATGGGCGGATATGCTGCCGGAATTATGTTATGCAAAGAAAACAAGTAAAGAAGCTGAGGAAGGAAAATAAGCAGGATGGCGATGACTAATATTAACTACATAATGGATATGTCAAAATCATTTCTCGATGGAGAAATTGATATTATAGACTTTTATCTGGATTTTCCCTATGAGATAGAAAAGCGCTATCGGAAGATGGTACGAGAAGACAGAGAATATGCAGAACTTATTTTTGATTATCTAGTAGAAGAAGGAACCAATAAATACGATGATCTTTCTGATGCCCAGTTCAAGAGGTTGATCCGTAAACAGTATAAATACATCAAGGATGTTGCAAGTGAAGGATTTTTGTAAGAATGTAAAATGGCCCTGATTTTCAATAACTGAAAATCAGGGCCATTTTTTTATACTACGCTATTTGTTCCACCGCTTAC
>NZ_MLBF01000159.1 GCF_001936615.1 Desulfosporosinus metallidurans
TCGCAGTCAAGCTCCCTTCTGCCTTTACACTCTGCGAATGATTTCCAACCATTCTGAGGGAACCTTTGGGCGCCTCCGTTACTCTTTAGGAGGCGACCGCCCCAGTCAAACTGCCCACCTGACACGGTCCCTCATCCCGTTTAGGGATGTAGGTTAGAATTTCAATACGATCAGGGTGGTATCCCACCATTGCCTCCACCGAACCTAGCGGTCCGGCTTCTCTGGCTCCCACCTATCCCTGTACAGATCGTACCAAAATTCAATATCAGGCTACAGTAAAGCTCCATGGGGTCTTTCCGTCTTGTCGCGGGTAACCTGCATCGTTCACAGGTATTACAATTTCAGCCGGGTCTCTCGTCGAGACAGTGCCCAAGTCGTTACGCCATTCGTGCGGGTCAGAACTTACCTGACAAGGAATTTCGCTACCTTAGGACCGTTATAGTTACGGCCGCCGTTTACTGGGGCTTCGGTTCAAAAGCTTCGCTTACGCTAACCTCTCCCCTTAACCTTCCAGCACCGGGCAGCGTCAGCCCCTATACTTCACCTTACGGTTTTGCAGAGACCTGTGTTTTTGCTAAACAGTCGCTTGGGCCTTTTCACTGCGGCCTCCTCGGGCTTTCACCCTATCGAGGCACCCCTTCTCCCGAAGTTACGGGGTCATTTTGCCGAGTTCCTTAACGAGAGTTCTCCCGAGCGCCTTAGGATTCTCTCCTCACCCACCTGTGTCGGTTTACGGTACGGGTACCCCATTCCTCACTAGAGGCTTTTCTTGGCAGCATGAGATCGGTGACTTCGGTACTATAATTCCTTCCCGCCATCACAGCCTAGCCTTAAGTCTACGGATTTGCCTGTAAACTCAGCCTCACTGCTTGGACGTGCTCTTCCAGTCG
>NZ_MLBF01000160.1 GCF_001936615.1 Desulfosporosinus metallidurans
TAAGTTCTCGGATAAGTCGCATTATCCAAGAAGATTAATTATCCCAGAAGAATTATCAAATACAGCATAATTACTTTGTTCCTTGTCTTTTTTCTCAAATAATTATAATCCTCTTATACAATGAAAATGTAATCAAATACGATATTGTATAGGAGGTACCTTATGGAAAAAAAGTATAAGTCAGTCGAAGCACTGACCCATGGACTGCTAGAGCAGCTCCAATCAAAATTCTACGGCAAGGATACATTGAATAATTACCGTAAAATATTAAAAACCCTTGCACTGTATATGCAGCAGGATAAAATACCTGCATACTCGCCCGAAATCGGGAATGCTTTTATTGAGGATTACACTTCCACCCATGAAATAAGTGATTCTTTCCAAAGTATGATTCGTACAATCATAGGAAGATTAAGCGATTATAATGATGGAAGGAAGTACTCTTGCCAACGGAAAAAATCGCCTGTTAAGTTGCCGGAGAACTATGCGGTTTTGCTTGAAGATTACCTGTCATTCTGTGAGCATAGTGGCAATCGGGCAGGAACCATCAAAGGAAAAAGGAAATCTTGTGAGGATTTTCTTATTTTTTTGATCACGTTGGAATGTAATGACATTGAGGATATAAGTTCTACGCAAATATGTAAAGCATGTCTGATGTTTCATAATAAGGACGCATGGGCAGTTATTCGTATGTTTCTTAAATACTGTTACTGACGCACTTTAATGTCCATAGATTGACGGTGTAAAGTGTCTGAGTGTAGACTGATAGACTGACCAGAATAAGTTAATGGACGAACGGATATTATATAGTTAATTAAAACTGGTAAATATCCGTCCGTCATCAGTCAGTCCGTCGTTATTGTTGAGATAAAA
>NZ_MLBF01000161.1 GCF_001936615.1 Desulfosporosinus metallidurans
TTGATGGTACAGGAGAGCTTCTAATCACGATCCTGGGTAGTCTGGCCCAGGAGGAAAGTCGCTCCTTAAGCACCAATACACGGTGGGGTGTGGTTCGCCGATTCGAAAAAGGACAGGTGTATCTAAACTACACCCAATTTTTGGGCTACACCAAGAACCAGGAGGGCGAGCTTGTCATCGTACCGGAAGAAGCGGAAATAGTACGGCTGATCTTCCGGCTTTACCTGGAGGGCTGCAGTTTTGAGAAGATTAAGGAACACCTAGAGAAAAGTGGTATTAAAACAGTTACCGGTAAGGACAAATGGCATGTCAGCACTATCGCAGCTATGATTTCCAATGAAAAGTACATGGGAGATGCCCTGCTGCAAAAGAGCTATACTACAGACTTTATTAATAAGACGAGAGTTAAAAACAAAGGGATCGTACCCCAGTACTATGTAGAAGGAAGCCACGAAGGAATCATCTCCAAGGAATTATGGAACCGTGTGCAGGAGGAAAGGGCTCGTCGGGCCAACATCCGGAAATCCACAGATAAAAGAGCGACAACAGACAACGGAAAATACAGCTCGAAATATGCCCTCTCAAATATCGTCCTGTGTGGAGAATGTGGTAAACCTTACAGACGGGCAACATGGACGAACTACACGGAGAAACGAATCGTATGGCGCTGCTCCAACAGGCAGGAGTACGGGAAAAAATATTGCAAGCATTCACCGACCATCGATGAGCCGCTCTTGCAGGATGCCATTATGAATGACATAAACCTACTGATCGGTGATAAAGAAGATTTTATAAATACCCTCGCTTCCAACCTCCAGATGGTTATGGGCAAGCAGGCCAGGGTCATGGATATCCC
>NZ_MLBF01000162.1 GCF_001936615.1 Desulfosporosinus metallidurans
AATGGGAAGTGATGAATAAGAATCTTGAATGTTGATGAGATACTAACTGGAACTGACCCAATTGAGACACTCGCTAAGATTGAAAAAAGAAGCAGGAGGATAAGTCCTCCTGTCCATATTGTGATATTTGTTTGTCTGATTCATAACCTCACCTATTGAAATAATTCGGGATAAATCGCTTTTGCAATTGATTCTAAATCTTCTACGATTCGTGGATCAGGTCTAGTAACCAAATCGCTATTCAAATCAATCACCTGTTTTCGTTGTAACTGCCTCTACATTACCCCAATTTTTTTTCGCTAAAATATTGGCAACAGCATTTTTATCGTAATACCCATATGTAGTTAAGATTCACTTGAGGATTTTTTTGAATTGATTTTCTCTTCGTTTAATTGTATCCAACCTGGATCAGTGACAATATTCTTTTGATCTGTCTGTGCAACATTAGTGTTTGTGATTGGTTGTTTGTTTTCCCCCTGTGTTGCTGTCTGGTTACATCCTGATAGGATTCCTAATGCCAAAACAAGAAGAATCATGACCCATACAAAACTTTTCTTGAACATGCGATCTCTCCCTTTTATTTTGTACTTTTGCATGCCAAGGAAAAAGCAAAGTCCCTTTTTATCTTAGATAAAAGGGACCGAATGACATCTTAATCATTGTCACTTGATGCCTTCCCTTTTTCCTCGAAGGTGTAGCTTCCTTAATAAATAGGCAGGTCTCCTGGCTTATGGCGTACCTTCACTCCTTCCCATCATACGACAGTGGATTCTTGTGGAGGCTTGTACCAATCACAGTGGCGGGACCGCATCGGATTGCACCGATTTCCC
>NZ_MLBF01000163.1 GCF_001936615.1 Desulfosporosinus metallidurans
GGGAGGGTAGGCATGGACCAGCAGGGTTTGCGGGATATCGAATACCGCTGCACTCCAGGAGGAACAGCCCGCCTGTCAGGCCGCCTGTCCCCTCCATGTCGACGTGCGCAAGTTCATGGCCCTGGTGCGGGCCGGCGACATGGCCGGGGCTCGAAAGATTCTCGATCGCACCCTGCCGTTGCCGACCGTCCTTGGCCGGGTGTGTGACCACCCCTGCCAACCGCACTGTATCCGAAGCCCCATCGATGCCTCTCTGGCCATTGGAGGCCTGGAACGCACCGTCATAAACGCCACCGGTCCGGCCGCCAAACCCCTGTCCATGCCGGGCAAGGGCAAGCGGGCGGCGGTCATGGGCGGCGACGTGAGCGCCCTGACCGTGGCCTGGGATCTTGGCAAGAAGGGCTACGGTGTGGATGTCTATCTGGCCGGCGAGGCTGCGGCGGCCATCTGCTGACCCTGGCTACACTGCTGCCGCCGGGAGCGCTTGCCGCCGAACTGGACATCATGGGCCGCATGAATGTGGCCTTCCATCCGGGCCAACGCCTGGACAGGGCCGCTTTTGAGCGGTTTGCACCGAGTACGATGCCGTCTATGTCGAAATGCTCGACACAAATTTCCTGTCTCTTGGCCGCGAGGGCGTGGACGCCCTGACCCTTGGCCTGCCGGGCCATGACGGCGTGTTCTGCGGCGGCTTTGTCGCGCCCGGACAGCCGCTTTCCGCCATCAGTCTGGCCGGGCGAAGGCCGCAAGGCCGCCGTGTCCATGGACCGCTATCTGGCCGGCGTGTCCGTCACCGCCTCCCGGGAGCGCGAGGGGGCCTGCCCGACGC
>NZ_MLBF01000164.1 GCF_001936615.1 Desulfosporosinus metallidurans
ATTACCCCCGCCGGCCAGCCCTGTCAATGGTGATTCCCGTCCGGGCCGACCGCCCGGTTGCCGGGAAAAAGACTACGAAGCCGGGGGCCAGCCGGGCCGTCTTGCCGCCTGGAAACTGGAAGGCGCGGCCCGTGGCCCGGCGCGCGACCGCCTCGTCCAGGGCGAACAGCCCGTCGGCCAGGGCCTGGCCCGGCCCAGGGCGGCCAGGGCGCGGCGGTAAAGGCGCAGGCGGGTGGCCGGGTGGGTGGCGGCCAGGGTCGTCCGGGACAGGATTGCCGGGTCCGGGACAGCGGGCAGGCTGGCGGTAAAATAATCGGCGTCCAGGCGGGCCTGCTGCCACAGCCGGGCCGCGGCGTCGAGGTAGCGGGGATTTTCCGCCAGGGCGGCCGGCAGCATGGTGTGGCGCACGCGGTTTCGCAAAAAGGCCGGGTCGCTGTTGGAAGGGTCGCTTAGCGTTGGCAGCCTGAGGGCGGCCACAAAGGCGTCGATGGCGCTTCGGGGCGTGAGCAGGAGTGGACGCAGGATGCGCCGGACCGGATCGGCGGCGGCCATGCCACCCAGGGCCGGCCAGCCGGCACCGCGGGTCAGGCGCATGAACTGGTCCTCGGCCAGGTCGTTCAACTGATGGCCGGTGAGGGTCCAGGCGTCGGGATAGGCGGCGCACAGCCCGGCAAAAAAGGCATAGCGGGCCTGCCGGCCGGCGTCTTCCAGGCCGGTGCGGCGCTCCCGGGCCAGGGCGGCCACATCGGTTCGCTGACTGTGGCACGGGACGCCCAGGCCCTGGCACAGGGCCAGGACGGT
>NZ_MLBF01000165.1 GCF_001936615.1 Desulfosporosinus metallidurans
CGGGGCTGCGTTCCAAAATTGCTGCCGCACCGGATGATACCACCCGTTTCCGACTGGAAGGCGAACTAACCCAGGCTCTTGGGCGGTTGTTTGCTGTGGCCGAAAGCTACCCGCAACTGCGGGCCAGTGAAAATTTTGCCTCCCTGCAACAAGATCTGGCCGGCATAGAGACCGAGATCCAAATGGCGCGGCGCTACTATAACGGCGCAGCCCGCGCCCAGAACAACCGGGTCCAGACCTTTCCGGCCAATCTTCTGTCCGGGGCCTTCGGATTTTCCGTGCTGCCCTATTTTGAACTCGACGACCCGGCCGACCGCAACGCCCCCCGCGTCAGCTTCGACGACGGAGCCGGGTCGTGATCCGCAAATGGGTCGCAAGCCTCCTTTTATTCCTCCTGGCAAGCCTCCCCGCCACGCTTTGGGCGGCTTCGGCCGATGGAGCCTCCGAGCGCATCCTGTCCTTTGACAGCCAGGTGGCGATCGATCCGACAGCAGACCTGACCGTCACCGAAACCATCCGTGTCCAGGCCACCGGGGCCAGTATCCGCCAGGGCATCGTTCGGGAATTTCCCACCCGGTACACTGCTCCTGACGGCAAAGCGGTGACGGCAGGGTTTCGCGTCCTGTCCGTACGCCGCGACGGACACAGCGAAGACTACCGTACCGAATCGGCCGGAAACGGCATCAAGGTCTACATGGGAAAAAAAGGCCGCTTTCTTTCCCCGGGCGAGTACGTCTACGAACTGACCTACGTACACCGACGGCCAGATCGGCCAGTTTGGCGACTACGA
>NZ_MLBF01000166.1 GCF_001936615.1 Desulfosporosinus metallidurans
TAACGAAGCCGCCCGCGAAAGATTCCTTGAGTGCGCTCTGTACGAGTGGATCGAAGACGAAATCGTCGTCTTCCGCAGCATCTACTTCGACTTCGACAAGTACAACATCAAGCCCGAGTTCGTGCCCCGTTCTTGAAGAAGGCACCGCCATCATCAAGTCGAAGACCGGCATGAAGGTCGTCCTTGAAGGCCACACCGACTCCATCGGCTCCGAGCAGTACAACATGAAGCTTGGTCAGCGCCGCGCCGACTCCGTCAAGGCTTTCTTCGTCAAGAAGGGCATTGATTCGAGCCGCATCGAGACCATCAGCTTCGGTGAGTCCGACCCGGTCGCCACCAACAAGACCGCTCAGGGCCGCGCTCTGAACCGTCGCTGCGTCATCAAGTTCAAGTCCATGTAGTTGAGACTCCAGTCTCACTGGCCAGACGCCCCTCGGGGCGTCTGGCCTTGTATTTTGATCGGAGAGAACACCCCATGCCCACCTCCAAGACCCTCGTCTCCCTCGCTCTCCTGATTTTCGCCGTAACCAGCGTGGCTTCCGCCGGATTATCCATCTATCCTGCTGACGGGCCTGCCCCGAAAATTGTCGTCGAACAGCCCAAGCCCCTGACCTACAAGGTCGAAAAGGGCGATTCCGTGGCTGTCATCGCCAAAAAATTCGGTGTGGACGCCAAAACACTGCTTGCGGCAAAACGGACTGGCTGACGCCAAAAAGGCTCAAAGCCGGCCAGACCCTCACCATTCCCGGAAAAACCC
>NZ_MLBF01000167.1 GCF_001936615.1 Desulfosporosinus metallidurans
AAAAACGTCTTTTGGTTCGGCTATAAAGGTCATCTTCTCGTGGATTGTAAAAGCCAATACATTTTAAGTTCCTTGCTTTCGTCGGGAAATGTCAATGATGGGAAAATGGCGATTCCGCTGCTTAAAGCTCTACATGAACTTCGTCCCAATTTGAAACCTTCCTATACGCTTTTAGATGCTGGTTACGATTACACCCCAATTTACCAACAAGCAAAAGTCATAGGGTCAAGGGCCCTCATCGATTACAATCCAAGAAATGAACAACTACCAGAAGACAAGGACAAATACTTTCGCCCTAAGTGTCAACAAGGTCATTCCTACCGATATGATAGCTATGATTCCCAATACGACACGTTGAAATATACTCAACCCAAGGAATGCAAAGAGTGTCCTCTGAAAGAAAACAACCAGTGTCAAAAAGTATTCAAGGTAAAGGTTTCATCAGACCCCAGAAAATACACTGTTCCGGCCAGAGGAAGCGAGAGCTACTTCGAACTCTATAAACAAAGAACAGCCGTAGAACGTGTTAATGCTTATCTCAAAGAGTACTTTCAGTTAAACAACATTCGACATCGAGGAAACTTAGCCAAAGTCGACTTCGAGTTTTCTATCTTGGCCTATACCCTCTGTAAATTGGCCGTAGACCGATTGAACAAATCTAAACGTATTGCTGCATAAATTTTTCAAAAAGTGTTATACCAAAATTCTGAAGGACTAACCTTTAGCAACTATACATTATGAAATTGACTCA
>NZ_MLBF01000168.1 GCF_001936615.1 Desulfosporosinus metallidurans
CCGGATGCACCCGATACTATCCACCGTGTTCCTGGCAAACCGACTGACGGATTTGACTAGTACTATATCGATTTTCCCGGCCATACAGTCCTCAATCATCCGGTTGAATTCTGTCCTGTGTCTTGTGTTGGTGCCGCTGATTCCCTCGTCGGCGTAGATGCCCGCAAACCTCCAACTTGGGGTTTGCAGGATTTTATCGGTATAATAATCTACCTGGGCTTGATAGCTTGATAGTTGTTCCTCCTGATCTGTGCTGACCCTGCAGTAGGCGCATGCCCGCAATTCTTTTTTCTTAATGTTTTCCGCCGGTTCATGGGGCGGTAAGATTGGTTTTACAGTTATTTTCCGTGGTTTCATGAAGCCCTACCATCCTGATGCTTATCTCTCACTTCCATGGCCTGCTCCATTTGAAGACCGGATTTAAAGGTGATGATAAGCTTCTCCTTGGAAAGGACCTTGACACTTTGTATCAGACGCCTGACCAAATCGTTATCGAATTCGGTCATGGCACAGTTCATATCACCGAGGAATTTTTTCATTTCGTTGACCCTGTGGCGAGATGTATCGTAGAGGGCCAGTTGCTCCGTATACTCATTTTTCTCGTTGAGTATTTGCTTGCGCTCTGCAGCGATTTTTTCATAGGCCTTATCAAAGTCAAAGTCTATATTGTTGATTCCGCTTTTTGCATTTTCCCCGACCAAGGCCAGCATCTCTTCTTTCAGTTCTTCCAGTCGTTTGTCCATCGCC
>NZ_MLBF01000169.1 GCF_001936615.1 Desulfosporosinus metallidurans
CACGAAGCACGAAGCACGAGACGGAGAAGTACCGATAAAGGAAGTAGCAAGGGAAGACTAACAACAAAAACTTGAAAATCGAGCCTCGAGCATCGAGCCTCGATAAAGGAGGTGTATCTATGGGGCGTTTTATTTCAGCGGCTGTTTTACGAGAAATGGCCAAAGTGGATAAAACCATTGTCTTAGACGAAGACAGCGTATTGACCCCCTCAGCGAAAGATCTGGCCAAAGAATTGGGGATTTCAATATGCAAGGGCAGAGAAGAAATCGTCGGGCGAAGTGTTATTGTTAAGCAAGCCCAAGAGAGCGCGGAACCCGTCATCTTGAATGAAGACCTAAAAAAGGCCGTGCAAAAGATTTTGGGTGAGGTTTTAAAACCCGCCTGTGAGAACCCCAAAGCAACCCATGTCAAAGGAGAAAACGTGGTTATCCAACCTTTTCTGGAAGCCCCTCCGGGACAAAACGTTGGGCTTGTCGATGTGATTACCGCCCGAGAAGGGAATCTTTGTTCTGGTTTCATGACGTTTGACCACTCCAACTTGCCATGGTTTCTGAACTACGATGAAGTGGATTACATCATCGAGGGGGAGTTTGTCCTTGAAGTTGAGGGCAAAGTCTTCCGTGCCAAAGCGGGAGATGTGGTTTACATCCCGAAGGGAAGCCAAGTCGTCTTTTCTTCTCCAACGTTTTGTAAGGTTTTCTATGCTACCTATCCTGCAAACTGGGCTGATTTTTGTGAATAAGG
>NZ_MLBF01000170.1 GCF_001936615.1 Desulfosporosinus metallidurans
ACGGATGCACCGGATACTATCCACCGTGTTCCTGGCAAACCGACTGACGGATTTGACTAGTACTATATCGATTTTCCCTGCCATACAGTCCTCAATCATCCGGTTGAATTCTGTCCTGTGTCTTGTGTTGGTGCCGCTGATTCCCTCGTCGGCGTAGATGCCCGCAAACCTCCAACTTGGGGTTTGCAGGATTTTATCGGTATAATAATCTACCTGGGCTTGATAGCTTGAGAGTTGTTCCTCCTGATCTGTGCTGACCCTGCAGTAGGCGCATGCCCGCAATTCTTTTTTCTTAATGTTTTTCGCCGGTTCATGGGGCGGTAAGATTGGTTTTACAGTTATTTTCCGTGGTTTCATGAAGCCCTACCATCCTGATGCTTTTCTCTCACTTCCATGGCCTGCTCCATTTGAAGGCCGGATTTAAAGGTGATGATAATCTTCTCCTTAGATAGGACTTTGACACTTTGTATCAGCCGCCTGACCAGATCGTTATCGAATTCGGTCATAGCACAGTTCCTAGCACCGAGGAATTTTTTCATTTCGTTGACCCTGTGGCGAGATGTATCGTAGAGGGCTTGCTGCTCTGTATACTCATTTTTCTCTTTGAGTATTTGCTTGCGTTCCACAGCGATTTTTTCATATGCCTCATCAAAGTCTATATTGTTGATTCCGCTTTTTGCATTTTCCCCGACCAAGGCCAGCATCTCTTCTTTCAGTTCTTCCAGTCGTTTGTTCATCGCT
>NZ_MLBF01000171.1 GCF_001936615.1 Desulfosporosinus metallidurans
GCACCGAGTTCCAGACCACCCTGGAGGAAATCAATTTCGGCCTGGGCGTCACCGTGGCCCTGGACAACCTCATGGAGCGGGTGGACTGCCCGGACCTGAGCTTTTTCGTGGTGTCGGTCAAAATCCAGAACGAGTCCGGCGGCAATCTGGCGGAAATCATCAGCAACATCTCCTGGCTGATCCGCGAGCGGTTCAAGCTCAAGGGCCGCATCCGGGTGCTTTCGGCCGAAGGGCGCATGGCCGCCTGGGTGCTGTGCCTGTTGCCCTTTGGCGTGGCCGGCGTGGTGAAGATGGTCAATCCCGGCTATTTCAGCCTGCTGCTTGTCGATCCCCTGGGGCGGGTCATGAGCTACTGCGTGGTCATAGGCCCTTATGACGGTTGGCGTCCTTATCATCCGCAAGATGGTCCGCATCGAGGTCTAGGAGAGCGCCATGGATTTGCTCGTCATTGCCGTGCTGGTTGCCGCAAGCGTGGGGCCTTTTCGTCTACGCGACGACCATGTTGCGCGAGGAAGGCCGCAAGCGCCGGGAGATGGCCGGCCGGGCCCATGCCGTCATCAATGCGGTGCGGCTGGGGGCGGGCGGCCGGCCGGGGCTGCTCGGCTGGTTTGAGAATTTCGGCCAGCGGGCGGCAACCTGGTTTGGCGAACTGGTCAAACCCCGGGAAGCCAAGGAGCTGTCCAAAACGACGGTCCTCCCTGGTCCAGGCCGGCTACCGGCAGCCGAGCGCGGT
>NZ_MLBF01000172.1 GCF_001936615.1 Desulfosporosinus metallidurans
ACTTAAAAAAGTATTAGATGTCCTTGAATCTGGAGAGAAAAAAAACTTTAACGTCGCTATGGGAAGAGATTCAAGGATATTGGCAGTCGTTACCAGAGTCGTATATAGTCTATTGTTTTTTCGATCCAGGTGATGCCGTTGAATCAATTTATGCTCAAGAAAAGAAACTCAATGGGAAACATATTGTAACGTGTTTTAACAAAGAGCCATGCGATAAAGAGTATGGCTTTAACTGTTCGTTTAAGAAAGCTAATCAAATTCACGCTCTTTATATCCCGCTGTCTACGCAAATAAATCCTCCGCTGCCAGGACAGCCTATAACGATGCAGTTTGTCAAGGATTTGATTTCTAAGGTAGCACCAAATAATTTTCTCAAATTACAGCAAAATATTGTCATCGTGGACGGCATAGAAAACAGAGACTTCCAAATACTTTTTTCTATGCCTACGTACGTCTGGGCAAAAAGGCTCTACTGGGTCTGTTCTTCAATTTCGGGAAGTATTAATTTTATTACTGCTTCAGAGTAAGGACATATACCGAATATTTCCTTTGATCGTACAAAGGCATGATAAAAAAGTACCTGCTTGAAAAGAGGCGGTGTCCAGCAAATGTTTAGCTGGAAAAGTGTGTATCTATCATTGGCTGTGGAGCTGTTGGTTTCAAGAAATAGCTGACCTCATTGTTCATG
>NZ_MLBF01000173.1 GCF_001936615.1 Desulfosporosinus metallidurans
ATCGATGACTTCGATTGTGAACTCGTCGCCTTCGTTGACTTCAAGATCACCGAGATCGTGGGCTTTCAGATTGACCTTCAGAAAACCGAATTGGTTTACCTTCGGTCTCTTTGAGTCCTTGAGATAAAGTCCCTTGACCTCATAGAGCACCCTGTCGGTACTTATGAGCTTCAAGATATACTGTTTAAGCGTCTGACGATGTTTGATCTTCATGCGCTCCATTATCGTAGCAGCATCCAGACCTTCTTTGATAAGGCTACGAAGAGTCTTCGGATCATACTTCGATTCGATTTTCTTCTTCGCCGTCCCGTCTTGAACGTCAGTTGAATTACCATTCTTGGCTCCCATAACGCCTCCTTTGCATAGAAATGTTACTTTATCTGGTATATCTCTACGAATTGCTGAAAAATGCATGAAAATACGCATTTCTTGGGCAAAAACGCATCAAATTTCTCGTGCTTCTGGGATGGAAATCGTAATTTGGGCGTAGGACGCTGTTCCTGGGGTTTTTGCTGGCGGGGGATGCCAAGCCATAGGACAAGCCCCGAAAACCCAGGAGACGGGATTTTACAAGGGGTGTTCCCGGGGCCAGGACAAGTTCAACCAGCCCCAGCGAGGTAATTGACGCCGGGTGGACCAGGAGATGCGAAAAAACCAACCGTTAGAAA
>NZ_MLBF01000174.1 GCF_001936615.1 Desulfosporosinus metallidurans
GGGAAATGACGAGCAGATAGGCCCTGGCCGGACCTTCCGGCGTGCGGCGTTTCTGTTCCCCAATGACGCAGGGTGTCCAGGGAAAAAGCCGATCTCCTGGGCAAAGTGCTTTTGCGTCATCTTGAGCTTTTTGCGGATCTCGCGCACGTCCACCGATACGGCGTGGAGCCCCGGTAGTCCTCGGGTTGTGCCTCGCCCTTGGCGTAGGCCACGGCCTCGCGCATGCTTTGCAGCAGTTTTTCACCCATGGCGGTCATTGGCGGTCACCTCGGATTGTAGGAGTCGATCAGTTCCCGGGCCAGTTGCTTAAGCGCGTTGCGTTCTCCCTGGGTGAGGGAGCATTTGGCGTTCTTCGGATAGAGCATGAGGGCAAACAGGGGCATGTCGTCGTTATAGAAATAGTAGATGATCCGGTAGCCGCCGCTTTTCCCTTCATGCTCCCTGGCAAAACGCAGCTTGCGCACGCCTCCCGTGCCGGGCATCACCTTGCCGGCTTCGGGATTGCTCGCCAGATACGTGATGCATTCGAGCCGTTCTTTCTCATCAAGAAGGCTGTCTGCGTCGTTTTTTAAATGTCGCCGTTTCGACGACCGTGATTCGGCGGCGGGAACATGGCTGTAAGTTAGTGCAGTGGACGACTGACGTCAAGGTGAGGGGGCGCAAACCGTTC
>NZ_MLBF01000175.1 GCF_001936615.1 Desulfosporosinus metallidurans
CTTCGTGCCTCGTGCCTCGTGCCTCGATCAGACCAGGCTTTCAATCAGTTGCTTCGCGGGGCGGGGTATGACGACTTGCCGTATGAGGAGTCCTTTTGCGCTGGCTAGGGCACTCCCTTCTTCGACGGCTGCTTTCACTGAGGCAACTTCCCCTGTAAGAACGGTGTAGCTCTTGCCACCGATGCCAAAGGCGAGATGAATGAGGAGGGGTTCTACTTCCCCTGCTTTCACGGCGGCATCCGCTGCTTCGATTAAGGAGGCGACGCTGTATGTTTCGATGATTCCGAGTGCTTTAATGTCTTTAAGGGTATTTGCGCCACTGATCGCCGGCAAAATGGAGGGATGGACATTCGGTATGACGAACGAATCGACGACGGTCTCTGCTCCTAACTCGATCCCTGCGTTCACGGATTGCTGGATGGCTGACACGTCTCCGCTGACTAAGACGATATATTTCCCTGGACAAGTGGTTTTGGCCACTAAGATGTTGACGTCCGCCGTTTTAGCCATGATATCGGCGCATTCGATGCCTTGTGCTATGCTTGTAAACTCTACGAGCCCTATAGCATGGATCATGTTGCAGCACCCCTTTTCCGTAGCGTTATCGTTTGGGGCGTGACGTGTTGGACGGTTCCGTCGAGACTGGCATGGACCCTAGCGCCTAAGGA
>NZ_MLBF01000176.1 GCF_001936615.1 Desulfosporosinus metallidurans
TGAATTCACATTCGGTTTCCGGGCGTTCGGATGCAAGATATTCATAGACCGCGTCCTACGGTAACGGAAAGCGGCAATTCGAGGGGAGCGTCCGTCTTCTGCTGCCTAATACGGATTAACTCGTTCTCCCAATCAATATCATTTACTGTCAGTCCGGCTATGTCACAGCATCGCAGCCCGGTATAAAGCGCCAGCGAACCAACCGCTCTATCCCTGAGCGAAAGCCCCGAATCGATGTTCGTGAGAGCTTGTTTAATCCGATGCACTTCCTCCGGCTTCAGATACTGAATGTTCTTGCGCCGTTCGCGTAATTCAGGTAGGTAAGCCAATATTCTCGTGAGCGGTTCCGGGCAGTCAGGGTTCTCTCTTATACAGGCTTTGAAAACTGCTGCGATGTTCTTTTTGTACGAGCAGCTTCGGCGCAAAATGCCGTCCTCGCCTATGAAAACGGACAATGCAGTCGCTTCTGTAATCGCATCAACAGTGTTTATGCCTTTCTGCTGCAAAGCGTATAAAAAACTCGCCCCATGACTCGCCTCGGCTATGATTGTGGTTGCCTTCTTGTCTCGCTTGCTTTCGGATGCCCGGTAACAGTCAATCACAGCTTTGAACTCCGGCGACAACAAATGATACAGGCCGCGCTTAACAACCTTTT
>NZ_MLBF01000177.1 GCF_001936615.1 Desulfosporosinus metallidurans
CCTCGTGCCTCGATCAGACCAGGCTTTCAATCAGTTGCTTCGCGGGGCGGGGTATGACGACTTGCCGTATGAGGAGTCCTTTTGCGCTGGCTAGGGCACTCCCTTCTTCGACGGCTGCTTTCACAGATGCGACTTCTCCGGTGAGAAGGGTGTAACTCTTTCCTCCAATTCCAAAGGCGAGATGAATGAGGAGGGGTTCTACTTCCCCTGCTTTCACGGCGGCATCCGCTGCTTCGATTAAGGAGGCGACGCTGTATGTTTCGATGATTCCAAGTGCTTTAATGTCTTTAAGGGTATTTGCGCCACTGATCGCCGGCAAAATGGAGGGATGGACATTCGGTATGACGAACGAATCGACGACGGTCTCTGCTCCTAACTCGATCCCTGCGTTCACGGATTGCTGGATGGCTGACACGTCTCCGCTGACTAAGACGATATATTTTCCGGGGCAGGTGGTTTTGGCCACTAAGATGTTGACGTCCGCCGTTTTAGCCATGATATCGGCGCATTCGATGCCTTGTGCTATGCTTGTAAACTCTACGAGCCCTATAGCATGGATCATGTTGCAGCACCCCCTTTCCGTAGCGTTATCGTTTGGGGCGTGACGTGTTGGACGGTTCCGTCGAGACTGGCATGGACCCTAGCGCCTAAGGC
>NZ_MLBF01000178.1 GCF_001936615.1 Desulfosporosinus metallidurans
CGAATTCACACTCGGTTTCCGGGCGTTCGGATGCAAGATATTCATAGACGGCGTTGCCTACGGTAACGGAAAGCGGCAATTCGAGGGGAGCGTCCGTCTTCTGCTGCCTAATATGGATTAACTCGTTCTCCCAATCAATAGCATTTACTGTCAGTCCGGCAATGTCACAGCATCGCAGCCCGGTATAAAGCGCCAGCGAACCAACCGCTCTATCCCTGAGCGAAAGCCCCGAATCCCCATTCGTGAGAGCTTGTTTAATCCGATGCACTTCCTCCGGCTTCAGATACTGAATGTTCTTGCGCCGTTCTCGTAATTCAGGCAGGTAAGCCAATATTCTCGTGAGCGGTTCCGGGCAGTCAGGGTTCTCTCTTATACAGGCTTTGAAAACTGCTGCGATGTTCTTTTTGTACGAGCAGCTTCGGCGCAAAATGCCGTCCTCGCCTATGAAAACGGACAATGCAGTCGCTTCTGTAATCGCATCAACAGTGTTTATGCCTTTCTGCTGCAAAGCGTATAAAAAACTCGCCCCATGACTCGCCTCGGCTATGATTGTGGTTGCCTTCTTGTCTCGCTTGCTTTCGGATGCCCGGTAACAGTCAATCACAGCTTTGAACTCCGGCGACAACAAATGATACAGGCCGCGT
>NZ_MLBF01000179.1 GCF_001936615.1 Desulfosporosinus metallidurans
GGGCTATCAGAACATCGCATTTGGCATGGGCCGCAACTTTGCTGGACACACTGCCAAGAGAACCGCTCAATGCCATGCATTCCTCTGGAGCCAAGAACGATCATGTCCGCGCCAAGTGTTTCGGCGGTTTCCAGGATTTTGCCCGCAGGGTGTCCAAATTCCAGTATCGACTGGGCGCGTATCCCCCTTGTCGGCCAGTAACGCGCAAGCCTTGTCCAAGAGTTCTTTGCATTCTTTGGCGAATGCGTTGTTTATCGTCTCGCAGTAGCCTTCCGGAAATCCCGCCGCCGAGCAACTGAGTTCCGGGGATCACAGAGATGACAAACAATTGCGCATCGAGCGTTTGGGACAGCCTGGCCGCACGCTCCATGGCAACTTCGGCATAATCGGAGTTGTCGTAGGCGAGAAGTATTTTCACGCGATACTCCTTTAAGCGAGTGGCTTTGTTCGGTTGGCACAGGGATGCCTGCATCGAAACCACAGCATCAAAACGGGCTGCCCGAAGGGGCACTATCGGGGCAGCCCGTACGCGCCGCGCTGCCGCTACACCTTCACCAGTTTCACCTGGGTTTGGTAAAACACTGCCGAGCCGCCCACTTTGTCCACAAGACAGGTGTTTTTTGAGCACTGGGTCCAC
>NZ_MLBF01000180.1 GCF_001936615.1 Desulfosporosinus metallidurans
AACCGGGTGCGCTGGTAGCGGATGACCGGCTCGATGGCCGAGAGGAGCTTGGCCGTGGTCATAAGGGCCACCGGCACGCGGGTGCGGTGGAACACGGCGGCAATGACCTCGGAGTGGGAATAATTGGGGACGATAGAGCCGTCCTTGACCGTATAGCCGCCGATGATGCGGCTGGCCGGCACCTTGAGGTTGAAAACCGGGTCGCGGGTGGAGGACAGCTGGTGCACCATTTTAAGCGTCGGCGCGCCGCGGTCGAACAAGCCCGGATCGGTCTCTTCCAGGATGATGATGCAGGAGGACTTGATGCGGGGATCGGCGGTGTCCACGGCAGCGGTGGCGTAATTGGCGAAATCCATGCCGGTGATGAAGCGGCCGCGTTTTTCCACGTGCAGGATCGGCTCCTGGCCGTCTTCCCAGGAATCGACGCGCACCTTGCCGGTCAGGACGCCGGTATCGACGCCGACGTAGGGAATGGGTTCGGTCAGGGCAAACGCGCCGCGCCAGGGGGCGCGATCCGGGGGACGGGGCGCACAGGGTCATATAATGGTCGCGCTGCTCGGGTGGTGCCGCGCTCGTGGATGGGCGACAGGGCCAGGTTGTTGGCCAGGGAGCAGGTGGCCGCCCCGGCATC
>NZ_MLBF01000181.1 GCF_001936615.1 Desulfosporosinus metallidurans
TTATCCGGCAACGGGCGAAAGGGCTGTTTTATCGCGGAAACAATGCCGCCCATCCTACCGGCTGACCGCCTTCCAGGGTACGGACACGGTGATCTTGGGTGTCACGCTGCGCCTGCCCCCGGCCGAACCGGCTGTAACTCCTGCATGAAATGGGCCGTATCGGTAAACTGCGCCGCAGCAAGCTCCCCTACAATCTCCCGAGCGCCGGCAGCGTCTTTCGCCGCCCCGAAGCCGCGCCCCCCATCGGCCAGATCATGGAAGAAGCGGGATTAAAGGGGTTTACCATCGGCGGCGCGCAAATATCGCCCCGCCACGCCGGCATCATCGTCAACGCCGGCGCTGCCACCGGAGCCGATATTCTGGCCGTCATCGAGGAAATGCGGCAAGCCGCCCGGGAGCGCTATGGCGTAGAGTTGGTGTTGGAGCAGGTAGTGGTATAATCAAGACTTGTGATTGCCTATCGCAGTCCATTAAATCGCAAGCCGACATTTCAAATCTTAATTCCCGTAGACATCAGAATAGATGCCCACAACCACAAAAAAAGCTCCTGCAATTGCCGATCGCAATGAGCCATCTCATTTGCATTTCTTTCTTTGGCAACTGCCTTCTCGTAATTTCCTGAA
>NZ_MLBF01000182.1 GCF_001936615.1 Desulfosporosinus metallidurans
TCCTTAATCCTCGCCTCAAGTTGACGCACATAGTCTTCAAGTAGTCTAATTTTTTTCTTTAGCAAGGAATTTTCTTTCTTTAACGCATCAACAATATTTGCATTACTACCAGATTGCTGCGCTAACGGAGGAGGAGGAGGAGGAGGAGGCAGACGATGAATCCCAGGACCATCTTGACTGAAAGCTGAAGCAAAACTTAGAAAAAAGATCAGAATAACAAGCGGCAAGGACATCCAAGAAAACATAGACACCCTCCTTTGGCCCATCTTTGTATTTAATTCCAAAAAAACCAATACATTCCAAGCACGTATAATAAATTGACATAAATATTACTTAACAGCACTCACATGTCAATCATAAACATATCATTCACCATTACCCCACTATTATCCTGCACCTAGTCAGAAGAACTAATTCACACAAGGCACATCTCACATAACGTATCCACATTTTTCAACACGCTCTCTAATTTTTGCCATGCTAATCGTAAACCTGGGCGTTTGCCGTTGCCGTCCATCATCACCCGGCCTGGTAACGCCCCTTGGCGTCGTAGATCCGCGCCTCGTCTCCGGCCAGGGCAGGCGACCCGGAGAGCCGCGGCCGCAAACAATACCAA
>NZ_MLBF01000183.1 GCF_001936615.1 Desulfosporosinus metallidurans
GTGGCGCAGATAGGTCTTGAGGTCGGCTTCGGAGGCAAAGGCCGTGCCGTAAATACGCTGGAGCATGGGGCGCTTTTCATCGCCGCGCCAGTAGGCCCCGGCAACCGACAGCAGCTTGACGGCCCGCACCATGCCGGTATGCGGCACGTGGGGTCCGCGGCACAGGTCGGTAAAGGTGCCGTGGCGATAAAGCGACACGATGTCCCCGACGATGTTCTCGTCCATGATCTCGAGCTTGTAGCTCTCACCCTGGGAGGCGAAAAAGCGCCTTGGCGTCGGCCTTGGGCACGGTGGTGCAGGCAAACGGGTGATTGGCGGCGATGCTTTTGTGCATCTCCGCCTCAATGGCTTCGAGATCTTCGGGGGTAAACGGGCGCTCGTAAGCGAAATCGGTAGTAGAAGCCGTTTTTCAATCGACGGTCCGATGGTGACCTGGACCGTGGGAAAGAGCTTCTTGACGGCCTCGGCCATGATGTGGGCGGCCGAGTGGCGGATGACGGAAAGGCCTTGGGGGGTGTCGGCGGCAATGGCCGCGATTTCGTGGGCATCGTCCGGCAGGGGCGAAGGCGAGATCACGGCGGTTGGCCGTCGAA
>NZ_MLBF01000184.1 GCF_001936615.1 Desulfosporosinus metallidurans
AATAGGTCAAGCTACTAAGGGCGTACGGTGGATGCCTAGGCGCTAAGAGTCGATGAAGGGCGCGGTTAACAGCGAAATGCCACGGGGAGTCGTAAGCAGGCTTTGATCCGTGGATACCCGAATGGGGCAACCCAACTGGAGTCATGTCCGGTTATCTTTAGTTGAATTCATAGACTAAAGAAGGCAACCCGGGGAACTGAAACATCTAAGTACCCGGAGGAAGAGAAAGAATAATCGATTCCCTGAGTAGCGGCGAGCGAAACGGGAAGAGCCCAAACCGAATCCCTTCGGGGTTCGGGGTTGTAGGACCCTCTATTAAGAATGGTTCCCTAGCTGAACAGGACTGGAAAGTCCGGGCAGAGAAGGTAACACCCCTGTAAACGAAAGGGAAGCATTCTGTGAGGGAATCCTGAGTACCGCGGGACACGTGAAACCCCGTGGGAAGCAGGGAGGACCACCTCCCAAGGCTAAATACTTCTTAGCGACCGATAGCGAACAAGTACCGTGAGGGAAAGGTGAAAAGCACCTCGGAAGAGGAGTGAAAGAGAACCTGAAACCGTGCGCTTACAAGCAGTT
>NZ_MLBF01000185.1 GCF_001936615.1 Desulfosporosinus metallidurans
GCGTTGTTGCCGGGGAACGTCGATTCCGGGATGAACGGGCCGTGTAGGCGGTCCTGGTACGGGCCTTGGGCGGCGTGCCGTCAGCCAGTGGGGCGACGGTCTTGGAGAACACACTGCAAACGGGTGTCCGGCGAGATGACTTTTCCGGGCGTTTGGGCTAGACTTGGCGTGGTCAAACCATCAAACCCCGCCGCGTCGAGGTCCCATGCGTTTCATTCTGGCCTTGCTGCTTCTGTTGCTGACTGCTGCGGCCGCACCCTGCGGCAACCTCGATTTCACCCTGCACAAACTCGATTCCGGCCGTCCCGGTCCGACCATCCTGGTCATCGGCGGCATCAGGGCGACGAACCCGGGGGCTTTTCAGCTGCGGCCCTGCTGGTTTCCCACTACAAGATCAATGTCCGGCTCGGTCTGGGTGGTGCCCAATCTCAATTTCTTGAGCATCATCCGCTGTTCGCGCGGGGTGTACGGCGACATGAACCGCAAGTTCGCCGAGCTTGACCCCAAAGACCCCGGAATACGAGGCCGTGCAGAAGATCAAGGCCATCATCCGC
>NZ_MLBF01000186.1 GCF_001936615.1 Desulfosporosinus metallidurans
GGGATTACCGTGGAGAAGAAGGAAGGAGTCTTGGAAATTGAGGATGGTAAGTCGGTGCGTGTCATTGACTTGCCAGGTACGTATTCCCTGACTGCCTATTCGCAAGAAGAACTGGTCGCGCGCAATTTCATCGTGGACCAACGGCCGAACGTGGTCGTGGATATCATCAACACTGGGGCGCTTGAGCGCAACCTCTATCTCGCCGTCCAGTTTATGGAACTGGGAGTCCCGGTCATCCTCGCGCTCAACATGATCGATGAAGTGCGCAAAAGAAACATCACAATCGACAGTGCGCGTCTGGCCAAGCTCATGAACGTGCCGGTCATCGAAACCGTGGCCAGAACCGGCGCGGGGAAAAAAGGAACTCCTCGGGAAAGCGGTCGCAGTGGCGGAAAAACAGCGTGAGTGGCGTCCGCTGGCCCTCTCCTACGGCCCCGTCCTGATCCCGCCCTGGAGGAAATGAGCGCCCTGATCGAACGAGAAGCCCTGCTGACGGATCGTTACCCGGCCAGATGGGTCGCGCTTAAGTACCTTGAGGGGGATGA
>NZ_MLBF01000187.1 GCF_001936615.1 Desulfosporosinus metallidurans
TTTGCGCGTTGTGAGGAAAATTAATCGAAGTTTAGGCTTGCTCTCCTTAATCAACGGCTGGATTCTCATTGGCATGGGTTTATTGTTGTTTACAGGCCAATTGCAGAAGATAAGCGCCTGGTTAGCCGGGTTTACTTTTTTTACGTATTAGAAAGGAAGAGTTAGCAATGAAAAAATATTTAGCGGTTGTTGTTTTAATAGGACTGGTGATTTGGGGGTTGTATGATGTGGGGGCAAAGTCCAATTCAGCCGGAGTATCAACGAATACGGATCAAGGGCAGCAGTTGACAGTCGGTCTGGAAAAAGGGAATCTGGCGCCGGATTTTGAATTGCGGAGTGTAGACGGGAAGGCTATAAAGCTTTCCAGCCTAAGAGGAAAAAAAGTGATCGTCAACTTCTGGGCAACCTGGTGTCCGCCCTGCCGCCTGGAGATGCCGGAAATGGAAAAGTTTTATACCAAAACTAAAAATGAAGGGATTGAAATCCTGGCCGTCAATCTGACTAAAGCGGAAAAGAGCCGAGCGGATGTTCCGTCATTTATGGAA
>NZ_MLBF01000188.1 GCF_001936615.1 Desulfosporosinus metallidurans
AATTAGTTTCATAACTCAAACCCGTTGGTATTATTGATCTTTTTAAGGACAAAAAGAGGAGTACCTCCCCAAAACCTCGAAAAAGTGTAAGCGACCAAACTAACACCGAGAGGTAGAAAGGAGTACTCCCAATGTTTAGTATTCGCCAAGAAAGTCTATTTTCCTTGGAAGAAATTTTAGAAATGTCTCCGAGGAAATCATATCCCCTCCTTTTTAACCAACTGGATATTAACCCTTTGTTGAGAGCTGTCTCCAAAAAGGCATTCCTGGGTGCTCCAACAAGACTTAACTATTCGGCTATGATCTACTCTTTATTCATTCGAGTCATCGAACGAATTCCTACGATCAAAGACTTACGAAAACGACTAAAAAATAGCTTGGAATTCCGTTTCGACTGCGGTTTTACGATGGCTGATTCAGTTCCTAGCGAGTCCTCTTATACTCGAATGATTCAAAAAATCCATGTCTCTTCTGCTTTGGGAAAAATTCAAAATGACCTAGTCTCTCAGGCGTTTCAAGAAGGCTTCATCGAAGGGGATGTT
>NZ_MLBF01000189.1 GCF_001936615.1 Desulfosporosinus metallidurans
CCAATGAGTTGCCGATCCCTCGGCTTGAGTCTTGCGACTCTCTTGATCTTTCGCCAGACTTTCGTTCTTTGAAAGAATCGACCATTAGGAATTTAGTTTAAAGCCTAAGCTCTAAACAGTTCTCCTTAGAAAGGAGGTGATCCAGCCGCACCTTCCGATACGGCTACCTTGTTACGACTTCACCCCAATTATCGGCCCCACCTTCGACGGCTAGCTCCCTTACGGGTTACCTCACCGGCTTCGGGTGTTGCAGACTTTCGTGGTGTGACGGGCGGTGTGTACAAGGCCCGGGAACGTATTCACCGCAGTATGCTGACCTGCGATTACTAGCGATTCCGACTTCATGCAGGCGAGTTGCAGCCTGCAATCCGAACTGAGACCGGCTTTCTCAGATTTGCTCCACCTCGCGGCTTCGCTTCCGTCTGTACCGGCCATTGTAGCACGTGTGTAGCCCAGGACATAAGGGGCATGATGATTTGACGTCATCCCCACCTTCCTCCGGTTTATCACCGGCAGTCTATCTAGAGTGCTCGA
>NZ_MLBF01000190.1 GCF_001936615.1 Desulfosporosinus metallidurans
ATATAACCCAAGATCGGACCAAGTAATAAACCAATTAAAGTAGCTTTTAGATTCGCTCCTATTCCGAAATAGACTGCGAAACCAAAGAATGCTGCCGGAGTTAGGGCAAAAATATTGAATTTGCCCATAATAACTAAAAGTGCTGCAAACAAGCCCACGAATAACGGGACTCCAATAGTTCCTAGTACCGGAGCCAATTGTATTGCACCGAAGTATATTGTCAAATAGCCACAAACGACTCCTAGTAGTAAACTGGGATAAACTTTTTTCATAGCATTCATATCTGCTCCTGCTGCAAAGAATGCTGCCCAAGCAATAAAGAGTGGCCATGGTGCTACTCCCAACGCCCCTGAAACGGGCATCCATAATCCAGCAAGGAGTCCTACCGTTAACCATAGTGGAATTGCCATATATTCTCCTCCTTCGGTTGATAGAGTATTTTCGTCCAATCAGGTCAATTACGCAGGAGCCGGCAATTTTAGAATGTCCAGCTCCCGTCTAAGAAAAAACGAAGAAAATTTTAGCTCGGA
>NZ_MLBF01000191.1 GCF_001936615.1 Desulfosporosinus metallidurans
GTCACCCAGTTGCCCATGTATCTGGCCGCCGGAACCTCGGCCCTGGCCGTTTTGGTCAGCATGGTCACCAGCATCATCACCCTGCTTTCCAAGGGCACCCCCATGCGAGTGGCACTTCATTGGCCTTGAGATGCTCGGCATCGCCGTCGGCTCCTTCGTCGGCCCCATGACCTCGAAGTACTTCTCCGACGTGTGGCTCAAGCGCCTGTTTATCGTGCTGTCCGCCTATGTCGGCATCGGCTACCTGCTGGCCGGCTTTTTCAACTTCAAGCTCCCCGGCATCTAGATCGCAGGCCTGTCCCCCCTGGACACGGCTCCCCGTCCCGGCTACCTGGGACGGGGAGCCTTTTTTGGCTTATGAACGACTTCTTTCTCCAAGCCTTCCTGGTCATCGACGCCATTCTCGTGGCCCCCTTCCGCTGGTTTGCCAATGCCCAGGCCGGCTTTGTCTGCGGCATGGCCGTGCTGGCCATCGCCTGCGCCCTGCTTGGCCGGGCCTGCGCCGCCGGCGTCGCCCGGGTCCACCGG
>NZ_MLBF01000192.1 GCF_001936615.1 Desulfosporosinus metallidurans
AAAAATTGAAGCAATTCGATTTAGAATGGAACCTCAGCAAAAAAATAAACGAGTTCGAAGACAAAGCAAGATGACGATTTATCTTAGCCTCAAGGCTAATTCACGTCGTGCATCGAAGCATGTTTTTGCACATCGAAATGGGCCTGTAGCTCAGTTGGTTAGAGCGCACGACTGATAATCGTGAGGTCGATGGTTCGAATCCATCTAGGCCCACCATTATAGAAGTCAGAGAACAGAGGTCGGATGTCAGAAATGACTTGCAAACTGGCTGTTGATCTGGAATCTGGCCTCTGCAATCCGATATATGAAGACGGGGGTTTAGCTCAGCTGGGAGAGCACCTGCCTTGCAAGCAGGGGGTCAGCGGTTCGATCCCGCTAACCTCCACCATTAATCTTCAGAGTATCAACGTAATGTTCTTTGGTCACCTCCCGCCATCACGGCATCTTGCCATCCCTGGCGATGCTCTAATCTCGAACGTCCTGTTCGAGTCATGGCTCCGGTGACACTCAGAGCGTCCTGC
>NZ_MLBF01000193.1 GCF_001936615.1 Desulfosporosinus metallidurans
GATGACCATTTGCTTGATCGCCCAATTTTCTCCCTTTTCTTCCTTTATCTTTTTGATGATATAGGAAAGCTGATTAATCTCGTTACTGATCTGCGCTTCCTGCCGTTCCTTGGAAATAGGTATTTTTTCAAACTGGGAATGGCCGATAATCACCGCGTCATACTCACCCATAGCGATTTTGGAAACAAACTTGTTCCGGTTCTTCGCTTCAAAATCTCTTTTGGTGGTAACAAGGATGTTGGCCTGCGGAAAGAACCGGTAAAACTCCTTTGCCCACTGCTCCGTCAGGTGGTTGGGCACCACATAGACGGGTTTCTTGATGGCGTCGATATTTTTGAGATACATGCTCGCCGCAATCATTGCCGCCGTTTTCCCCGCACCCACAACATGGCCGGCCAGTCCCGTACCGGAGTAGATAACCCGTGCCGCAAAGTTCTTTTGATGGGGCCTTAGCTCCATTTCCTCGCTCATGCCGGGAAAGATAAGGTGGCTGCCGTCATAGA
>NZ_MLBF01000194.1 GCF_001936615.1 Desulfosporosinus metallidurans
AACCACACGGCAGCGGCCACCTGTCAGAATTGCGCCCTTCAGCCCCGCCCCCCCGATTTCTCCCTGTTGCAGGGGTCCGGGGGGATCATCCCCCCGGCCGCCGGAGGCATCTTCTGCCTTCTCTCTTTTCACATCGACTCCCTCCCCCACCTGGACCGAAGCCACCGCGCTTTGAAACCGACCTGCTCGCAAGCGCCCTGGCCGGGCCGGCGGCAACCAGCGCAAGGCGGCCGGGCTTTTGGGCCTGACCTACCATCAGCTGCGCGGCCTGTATCGCAAATATGCCGCTGCCCTTGACGCCGCGCCCAAACACCCGTAGCCCCAGGCCATGCGCCAAACCACCGAATTCGACAGCCACTCCCGCGCCACACGCCTGCCAAACGGCGTGCGCGTCGTCACCGAACACATGCCCCAGTCCAAGACCGTAAGCCTTGGCATCTGGATCGAAGCCGGCTCCCGCCACGAGGCGGCCGGACAGGAAGGCATGGCCCATCTCATGG
>NZ_MLBF01000195.1 GCF_001936615.1 Desulfosporosinus metallidurans
CATCGCCAGTCTTTTTACCCCCGGGCCATGTCCTATCGGCTGCTCAAGGGCATCCCCGACGACGACGTGGCCATGGCCGCCGCCTGTCTGGCCCTGGTCCCGTCCCAGGCGGCCGGCGTCCTGTACACCCGTCTGCCCGAGGCCCCAAGCCGCCCGGACGTGCTTATAAACGCCGTCTGGGGCCTTGGCCCCTATGCCGTTGACGGGGTCATCACCCCGGACGCCTACCTGCTCAACCGCAAAAATCTGGAGGCGACCTCGGTGACCGTGGCCGACAAGCCCCGGATGCTGGTGGCTGCGCCAACCGGGGGCCTGACCGACGTGCCGGTGCCAGCGGACAGGCGCAGCGCCCCCTGCCTGACCGCCGGGCAGGCCCGCACCCTGGCCGGCTGGGGACTGGCCCTGGAGCGCCATTTGCGGCCGGCCCCAGGACATGGAGTGGGCCTTGGACGATGCGGGCGAATTGATCATTCTCCAGTCCCGGCCGCTGACCG
>NZ_MLBF01000196.1 GCF_001936615.1 Desulfosporosinus metallidurans
TCGCGGCTTTGCTGTCGTGGCCGATGAAGTCAGAAAGCTCGCGGAAAAAACCATGCACGCCACCAAAGACGTGGGCCAAGGCCATCACCGGTATTCAGCGCGGGGCCGACGAAACTGCCGCCCGTATGGCCCGGGCCGTGGCCAGGGTGGCCGATGCCACCGGACTGGCCGAGCGTTCGGGGGCCTCGCTCGCCAGCATCGTCCAGCTGGTGGCCGCCGCCGGCGATCAGGTCCGTTCCATTGCTGCGGCTGCCGAGGAACAATCCTCCACTACCGAAGCCATCAACCAGTCTGTAGGCGACATCAACACCCTGGCCGCTGACGCCGCCGACACAACTGTCCCAATCCGGCGGTCGCAGTCCGGGAGCTGGCAGAATTAGCGAACAATCTCAACGTCCGTTATCGACAATCTGCAGCAACAGAAAGGAGGGCAAAAAGCTCTGGCCTAAGGAAAATTGAGGGCGCAGAAGCAACTCGCCAA
>NZ_MLBF01000197.1 GCF_001936615.1 Desulfosporosinus metallidurans
GTGACATATTTATGGCAAATGACAAATAAAAAAAGCCGTTATCCAGCTAACAGGATTCCGGCTATAAGGTCTAACTTATTGATTGATCTTCATTATAGTTTCAATCGCTTTGTTCATTATTTCCTGGCGATCCTCCCCTTGGTCAATCGCCTCAATTAAACAACCATTAGCATAACGCTGGGCGACAATCGTTGATACTTTATGCACTGCTGAACGAATGGCAACCAGTTGCAACAAGATGGCCTCACATTTCTTTTCTTCTTCAATCATGCGTTCAACCCCTGATATATGGTCCGCGTATTGTTTTCAGCCGGGTTAATATCTGTTGCACTTCTACCGGGTCTATCTCTTTCACAAGGNCCCATCCTTCCCGTTATAAACTAAAGCAATCCCTCAATTCTAGAGGGAATTTTCATCCCCATGATTGTGACTAGACCTTGGGCATCCAATCGATGAGCCTACTCACGGTAAAG
>NZ_MLBF01000198.1 GCF_001936615.1 Desulfosporosinus metallidurans
CACAAGGCCGGTTCGAGGCAGAAAAAACCCGCGTCGGGTCGAAGGTTTGCACGAAAAAAGAGTTTTTCGGCCACGCAGGCTCCCAGGGCAGCCAGGGGCATGGCTCCGGCGAGTAGCGCCACCACGCTCCACAGGGCCAGGGAGAGATAGTATTGCGGGGTGATGCGGCCGAAGCGGCGGCGGAAAAAGTCGAAGTAGGCCAGGGGCGGCTTGCCGCCGGGATTGGCGTGGGGCAAGGTGAGCACGAAGCCGGTGATGGCGTTAAAGACCACCACGCCGAGGTAGCCCTGGCTCATGATGTCGCCGAGGATGGGGCCAAAGGGATTTTGCGCGCCACCGGCGGGCAGCACGGTCCAGAGGTGGTAGAAGAAGATGCCGAACATGGCCAGGACCCGGATGCTTTCGATCTGGGTGACGCGGCGCTGCATGGGGATTCCTTTGGTCGGTTGGGGGTGGAGCCGGACGCGGGCATAC
>NZ_MLBF01000199.1 GCF_001936615.1 Desulfosporosinus metallidurans
CTGGTGGCCCTGGCTGTGGTTTTGGCCCTGGCCGCTTTTGACGGCCGCCGCGACGGCTGGGGCTTTTTTCTGGCTGGGTGCAGCCGGTATGGTCAAATATCCGGCCCTGGTGCTCATCGCGTTTTTTCTGCGGCCAGGGAACTTGTCCAAGTCGCTGTGGTGCCTCCTGCCCCTGGCCTGCTTCTGGCCCTACCGCGAGGCTGGCTGGGGCGTATTTCGTTCCCTGGCCGTTTTCGCCGGTTTTGTGTCCCATGGCGGGCCGGTGGCGGCCCTTTTCCAGCCGGTCCTGGGCGGGGCGGCCCCGGCCGTGTCCCTGGCTGTTGGCGCGGCTGTCCTGGCTGTGGGCTGGCTGGCTGTGGCAGACCCCTTCGGGCGGGCTTTGGGCCATGCTCACGGTGCTTGCCTGTCTGCCGACGGTCTATCCCTGGTATTTCCTGGTTGTCGTGCCGTTTTGGGTGCTGCGT
>NZ_MLBF01000200.1 GCF_001936615.1 Desulfosporosinus metallidurans
GTGGGATAAAATCTGCTGCGTGACCACCATCGGCAAGGTCGACGAGTAGCCCGAAACCGCAACGCCGGGGGTCGCACCGTCCGCCCGGTCGGCCCCGGCTGCTATTTGGCCCGCGCCGGCCCCCCCCTCTCCCGACGCGGACCATGCGCCGCTCCGTCTCTCCACGGGGCGGCGTTCTTTTTTACATTTTTGAATGAATACCCCCTGCGCCCCTTTGTATTCCTTGCCAGAAAATTGAAAACTGATTATCTCTTTCATTGCGAGAGACACAAAAGGAGGCGTCATGAACACCTTCCTGCATGACGAGTACAAAGGGCTATCGGATCGACCTGACCCCGCGTGGCGATTACTGCGCGTCGTTTGCCGCCGACATCAGCGACCGTTCGGGACGGCTCGTGTCCCACCTGGGCGTTGCCGGCAACACCGAAGACCGCGCCGTGGCCCGCAGC
>NZ_MLBF01000201.1 GCF_001936615.1 Desulfosporosinus metallidurans
AAGACGTGCAGGTTCATGAGTTTGACCGTCAGGCCATGCTCCATGAGACCGGTGGCGATGGCGTGGGCCATGCGCTCGGTGGAATGCCACATGGTGTCAAAGACCAGCACGGCCTTTTTCTTCTGCTTCTGGCAGGCCAGTTCCTTGTAGCGCGCGATCACCCAGGCGGCGTCTTCGCGGGTCCGGAACATGAGGCCGTGGTCAGGGCAGATGTAGCGGATATCCAGGCCCATGGACTCGATGGTCTCGATGGTCTTCTGGGCGATGGGGCTAAAGGGCAGGACGATGTTGGCGAAGTAGCGGTCGAGTTGTTTGCGCAGCAGGCTGCGGTCCACTTCGTCGACGAAGCGTTCGCTGGTGGCCCAGTTCTGGCCGAAGGCGTCGGAGGAGATGAGCACGCCGTCTTCGGGGATGAAGGTGGCCATGTTGTCGGGCCAGTGCAGCATCC
>NZ_MLBF01000202.1 GCF_001936615.1 Desulfosporosinus metallidurans
CCTATTTCGCCCAGGGCCGCATCCGCCTGCATCCTTCCCAAAGCACGTTGGTTGAACAGCTGCGGCACTTCCCCAAGGCCGACCATGACGATGGCCCCGACGCCCTGGAAATGCTGTGGCAGGCCGCGACCAAGGGCTTTGCCGCCATGGCCTTTACCCGCGTGCCCAAGGCCGGCGGCCGCAACCTGATTCGCAAAGGACGCCATGACCATGACGACGATGATTGACCGTTTGAAGGCCGCGTTTACCGCCTTCAAGGGCGGGGCCAGGGGCGGGATGCAGACGGCCTCGCTGGGCGCGCTGCACAATGACTAGCATTGCCAGCCTGACCGGCGGGCTGACGCCCAAGCGGCTGGAAGCCCTGCTGCGCGCGGCCGACGATGGCGACATTGTGGGCCAGCATACCCTTTTTGCCGAGATCGAAGA
>NZ_MLBF01000203.1 GCF_001936615.1 Desulfosporosinus metallidurans
ATTCCCAGTTGAATCGAACACTTGGTAGAAAATATCGTTTGTTCCTGATTGGTCTGAAGAATAGGCTACAACAAAATTACCATTTTTCAATGTTGTAATTTTTGGATCAATCTGACTTCCTGTCTGGACATCATTCACAATCGCTTCCGCCGTTACTGGATTTCCATCTGCACCAAATATTCGCAAATAGATGTCATTGGAACCATTTTGATCTGACCGCCATGTTATTGCGTATCCTCCGTCCTGTAGACTTGAGACACTGGGTGTATGCTGTGTTCCAGGAACTGAACTGACTAACGTTTCAGCACCGACAGCTGCACCAGTTTTGTCATATTGCTGCTTATATATATTCGCATCGCCGGTATGATTTGACATCCAAGTGGCAACATAGCCGCCATCCGGCAACCCAGTGACGCTTGGACTA
>NZ_MLBF01000204.1 GCF_001936615.1 Desulfosporosinus metallidurans
GTGAATGGGAAAGTCGTGAGCAGTGAGCCTCTCAAGCAAAGTCTTTACAAAGCTTTACCAACAATTATTGCAGTAGGATCATAATAATATATGAGGAATTTAATTATTTGTTAAAAAAATGCGTTAATAGCGCTTTTTTTATTGGAGGTGGTTTGATACTATCTAGAGTATGAGTTGTAAAAGGATGTGTGCGCTATTGATAACTAAAGTAATTGCTGTTGCCAACCAAAAGGGTGGTGTCGCTAAAACTACAACAGCGATAAATCTGAGTGCTTGTTTGGCTGAGCTAGGGAAGCGGGTTCTTCTCGTTGATCTAGACCCCCAGGGTAATGCGACGAGTGGTATCGGAATTTCAAAGCATAAATTGATACGCTGCATCTATGATGTATTGATCAATGATGTTTCCCTTGATCAAG
>NZ_MLBF01000205.1 GCF_001936615.1 Desulfosporosinus metallidurans
ATTTTGAATATGGGCAAACCCTCGTTCACCTAAGCCCAGACCCCGCAGCCCACGGTGCCTATGTAAAAGCGGATCTAGAAGTACCAGTGAAACAATATCATCTTGTTGATAAGGATATGGAATTGGTCCCTGGGGTCGAACTTATTACGTTGCCGGGTCATACACCGGGGATATTAGGTTTAATAGTCCATCTGGAAAATGAAGGCACCTTAATTTTTCCCCAAGACGCTGTGTATGATCACCGGAATTATGGACCACCTGCTAAAGGGTCAGGGATTGTATACGACAGCATAGCTTTTTTTGATTCAATTGAAAAGGTACGTAATTATGCCAAGAAATACAACGCCAAAGTCATGTTTTCCCATGATATGGACTTCTTCAAGACTATGAAGGTTGCACCTGAGTTTTATGAGTAA
>NZ_MLBF01000206.1 GCF_001936615.1 Desulfosporosinus metallidurans
TGTTCTTTAATTGCTTGTACGAATTTCTCCGGAGAAACATCGATTCCGGCGTTAATGACGGTATATCCTCTACTTTCGAGCATCATCCCCACCAAATTCTTCCCGATATCGTGGAGGTCGCCCTTTACAGTACCCAACAAGACCTTGCCCGCTGAAGGCATTTCTTGATCTACAAGCAAAGGTTTTACCATTTCAATCCCTGCACTCATGGCTCTCGCGGCAACTAGAACTTCTGGAACATACATTTCCCCGTTCTTAAACCGGGCACCCACTACGCCCATCCCTGCAATTAACCCCTGATTGATGATATCCAAAGGTGCAAGTGCTTCGTCAATAAGAGCTTGTGTTAACTTTTTTACTTTGGCGAGATTGCCACTTATTACGCTTTTTGACAGTTCTTCAAGGTTTGCCA
>NZ_MLBF01000207.1 GCF_001936615.1 Desulfosporosinus metallidurans
GTTGATAAAGATTAAGGCTCGTGTTGGGAGAATCATCCGAATAAGCTTTCTTAAAACTTCGATTTTATCTCTTTGTTCCGCTAGAAAGTACATATGTGTGATTGTGGGGGCAACCATGATTTTACCAGTAACACGGACGATTTCAGGATTTTTTAAAAATTCTGAAGCCCGTTGCATGGTTACCGGAGGTAAAGTGGCTGAAAACAACAAAAGTTGTGTTCTACTTAAGGTTGTCTTAATCACTGCCTTAACAACTTGGGAATTATTTTCATCAAGTAAGCGATCAGCCTCATCTAGTACGATCGTCTTTATTGTTTGCGACGAGAATTTTTTTCTTCTGGATCAGTTCAAGAATTCGACCGCTCGAGCCAACGATAATATGTTGCTTTTTCCTTTAGCTTT
>NZ_MLBF01000208.1 GCF_001936615.1 Desulfosporosinus metallidurans
CTATTTTATCTTTACTAGTCGGCATCTATCTTGAACCCACGTTATATACCAATTTTGGTAGGATAAATACAAAAGTAATACCCCTCCTGCAAATGGCCACAATCCCAAAGTCCACCACATTGTCAATATTAACGCCTCACTTTAACCGCTCCCGCTAAAACTGATCCAGAAATGATCTCATTTCCATGTACTAATTGTCCGAATGGTAGGGTTACTTGTCACCCTCATATATCTCTACGAACCAATTAACCTTGACAGCCAGGTCGGCCGGAGGAATTTCACCACCAGCCGCCTAGTCGAGTAAGCCAAGGGAATCTCACCCTCAGCTTCTCACGGAACCGGACTTGAAGTAGAGTAGGCACTCAGCGAGTTACTATCCGAGAATAGTACTTTTCCAGATG
>NZ_MLBF01000209.1 GCF_001936615.1 Desulfosporosinus metallidurans
ACGTGAAGGCCGCCGACATTCCGGAGGTGACCCTGGAAACGGGAACGCGGGTCAAAGTCATCAGCGGCGAAGTGGCTGGCGTGCAGGGGCCGGTGCGCGACATTGTCATCGAGCCCGAGGTCCTCGACGTGTCCGTGCCGGCAGGAGCGTCCTTTCGCCACAGCGTCCGGGACGGCCATACGGCCATTGCCTACATTCTGGACGGGGAAGGCTATTTCGACGACCGCCGCGACGCCTTTGCCTATGAGATGCAGGGCGCGGGCTGGATGGATGTGGCCAGGAATTGCCGGTTGGGACCGGAGACCACCGTGCTCTACGCCCACGACGGCGATGCGTTGGAAATCCAGGCCCCGGACCGGCCCCTACGCTTCGTCCTCATCGGCGGCAAACCGCTTGGCGAA
>NZ_MLBF01000210.1 GCF_001936615.1 Desulfosporosinus metallidurans
GCCGACGCCGCCCGTCGGGGTACTGGCTGCGCTTGTCAAAACTCTCGATAATGCCGAGGTAAGTCACTTTGTTGCGCAGATAATGCCGGGAACTTGATTTCTTGGCGTACTCCAGATAAATATCCATGTACGACGCCCAGTTTTTTGAATCCGCTCCAGAAAGAATGTGATCTATTTCGCGCCTAACTCTTTGGGTATAGCAGGCACTATAGCCTGATTCTTCCATGTAGACAATAAGTTTGGGATAATTGTCCCGTAAGTTTTGTACATCCATCTGTACACCTCCTTTTTCGGAAGTATACAATATGAAAATAAAATCCTCACCTTTGCATGAAGAATAATCGGATTGGCCGCGCTATTAGCGAAAGGTTCGGATTTTATTTAGGTTTGGATAAC
>NZ_MLBF01000211.1 GCF_001936615.1 Desulfosporosinus metallidurans
GCCAACCTGACTTAATCGGCAATTACTCACCTGTCTTAGTAGTTCTTCAGACGATAGCTCAATTTCTGCTTTCCTGAGCATCATCTCCATAGAGTTTATAAGCAAGTAAGCCATGATGCAGATGGTTACATGGGCTTTCACTCGTTCTGGACGAGTCAAATAGATAGGGCGTAGGGCAAGTTGGGATTTCATCTCGCGAAAAGCTTCTTCAATCTTGTTTTTATCTCGATACTTTTGAACCACTTCTCCTTGGGGTATGGTCAAATCGTTTGTGATAAAGCAAGTTATTCCGTCTAATCGTCTTTTTTGCACTTCCTTGTCCTTATCAATCGCAGCCGATAATTGAAACGATTGAATAATTCGTGTCGTTCCGTTGCTTTTAGTCACTGTCAGTT
>NZ_MLBF01000212.1 GCF_001936615.1 Desulfosporosinus metallidurans
CATTTGAAAGCATATCGGATATAACGCTTATACTCCATTTGTCTTTCCCTGTGGCTGTCTTAATGCCTTTTGCCTCCAGGTGCTTCTTGATTGTATCAAGACTGCATCCCTCCAGGTAAAGCCTGAATATCAGCCTCACAATTTCCGCTTCTTCCGGTACGATGGCAAGCTCTCCGTCCTGGTCTTTAGTGTAGCCTATGAAGTTTGTATGATTGAACAGTACCTTGCCCTGCTCAAATTTGCGGACAATGCCCCACCGGGTATTGGAGCTGATGGTTTCGCTCTCCTGCTGGGCTACACTGCTGAGAATGGTCAGCAGCAGTTCACCGGTGCAATCTAGGGTATTGATGTTTTCCTTCTCAAAAAACACCGCAATGTTTTTTCCCTGCAACTG
>NZ_MLBF01000213.1 GCF_001936615.1 Desulfosporosinus metallidurans
ACATCAGAAAAAGTTCTCGTCAAAGAGTTGTCCCCTGAATAGATTGCGAACAGCCTTGGCTAGGACTTTGTAGCCTACTATAAAATAAGCCGTTAAGTTAACCAAATATTCAATAATTTCCCAAGAACTGTTTTTTCCAACGTGACTCAAAAAACTAAACCTACCGCAAATAACACACCCGCAATCATAATCCTTGTAAGTCTCCGCTTATTCTCCTTAGCCGCAGCAGCAGTATTATCCGGAGTAGCTACTTTTTGCTTCGTTTGGATCGGAACGAGTGTTACTCCCGCCTCAATTCTCTCCATAATATCCTCGAGCCTGCACGACCCGCGAAGGTAGGTAAGAAAACCGTCTTGATCGCATAGTTGATCGTTGTCTCTCCTA
>NZ_MLBF01000214.1 GCF_001936615.1 Desulfosporosinus metallidurans
GTTTCTACTACCCCATAATGTCCGTATCTTGACGATGTAAATTGTCCAGGATTTGACAGACAGAGAGACCAAAGTATGATTGTCAGTCCGTCAGTCGGTTCTTCTTCTCTTTCTATGGCATTTTAACGGCGTTGTCATTGACAAGCGCGTATACACGGCCCCCTTGCGGCAAGTCGACCGTCAATGTCCAAATAGTGTGGTAAAATGGCCAAATCAGACCGTCAGCCCTCTTTTTAACCAGAAAATATGAAAATGTGGACATTTTAGCCCGTCATAACGTTTATCAAAAATCGCTTAAACACAGCTATTGGACAAGTATATCGTCAAATTTAGGACACCTTGGCACGTCAACCTTTTGACAAGATAGCTTAGCACTAACACC
>NZ_MLBF01000215.1 GCF_001936615.1 Desulfosporosinus metallidurans
ATAACGCAGGTCATATACACGTACATTCGCAGAGCACTGTGTAGGCTTGACGGAATCCCAGATTTCCCGAAACTGCCGGGTTAACCACTTGGCAGGATATAGATTCCCATCCGGCGAAGGAAAAAATGTAGTCGCTTTTAGGGGCAAACAGTGCAAGCTGTTCCGCATAGGAACGGCAGAGATCCAGCATATCATCAGACATAGGGACAATACGTTCTTTATGAGATTTGTTTTTCCTTATGAATAAAACACCCTCATTGAGATCTACATCCACTTTTTTGATCTCTCGTCCTTCTTTGGGCGGAGCC
Source organism: Desulfosporosinus metallidurans (assembly GCF_001936615.1). Taxonomy (GTDB): domain Bacteria; phylum Bacillota; class Desulfitobacteriia; order Desulfitobacteriales; family Desulfitobacteriaceae; genus Desulfosporosinus; species Desulfosporosinus metallidurans. Next base: position 309 of record NZ_MLBF01000215.1, read on the forward strand.
CGCAGAAATAAATTAACCGTAACAAAACCGGAAGGATAAGATGCCTATTGGGTGTTCTTTTATTTG
>NZ_MLBF01000216.1 GCF_001936615.1 Desulfosporosinus metallidurans
GGCTCTGCTGACCAACCAAAAAATAGCAGCCCCCCCCCTGACCTAGGGTCCCATCCGTTGCCCAGCTGACTTTCGAATATTTGTTGTCGCATCATGTCTTTAGCTTGAGGGCGCGGTGGTGCCCCTGGGCCTTGCCAATTAACCTGAGGATTATAGATTTGGTAAGCTAAAGGGGCCCCCATGTTACGGTTATTGTTCATAGAATTTAGGTCAATTTCCGTCTGAATCTTCCCCCCTGCTTTGAGGGCGGCAAATTTTAGTAAACCAATTGGGGGAAGAGAGGATCACACCGTCTGTGAAATTATACCTCGTACCGTTAGTGATCGTGGCCAGCCACTATTGTCTTTGTAAGAGATTTCCCCCGCTGATT
>NZ_MLBF01000217.1 GCF_001936615.1 Desulfosporosinus metallidurans
CGAAGCCATACAACACACACCAGAGCAGTAGGTTAGATTGTTAACATCACGGGAACCTGCACATTGGACAAAGGCAACACTTTCAACCTTTTTTGCCGTCAGACGGGCGAACTATTTTACCTCCAGTAGGGCCATTGGGAGCAGCCAATCTTTCCATCATTACATTCGTAACAACATTCTGATGCCGTCCAAATCCGTAATAGTCGATTTTTTGCAGCATCATAAGCCTCCCACCCCGTTGCCCATACGATGGAGCCAACATTCAAGTTGAAGCTTTTAGCCGCCATATCTAGTTCTATTGCATCGTATTGGCAAGACTGAGACACATTTTCCACATTCTGCACCCAGACAAACTTCATTGTCCAC
>NZ_MLBF01000218.1 GCF_001936615.1 Desulfosporosinus metallidurans
TGCCCTTTGAAGTTCCGGAAATAGTCAAAGATATTCTTGGAAAATAGTCCCTAATAAAGCTATGGACATCCCTGAAGTAACCCTTCCTAAGGAATCTTACTTGGCATGGTTTTAAGTAATAAATGAAAATAATAACTGCTATTGAAGAAAGGGGTGAGTTCCGGAAACTTAAACGAGGCGATAAAGTAACTATTTGGGAGGTAATAAAATTGGCTTACGAAACGATAATTGTGGAAATTGAAGAAGGAATTGCGACTGTCACTCTTAATCGTCCAGAAGTGCTCAATGCTCTAAGTAGCCAGGTTTTCAATGAGCTGGCAGATGCTGTCTGCGAATTTGGGGGCGGATAATTCAGTACGGGCAGTGA
>NZ_MLBF01000219.1 GCF_001936615.1 Desulfosporosinus metallidurans
TGAACATGGGAGTGATGGCCATTTTTAGGTATTTCATTATCAGAATGGACGTGTGTATGGTGCGAGTCGTTGTGGTTATGCCTATGCTCGTGTTCCGTTGTTTCGTGTTCATGTAAATGTTCATGCTCTTCCTTGAACAAAAAGACTGCCCCAATAATCATGATAGGAAGAGCAAAGAAAAACAATGTGCCCTGGCTTTCTCTGAACAAGAGCAAAGATAGTACTGCTCCAACAAAAGGAGCCGTTCCGAACAAAGCACTTGTTCTAGCAGACCCTAGTTCTCTCATGGCTCGAATAAATAGTACGATACTCAGTCCGTAACTGAAATAGCCTAAGACCATTGCCATAAGAAGAAATTTGAA
>NZ_MLBF01000220.1 GCF_001936615.1 Desulfosporosinus metallidurans
CCACCGTGGACAGCGCCTGGGGCCTGACCCTCGACACCAACTGGGGCGGCGCGGCCGGGCCGGCCGACACCGGCGAGGCCGGATTTGAATACGTGGTGGAAAACAGCGCCCCCGGGCCCCAGCTCGTGGTCTGCCATCAGGCCTTCATCAACACCGGCCGGGAGAACCGCTACGTGGTGCGCTACCGCTTCGACGACGAACCGTTTGTGGACGCGGCCCGGATTGTCGGGCCGACGGGCGAGGTGGATATGGGATTTGTGGCCGAGCGCCGGGAGCCGGTATTCGCGCCTGACGGTGCGGGTGGAGATGGCCCTTGCGCCCTATACGGCGGATTTTGCCGGCGGCCAACCAGTC
>NZ_MLBF01000221.1 GCF_001936615.1 Desulfosporosinus metallidurans
AATGGTAACTTGATATTTTGGGGGTATAGCTCAGCTGGGAGAGCGCTTGAATGGCATTCAAGAGGTCAGCGGTTCGATCCCGCTTACCTCCACCAACGATATCAAAGTTCAAGGCACAAAATCGAGGTTTAAAAGGCCTCGAATGTAGTGTTAAGGTATCTAATTCTGGTAACTCGCTTAGAACAAGAAGTGAAATGACGTTATATTTAGCCATAAGGCTTATTTATTTCGTGCATTAAGCTTTGAATTTCGAATATCAATGTCCTGCTCTTTGAAAACTGCATAGAGAGATAATTCTAGTAAAAGTCGAACGAATTCACATCAATACGAAAGTATTG
>NZ_MLBF01000222.1 GCF_001936615.1 Desulfosporosinus metallidurans
CACGCCTGTAAAAAATGAAATCGCTGAAACGCTGATAAACGAACAGGAGCAGCACCTGGAGATGACGCTATGAAAACAAGACCTAAACTGATGATCTGCTCCCTGATATTTTTGACCGGCGGTTTTGTCAATCTCTTTTTCTCAACCGCCCTTCATGGGCTGCTGTCAAGGCAGATGACGGTATTGAAGCTGCTGCCCATCGGTGAATGTCTTACCAGCCTTTTTTCAAGCAAACAGCATTTTCTTCTTTATCTTTGCTTGCAGGGCTTCATGCTGATTCTGTCGGTGATGTACTTTCTCACCAACCTGCGGCCCTATCAGTCGGATTTAAT
>NZ_MLBF01000223.1 GCF_001936615.1 Desulfosporosinus metallidurans
CGCTATCAGTCGAACAAAGACAGGTTATACATATTCCTTGCTTTCCCTGTCAACGCTTCATTGTGTGTAATCACTCTGCGTTTCGACCTTCCCACGTTCCGATAGTTCTATCTTTACATATGCTTTTAGGTTTATCCTCTGAGCCTGTATGCTTGATACTACCTTTAATAGTATAGGGAGTTTCATAGAGAGGTATTTTACTTTTCCCCGCATACGCCGCATTGCACAGCAATGGCATTTCTACCATTTTCTGATATAGACCCTTCCATTCGGATTTTCGTCAGTGGCTTTAAACCACATTCTCACCATGAGCATTTTATAGACCCCC
>NZ_MLBF01000224.1 GCF_001936615.1 Desulfosporosinus metallidurans
GGGGGTCTATAAATTGCTCATGGTGAGAATGTGGTGTAATGGCCACTGACGAAAATCCGAACGGAAGGGTCTACACGCGGAATTGGTAGAAATGCCATTGCTGTGCAATGCAGCGTATGTGGGGAAGAGTAAAATGTGTTTCTATGAAATTCCTTATACTATTATAGGTAGTATCAAGCATACAGGCTCAAAGGATAACCTAAAAGCAAATGTAAAGATAGAACTATTGGAACGTGGGAAGGTCGAAACGCTGAGTGATTACACACAATGAAGCGTTGGCAGGGAAAGCATAAACTATGTATAACCTGGCTTTATTCGGCGGATAGCG
>NZ_MLBF01000225.1 GCF_001936615.1 Desulfosporosinus metallidurans
CTGATAGGCCATCCTTCTACCTCCCCTCAATAGGCTCTCGACATCCGCCGAGACAGTCGGACAAGGGTTACCCTAGACCAACTTTGTTACTAAATGCACAAAAAATAATCTAATGTAACCTTCACACCATTAAGACTAGCACTGAGGTCATAATTAGTCAATAATGCCAATAATTAATATATCGTATAATGAGTTATTTTTATCTGGAAATTTTATGTCAAAATTACTCTGATTATGTATTTTTACGCTTGTCTATACCCCTTCTCGATACCGAAAAGATCGATAATCAGAGGGATCGACAATGATGATCGATGGCGTATA
>NZ_MLBF01000226.1 GCF_001936615.1 Desulfosporosinus metallidurans
GATAGGATTCAGTGATGCTTCCGGATATTCTTTGATTATCTTCCGCTGCCACTAAAGAATAGGTCAACTCATCATCATGGAAAACTGCTCTGCCCCCGGTGATCCTTTTCACCACATCGACTCCATTGGCTCGGCAGGCAACCCTATCAATTTCCTCAAGTTTCTGGGACGAACCGAGGCTTATTGCCGATGGAGACCAACTGTAAAAACGGAATGGTGGGGTAGCGATAATCCCCTAGCATGACTGATCAGAAGCGATTCATCAATTGCCATATTCTCCTCAGCTGTCGCTTTCCCAGTATCAAGCA
>NZ_MLBF01000227.1 GCF_001936615.1 Desulfosporosinus metallidurans
TGCCCATTTCCTCAACAATTTTCCGCACCGCTAATATATCAGAAGCTTTACGAGTAAAGGAAGCCGCGATAAAATCTATCCCCTGGGTAACACCGAAACGAATGTCTTCAATATCCTTTTCAGTCACACCGGGCAATTTAATCGAAACTCCAGGAACATTAACGCCCTTTTGTGATTTTAAAATACCACCATTTCGCACCCTCGTCTTAATCTCTTCTTGCCGTACCGACACAACTTCCAAATCCAGCTGTCCGTCGTCAATTAAAATATGCGTCCCTGGAACGACATCTAGCCATAATTCTTTAT
>NZ_MLBF01000228.1 GCF_001936615.1 Desulfosporosinus metallidurans
CCCATAAGTTCTAAATGAACCTTTCAATCCTTTGAATCGAATGTAGTACGTACTTATCCTCCACTCTTTTTCGCTTTCGATGAACTCTTTATAAACCTCCATGACAATTTCATGGAAAATATCATCACGTATTTTTTTTGACAAAATTAACCCCAAAGGACAATTGTATAAGACGTTCATAATTCAAAATGTAATTAGCTTCTGCCAATGTGCGTTCCATGCTTACTTTGAGATATTGTTTTAACAATTCAGGAAATAAACGGGAAGAAATTGTTTGAATTGCTCTAGTATGATATCGAATATGT
>NZ_MLBF01000229.1 GCF_001936615.1 Desulfosporosinus metallidurans
CTGGCAGTTCCTCAACCCCTTTAGTATGAAGAAAGTCATTGACCACTTTATTGTTGACGAATTCCATGGGTTCGTTTGTAAGATTGAAACGGTCAACCTCAATGCCTTTTTTCTTGAGTGAATTTAGCACGGTTGAAATCCGCAGCAATTCCGTGTCAACCCCGACACCACAGAGACCTGTGGAACAGCACATAGCGGGTTCAAATATCTGCATTTTTTTCATAAAGAATCTCTCCTCATTTTTTAATTTTATAGAAGTTCAACCAAGAAACTAATCAAGTAGAGTCTAAACTCT
>NZ_MLBF01000230.1 GCF_001936615.1 Desulfosporosinus metallidurans
CCCGCGACCGGGGGCGCACGAAGGCGGCCCGTTTCGACGATGCGCCAACGCGCTGCGCCGGGGCGCAACGCCTACCCATGCCGATACGGCCTGCTGGATGCCCGGCTGGCCGGCCGGGCCGGAAAGCCGCCGAAGCGCCCCTATACCGTCATGGACGCCGTTCTGGCAATGGCACGATTTGACCTTTCGCGCCTTTCATCTGATGTATTGCCAGACCACGCTTCTATCTTCTTTCCTTTTCCCTTTATTTTCAACTGGTTTTTAACATTGGGCAATTGGCGATCCTTTGTCCGG
>NZ_MLBF01000231.1 GCF_001936615.1 Desulfosporosinus metallidurans
GAGGACCACTAAAGTGGTTCGGGGTGTCGCCAACATTTAATGAATGTTGGCGACGACACGCCTACTAGCTAAACTCATATTCATCAAAATGTGGCTGGTGTGTGGTAGTTTATTGAATATTTTAGGTTATAAATTTTCTATAAGAACAAATAAAAATTGGTATCATGTCCTGTACCTAAGTTCCCACCTAACGGGCAAGAGGACCAAATTGATCTATTGGCCAATAGCGAACTAGACTCCGGCCAGTTATATTCTTAGTAGGTAAAAAACCCCACATCCTTGAGTCAGCGCT
>NZ_MLBF01000232.1 GCF_001936615.1 Desulfosporosinus metallidurans
ATATTCCATGTCAATGGCCTTGTAAAATTTTTCTTTCAAATCACTCAACCGTCAGCCTCCTTTCTTTAGAACAGCTTTCCAAAAGTGTTCATAATTTCGTACCCAAGAACACCGAGATACATCAGGAGAAAGCAGCCCAGCAAAAAGAAGGAATACTTCCGCACCTTGCCCGGCTGCTTCATGGCGATGAGCTTCAGGCGCTGCAATTCCAGGAGCTTAAAATCGTGGCTCAACATTTCAAAATAGACTGCGCCGTTGTCGCCGCGCTTGACGGAAATAAG
>NZ_MLBF01000233.1 GCF_001936615.1 Desulfosporosinus metallidurans
GTTCTCGACAGCTAAGCATTTATGCTCCTGGGCAGGGCTTACACCTACGAATAACGAAAGTGCCGGAAAGAAAAAGTCTGTTAGGATTTCAAGAGCTGGTTGTTACATCAAGCCACTTCTTGTCCAATGCGCTACTGCTGTGGTAAAGAGTGAAAAGCATCCTGAAATCCGTAACCGCTACTTAAACCTCAAAAAGCGTCGTGGACACAAACGGGCCATCATTACTATTGCACGTATGCTTCTTACTGCGATCTATATGATTCTTAAAAAGAAAGAGCCC
>NZ_MLBF01000234.1 GCF_001936615.1 Desulfosporosinus metallidurans
GTCGCTATCGATGCCACTCATATCACTCATATTGAAGCGAGAGATCGCTTGCCTGAGAAAAAGAAAGAAGAAGAGGTCTCAGTCAAGCAATCCCCCAAAAAACGTGGACGAAAACCCAAAGCGGAACGGGAGAAATGGCTCAAAGAACAACAGGAACTGGAAAAGAATCGACCCCTTTTTGAGAAGAAAATTGAAGCACAACTTCCTCTTAGTTTCAAGACGATCGAACAGCAAATCCCGCAGGTTCCTCACTGGGGAATTAAGAAAAACTCAGAGGGG
>NZ_MLBF01000235.1 GCF_001936615.1 Desulfosporosinus metallidurans
ACCATGAGTCGGCATGATACATCAGGTCGCCGCCAGCAATCATGGCCAATACAGATGTATTTTTAATCAAATTGACCGCTTGATTGGTGAGCGGAGGCAAAACCAAGCGCGAAGCTTGTGGCAAAATCACATGACGCATTGCTCCCCAAAAACTAAATCCCTGTGATAATGCTGCTTCCATTTGCCCCCTGTGGATCGAACTAATTCCAGCCCTGACCACTTCAGCAATATAAGCACCATGATATACCCCAACACCCAAGACACCCACCA
>NZ_MLBF01000236.1 GCF_001936615.1 Desulfosporosinus metallidurans
CTCTTCACTCTTCTCTCTCTTCCCTTACTGCTGCGTGCGGGTGGCGCGCAGTTCGACTTTGCTGCCGCCTTTGGTGGTCAGGGTGCCCACCAGTTCGTTGCCTTTGGCGTCGCCCTCGAAGATGTGGCCGCTGCCGTGGAACATATAGACATGGCCGTTAAAGATGGCTCCGACCACGTGGTAGACGTTGGTTTCACCGGTGAGGGCACAGACCACCACCTCGGCTTTGACGGCATTGCCGTCCTGCTCGATGACGGCTGAAAGCGACGA
>NZ_MLBF01000237.1 GCF_001936615.1 Desulfosporosinus metallidurans
GGAAAGTGCTTGAAGGCAACACGCAGGACGTTACCACGCTGCCTGACGTGGTCAAAGACTTGAAAAACCGATTTGGTTTGACCCGATGTCATCTTGTGTTCGATCGTGGTATGGTGTCCGATGATCATTTACACCTTCTTGAACAGCAAGAACTCACCTATTTATCGGCGATGGACAAAGATGAGATGGCTTGCCACTCGTTATTCAACGAATTTATGCCAGAGCCTTGTTCAAAACGATGATTATGAACAGATACTGGCACTTCGTG
>NZ_MLBF01000238.1 GCF_001936615.1 Desulfosporosinus metallidurans
ATAGCCATCGATGCTACTCATATTGAAGCGAGAGATCGTAAACCTGAGAAAAAGAAAGAAGAAGGGGACCCAGTCAAGCAATCCCCCAAAAAACGTGGACGAAAACCCAAAGCGGAACGGGAGAAATGGCTCAAAGAACAACAGGAACTGGAAGAGAATCGACCCCTTTTTGAGAAGAAAATTGAAGCACAACTTCCTCTTAGTTTCAAGACGATCGAACAGCAAATCCCGCAGGTTCCTCACTGGGAATTAAGAAAAACTCCGAGGG
>NZ_MLBF01000239.1 GCF_001936615.1 Desulfosporosinus metallidurans
CAGTCGGAGATGGCGTGGCAACAGGCTGAACTGGTGCGGGGGCTGTTACTGAGTAAAACTGGCAATATTAGTGTTTGGACCTCCCCCTGCAGCGTTGTAAGGTTTCATTTGTACAAGGTAACTTCCAGCTGGCAATGTTCCTATATCCTTTGAAGTTCCTGTAACATAATTATCCCAAACAGCGTATTGGTCAGTTGTATAGGGGGCCTTCCAAACCGTAAGGCCATATTTGGTTGCATTTGCTGATGCACTCCAATTTACTACAATA
>NZ_MLBF01000240.1 GCF_001936615.1 Desulfosporosinus metallidurans
CCTCTTTGCCGATCGCCAGGGAAAGTTGATAGTCTGGAACCACGACGATGGCCACTTTTTCATTGGGTTTAGGATACACTCCCACAACCTTCGCAGGAGAAAGGGCATTAGCTACAAACTCTTGAGGATCGGTTGAGTAGTTGACAATATCAATTTTTTCCCCTTTTAATTCTGTGACAATCGTTTGCACACGAACTCCCTTGGGCCCAACACACGCTCCAACAGGATCAACATTGGAGTCACGTGAATAAACAGCAATTTT
>NZ_MLBF01000241.1 GCF_001936615.1 Desulfosporosinus metallidurans
TGGAACGTGATGAAAACGTTTTTATTATGGGTGAAGATGTTGCTGAAGCCGGTGGAGTATTTGGTGTCACGCGCGGCCTTGTCGATAAGTTTGGTAAAGAACGAGTTCGGAATACCCCTATTTCAGAAGCTGGGATCGTGGGGGCAGGTCTTGGCGCAGCCTGCGCAGGGATGAGACCAATCGTTGAATTAATGTATATGGATTTCACCTTTGTAGCTATGGATCAGATTCTCAATCAGGTTGCTAAGACGAGATACG
>NZ_MLBF01000242.1 GCF_001936615.1 Desulfosporosinus metallidurans
CCCCAGTGTATACTTGTACCAAGCCTTGTGAAATATTTGTCATCATTACACCTTCCGTATCCATTTTTCCAGTTGTGGATGTATATAAACAACATTGGGGGAAATTAAGATTTCAGGAAACCTCTCTAGGCTTTGTCGATTGAAGGAAATAGAAAATGAACAACTTGATAGACGACTTCTCATCGGTCGCTCTCAATTCCACCTTATCGGGGTAAAGATAGTAGGAATAATTCCCATCGCGCCATGAAATTTCAAC
>NZ_MLBF01000243.1 GCF_001936615.1 Desulfosporosinus metallidurans
GGCGTATCATCTGCACAGCTTGCCTCCAAGCCGATTTCCACAGCAACAATTGCTGGGGCAGACTTCCGCCGACTTCGACGGGCTGCATCAAGGATTTGTTATTACAAACATTCCTTTTTGCCGTAGTCTCAGAGGGAGCGTTTCACGGCGTTACCCGATCATTCCACTCCTCGAACTATCAGTTAGAGATTATTAATCCCCGCTGTTTTTACATTGCTGTAGGATTTAACCCACATGCAATTTTGTACAGCAAC
>NZ_MLBF01000244.1 GCF_001936615.1 Desulfosporosinus metallidurans
CAACGGATTAGTCAAGCCTTTTCTAAAATTCCCAAGGACTTTTGGGAAATTTCTTGGTACACTCCAATGGCCCTCAACTTTTGATAGCGATTTTCCCTGCAGCGCTTCTGGATTCTCCGACCTCAGACTCACAAGATGTTTGGAAATGACCTGAGATAATTTCTCTGCGGTCTGATTTAAGTCTTTATGTGCTCCGCCAAGAGGTTCGTGAACCATCTCATCCACTACCCCAAGTCTTTGTAAGTCTGGAGC
>NZ_MLBF01000245.1 GCF_001936615.1 Desulfosporosinus metallidurans
GAGAAAGCAGGAGCAAAGGCCCAGTTTGAGGAAGATATTTTAAAGAGCTTACAGCATGAGAGCGTTCCCCGGTTAATTAGAAAGATTGAGCGTGAGGACTTCTGCGGCTATGTACTTGAATTCATGGAAGGTAGAACTTTCGAGGATATTATTTATTTTGACAAGCACGTGTTTGAAAGAGAAGAGATATACAGAGTAGGAAGCCAGCTTGTCGAGATATTAAAGTACTTACATTCAAAGAGTATAGT
>NZ_MLBF01000246.1 GCF_001936615.1 Desulfosporosinus metallidurans
GTGCGGTTATCTCCTCTAAAGCGGTAGTTCTGCCCGTTTCCTCTAATTCTTGTACCACTCTTTTCTTAGTCCATCCGAAACAGTAACAGACGGGGCAGTCTTCGTCTTCGCTTTTTGGTGTACACTTCCACTTTTATGTCCCTCGTTTCAAATACGTCTTGATTATCACTAAAATAAACTACGGAACAGGCTTTGTTGGTACACATTTTGTAAGAAGCTAAAGGTTCCAGTTTAACTAATGCAC
>NZ_MLBF01000247.1 GCF_001936615.1 Desulfosporosinus metallidurans
TATAACTCAGGCGCTTGTTCCTCGATCGCTTTAATTTTTCATCCGGCATAGTAGTCGATGTTTTCGTAATTTCTTGATACTTAATACATAATTGTTCATTTTTTCTTTGAATGAACCAATCTGTTGTTGGTGTCCGTGTAATCGGTTGTCGTGTATGGGGCACACCAAATTTGAAACTTACTGTAGTTCTATCCGTTTCTGTTGTAAATTCATCATCAGAGTATCCTGCATTTCTTAATCCGAT
>NZ_MLBF01000248.1 GCF_001936615.1 Desulfosporosinus metallidurans
CCGTCTTTAACGTAGATACGTCTGTCTTTAATGTTGATACGTCTGTCTTTAACGTAGATACGTCTGTCTTTAATGTTGATACGTCTGTCTTTAATGTTGATACGTCTGTCTTTAATGTTGATACGTCTGTCTTTAACGTAGATACGTCTGTCTTTAACGTAGATACGTCTGTCTTTAATGTTGATACGTCTGTCTTTAACGTAGATACGTCTGTCTTTAATGTTGATACGTCTGTCTTCATGA
>NZ_MLBF01000249.1 GCF_001936615.1 Desulfosporosinus metallidurans
GTCCATGACCCCGCCAATGAGCCGGGCCTGTTCGGCCAGCCCGGCCATGTCGTGGCGCAGCCGGCCGGTGAGGCCCTCCAGGGACACGATGGCGGCCAGGGCCCGGTCGATGACCGCTGCGCCTTCGGCGGCCCGGGTCCGGGCGTTTTCGGCGCTGGTGGACGCCCGGGCGGCGCTTTGGGCCACATCCAGGATCGAGGTGTTCATCTGGGCCATGGCCGTGGCCGTCTCGCCCATGGAC
>NZ_MLBF01000250.1 GCF_001936615.1 Desulfosporosinus metallidurans
ACCTATACGTATGGCGATAGAGAAATACACATTGAAATTAATGACTCACAAAATATATTAGTTGTTTACTTCAGTAAACCAGGACAAAAAGTTACCTAATTATCTTCATTAATCAATAAAAGAGCTTAGGCAATTGCCTAAGCTCTTTTATTAAACCGTATTCGACAAGTATGCTAGTGAAGATATATTATAGTTGGCGTAAAATACACATATAAACACATAAAGGAGGGATATTTTGAA
>NZ_MLBF01000251.1 GCF_001936615.1 Desulfosporosinus metallidurans
AAAGCGGATACTGATTTCTATCAAGGCATGGCACATTTGTTACGGGCCTTTTTAGAAGAGGAAAAAGAAGGATTAACAGATAATTTGGAGCGAACTGAATAATATAAGCGTTACTACCCCTCGATGTAAATCGGGGGGTAGTTTGCACGCTAGGGAGTTCTATTCATTTCTTTTCTTTTCCCAGCTTCTCCTGAAGATCGTAGAGTATCATCGTGTCCGCATGGTATAGGTAGAATAAAA
>NZ_MLBF01000252.1 GCF_001936615.1 Desulfosporosinus metallidurans
GAATGGACATCTTGATATTTTAATCCGGGCGAAAGAGCTTTTTGATGAGGTGACCATTGCCATTGCTGCCGATAGTAACAAGACCCCCTTGTTTACACTCGGAGAGAGAATGGAACTTCTCTTGGAATCAACCAAGGAAATGCCGAATGTCCATGTTCGCGTTTTTGAAGGCTTGACGGTTGAATTTGCACGACAATGTGGAGCAGTAGCCATTCTTCGTGGGCTTCGCGCTTTATCCGA
>NZ_MLBF01000253.1 GCF_001936615.1 Desulfosporosinus metallidurans
TGTGTGCCTTGCGTCCTCAATCGCCTGCTGTAATTGGTTAAACTTTACACAGAAAATCAATAAATCGACAGGCTTTTGCTCGCTTTCAGGTAAAACATAATTAAAATCATAACGTTCTCCGTTACAATAGATGCCATTCTTCTGATACTTCTGTATACGGCTTTGGCTTGCAATAACACGAACATCATCTTTTGGTAATTATCAGAAATACTTGCCAACATTGTCCAAGCACCT
>NZ_MLBF01000254.1 GCF_001936615.1 Desulfosporosinus metallidurans
GGATGTTGGCTCAGAAGCAGCCACCATTTAAAGAGTGCGTAATAGCTCACTGGTCGAGTGGTTCTGCGCCGAAAATGTAACGGGGCTCAAGTGTATCACCGAAGCTATGGCTTTACAGTTTACTGTAAGGGGTAGGGGAGCGTTCTATTATCAGAGAAGGTCAACCGTAAGGTTGGGTGGAGAGAATAGAAGTGAGAATGCCGGTATGAGTATGCGAAAAGACAAGTGAGA
>NZ_MLBF01000255.1 GCF_001936615.1 Desulfosporosinus metallidurans
ACAAACAAGTTTTGGAAGGATACAATGATTTAGCGACAACTAAACCCGAAATAGTTCAAGAATGGCATCCAACCAAAAATGGGAATTTAAAGCCTTCAGATGTTGTAGCTGGTTCTGAGAGGAAAGTATGGTGGAAATGTAAAAAAGGGACATGAATGGGAAGCAATCAGTCTATTATAGAAGTAGTGGCACAGGATGCCCTATTTGCAATAACGAGAGGCATATTTCGTT
>NZ_MLBF01000256.1 GCF_001936615.1 Desulfosporosinus metallidurans
AAACCATCAAAAGCATTCCTGAATCTCAAACCCCTTAATGAAACTGCCTCATTAAGTATTATCTCGGGCTTTTGTCGATTGCTTGGGGATCAAATCAACCAGGAGAAGGCTAGACGGATTTATGAATCCTATTTAAAAAAGTATCCCGGAAACTTGTCATCGCCCTTTATTTTTAGAGATATTCATAGAAATATGGTTGGATAAAGAAGGCGATATTAAACCTATGGAT
>NZ_MLBF01000257.1 GCF_001936615.1 Desulfosporosinus metallidurans
ACGGCCCCTTTTATTTTTCAAGAAGCAGGAATTTCAGAACTATAAGAGAATACTTTTTTAATATTCAAATATTCAGCCAAGTTTGAAATTTAAAAAGGAGGAAAGAGAATGGGGATCTTAAACTCTAAAGAAGACCTTACCCGTGAACAAGCTTTGGAACTATTAGAGGACTTTGCCAAGCGTTGGATAGCACATGACGGACTATGGTTCCAGGCCATTGAGCAAGTAC
>NZ_MLBF01000258.1 GCF_001936615.1 Desulfosporosinus metallidurans
GTTCGGCTCACAGTTTGAAGGGAGCTTCGGGAACAATGGGGTTTACACCTATTGTAGCTCTGACCCATGCTGCAGAAGATTTATTGGATCGCTTGCGGCAGGGTAAAATGGAAGTTTCTCTAGAAATGATTGACATTTTATTAGCAGTAACTGACAAGGTTAAAGTAATGCTGGCTCAAGTGGAGCAGCGTCTGGAGATCACCATTGACTACGAAGATGTTGTCTCTT
>NZ_MLBF01000259.1 GCF_001936615.1 Desulfosporosinus metallidurans
TCCAGTGCCTGTTTTTTTGGTCGTATAGAAGGGATCAAATATTCGTATCTTTTCCTCGGCAGGGATGCCCTCTCCAGTATCAGAGAAACTGATCATAATCATGTTGTCAATTTCTTTCGTAATTATTTCTAATGTACCTCCGGACGGCATGGCTTCTGCAGCATTGACAATGATGTTGACAAAGACCTGTTTTAGCTTTTCGGTATCGGCTGAGATCTTAGAAAGGTT
>NZ_MLBF01000260.1 GCF_001936615.1 Desulfosporosinus metallidurans
CTTTATGGGGCATTTATCATGAAGCGAGGCTTATTCAACCTGAGCAGATTGAAAAAACTGTTGTGCTCGTAGAAACTATTCTAAAAGAGCTAAAACCCATAAATGTCTATTTGAATTTAGATGTAGTACGATTAGATTTGGAAAAGTTTAAACAACATGATTATGGAACGTTCGTGCATAGCGTGAACGTCGCTTTATTAGCAACAATTACGGGTATGCGTAT
>NZ_MLBF01000261.1 GCF_001936615.1 Desulfosporosinus metallidurans
CCACCACATCCGGCTTATGATGTTTCATCGCAGCGGTTGCGTCATAAGCATAAGTCAATAAGTCTTCTTGCTCTGTGAGGACATTTTCACGACCGAGCACTTGAACAAGTTCTTGCAACACTTCACGAGCTAACATCCTTATACCCCCTTAAAAAACATCTGGTCATTCATCTGACGGTCAGACCACCTAACCATATATTAATTCAATTTTATAGAAATTTC
>NZ_MLBF01000262.1 GCF_001936615.1 Desulfosporosinus metallidurans
GGGGGGAATTGGCAATGATTTTAAAAGATATTACGATTACGAATAGTTCAGGGCTTCATGCCAGGCCGGCTTCTTTGTGGGTACAGATGGCAAGCCGTTATAAAAGTAGTATTAAAATCAAGACGAACGATTCCGAAGTCGATGGTAAAAGTATTTTAGGGATCCTTTCGTTGGGGTTATCTTCTGGCAGTCAATTTCAATTGATTGTAGATGGCGCAG
>NZ_MLBF01000263.1 GCF_001936615.1 Desulfosporosinus metallidurans
GTTCAGGACAAAGTATTTCGAAAACTCCATACAAGGATAGACACAGAAAATATTTTCGTAAAAAATGCTGTAAGTGACATTGGAATCGTTCCTAATACTTTAAATTGGTGGGCAGCCGAAGTAGCTAAAGAAATCGAGATGTTTCGGGAAAGTGTGCTTGAACATCAGCCTAAGATTCTCATTACATTTGGTGCATTCCCCTATGAATTTGTACGG
>NZ_MLBF01000264.1 GCF_001936615.1 Desulfosporosinus metallidurans
ATCGCTCACAATAGCCATCTTCGTCCGATTTGGACTGCACCTTGGGGTTTTATAGCTCTATTGAAATGATTAATTTTTAGTAGGTGGAGAGGGAACAATGGCACGAGACAAAGATCGACATACTTGGCGTGAAGGATATACAACAGGAAGCTGTGCTGCTGGTGCTGCTAAAGTTGCCTGCCTGCTCCTCCGAGGGAACAGCTTACCTGAGCAGGTA
>NZ_MLBF01000265.1 GCF_001936615.1 Desulfosporosinus metallidurans
AAGGAATTTCATAGAAACACATTTTACTCTTCCCCACATACGCTGCATTGCACAGCAATGGCATTTCTACCAATTCCGCGTGTAGACCCTTCCGTTCGGATTTTCGTCAGTGGCCATTACACCACATTCTCACCATGAGCAATTTATAGACCCCCGGCGTATCATCTGCACAGCTTGCCTCCAAGCCGATTTCCACAACAACAATTGTTGGGG
>NZ_MLBF01000266.1 GCF_001936615.1 Desulfosporosinus metallidurans
GCAATATCGAGAGAACTAACATCTTTAAAAGTCGAATGATGGGGCAACGCCTTGAAAGGCTTTCTTTAATACTCCGATAGGCGTGTATATGAATAAGCATCGAAACGTCTAAAGCTCGGTGAAGTCGCGTGAGAACTACCCTAAGGAAAAATCCTTGGGAAACCTATCCAGAGGTGGATGGTGTAGTCTATAGTGCGGAAGTCTAAAAAA
>NZ_MLBF01000267.1 GCF_001936615.1 Desulfosporosinus metallidurans
CGATTCTCAATGTTGTAAGACAGTATGGTCCGATCTCTCGAGCGAAAATTGCCAAGTTGACAAAGTTAACTCCTCCCACGGTGACCAATCTAGTGGGCGAATTGATTGAGTCCCACCTTGTAGTGGAAAGCACTTTAGGTGAATCGACGGACGGGAGAAACCAATTCTACTGCGCATCAACTCGTCGGCATTCTGCGTTATCGGTGT
>NZ_MLBF01000268.1 GCF_001936615.1 Desulfosporosinus metallidurans
ATTATGTGTCCGAGGACCTCAGGTGATGAAGGGGTATTGGAAGAAACCACTAGAGACGGCTGAAACCATGCGCAACGGCTGGTTGCACACGGGCGATATTGCCAGAATGGACGAAGATGGTTTCTGTTTTATTATCGACCGCAAGAAAGACATCATCATTGCAGGTGGGTTTAATATCTATCCACGTGATATTGAGGAAGTGCTGT
>NZ_MLBF01000269.1 GCF_001936615.1 Desulfosporosinus metallidurans
GACAATCTTCCAAGCGTTCCAAGCGATCATCAGGCGATCAAACGGAGATGATCGGGTCAATCACATACCAGTGGGTAAATTGCATGATGATGGCACCGATGATGACGCCCGCTGAGGCTGCGGCATCTCCCAAAACATGGAGAAGGGCAGAACGGACGTTGAGATTATCTTCCCCGCCTCGGAAGCCAAAGGCGATTGCCAGATT
>NZ_MLBF01000270.1 GCF_001936615.1 Desulfosporosinus metallidurans
AAGTCCACTCCCCAAAAACGGCCCATAACCCGGTTTTTAGTCCCGGAACTTGTACCCCATTACCCTGATGTTTGCACACTACGAGTGGTGCCCGGATTGCATGAGGAATTGTTTTCTCGGGAAACTTTGGATTTATTTTATTCGACGTTATACGTTGTCACTCCTCAAAGCAACCGAATGGGGTACCGCTTACAAGGCAGGGCG
>NZ_MLBF01000271.1 GCF_001936615.1 Desulfosporosinus metallidurans
AAAAAGCTGTTGTTTAGTTTTGAGAGACCAGGAAAAATCGAACATTTGATTCGGAATGGAAACTCACTCACACAGGATTGAGTAGAAAGAGCAGAAATGCTTGACTAGCGATCCTATATTTTTCGGATGTTCTTTGAAAACTGCATAGAGCGAAAATTCTAGTAAAAGTCGAACGAATTCACATCAATACGAAAGTATTG